>CAJTMV010000017.1 GCA_910577225.1 uncultured Eubacterium sp. | reverse complement strand
TTTTGACCATGCCGCGCATAATGGTTCTAACTATATGAACGGGCACTGCTTTGTAAGTGTGATGCTCTGTGTCCCGGTATGGAATAAAAACAGGGTACATTACCTTTCCGTCCCGCTTGGTTACCGTATGTGGCAGAAAAAGGAATCCAGACTGGAACTGGCTGCATCCATGGTGCGCCAGGTCATGCCGGAATTCAAAACCATGAAAAATGTCATTCTTCTGTGCGATAGCTGGTATGTAAAGAAGAACCCTGTTTCCATCGTGGATGAGTATGAAAACCCTGACCTTATAGGAAACGCAGGATCCGATTCCGTTATTTATGGCCTGCCGCCGCAGCGGACAGGAAAAAGGGGACGGCCTGCATTGCATGGGAAAAAGCTCTCCATCCAGGATGATTTCAATCTCTCCGATGAAAAAATCGGTGATTATTACACAGCTGCGCGCCGCGTCCTTACAAATATTTTTGGTAAAAGGACAGTGATGGCATTTGTGACATCCCCGGAAAAGGAATCCGGCAGCAGACGCCTGTTTTTCAGTACCATTTTTCCAGAACAGCTCCAGATCTTCTGCGCATGGCAGGAAAAATCCCCGCTGAATCAGACAGGCAGTGAGTGGATGGAGTTTATCCCCCTGTTCCTTTACGCTTTCCGATGGAACATCGAAGTCAGCTATTATGAGCAAAAGAGATTCTGGTCGCTTTGCAGTTATATGGTCAGAAGCCGCAAAGGCATTGAAATGCTGGTTAACCTGATCAATATTTCATACTGCGCAATGAAACTATTGCCATATAGTGATGAACTATTTTATGAATATCAATCAGTCAGTGTGCAGGAGTTCCGGTTTGCAGTTGGCGAACAGATCCGGCGACAGGTATTTTATGCCATTTTCGTGAAAAACATCGAAACAAGCATAAAATCAACCAGTATCATGAATGCCTTAAAACAGCTAATTCAACAGCAAGGCGATTATTTATAAAAGTTGTAAAGTCGTGTAAGGATATAAATTTAATATAATGAACATGAAATTAAGTAAAAGAGGTTAAAGAATAAAAGTGCATCTAAAAATTGCAGCGAGCGAGGCTAATTTAAATGATAAGATTTTTGGACAAAGAGATATATTGTGTAACATATAATACAATGGATAGAAATCAGCTATTATACTTTTTTTTAGATGATCATATAAAAGATGTTATATGTGTACTGAATGAAGCAAACGAGTTTTTTGGGATAATTACATATACTTCACTTTTGGGCAATAATTTAGAGGATTCCATAATGAGAGAATATGTAGTCTTGGATGAAAACCTATTTAGAAATTGTAAAAAATATTTCGATATATTTTATGGTAAAATGAATGAACTGCCTATTTTGAATAGGCAGCATCAGTTAGTGTGCTTTGCATGGAACGATAATGAGGCAAATCGCGAACTAAGAATGTTAGATGAACTATCGGAGTGCAATGAAGCATTAGATTTTAAAGATGTTTATCCGATGTATGATATTGTGACTATTTATGGCTGTAATGAGCTGGCATGGAAATTTTTACAGTATTTGCATAAAATAAATATACAGGTTCAAACTAAAGGTGAAATTTGGGGTGAATTTGGAGGAGTATTCAATGAAGAGAATGCATTAAATTATAAAAATATGATAGTTTATGCTGAAGGAAATGGGATGATAGAAGGGGAGGGCGATCGACTACTAAATAGTGTTTCGGAAGAGTTCGAATGTATAGAGAAAATCTATGAAGAGAATATTTGCAAAGGAATTATAAAAGACGTAGATGGAAATTTTGATATCATGCTGAGTAAGCTAAAGGGAAAGAAGATAGGAATAATTGGGGTGGATTCTCAAGCTTTGGATGCCTATGATCTATTGCTGGAATACGGGATAGATGTATGCTGTTTTATTTTTGATAATGCTGATCAGGAGATATTGTTTGGAAAAAGAATTTTAAGTTTCCAAACTGTAAGGGAAGAAATGGGAGAAATTGTTTTAATAGAACCATATAGCAAGTATAGTGCATGGGGAAATGGAGGGGTGGATTTCTATCATTATAGAGGATATAGGAGAAATCAAACTTATTTTTTAATACAGGATTATGTTGAAATTCCACAAAATGGTTGGATGAATGTGGTAGCCTATACAACTAAGCAGATGGGAAGAAGAATAGTATTAATCGGAGATATTTGGCAGTGTATAAAGTATAATCAATTTGTTTCTCAAAAAACAGGTGTTGAGATGGTGTATTTAAATCTTTTGGGTATTTCTGAAAATTATGTACAATGGATCAACAAGGTAAGAGAAGAGGATATTAACGTAGGCGATATAATTTTACTTATACTTCCAAGGTATTATGGGTGTTATACAAGCGAAAAGTTTCAAACTAAATATAGTGAACAATTGAAAGAAAAATATATAAACAAATTAAACAAGTACGGCAGATCAGATGTAATTAATATTTCATTAGATAAAAGTCTGAATCTAAATAAATATGATGGAAATAATTGCATGCAAATAGAACGTGGTATTAAAGTACGCAAAATTATAATTGGCTCTTCCAGTACAAGTAGTGGAAATGTTTTTTTTAGAAATTTATTAGATGGTCATCCAGATATGTTAATACTGGATGAAGGATATTTGAATATGAATTTATATGATATATGTTTAAGAATCTCTGTGAAGCAGGGAGATGACATCCTGTCGCTGTTTTGGGAGCTATATGATGCTGAATCTCCTTATTTTAGAATAGAAACGGAGAGTGAAGAATTAATTGATAGAAAATTGTTTGAACAGAATCTATCAGAATTAATACACGAAAAAGAAACTTATACCTCGCAAGAATTGTTTGTTATTATACATATTGCGTACGCGAAAATATGGAATAAAGATGTAACAGATATAGAAAATAAAATAATATATTGGGAACCGCATATTGCTTCAAAAGAAATGACTGAAGAATATGCAATATGGTTAAAAGAAATCTGTTGTGAGGGGACTATAATTAATATTACAAGAAATTCTTATATAAGAGCAGGATCATTTTTGAAAAATGTGGATTTAAGGAATGCACTTTATAATGATGGTGAAAAAGTTTGTTCAGCCATATTTAAAAGTCCGAATTTTGAAGGAGAATATTCCGGTTGGAAAAAAATATATATTAAGTTCGAAGATTTAAAATGTGATCCAATTAGAAAACTAAATGAAATATGTGATGAATTAAATATTGATTGGTCAGATACATTACTGAAGACAACATCCCACGGCAAACAATCCTACTTTAGGGGTGTCACAGGTTTTGACTTAGCGCCTGTATTTTCTAACTATGAAGAATATCTTTCGGAATTTGACAGATTCAGAATCTTAATGATAACTGGCCCGTGGCAAAAAGAACATGGTTATCCTTATGTAAGTAGTCTTGACTTTAGTAGAATAGAATTACGAGAAATGTTTTTAAAAAAGTTTAGATTTGAGGATAAATTATTATTTGCAAACGAAGAAGAAAAAAATAGATTTCGTAAAAGAATATGGAGGAAAATTATAAGACAATATCTCCAAATAGTACGTAGATACGAAATTTTAATGAAAATGAGTAAATAAGATTTATTTAGATATTTTAATGTTAGGCTCATATTTTTATTGAAAGGCGGTTTGGAACGATGTATATTCCCTATCAGGATTTATCATGGGTTAATCAGAAGTTGTATAATGACCTGGAAAAGACTTTTAAAGAAGCGGTTTATAATGAATGTTATATTAGGGGTAAAAATTGCAGGTTGTTTGAAGAAGAATTTGCAAGGTATTGTGATGCAAAGTATTGTGTAGGGGTTGGTAATGGATTGGATGCTATTAAACTGAGTTTAATGGCTTTTGGGATTGGACAAGGAAGTGAAGTGATAGTATGTGCAAATACTTTTATTGCGACAATTTTAGCAATTAGCCAAATAGGAGCAGTTCCTGTTTTGATTGATGCAGATCCAGAAACTTTTAATATAGATCTTCATAAAATTGAAGAAAAAATTACTGCAAAGACAAAAGCGATCATTCCGGTTCATTTATATGGGCGTATTGTTGATTTGGATCGAATTACATATTTGGCTGGTAAGTTTAATCTAAAAGTTATCCAGGATGCGGCACAGGCTCACGGAGCGACTTACCATGGTAAAGGGATTGTGAATCAAAGTGATGCTGTGGCATTTAGTTTTTATCCGGGTAAGAACCTCGGTGCATTAGGTGATGGGGGAGCCGTGGTGACTAACTGTGAAGAGACGTATGATAAAATAAAAAAAATGGCTAATTATGGTTCAAGGGAAAAATATATTTATGAGTTTAAGGGAATTAATTCCAGGCTTGATGAATTACAAGCTGCATTTTTAAGAACTAAGTTAAAATACCTGGATACTTGGAATGAAATGAGGAAGAATATTTCGCAGATTTATGAACAACAAATAAATAGAAATTTTTATATTTTACCTAAGAAAATGAAAAGAGAGGAAAATGTTTATCATATATTTCCAATATTATGTAAGAAAAGAGAAGAGTTACAGAGCTATCTTAGAAATAATGGAATTGAAACAAATATTCATTATCCAATACCAATATATAGACAAAAGGCTTATTTAGAAGTATTTAATGAAAACAATTACCCGGTTACCGAGAAAATTTGCAAAGAAGAACTAAGTTTACCCGTTTTTCCAGGAATGAATGAGGAACAGGCAATGCATGTAGTTGAATGTGTCAATCAATTTGCTAAGAATGTATATTGCGATGAATAATGCATGATTTTAAATATCTAATCGCTCGTTATTAAAAATGATTTTGTGCATTCCATGATTGATATAGTTTCATCCTCAGGTTTGTGATTTTAATTGGGTTACTTATGAGAGATCGTACATTCAGCGCAGCTGAACTGATTTTCTTTCCTGATATGTGAATGGCTGGATTCCAAGAATGGAAAACATTATGGTGGAAATAGATATAGCAATTAGCAAGGGCAAATTGTGATCTTTGTCCTGACTGGTGAACTTATATGAACATATTAAGTCTGTAAAAATATAAGTGTAATATGGAATTAGATTTTCGATATTTAAGAAATTTGTAGTATTTTCACAAAAGAATACTGTTTAAGAGTAATATAGTAAATGTAAAGTCTTGTAATAGTGTGCTTATTAGTTGAAATATTGTTGTTTTTATAGGAACAATATGATAATATTTTATACAGAAATATTAATGTGAATATAGAAGGTGGACAGAATGGCAAGACCAGATTGTTTTGTGGCAGGTTTTTATAAGTGTGGAACGACATCTCTTTACATGATATTGAAACAACATAAAAATATTTTAGTATCAGATGAAAAGGAAAATTATTTTTTTAGAAACTCAGCAACTTATGAGAAAGGCATTACATGGTATGAAAAGCATTATTACGATTTTGAAAAGAGGAGTAATAAAGACATAATTGTGGAGGTGAATCCAGGACTTTCGGAAGTTTCTGGTACAGCTTCACGTTTAAGCAAATTTTATTCACCTGATACACCTATAATTTTTATATTGAGAAATCCTGTTGATTGGTTGTATTCACATTTTCGTTTTGAAATCAGAAGAGGAGCATTTCCCTTGAAAGACATTTATTTTTGTAAAAAACATTCTTTTTCTGAGGCATTTGAAAGCTATTTATCAGCTCAAACTATGAAAGAATTGAAATGTCGACATGTTTTTAGCAAACAAATTAATGAGTATAAAAAATATTTCAGGAATATTAAATTTATTTTTTTGGAAGATATGAAACGTGATGCAGATAGTGTTTATCGTGAAATATTGCAATTTTTTAGTATAGATTATGATGCAGGGGCGGATGTTGGAATTAAAGTTAATATAACAGATTTTATTCCCAGATATCCGTTGCTTAAAAAGTTTCATTTATATTTGAAATACTATAACAGAAAATTGAAATTGGAGCATAAAAACAGATTTGATATAAAATGGCTGATTTTCACTACCAATGTAGAGGAGAGATTGATCGATTTTATAGAGAGTACTAAAATAGAAGATAAGAGTAAGGTGAATATAACGACCAGGAGAAAATTAGAGAAATATTTTCAAAGTGAGAAGAAGTTATTGGAGAGTTTGTCTGGTCGCAATTTAGAAGATATATGGTGGTAGTTCAATGAAAAATCGAAGAATAAGAAAAGATACAGCGAAAATTTTGTACAGGGATAGTAATCGTTATGATGCGAGAAATTTGTCGGTAAAAGAAGATTGTAAACATGGCTATAGTCTGAAAACAAAGAGAAGAATTGCAAAAATAATTAATTATGTAAATATTGTGTTAAGAAGACGTTTGGAAATGCCGTTTTTAGGAGTAACAATGACGACAAAGTGTAGTTTGCGTTGTAAATATTGTGCAGATTTAATACCTATGTATGGAAAGGATGCATGCGACTTTGATTTTAATAGGATTATCCGTGATGTAAATAATGTTTTGTCTTCGGTGGATAAAGTGCATACGTTAATACTTGGAGGAGGAGAAATTTTTTTATATAAACAATTGGATAAAGCAGTTTCCTGGTTTGCGAATCAGCGAAAGATTTTGACTGTTTGTTTAATAACAAACGGTACTGTAAAATTATCAGAAGATATTTTGAAAATATTAAAAAATCCGAAAGTGATAGTAAGGGTTAGTAATTATGGGAATGTGGTTCCAGGAAGAAAAGCGTTTGTGTCGATTTTAAAAGCAAATGGAATTGTTGTTGAGGAGCTGAAAAGACAACGTTGGTATGATATGGGACAGATGTATGATAGGGATAAGACAGAACAAGAATTAATTAGTACATATCAAAACTGTGGAATGAAGGACTGTAAATACATACAAAACGGGAAAATTTGGTATTGTTCAAGACAAAGAGGAAGTGAACTTGGAATGATACCGCGCGCAATCAAAAGTGATTGGGTTTCTATTGATGGTCACTCAGACAAGTTGCGGAAACAAATTGAAAATATGTATAAAAAATCATATGTGACAGCATGCAATTATTGTGATGGAAATAACAAGAGTCAAAAAAGAGTGACTCCTGGAGAACAGATGGGTAATAAAAGATGAAAGTGCTACTGGTTGGAGAATTTAGTGGGGTACATAATAATCTTAAGGTGGGTTTGGAAGCGTTAGGGGTACAGGTTACGTTAGCAAATACAGGAGATGGATTTAAGCAATTTTCAAGTGATATACTTATGCATATCGACAGTGATACTTCAAAAGCAAGAATAGAGAATGCATTTTTAGAATATTATAATCTGTTCAAAATGCAGCAGTATGATGTTGTTCAGATTATGCATCCAAATGCATTTAGTTTCTATAATCATTCTCAAGTGTTTAAATTACTTGACAAGGCCAAGGTCGTAGTCCAGTTAATCGGAGGATGTGATTATGTGTTTGCCAAAAAGTTTAAATTTCTGAATTCTGAATTGTGTAGAATGTGCAAGCAATATGATCAAAAAAAACATTCTTGTCCGTATGAAACTGCAAATGAAATTAAATATGAACGGGAGATTTATAAAAGGGCTGATGTTTTAGTGCCGATGGCTTGGGAATATTACCGGATTTATAAAGAATATGCTACTGAATATAATACAAAATTACATACGGTAATCCCTATGCCGATAGATACGCGAAAAAATAGGGTTTTGAATAAACAACATGAGAAGATACAAGTATTTCATCCCATAAATAGAGAAGGATTTAAAGGAACAAAAATATTTCGACCTATATTTACTCAATTACAAGAGGAATATGGAAAAATTGCTGAATTTAAAATTGCAGGCAGGATGCCGATAGAGCAATATAGAAAATATTTAGCGAGTGTTGATATTGTAGTCGACCAATTGTACAGTTGTACATATGGAATGAATGCTTTATATGCTATGGCAATGGGAAAAGTGGTTATGTCAGGAAATAGTAATACGGAAATGTTTAGAGATATAGAATGGTTGCAAGATATGCCAGTGCTAAGTCTCGGATATACTGGTCAGGAAATTAAAATGAATATTTCTAATGTAATTAAAGATCATAATTTAAGAGATTTAAAGGAGAGATCCAGAAAATATGTGGAAATATATCATGATGCAAAAAGTGTTGCCAAAGTTTTTTTGGATTTGTACAGGCAATGTTGATTATTACATTGAGAAAACGGAGGAAATATTGTGCATATTATTAAGTATCAGTTTCAACAACATGGAGATGAAAGAGGACAGTTGGTAGCATTGGAGGAATTTAAAGATGTGCCATTTCAGATAAAAAGAGTATATTATATGTATAATACGATAAAAGGTATGCATAGGGGTTGCCATGCACATAAGCATTTAGAACAAATTCTTGTGTGTGTAGGGGGATCTTGTAAAATTTTGTTAGATGATGGAACTGATAAAAAAGTAGTGATTTTGGATAAGCCATATGAGGGAATATATATATCCGGAAATATATGGAGAGAAATGTATGATTTCTCTGATAATGCGATTTTGATGGTCCTGGCTTCAGATTATTATTGTGAGAATGATTACATTCGGAATTATAGTGAATTTAAAAAGTATATTTCTGAATGGAGGAAAGAGAGTTAATGGACAATAATTCCATATGGATGGTTGAGCTTTTTTCGGATCTTCATATAAGACAATGGGATGAATTTGTAATGAATAATTCTCTTAATGGTACATTCCTGCACACACGAAATTTTTTGAATTACCATAAAGCAGGTAAATTTGAGGATATGTCACTTGAAATATATAAAAAAAATAAGTTGGTAGCAGTTTGCCCGGCGTGTTTGATTCATGAAGATGGAAAAAATGTTTTTTATTCACATAAGGGAAGCACCTATGGTGGAATAGTATTTAGCAGAGAAATTTATAGAGCTCAGGACATAATGAAATTGGTAGAGGTTGTAGAACATTATCTTAGGGATAAAGGAATTAACAAGATAATTATGAGATTGACACCGGATATATACTGTAAGTCAACAGTTTCGTTATTTGAATATATGCTGAGATATTATGGTTATTTCTCTTATGTTGATTTAAATACTTATGTTGATTTGGAATGTGATGATACTGAGATAAGAAAGAAAATTGACAGAAATAAAAAAAGAAATATAGATAAATGTGAAGATAATAATTTATGGTTTCATAAATTGGATACTAATGAGGAGTTAACACAATTTTATCAGCTATTAAAAGTGAACTTATACAAGTATGGAGTAAAACCTATCCATAGTCTTGATGAAATATTAGAATTCCATCAAGACAGGTTAAAAAATCAGACACTCTTTTATGGGGTTGGAAAAAAGAATCAGTTATTAGCAGCAGGAATGATGTTTGTATTTGAAAGAACAAAAATATTACATGCTCAAAATTTGTCATATAATCCGTTTGTAAAAAGAGATTATAGTCCGATTACATATTTGTACTACAAAATTATTATGCAGGCAAAGAAGAAAGGCTTTAGTAAACTTACATGGGGGATTTCTACAGAGGAGTGTGGAAAAAAGTTAAATATGGGTCTTATTAGAAATAAAGAGAGTTATGGGAGCGAGTATTTTTTGAATGCAGTATATTTCAAAATATTGACTGAATGAGGGAAATTTAATATGAGGGATATTGAAAGATACGCTAGAAACTATAAAGAGAATTTGTTTGAGCAGAATGTTCAGGTGAAATACAGGAGAAAAAAAGTTACGCAAATAATAGAACAATATAAATCCAAAAAAATATTGGAAATTGGATGTGGGATGGAACCTATATTCAAGCATGTTAATATGGCTACAATAGATAAAGTTATAATTGTAGAACCCGCTAAAGAATTTGCAGAATATGCAAAGAAAAACGCTGATTTGATGGGTTTAGCCACTAAAGTAGTAGTAATTAGTGAATCGTTTGAAGAAGTATATAAAGAATTGTCAGAATCATTTGATATGATATTGTGTTCGGGACTATTACACGAAGTTGAATCTCCTCAATGTTTAGTCGAATGTATTAAAGCTGTTTGTGCTGAAAATACCATTTTTCATACAAATGTACCAAATGCATTTTCATTGCACAGGCTTTTGGCTTATGAAATGGGTTTAATAGCTGATGTTCATGAGTTATCACAAAGCAATAAAGTGTTTCAACAATTTTCTGTATTTGATTTAAAGACACTGGAAAAGCTGATTGTTAATTGTGGTTTTAGTGTATTGGACAAAGGCTCTTATTTTTGTAAACCATTTACACATAATCAAATGGAACAAATGCAGAAGTATGGCATATTGAATAACCGTGTTTTGGACGGACTGGACAGATTAGTGAAATATATGCCTGAATATGGTTCTGAAATATATGTGAATGCAGTGATTAAAGCAGCGTATAATGCTGGGAGGAATAATGAAAATTAGTAAAGTTATTCTTTATGGGCTTTGCGAAAAGACTATATTTGTAGAAAAAGCATTATTAGCAACAATTCATATAGTTGGCTACAGCGATAGTTTTGCTGAAATAGAAGAATATAATAATAAACCTTTTTATTCTGTTTCAAATCTAATTAATGTAGAATTTGATTGCATTATTGTGTGCCTTGGAGATAGAAAACTTTTTAGTAAAATATCATCAGATCTGGTGAATGCAGGAATTCCGACCGATAAAATTCTGGATATTATTGGACTATTGAAAAAACAGAGAGTAGATGCAGTATTGGAGAATACTGTGAAGAAAGAATATGATGGTATTGTTTTTGGCTGTTCACATGCTGCATGGGGGATTAATCCGCAATTATTGCCGGGGAATTGTTGTAATCTGGCTGTCAATGGAGAGGATATCTATTATCACTATCGTGTAGCGAAGAAGGCGTATGACATTTATTTGCCTAAAATACGTAATCTGAAATATGTAATTTTGGATTTATGGGATTATCCGGTTTTTAATGTTGATTTGTCAATGTCAACGGGACTGCTTTTTTATTATAATAGTTATGGCTTTATGGAAGATTTGCACAATTATGCTAATAACCCTTTGTATAAAGCGGATATAAATTTGGAAATGAAAGAAAGAAATTTTTATTCGCCATTGTCTACTCAGAGAGAGAAAAGTATTGCAGATGCAATATTAAATATGTCGTATGTCAGAGAAAATTATGACAGATTTTTTAGAATTAGATCTGCCGGCAACATGGAACCTGCAAAATCAGTTTTATACTGGGAGTATCGTTTGGAAGATGAATATGATATGGGCATACCACCAAATAGTGCAATTCCCTATCATGGATATTTTGCTTGTATTAAAAGATATTATGATAAAACGAATAAGGAAAATAGGGAGTATATAAGTAATTTATGTGAGTTGTTAAAGCAGATTCATCCAGAATTAAAAATTTTTGTTACATTGATGCCGCGATACATTAACGTTGAAAAATTGCATAGAGATAATGAATGTATGAAGAAGTATAGGGGTGAGTTTTTGGATAATATGAGGAAGATAAAGGGGGACTTTGGGGTGAAGATTCTGGATTTTAAAGATAGGTGGGAGATATCAGCAAATCCTCATTTTTTCCGAGATGAGGATCATTTGAATTCGTTTGGCGCAAGTGCTTTTACTTCTATATTAAGTAAAGAAATACAAAAGGAGATGTTATAATTAGCTTAATAGAATATGAGACATAAGATAGAGCGATTACAGAATGAGCATTTATCTGAATGAAAAAGGTCTAAATTTATATAAGGGGAAAATATTTTTATGAATAGATTTATTAATAAAGCCAGGTTTACTAATGATGTTAATATACATAAAAGCCAGAAATTAATGGAAGAATTATATAACGAAGGAAAGGTTATATCAGTTGGAAAGTTTTTGGAAATGGTTTTAGATGAATTTCCTATGCAGGTAGAACTATCATTCGTTTCTGGAACAGCTTTTCCATTAAATTATTTTATTATCAAAGGGCTATGCATGAAGTTTCAATTAAATGTTTATTTAGAGATTGGGAGCTATATTGGAGAAAGTATATACAATGTTTCGGATGTATGCGGGGAATGCATTAGTATTACAGCGCCAGTAGGTTCCCCATGGTCAATGAAGGGGTACTGTGATCAATATAGGATAAAGGATTATTCGAATTGTATGGTGAATACCGAGAAGGTGCAACAATATTTGACTAATTCTCAAAAATTTAATTTTAATAAAATAAAAAAACATCCGGATATTATTTTGATTGATGGAGAAGGAACTTACAATGGTGTAAAAAAAGATACATTTAATATAAAACAAATAAAAAGTCGTGATACAATTGTTTTATGGCAATTAGTAAAAAGGAATCCTAGCAGTCGGGTGGCATATAGAGACATACTTGCTGCCGTTAGAAAATGCCTGACAAAAGAGGAGTGGAATCGGTTTTACGTATTTGACAATGCTACATTTGGTATATTGATTCCAGACAAATATATTGCAAAAATGAAAGAATGCTTATTGTGTAATCAAAATATTTTGTATACATACAGTTTGAATGTTTTGGTAAATGAGAGGAAGACAAAGTGAAGCCAGATTGTTTTGTAGCGGGTTTTTATAAATGCGGTACGACAACATTATATGATGTTTTAAAACAGCATGATGATGTTATCGTATCAGAGCAGAAAGAAAATGATTTTTTTATGGACGAAAGATTATATTGCAAAGGTATAAAATGGTATGAAGATAAGTATTATGGGGGGATCAGTAAATCAGAAGGACGAACGGTGATAGAAATTAATCCGCATTTATCAGGTAGGAAGGGGACTGCAAAAAGGTTAAGAAAATATTATCCTCAAAATACTAAGATATTGTTTATTATGAGAAACCCTGTTAAAATGTTTTATTCACATTTTAGATTTGCAATGCAATTAGGAATTATGCCATATGATGACACTTGTTATGCAGTGAAAAATGGTTTTTCGAAAGCTTTTGACAGATACTTAAGAAATGTTCCACATGCATATGAATGCTATGAGAATCATTATAGTGTACAACTGGAGGAATATATGGAATGTTTTGATAGCAATATTCATTGTGTGTTTATGGAGGATATGCAGCAGAATCCTAATTCCTTCTATAAGGAAGTTTTCGGTTTTTTTGGATTAAGGTATGATAACGAAATAAACTATAGAATACATTCAAATGAGACGAATGCGCTTCCGAGAAATGTGAAAAAATTGAAAGCCTATGCAATATTTCGTAAGTTACGTAAATCATTTCCTGAGTGTATGTGGGAAGGGCAAAATCGTTTTTTGGATAGAATACAGGATAATCTATACGATGTTTATGATGATTCAGTTCCGATGGGAGCTGATATGAGTAAGAAAACGGAAATAAAGTTACGAAGAGCATTTGATGGTGAGAAAAAGCGTATAGAAATGATTTTGGGGTATAAGTTAGATGAAAAATGGTGGTAAAACGTTTTTATATGAAATATTTAAAAGAAGATATTTTCGAGGGATTCTTGCTTTCCCGGCAGTAATTTTATATAAGAAAAGTAAGAATATATCTAAAATACAGTCAGATATTGCAAGGTTTTTACACTACACACCTTACAGAGAAGGGAGTACGATTGCGTTTATATACTTAATGAGCTCAAATAAAAGATTCCGAAGTGTTTTTTATTATCGATTATGTAACGAAAGAAGCTGGCTAAAGATAATTAGCATTAAATTATTGCCAGGTTATGATACGATTGAAATTAATGGACACATAGGAGGAGGTATGTTAATACATCATACGTTTGCGGTTATTTCACCTCAAAGAGCGGGCAGGAATTTAACAGTTTTACCTGGTGTTGTTATCGGAAGAGGAAAACACAATAAAAGCGGCAAACGTATTAAACCTATTATAGGAGATAATGTATTTATAGGTGCGAATGCGACAGTTATTGGCGGCATTACTATTGGTAATAATGTGACTATAGGAGCAGGAAGTGTGGTAATTAATGATATTCCGGATGATTGCACTGTAGCAGGGATCCCAGCCAGAATAATTTCAAAGAAAGGCATAGAAAGAGAATGCAAGAAAAAGAGATAAGTAATTATAATATTGCGCTTGCGATTGGTCCTGATTGTACAAAGCAGATACATGTTATGTTATATTCAGTTTTTTACAATAACCCCCATTTGTTATTTACCTGCTATTTTTTATATTTTGATCTTCCAAATGAAGAATTGAATTTCTATAAAAGAATAGTTGCCGAATTAGGTTACAAATGCGTATTTTTACAATTTCCCCAAATCAATATAGACAGGACAGAATATAGGCATGTGACAAACGAAACATTTTTGAGATTACTAATACCATCTGCGTTGCCGAAGAATGTAAAAAGGGTTTTGTATTTAGATTATGATGTTATTGTAAATGGATCTTTGAAAGAAGTATTTCATTATTCTTTTGGGCAATATAGTCTATTGGCGGCAGTAGCTAATAAAAATCAGAACAAATTGAATGCGGTTAAGCAGGCCAATGGGGTTCCTTATGGAAAAAAATATTTTAATGCAGGTGTATTGGTAATGGACCTGGACAAGTTACGAGAAAATGAGTCTTTTAAAAAAGATTATGTTCTTTACTTTTTGGAACATCATTTAAAGGAAATAAAAGAAGACGATCAAGGATATTTAAATCATTATTTGTGGAATAAAACAAAAATAATAAACTATAAATACAATTATAATGCGGCGATTTATTATTTGGATGGACATGATGCTTTTAGTCGAATTAAATCGGCAACTGAATTGATAAAAGCGGAAAAGAAGGCAGAAGAACAGGCGATAATAATTCATTATCGTGGAGCTAGTAAGCCGTGGGATCAAAAATACTATGGACAATGTGGTAAATTGTATTCTTATTATGCAAGAAAAGCGGGCTATAGTATAAAAGTAAGTAAACAGATTACTTATAAAATGTTAAAATTTATGAATATAGTGTCTTTGATCATAAAAAAATAAGTATAAAATAGAATGAAAAGGAAGGAATATGTTTACGTTATTGTAAATATTGTACAAGAAAAATGATTGAGATTGTTGGCTTGGGATATATAGGACTTCCGACTGCATTAATGTTGGCTGCAAATAAAAATAAGGTAACGGGAGTAGATAAAAATGATAAAATAATTATGGATTTGCTGTCGGGAAAAATAAATACCACTGAGGAAGGCATGGTTGAACTTTATCAGGCTGCTAAAGAAAATGGTATTCGATTTTCACAAGTGCATATAGTTGCAGATATTTATGTTATAGCTGTTCCTACACCTTATATTAAAAAAGATAAAAGACTTGATGCTAAATACGTGTTAGATGCATTTAGAGAAGTTTGTAAGGTTGCACCTAAAGGAGCAACCGTTGTTATAGAGTCTACAATTTCTCCAGGAACAATTGATCGATGTATTAAACCATTGGCTGCTGAAATGAAAATTTCAATAGGAAAAGATATCTATCTAGTTCATGCCCCAGAGAGAATTATTCCAGGAAGAATAGTTTATGAGCTGGTTCATAATTCAAGAACAATTGGAGCAGATGAACAAGAAGCTGGAAAAAAAGTCAAACAAATATATCAAAGTTTTTGCAAGGGTGAAATTGTATTAACTGATTTGAAAACTGCAGAAATGACGAAAGTGGTTGAGAACGCCTATCGGGACATAAATATTGCATTTGCAAATGAGCTAACCAAAATTTGCAGGGCGGATAACATGGATGTATATAAAATAATTGAAATAGCAAATAAGCACCCACGTGTCAATATATTGACTCCAGGGCCTGGAGTTGGAGGGCATTGTATTTCTGTTGATCCATGGTTTCTTGTAGGAGATTATCCGGGATTGGCGAATATAATATTAGCGGCCAGAAAAATTAATGATTCTATGCCAGAATTTGTTCTGGAGCGGATTTCAGAAATTATGGATAAAGAAGGAATTAATGATGTTTCGAAAATAGGTTTATATGGATTGACATACAAAGAAGATGTTGATGATATAAGAGAGAGTCCAACTTTACAACTTTTGGAATGTATGAAAAAGCATTTAGCTTATGGAGTTAAATGCTATGATCCCTATGTAAAAAATAATATTGTTTCAAATCAGTATCAGGAGTTTGAATCATTTATCAGTGATATAGATTTTGTGGTTATTATGGTAGGACATAATCATATTGTACAAAATAGAGATAACCTGAGAGGAAAGATTATTTTGGATACGAAAAATATATGTAAATTAGAAGGAACATATAAACTATAAGATACAATAATTTTATTACGAGGATCAGACATGAAAAAAATACTTATTGTTTCATATTATTTTCCACCATTAAATTTAATAGCAGCAAAACGGTATGGAACTATGTGTAAATATTTTGAGGAATATGGTTTTGAGCCTTATATTATTACGACAAAGCACGATAGGGCTTTTATTGAATGGAATGTTCGTTTTGATCTTAAGTTGCCAGTGAGTCAAAAACAGATTATACAGTTAGGAAAATCTAAAAAAAATCATGAAATTAAAAATAGACTTATAAGGTTTATTTTGCAGTTATTAGCAAGTAATAATATTGCATCGGGCACGGTCGGAACAAGGGCCTTTGGATGGTTTACTGAAGTGAAAAAAAATATTGATTTTAATGCAATTAAAGACGTTGATATCGTCATTGGTACTTATCCTGGAATGGAGAATCTATATGTAGCAAGATATTTAGCTAAAAAGATTAAGTGCCCATACATTGTAGACATTAGAGATTTAATTAGTGATTATAAGGAAACTCCGGGAAGTACTAAAAATATTAGATGGATAGATCGTATTATAGAAAAGTATATATTAGGGGAGGCAAGCGGTATTATAGCTGTAACACCCGGATTTCGAAATATTTTAAAAAAAAGGTATCCAAATAAGAAGTTTGAAGTAGTATTTAATGGATACGATAATCTTGAAAAAGTCAGAAAAGTAAATACTACGTCTGCTGAAAAAATTCTTTATTATGCAGGATCATTGTATATGCATCGATTGGAAAGTTTTGAATTACTTGTACAATGTTTGAGCAAAATAAATTTGAAGATGAATGAAAAGATAAGGTTGGTTGTACGATCGATTGGTCCAAAAGCATTAGATTTAAAGGCTAAGAAAATAGTTCAACGTGAAAAAGTTCAGGAATTTGTCACTATACTTGGAGCTGTTTCAGAAGAGGTAATAAGGCAGGAACAGCAGAATTCGTATATAAATATAATTTTTAGCACAATTCATGAATATGACGAGGCATTGGTAACAACAATTCCAGGCAAGCTATATGAGATGTTAAATATGAATCCACCTATACTTGCTATAGCGCCGGGAAGATCTGATATTAATTATATTTTGGAAAATACGAGAAAAGGAATTGCAACCGTTTTAGAAGAGGAAATTATTCGGTTTATTTTAAAAGGAAACAACGAATATACAGGAAATGGAAATATTACTTGTTTTACTCGTAAAAGGCAGGCAAAAAGATTTTGTAAATTTGTGAATGAGGTACTGGAAGACATATGAGAAAAATAATGGTAGTTTTTGGGACACGGCCTGAAGCGATTAAAATGTGCCCTTTAGTTAAAGAACTGAAAAGAGAAAAAGAGTTCCATACGGTTGTATGTGTAACAGGTCAACATAAAGAGATGCTTCAGCAAGTATTGAAAATATTTGGTATATGTCCTGACTATAATCTGGAGATAATGGAAAACAATCAGACATTGTTTGATATTACAGAAAAGATTTTGTCTAAAATGCACATTTTGTTACAACAAGAATGTCCTGACCTGGTTCTTGTACATGGGGATACGACTACCGCATTTGCGACAGCTTTGTCTGCTTATTATCAGCAGATTCCGTTAGGGCATATAGAAGCCGGATTGCGTACTTACAATATAAAGGAACCATATCCAGAAGAATTTAACAGACGGGCTGTTGGTATATTGGCAGATTATAGTTTTGCTCCGACGCAGTTAGCAAAAGAAAATTTGGTAAAAGAAGGTAAGAATTCGAATACAATATTTATAACAGGGAATACGGTAATTGATGCATTGAAAACTACGGTTTCAGTGGATTATAATCATGAAATTCTGGAGTGGGCAAAAGGAGCCAGATTGATTTTAATGACGGTACATAGAAGGGAGAATTTGGGTAACTCTTTATACTGTATCTTTAGGGGAATTAAACGGGTACTTGATGAAGTAGACGATATAGCGATTATCTATCCGATTCATAAGAATCCAGAAGTAAGACGGGCAGCTTTTCAGGTGTTCAAACAACATGAGAGAATACGGCTGATAGAGCCTCTGGGGGTAATTGATTTTCATAACATTATGGATCGATCATATTTAATTTTAACTGATAGTGGTGGAATACAAGAGGAAGCAACAGCTTTAGGGAAACCTGTATTAGTATTGAGAAATACAACAGAAAGATCAGAGGGTGTGAAGAACGGCACATTAAAACTGATTGGAACAGATTCGGATGATGTTGCTCGAAATTTTAAAGAGCTATTAGCAGATAGAGACAAATATTTGAAGATGTGCATATCGTCTGATCTTTATGGAAATGGAACAGCATGTACTCAAATTGTAAATATAATTAAAAAACATATTTTATTCAATTAAGAGAAGAACTGATTTGACTGAGAAATGATGATTTTGAAAATATTAGAAGGAGAGTAGCGATATGGGGGGAATAGGTGCTCAAGAAGAAATTATTAGTGTGATCATACCTGTCTATAATGTAGCTCCTTATCTTTCAAGGTGTATAGAATCTGTATTAAATCAAACATATTCAAATCTGGAGATCATTATTGTAGACGATGCGTCAACAGATGGTAGTGAACAAATTTGTGATGATTATAAAAAAAAAGATACGCGAATAACGGTTTTTCATGTGAAGCATGGCGGTCAATCTAATGCAAGAAATTTGGGGTTACAGCATGCAAATGGAGATTATGTGACATTTGTGGATGCGGACGATTATATAGCTACGGATATGTATGATAAGCTTTATGAAAATATGGGAAATGAAGTGGATATAGTATGTTGTGGCAGAAGATGCATTACTACTGAGGGCAAAAGTTATAATGCGTATTGTATTGGGGCAAAAAGAAAATTTTCTAATGTCGAAGCAATTGAAGAATTACTTTTGCATAGAGGAATTAGTTTTTCTGTTTGTACAAAGCTATTTCGCAAAAAGTTGTTTCAAGATATTAAATTTCCGGTTGGCAAGAATAGTGAAGATTTACCAGTAACGTATAGCCTCATAAAAAAGAGTAAGAATATACTTCACATTGGTGGAGCAAAATACTACAATTTTTATCGAGAAAATAGCACATCATCTCATTTTAACGATATGCGGTGGATGGACTATGTGATTTTTGTTAGAGATATTTTGCTGGACGTAAAAGCAAATTATCCACAATTAGAAAAACAGGCTGAAGCGAGATATTTATTAAATGCTATAATAACTTTGAACGGGATTTGCGAAAGTGGAAATAATTATGGAAGAACGAAAATCAGACTGATTAAGATGTTGAAGCGTATGTGGTTAAGGGGAGTTTTAAATCCTTATATTCAAGTATCAAATAAAAAAGTTTTATTGCAGTTAGTGCTGACTATTAAAAAAAATTTATAAAACCTTTCATTATTATGGGAAAATATGAGTTGATAAATTAAACTCAAAACTTTTTTCTACTCAATAAAATAGAGAGAAGGCTTTACTATGCGTTTGTTATTATTAAAACGAATTCCAGAACCTAAGCATCAGAGATATCTTACATACCTTGGCATGATATTTCTTAAGGCACGTATTCTTTCTAAGTTTTCATTGACAGTATATGTAAGACAAACAAAGAATTCAATTTAGAGTATTGATAAAGGATATCTGATTGTTATGCAAAAACAGCCAGATACGATTGGGCAATAGAAACAGTTAGAGATAGGAGGTTACAGATAAATTGGCAAAAATCAAAAAGAAGATTATGGCGCAGGAATTTTATGTTTTGAAGTTAGAATGTGTTGTCAACTTAGTTATAGAAACAGAAGCCAGTTTTCTATGAGAGAGTAAATATATATTTTAGATCTAACGATATAGTATGGTGCAAAATGTTGAATTATGTTCAGGTCTTGTATTAAAATAGTAAAGAAGGGATAAACTCTATGAAAGTAATGCCGTTGGTGTCTATTATAATGCCGACTTACAATAGGAAAAATGTGATAGGAGAAGCGATAGATTCCTGTCTTAGACAGACATATGATAATATTGAGATAATCATATGTGACGATCATTCTAATGATGGAACAAAAGAATATGTTATAAATAGAATCTCGAAAGACAGTCGAATAAAAATTTGTGAAAATCCTGAAGGAAAGAAAGGAGCCAATGCGGCACGTAATACTGCAATTAGAATGGCCAAAGGTAAATATCTTACATTTTTAGATACGGATGACTACCTTTTAGATGATTCAATAGAAAATCGGATTAAAGTATTTGAAGAAAATAGAAAAGTTGCTTTGGTGTATGGGAATGTGTATTTTGAACACAAAGGGAGAAGAAACAAGTGGATTTATCATAATTTGTATAAAGAAGGTGTTAAACAGAAAAAGTTTCTGATGGAAAACTTATCACTATGTATTCAAAATTCAATAATGATCAAAACAGAGGTACTAAAGCATATAGGTATGCTGGATGAGGAGCAGAAAGGTTGGACGGATGATGGCCTTGTTGTAGCCGTTGGAATGAGGTATCCAGTTTTGCATTGTGGTAAATTTCTAAGTGTGAATAGAAAAAGTGTAGAAAGTATGACCAGTAATAAATGGAATATGTATAAAGGATGTAAGATGATGGTGCATCGTTATAAAAAGGATATTATTCGATATGCTTCGCCTTGGAGGTATTTATTGTGGAAAGTCAGGTTATTTTCAGCATATTGTTTTGCATGTGAAGTTAATTGTGAAAATAGGTTTTGCAAAAAGTGCTGGAAGTTTTTGCATGAGTGGACCAGAGATAAAGTGAGACCATTTTTTAAAATATATTGTGAATAAAAAGATTATTATAAGATACATATAAGCATCAACATTCTTTGGATGTTGTTTTGGAAAGATAAACTGCAAAAGTTACATGAGACAATTACTATACTATTTTAAATAAATAATGGGAGACAATCTGAGATGAATTTTATACCTGTAAATGAACCATTGTTAAATGGAAATGAAAAGAAATATTTGTGTGAGTGTATTGATACAGGATGGATTTCTTCTGAGGGACCATTTGTGCAAAAGTTTGAACAAAAAATGTGTGCGTTAGTAAATAGAAAGTATGGGATATCAGTTTCAAATGGTACAGCGGCATTGGAAGTAGCAGTTCAGGCATTGGGAATTAAAAAAGGCGATGAGGTGATAATGCCCGCATTTACCATTATTTCCTGTGCAATGGCGGTTACTAAAGCAGGGGCTATTCCGGTTTTGATTGATAGTGATTTATATACATGGAATATGAATGTTGATGAAATAGAAGCAAAGATAACTTCGAGAACGAAAGCCATTATGATAGTTCATTTGTATGGGCTTCCGGTTGAAGTTGAAAAAATTCTTGAACTGGCAAAGAAGTATAATTTAAAAATTATTGAAGATGCGGCTGAGATGCATGGACAAACATATAAGGGCAAGCCATGCGGCAGTTTTGGAGATATTAGCACGTTCAGTTTTTATCCCAATAAACATATTACGACCGGCGAGGGAGGAATGATCGTTACTGATAATGAGCAACTTGCTGAACGGTGTAAAATGATCAGAAATCTCTGCTTTAGAAAAGACGTTCGATATGTTCATGATGAAATAAGTGATAATTATCGATTTACCAATCTCCAGGCAGCAGTTGGACTTGCCCAATTAGAAAGACTGGATGAATTTGTAGAAAAAAAGAGGTATATGGGTCAATATTATACAGATGGATTTCGCAATTTGAAGGAGGTTATTTTACCAATAGAAAAAACAGAGTATGCGAATAATATCTACTGGGTGTACGGTATGGTATTAAGAAGAGATATAAAGGCTGATAACAAGACGGTACAGAAGTTATTGGCAGAAGAGGGGATTGGATCGCGAACCTTTTTTTGGTGTATGCATGAACAGCCTGTATATAAAAAGCAAAAATTGTTTATAAATCAAACTTATCCAAAGGCAGAATATTTGGCCAGAAAAGGATTTTACATTCCTAGTGGATTAGCATTAACAAAGGAGCAGATGGACCAGGTAATTGAAAAAGTGCAAATGGTAATAGAAAAAATTTATTAATTTGGTACGATCTTTTTAAGAATAAGAATTAAGATCAGATGATTTATGGGAGAAAGTATGAGTAAAGTAGAAGAAATAAGGAAAAAAGATAAGTTAATTGCATTGATAATCAGAAACAACTATCAGTGCAGTGGCGTTGATTTTATTACATCAGACGAATACTCACAACAGGTTGCATATATGCATCATCCGGCAGGAAAAATAATCGATGCTCATGTGCATAATGTAGTGCACAGAAATGTTGTGTATACACAGGAAGTGTTATTTATAAAAAAAGGCAAACTCCGAGTGGACTTTTACGACGATTATAAGGATTATCTTGAGAGCTGTGTTTTGGAAACCGGAGATGTGATACTTCTTACATCTGGCGGACATGGATTTAAAGTGATAGAAGAAGTCGAGATGATAGAAGTGAAACAGGGACCTTATTCTGGAGCAAAGGATAAGGAACGTTTTGAAAACATTACTGATGAAGAAGTGATTATAAAGCTGAAAAATAAATGAGTGGAATCGTATTGATACGTAAATGAATGAAACTTGGAAAGGAATAATATATGGCTATATTTCAGGATTATGCCGGTTACTATAATGAGTTCAATAAGGATAAAGACTATAAGTCTGAGGCTGATGTGGTTGATGCATTATTGAATAAGTATGGCAGTCAGATAAAACGAATTATTAATTTTGGATGTGGAACAGGTAAGCATGATATTGAGCTTGCAAGGCTTGGTTATAAGTGTACTGGTATTGATGCCAGTACGGGGATGATCGATCAGGCAAGAAAAAATGCAGAGAACTGCAATTATGAGATTGATTTCCAAATAGCAAATATAACAGCTTATGAAACCGAAAGTAAGTACGATGCCGTTATTTCATTATTTCATGTGATAAGCTATCAAGCTAAAAATGAACAGGTATTATCTACATTTAAGACGGCACGGAGTCTTATAGAGAAAGGCGGAATATTTATTTTTGATGTCTGGTATGGCCCGGGTGTATTGACGGATAAGCCATCAGTAAGAGTAAAAGAGGTGGATAATTCTGAAAATAAATTGATTAGAATTGCAAAGCCATCGATGTGCGATAAAGAGAATTTAGTGAATGTTTCTTATGATATTCTGGTGATTGATAAAGACACGAATAAAATAAATACAATTAGCGAATTACATACGATGAGATATTTTTTCAGACCGGAACTGGAAATGTTTTTATCAATGGCAGGTTTTGAACTAATCGATAATATTGATTGTACTTCACTAAAAGATACTGATTATAATTCCTGGACCAGTTATTTTATTGCACGGGCCGTATAATTAAAAAAGAAGATAACAATTATGAAAGGTAAGGAGCATGATGGCAGCGTATAATACAAGCGATAATTATTTTGATTACGTAAAAAAACATCCGGAACAAAAGATTATTTTGTATGGAGCAGGTCACGAGGCAGAAAAGAATTACAAATATATAGGGCATGTAGATTATATTTGTGATCGAAGGGCAGACGAGATCAAATCGATACAGGGAGTTCTCTGTATTCCGCCAGAAAGACTTACAGATTTTCAAAATAAAATAGTTATCTTGATTTGTATTAAGGAAAAAAACATTGCGGAACAAGTTTGTCAAATGATCGGGCAAATGCAGATTGAATCAGAGATATTTTATTTTTTTGACAATCCGGCGTTTCCATTTTTTGATTATTCTCCTTATACATATTGTATCGACCCAAAAGCAGAACTAAGAATACGTATCATTCATAACGATGACGGCTGGGTATTAGGAAAGTTTGCGCGAAAACTACAGGAAGAGCTGATAAAATTGGGGCAGCAGGCGGATATTGCAAGAGAAGAGGACGATACGGCGGATGTGAATCATTATATCTATTATGGAGATCTTATGAATTTTTATGGCAATCGCAAGACTGTAAGAACGACAATGATTACGCATGTTGATTGTATGAGACTCAATGATCAGATCAGATTTCAGGCACAACACGGCGCAGTCGGAATCTGTATGTCGTCAGACACACGGAACAAGCTGACAGCATGGGGAATATCCGGAAATAGAATATGTTACGTCAATCCTGCGCAGGATGGGGAAATTAAACCAGGAAAAATTGTATTGGGGATAACAAACCGGTGTTATCATTATCTGGACTTTCGGAAGAGAGACGACTTAATACTCAAAGTTTGCGAACAATTAAATCCAGAATATTTTAAATTGAAAATTATGGGCGCAGGATGGGATGAGATTGTCGGACGGATAAGAGAGCTGAACTTTGAAGTGGAGTATTATAATGACTTTGACCGAGAAATTTATAAAAAATTAATGCCGAGTCTGGACTATTGGATTTATTATGGATTTGATGAGGGCGCGATGGGGTATCTGGACGCGTTGGCTGCAGGTGTAAAAACGATTGTTACCCCTCAGGGCTATCATTTGGATACGAAAGGCGGATTAACTTTTCCATGTCGAACGATAGATGACTTTATTTACACATTGAAAAAGATTCAGGAAGAGAAGAAAGCGATCGTAGATGCGGTGAAAGACTGGACATGGGAAAATTATGCAAAGAAACATCTGGAAATCTGGCGGTATCTGACACGTACGATAACAATGGAAGAATTGTATCGTCATCAAAGCGAATATGAAGATGGTATTTTTTCGTTGCTTATCGATGAGATTAACAAATAAATGATAAAGGAAAGTGGATATGCTAAAAAGAAATGAAGAGATGTTTTATGAGCCATTAGGGATATTGCAAAACAAAACGAATGAAATGGGAGAAGTTTGCAGGATTCTGGCAGTGTATAACAAAATGTGAACATAAAACAGTTTATGTATATGGATTATATTTGAACTTTTAGAGTAAATTTTTTAAGGGGATGCAATATGTGTGCCATTCTTGGAGGCAGTCATTCGAAATGGGATTATAAAAAAGCAATCACAGATATGAAACACAGAGGGCCGGATGGCATCAAAATATGTCCGTCAGAGGATTTTACACTGGCATTCGCGAGACTGGCTGTTGTAGATTTGTCTGATCACGGAATGCAGCCAATGTTTTCTGCGGATCATCAGGTAGGGATTGTTTATAATGGAGAGATTTATGGATATCAGAAAATGAGAACGGATTTGATACGAAAGGGTTATCGATTTTGTTCAAACTCTGATACGGAGGTAATTCTGAACGCATATTTAGAGTGGGGAGATCGGTTTGTTCAGAAGGTAGACGGAATGTTTGCAATTGCCATTTATGATAAAAGAGACGGTACGCTGAGATTATTTCGTGATCGCATTGGGATAAAACCATTCTATTATTATTTTGACGGCTGCAACTTTGGGTTTGCTTCAGAACTAAAAGGAATTTTATCTATGTGTAATACGGTTTCGCCAGAATATGATCACACTGCAATTTATGATTACTTAAATTATTCCTATATACCGGAACCGAAAACCTGTTATAAGAATGTACAGAAGCTGATGCCAGGACATCGGATGATTTTTGATATTTCGCAAAAGAGAATTATTAAAGATACATCTTACTGGAAGCTGGAAATTAACAGTTTTCAGGGAAGACAAAGAAAACAGTCAGATTTAATAGAGGAATTAAGATTTCTTGTTCGGGAATCTGTCGAGGAGCAGATGATAGCCGATGTCCCGGTAGGTACTTTTTTAAGCGGAGGGGTGGATTCGAGTATTGTTACATTCGAAGGGCATCGAATCAATCCACAATTAGAGACGTTTTGCATGGGTTTTGCAAATGCGGATTTCGACGAATCTACATATGCATGTGAACTGGCGCAGCGCTATCAGATTCAAATGAACCGAAAATTATTTGAACGGGATGTATTTCGTGATCATTATGATAAGTTAAAGCTGTGGTACGACGAGCCGTTTGCAGATACGTCGGCGTTTCCGACTTATCTGATATCCAGGCTGGCAAAAGAGAAGGTAACTGTAGTGCTTACGGGTGATGGGGGAGATGAAATATTTGGAGGATATGAACGTTATCAGGCAATATGGCGGAAAGAAAAAGAAAAAGGGCCGGATCATTTGCTGATTTCAGCGATTTATCAGAGATGCAAAAGAGATAATAAAAAAGATTATTACTGGATGGATGTCTTAAACAGTCTGATGCAGATGAGCTCTCCACAGCTTTCGATAACCGATAAAGAGCTGCGTCAGCGATTGACAATTGAGAAAGATTATGATAAGCTATGGGCCTTTAGAAAATATTATCATAAAGAGCTGCCACCGATGACAAGAATACAGTATTTGGATTTGAAAACATATCTTCCGGGAGATATTTTGACAAAAGTCGATCGGGCAGCCATGGCTGTTTCTCTGGAAACAAGAGTACCGTTACTGGCGAGAAGGTTAGTGGAATTTTCATTCTCTTTATCAGAAGAAGACCGATGTCCGGGAGGGGAATTAAAAGGATTGTTCAGAAAGGCTTATGTGGAAGAGATCGGGAGAAAAATATTATATCGACCGAAAATGGGCTTTGTTATGCCGCGTAATTATTTGAATAAGAAGAAATCGCCTCAGGAAACATTGTTGAAAGATATCTGGCATTATGAGTATTAAGAATAGAAAATGCAAGAGAAAGGTGTAAAAGAAACCGTGGTATGAAAAGAGAAAAAAGAGTTTTGCTGCTGATGCCGGAATTTGTCTGGGGCGGGGCGGAAACACAGTTTCGATATCTGGTGACATATGCCGAATCACATCGGTGGAATATGGATGTTATCATTGAACATCGATTTAAGAAAGAAGATGTTTTGTTAAAAAAAACCAGGCAAAAAGCAAAATTTATAAATTTTTATGAACTTGACGCAGGTACTGGCAGCGGTAAGGTACTGCAGGGAGTGATCCGTCATATTTTAAAATCTGTTTTAAAAAAGAAATATACAATATGTCTGATTAACTATTTGGAGGATCTGGTAATTGCTCCATATTTGCGGATGCTTGGGATACAGGTTGTATACTCAGAACGTATCGATGCAGCTGCTATAGTGGAAAGTAAGGAGTATCAGAAATGCCTGAGCTTTTGCAATTGTATTCTGGCCAATTCTGAATATGGTCAAAGAGCTTTGGAGCAGCTGACTGGGAGAAAAGTCGGATTAATTAGAAATGGCAAGCCAGTTGTTCCGATGTTACCAGGAAAAGAAGACCGCAGAATTAACAGAATACTGGTTCCGGCCCGAATTGCGCCGGATAAGAACCAGATGCTGATGCTGCAGTTTTTAAAACAGTATCCGGAGTTTGATGGAAAAATAGTATTTGCAGGTGTGACAGGTCATCGGTCGTATCTTGGAAAACTACGGCAGTTTGTGCGTAAATATCGTCTGAATGATAAGGTTGAATTTTTAGGACATGTGGAGGAGCTGCAGGAAGAGTATCAGAAGGCGGATCTGGTGATACTGCCATCTTTTTCAGAAGGGACGCCAAATGTAATTTTAGAAGCCTATGCTTATGGCAGGCCTGTAATCGTATCTGATATTGGGCCGATGGAGGATATTGTATCCGATGTCAGGCTGCGATTTGGAGTAAAGAATCCGGATGAAATTCGAGCATGTATGCAGTATGTTGAGAGAATGTCAGTGGAAGATTATCAACGACTGTTAAAAGAAAACAGAGCGTATGTGATGAAAAATTATCGTATAGAAAAAATGGCTGAAGGTTTTGCGAAAATTTTGCGTATATGTTAAAAAATACAAGGATATATTTAAGACAATTGGAGAAGTTATAGCTGATTTGCAAAAAATATAAGTAAAAGGAGAAATGAACATGAGCAAAGGAGTCAACAAAGTATTATCAACACTGGCAGGAGCAGCAGCAGGAGCAGCGGCAGGAGGGATCGCGGCAAGATCGGTATCTTCCAAAAAGATCAAAGAACTATTAGACGGACATGCCAAAGTTCACGAACTTTATATGGCGTTCGATCAATGGCTTCGAATCCGGCAGGAAGGAAAGACACTGGTTGAATATTTCGAAAGAAACGAATACAAAACAGTAGCGATCTATGGTATGAAAGAGCTGGGGGAGCGTTTATTTGACGAACTGGAAGGTTCCGGGATTGAAGTCCGTTACATTATAGATAAGAATGCGGACGCCATTTATGCAGATGTAGACGTGATTACGCCAGAGGATGATCTGGAACCGGTCGATGTGATTGTAGTAACGGCACTTTATTATTTTGATGAAATTGAAGAGATGTTAAGTGATAAGGTGGATTATCCGATTGTATCTCTGGAAGATATTTTATACGAGGTGTAGGCGAGCAGGCAGCGGGTGTCAAAGAGGGATATGATAGTAAGTTGCTGGAGGGTGTAGTGAAAGTATCTGTTATTATTCCGGTGTTTAATGTAGAGAAATATTTAGAAGGATGCCTGAATTCCATATTGGGGCAGTCATATACAGATTTTGAGGTTATCGTAGTTGACGATGGATCTACAGATAACTCTGGAGAAATTTGCGACAGGTTTGCCAGGAAGGACAGGAGAATCAGAGTCGTGCACAAAAACAATGAAGGTGTAGTTGGCGCAAGACAATCAGGTTTGAAAATTGCGGATGGAGATTATATCGCATTTGTGGATGCGGATGACTGGATTGGCAGCGAGTTTCTGGCATGCAGGATCCGAGTTATGGAGCAGGAAGCTGCAGATATGATTATAACGGGGTGCACGATTGAATATGCTGGTAAATCAGAAGCTGCTACAAACCGAATAGCATCTGGCATATATGAAAAAAGAAACATGATCCATCATGTTTATCCGAGGATGTTATGTTATGGGGGATTTTATGAATTTGGAATCATGCCTTATTTATGGAATAAGTTATACAAGAAACAATTGCTGATTTCATGTCATTCAGATGTGGATCCGGATATTTATGACGGCGAAGATGCAGCGATCGTTTATCCTTATTTACTAAAGGCAGGAAAGATCGTTATAACCGATGCAGCAGATTATCATTATCGCATTCATAGTGAATCTGCGACTGCACAAAAGAAAACAGATTATTATCAAAATGTGTCAAAGTTATACCTTTATTTAACAAAACAGTTTCAACAGTCGGATTACTGTCAGCTAATGATGCCACAGCTCGATCATTACATGAGAATGATGATCTGGCAGGGAAATCCTGGCAGCTTTATTGAGTCGCTGGGGGTTATTTTTCCATTTCAGGAAGTTCCAAAGGGCGCAAGAATTATTTTATATGGAGCAGGATATGCCGGGCGGGCATTCCATCATCAGATATGTCTGTCCGGATATTGCGATATTGCCGCATGGGTTGATCAGGCGTATGAGCAAACAGAATTGAACAAAATGGGCGTAGTTGGGCTGGAAGCATTGCAGACAGAAACGTATGATTATGTAGTCCTTGCAGTGCGTACCAGTGATCTGGCTGAGAATATCACGACAAGGCTGCTTTCCTGTGGAGTGGACGAGGGAAAAATAATATTTTGTGCACAGTAATATGCAGAACCGGAGGAGAATACTATGGAAAAATTTCATACGCAGCAGGTAATGGAGGAGATTCAAAAAAGAATTTTAGAGAACACTCCACAGTTCAATGAGTTAAATTTTACTACTTTTTATTATCGAAAACTGATAAAATTGCTAAAAGAATTTGATCAGTTGATATTATTTGGGGCTGGGAGATATGGTGAAATTGTCAGGGCAACGTTGCAGCTGGAGAGCATGAAATCTGTTCAATGTTTTTGTGACAACAACAGTGGGACATGGGGGAAAATCATTTGTGGTCTGGAGGTTCTGTCACCGCAGGATGCGTTTTCACGTTATCCTGATGCCTGTTTTGTGATTACGCCGAAAGATTATGAAAATGAAATTTTGCGGCAGCTTGTGCATATGGGTGTAACCATCGATCATATTTTAATATTCAATATCAAAAATACTGGAATGGCAATTGAAATTTGAAAAAAAGGGTTTAGGGAGAGCAGGATGAAAAAAATTGTTTTTGTAGTGCACCGATATGGATTAGAGGTAAACGGCGGCGCAGAATACCATTGTCGTGTTTTGGCTGAGCATCTGACCGATATGTATGAGGTCGACGTACTAACGTCCTGTGCCAGAAATAATCTGCCATGGGATAATGCGTATAAAGAAGGACTGGAAAAAATCAATCGTGTCAATGTATATCGGTTTCCGGTAGAAAAAACGAGAAATGAAATGTTGTTTGATGAATTGTCAAAACAGGTAGGGAAGGGAACAAAAGAGATCGAGGAAGAGTGGATTGCCCAGATGGGACCATACTGCCCTTCTTTTCTTTCATTTTTGGAGAAAAATGCAGATAGATACGAAGCGGTCATTTTTTTCACGTATGCGTATTATTTTACAGTAAAGGGAATAGGATTGAATCTGAAAAACAGCATAATAGCGCCAACGGCACATGACGACGCAGCGATTCGACTTCCAATCTATCAAAAAGTCTTTGAATTACCAGCAGCTATTCTATATAATAGTGTGGAAGAAAAACAATTTCTTACACGCCAGTTTCATACAGATAAAAAATTATCCGAGCTTACCAGTGTTGGGATCGATATTCCAGATACAAGCAGGTATATATTGCCGGAGCAGTTTCTCGAATATGAGGATCAATATATTGTGTACGCTGGGAGAGTAAGCAATGGCAAAAATTTTAACGAATTAAACCGGGATTTTATTGAGTATAAAAAAAGAAATCCATCACCGCTGAAACTGATTGTGATTGGCAACATAGATGACAGAATGATGCTGACACATTCGGAGGATATTATTTATGCAGGATTTGTGACAGAGGAGCAAAAGACAGCCATCATAGCAAATGCCAGACTTCTTGTCATGCCGTCTTTATATGAAAGTCTGTCGCTTGTTATTTTGGAAAGTATGGCAGCAGGGCGGCCGGTACTGGTAAATGGAAACTGTGCAGTGCTGAAAGGGCAGTGTATCCGAAGCAATGCAGGACTGTATTATACGAATTTCTTCGAATTCGAGGAAACGCTTCGCTATATGCTTTCAAATGAGACGGCATATCGGCAGATGTGCGAAAACGGACTTCGATTTGTAAAGGAGCATTATAACTGGGAAAAAGTGACTGCGAATGTCAGGGGTTTAATTGAAAAATTAGGGGAAATGAATGGAAATTAAAGTATCGGTCATTCTTCCGTCGCTAAATGTAAAAGATTATATAGAAGAAGCAGTACGAAGTGTGATGGAACAGACGTTAAAGGAAATAGAGATACTCTGTATCGATGCAGGATCTGAGGATGGCACCTGGGAGATTTTATCCAGACTGGCAGAAACGGATGACAGAATCGTTTTATGTCATAGTGATGTGAAGAGTTATGGATATCAGGTGAATATGGGAATTGACATGGCAAACGGCCGTTATATCGCCATTCTGGAAACGGATGATTATGCGGATGTTTCCATGTATGAACGTTTATATGAACAGGCAGTTTTAAAGGATTGTGATTATGTAAAGAGCGATTATTATCTCTATCGCACAGAAAAAAATGGAAAACGGACGTTTCTCAGAAGGTATTCTTTTCAGACAGAGGACTTGTATGATAAAATAATAAAACCTGTAAAATATGCTGCGGTCGCAGTTGGCGACTGGTATTTATGGAACGGTCTATATAAAAAACAGTTTCTGATAGAAAACAATATTCGATTGTCAGAAACGCCGGGGGCAGCTTATCAGGATATCGGGTTTATTTTACAGACCACTATTTTTGCAACAAAAGCGTTATATTTAAAAGAAGCTCATTATCGCTATTGCACAGACAGGGAAGGAGCATCTGCAAATTCCGGAAAAGGATTGCAGTATGCATATCAGGAATTTTCAGCTTTTTATTATTTGACAGAAAATGCAGAAGAAGATGTGATTCGTGCTTTTTACTGCCGGATGGCAAAATCATTTATTTACTGTTTTGATGATATGCAGGAAGAGAGCGGCATCGATAGTGAAAAAAGATCGAAATACTATATGTGGTTTCAGCAGCGCTTAAAAGATGCATGTATACGAAACAGAATCGATCGGCGTGTTTTCCAGACGGGTATATGGAAAAAACTGGAGGATTTACTGATATCGGAAACGTATTATCTGGAAAAATGTAAAGCTCATATACAAATGATGCAGGAAGTATTAGGTGAAGCCGGGAAATCTCCGGTACTAATTTTTGGATGTGGGCATTATGGATATGAGGCTTATAAATGGCTCCAAAAACATGCTTATCATGCTGCGGCGTTTATGGATAATAATCGTCTGCTGTGGGGAACGAATGTGCAGGATCTGCCCGTATTGTCACCGGAGCAGGGGAGAGTACGGTATCCTGCGGCGAAATATCTGATTGCGAATGAAATGCATGCAGGCGCAATGAAACGGCAGTTATTGGAAATGGGAGTTTCTGATGGAGATATTTGCGTTTATGTATAAGCGGCGGTTGGGAGTAAATAGGGAATGATACGAGGAGGCTTTATGCAGTACAAAGAAAACATCGGAATACTGAACCGGTTTGTAGATAAGTTACAGGACGTGGAATCTGAGAAATTATTTGATGCAAGATTTTCTTATTTTGTTCAAAGAGATAAGGATGCATTTTACGCGCAGCTGGATGAGATATTGATGATGCGGAAACAGCCGCTTACCTGTGGATGGCTGGAACAATATTACAATCGGAATCCGCAAAACAGGGAAAAGAGAATCGTAATTTTCGGAGCTGGAGAGATGGGCAGATTATCCTGTCGGACGCTGCTGCTGGCGAACAGGATAATCGATTGTATTTGTGATAATAATCAGAAAATGGACGGGCTGGAGTATCAGGGCATTCCGATACGAAATGCTGCATATGTGTATCAGCACTTTAGAGACGATCTTGTGATCATAGCCGTATCTGTGAAATATCAGATAGAAATCTATCATCAGCTGATTGCGGCTGGGTTTCAGGAAACAAATATTTTGATGTCTGCGTATGGCGGGGGAGGAATATACAGTGACATTCCCGGACAGTATTTTGATACGACTATCGTTACGCCGGATCAGAATGGAGAATATTTTGTAGATGCAGGCTGTTTTAACGGTGATACGTCGCTGGATTGCAAAAAATGGTGCGCTGGGAATCTTAAGATGGTATATGCATTTGAACCAGACAGAAGAAACTATCAGGTCTGCCAGAAAAATTTGTCCGGACTTGGATGCGAATTTGAATTGTATGAGGCAGGGGTGTGGAGCGATCAAACGGTTATACGGTTTCAGGAAGACGCCGGACCTGGATGGGGGTCCTGCGTATCGGATGCGGGTGAAGTAAGTATTACGGCTGACAGCATCGATCATAAATTAAATGGGAGAAAAGCAACTTACATAAAAATGGATGTGGAAGGAAGCGAGCTGGAGGCATTGAAAGGCAGTATCCGAACGATACAAAAATATCGCCCAAAGCTGGCGATATCTGTTTACCATAAACCAGAGGATATTTTTGAAATCCCGATTTTTCTGGAGAAACTGGATCTGGGTTATAAGTATTATTTGCGGCATTATCAGACGAGAATGGAAGAGACGGTTTTATATGCAGTGCCGGAAACGATGGAGGGGATATGAAATTAAGTATCGTTGTACCGGTATATAATACAAAACCATATTTAAAGATGTGTTTTGACAGTCTTGCCGGTCAGTCTTATGCAAATATAGAGATTGTTATAGTGGATGACGGGTCTACAGATGGATCAGATGAAATATGCAGATCATTTGCGGGCACAGATAACAGGGTAGTATATATCAGACAGAATAACAAGGGGCTGATAGGCGCCAGGCGCACAGGGGTAGAAAGGGCGTCTGGTGAGTTTTTGATGTTTGTAGATTCCGACGACTGGATTGAGCAGGGAATGGCGGCTTTTTTAATGAAACAGATACAGGATGCGGATCTGATTACTTCCGGGGTTTACTATGAGACGCGGCCTGGAATGGTGACAGAGTATCTGGATCAGTATGCAGAGGGAAGATATTGTGGAGCGGATAAAGAATTTTTGCTGAAAACGATGCTTTTCGATACGGATACAGATACATTGCAGCGGCTGACGCCGTGGATTTGGAATAAGATGTATCGGACGAAGATTGCAAAACAGATTTACAAAAATCTGAAAACGGATAATGCTTTTGCAGAGGACGGCGTTTTTTTGTATAATTATCTGATGAACTGTGAAACGGTACATATATCATATCCGTGTTTTTATCATTACCGGTATCGTGCTGATTCTATGTTTCACGGAGGAAATCCGAATATGCTGTCTGATATTAACAAAGCATATCTTGCGATAATGCCAGGTTTTAAGCAACATAGGTTAAGCGAATGCTTGCTGCGGCAGCTTCAGCGCTGGATCACGATTACAACAGTGATGGCAATCAACGGTGGAATGGGATTTTCACAACAGATTCAGATACCGGAATTTATGCTGGACACTGATGGTCTGAAAGGTAAACGAGTCGTTCTTTACGGGGCTGGAAAAGTTGGAAAAGACTATTACAGACAACTAAAAAAAATGGGATATAACGTCGTGCTTTGGGTGGACAGCAACGAGACGGAGGATGAAAACGTCAAAAGGCCGCAGGAGATCTTACATACAGAGCATGATATAATATTAATCGCAGTCAGCCGTCCGGAATATGTTGAAAGTATTCAGAAATCTTTAAGAGATCTGGGCGTTTCAGAAGAAAAGACGTTGTGGAAACAGCCGGTCAGAGTACTGTAAGAAGATTTTCAGACTGTGTAAATGGGAATATAAAGATCCGGAAAACAGGATGACAGGTCATATAGATGTAGAGAAATACAGAAAGGGCAAATGATTCATGATAAAAGATGTTCAACGTATTTATAACCAGATGAGTGATACCCTGTCTAAGCAAATCTTTATGGACAGGTTAAATTATAGTATTACCCAGGATTTTGGATATATTGAAACGATGGTAAACCATACCTTGCGGCGCAGCGCAAAATGGCTGACGTTTTATCGTCTTTTAAAAGAGAAAGCAAAGCATGCCCCTATATACATCTTTGGCGCTGGAATATGGGCAAATATATTGTATCAGGAAACGAAAGAAACGATACCATGGAAGGCGGCGATTGACAGTTATCCGGTGGGGAAAAAGGTGGGACAGCTGCCGGTTATTGCAGCAGATCAGCTGTCGGATATGAAACGGCAGGACAGCATAATCGTAATATCTTCCTACAAAAACGGACAGGAAATGGCGGCGCAAATACAAAGGGCAGGCATTCCGGAATATCGGATTATGGATGCAGGCAAAGTGATCTATGAACTGACAGAAGGAGCGATTTATTTTGATCTCGGGCAGCTGTATCCTCAGTTTCCTTATGAAGCCTTTGTTGACGCAGGCTGTTATGACGGACTTACGGCAAAAGGCTTTTTTGAGTGGTGTGAAAAGGAAGGATATGTATATTGCTTTGAGCCGGACAGGAAGAATGTAGAAACGATCCAGCGGAATCTTTTTGATTGTACGGATCAATATGAGCTTGCAGAAAAAGCGTTGTGGTCTGAAACGAAACGACTGTGTATCGATGCGAGAGGGGATTATGCGTCTTCTGTCAGAGAGCCGGATGGAGCAGATACCGGGCAGATTACAGAAGCAGTGGCGCTGGATGATTATCTGGCCGGCAGACAGGTTACGTTTTTGAAAATGGATGTGGAAGGCGCGGAAGAAGAAGTATTAAAAGGGGCCAGAAATACGATTATGCAGCAGCATCCCAGACTGGCGGTCAGCGTTTATCATAAGCTGTCAGATATTCAGACATTACCGGAACTGATATTGTCGTATTATCCGGGATATCGGTTGTATTTGCGGCATTATTCATTTTCTGATTACGATACGGTATTGTATGCGCTTCCTTTGGAGGAAACGGGACGGATACATCTGACAAATTCTTCTGTTGGGGCGCTATGGGAGGTTCAGGCTTCATTTGCGGGGGAGGCGGAGTGTCTTTGAAATATCTGTTATTTGGTACAGGAGATTATTACAGACGTTACCAGAAATGGTTTGATAAGGAAGAAGTGGCTGCGCTGCTGGACAATGCGGCTGACAAGCAGGGGACCCGGATAGATGGAAAGGCGGTACTTGCACCGGAAGACGGCGTCCGGCTGGATTATGACAGAATTGTGATTCTGAGCTTTTATGTACGGGAGATGAAGCGCCAGCTGATCGATCTGGGAGTATGTGAGAGTAAAATCTGTCATTTTTATCAGCTTCATGATATCATCGATCGGGAAAAAAGAAAAAGACCGCTGCAGTATTATGGGAATGCCAGACAAATTGCGGGCCTGAAAGATCTAAAAAAAGTATTGCTTTTATCGCAGGACTTAACGCTTGGGGGGCCTTCTCTTGCACTGTTTCATGCGGCTCGTATGTTACAAAGAAAAGGGTGGCAGGCAGTTTATGCGTCCATGATAGACGGTCCGTTGCGGGAGATGCTGCTGGATGCACAGATTCCGGTGGTTATAGATGAAAATCTGCAGATTGCAGGAATGGACGAATGCGAGTGGACATGGAATTTTTCGATGCTTATTTGTAATACGATTAATTTCCATGTTTTTTTATCCAAACGGAAAGCAGATATTCCGGTAATCTGGTGGCTGCATGATTCTGCTTTTTTTTACGGAGGAGTGGATCAGGAGGTGCTGCAGCGGATCGATCGGACGGGAATGCAGGTTGTTTCGGTAGGGCCTGTGCCGGAGCGGGCGATGCATGAGAAGCTCCCGGATCTGCCGATCGGACGGCTGGTATATGGGGTCGCGGATGTGCCTCAAAAAAGGAATAGGCAGATGTGCGGCAGCACGAATGTTGTTTTTACGACGATCGGGTATATTGAACGGCGAAAGGGACAGGATCTGCTGATGCAGGCGATTGCTCAGCTGGATGACACGGAACGTGAAAGTGTGGTTTTTTATCTGGTCGGACAGGATGTTTCCGAAATGGCACAATGTATCAGGCAGCAGTCTTTGGCAATGCCTGAAGTAAAGATGACCGGAACAGTAGATCGGGAAACGATTAATGAAATACTGGAACAGACGGACGTATTGATCTGTCCGTCGAGAGAAGATCCCATGCCAACCGTATGCGCTGAGGCCATGATGCATGCGGTTCCCTGTATCGTATCAGATGCGACTGGTACGGCAGAGTATCTTCATGATGGAACAGACGGACTTATATTTCAGAGCGAAGATGTCGCGGAACTTGTGGAGAAGATCAGATGGTGTATGCGTCATCGTACGATGCTGGATGTGATGGGAGCCAGAGCAAGGACGGTTTATGAAACATATTTTTCGATGCAGGCGTTTGAAAAATCTCTGGCAGAAGCAATAGAAGGCTGCAGGAATTAGGGGGAATTATGTCTGATTTATTACAGATACTGCAAAAATATAAGAACAGCAGAATTGCGTTGTATGGACTTGGGATTGAAACGGAGAAAATCATCCGTCGATATGGCAGTCAGTTTTTGTTTACAGGACTCCTGGATGGATATCGGGAAGAAGGAAGTATGTATGGTATGCCGGTTATCTCTTTTCAGGAAGCGGCAGAGAGCGGCGTAAAGCTGATTCTGGTTGTAGCAAGGCCTGGCTCCTGCAGGGCAATTGCAAAAAAGATGAAACAGAAATGCATCTGTAATCAGATCGATTTGTATGATGTCCGGGGCAGGGATTTGTGTGCGGATGAACCGGTTCGTTACGATTTGAAAAATATAGAGGGCATAACAAAAAGTCAGCTGAATCAGGCAATGGATGCGCATTCGATACTGAGTTTTGATTTATTTGACACGCTGATTATGCGCAATACATTGTTTTATACAGATATTTTTGATATAATGAATTCCCAGCTAAAAAGTATGGGGATATTGATAGAAGATTTTTCGAAAAAAAGAACAGATGCGGAAAAACATCTTTCTCGTTCCGGAGCGCCTGTACTGGAAGAAATCTATTGTTATTTGCTGGAAGAAAATCACGTGGATGGAATCAGTGCCCAAATGCTGGCACAGATGGAATGGGAGATCGATCTGGAGCTTGTTGTTCCAAGACGGGAGCTTTGTGAACTGGCAGCGGAAAAATATGTTCAGGGAAAGCCGGTATATATTGTTTCAGACAGTTATTATGATAAAAAACGGATAGAACGGCTGCTTGAAAAGTGTGGGATCGATTTTTATACAGAGCTGCTGATTTCCTGTGAGTACGGCGCCGGAAAAACGCAAACCCTTTTTTCTATATTAAAAGAAAAGATCACAGACCGCTCATGTCTGCATATTGGAGACGATCTGGCGGCTGATGTGGAAGCGGCAGACCGTTACGGACTGGATTCCTGCAGAATATATAGCGGCATAGATTTGCTGGAGGCAGCTGGCTATCTGGGAATGTGGGATCATCTGTCGAACCTTTCGGACCGGATCAAGGCAGGAATCTTTACGGCCAGATTATTTAACAGTCCGTTCTGGTTTGAGAATGACGAGCGAAAAATTGGCATAGGAAATGCGTTTGATCTCGGATATCTGCTGTTCGCGCCAATGATTACAGACTTTGTCGTGTGGTTTCAGGAACAGGTCGTGCGGCATGAGCTTAAAAATATATGGTTTTGTGCAAGGGATGGATATCTCATTAAAATATTGTATGATGAGCTTGTGGGGAATGATACGTCGGTATATTTTCTGACTTCTCGTATTGCGGTAGTTCGAGCCGGAGTGGAGAACGCTGAGGATATCCGTTATGTGGGATCGATGAAATTTGCAGGTTCGTTAAAAGAGCAGTTAAAAGAAAGATTTGGTATTTTTCTGGAAGATAAAAATAACGGAAAACAGGAGGCCGGCCAGTTAACAGATTATAGCGATATTATTTTAGAGCAGGCGGCGGAGCACAGGCGGAATTATCTGGCTTATATAGATGGCCTGCATACAGGAGAGGGAGATCTTGCGTTTTTTGATTTTGTAGCAAAAGGAACCTGTCAGTTTTTTGTACAGAAATTAGTACCGAATCATTGCAGAGGTTTTTATTTTTTACAGCTGGAAAAAGAAAACAGCGGGGAAAAAGATCTGGATATTGAACCGTTTTACAGTACGGAGGAACTGGAAAACAGCGCGATCTATGAAAATTATTATATACTGGAGACGATACTGACGTCCGGTCAGCCTTCAGTATCCGGGTTTGATACAAAAGGCAGAGCGCTGTATGCGCAGGAGACGAGAAGCAGAGAAGATCTGGAATGTTCCAGTGTTGTTCAGGAAGGAATACGCAGTTATTTTCATACATATCTGAATCTGTGTCCCAAAGGAGAACGGATTGGGAATAAAAAACTGGATGAGCGAATGCTGGAGCTGATACATGGAATAGAAGTCATGGACGACGCGTTCCGGGGGATGATTGTAGAAGACCCGTTTTTTAACCGTTGTACGGAAATGGGCGATCTTCTGTAATGGAGACAGTAAAAATGAAATCATGGAGGATAAAGGATGCATACGGAATTATCAGCATCGATGATGTGCGCGAATTATGGTAATTTGGAAAAGGAAATACGGTCATTGGAAGAGGGCGGAATCGATTCCTTTCATATCGACATTATGGACGGACAGTTTGTGCCGAATTTTTGCATGGGGATACAGGATTTAAAGTGCATACGCAGACTGACAAAAAAACCCGTAGAAGTGCATTTAATGATTAAAAGACCATTGAGTTATTTAAAAGTTTTTATTGAATGCGGCGTAGATGTCATTTACGTGCATCCCGAAGCTGATTACCATCCGGCTACGACATTACAGGCGATTATCAATGCCGGAATTGTCCCGGGCATTGCGGTCAATCCGGGCACTTCGTTTGAAACGGTCAGTGAGCTGCTGTTTCTTGCCAAAAGGGTGCTGGTGATGAGCGTAAATCCTGGAAATGCAGGTCAGGTATTTTTACCATATATAGGGCAAAAGCTGAATAAATTTTTAGAAGTCAGAAAAGAACGGGACATTGAGGTATACTGGGACGGAGCCTGTTCGGATGATAAAATCAGAACTTACGCGCCAAGAGGAGTCCGGGGCTTTGTGCTGGGGACGACAGTGCTGTTTGGCAAAGGCAGAGCGTATGGAGATATTTTGCAGGAAGTAAGAGATTATTGCGTATAGGCGATCTCGGTAATGATTTTGTGTCTGAACAGGAGGAACATGTATGAACTATGGGATCATTCTTTCCGGCGGGGTCGGATCCAGACTGAAAGGAATCGATATACCAAAGCAATATCATAAAGTAGGCAGCCGGACGATTCTGAGTTATTGTCTGGAACGGATGGAACGGACAGCGTGTATCGATGCATATGTGATTGTAGCTGCCGGAGAATGGCAGCCGTTTATCTTACGTGAAGTCGAACAGCTGCAGAATGAATGTCAGTGTGTACAACAACTGCAAAAAAAGATTGCGGCGGCCACGACAAAGTTTTTGGGATTCGCTTTACCGGGAGAAAATCGCCAGTTATCGATTTTAAGCGGTTTGCATGCTTTACAAAAACGGGCAGACGAAAGAGATGTGATTCTGGTGCAGGATGCTGTCAGGCCTCTGACATCAGAATCTTTAATAGAAACATGTATCAGGGCGGCGGAACAGGCAGATGGCGCGATGCCGGTACTGCCAATGACAGATACCGTGTATTACAGCAAAAATGGAACTCATATAGACGCGTTGCTGGAACGTGACCGGATTCTTGCGGGGCAGGCGCCGGAAGCGTTTGTATTTGGAGCGTATCTGCGTGCGAACGAAGCCTTATCCGAAGAAGAAATGCTGGCCGTATGCGGCAGCAGCCAGCCGGCAGTAAAGGCCGGTATGCAGATTGCGCTGGTAGAGGGTGACGAACATAACTTTAAGATTACAACGGCGGAAGATCTGCAGCAGTTTCAACGGATCATGGAGGATGGCAAAAGATGAAAGCCTATACGTTAAAAGGAATCGGGCAGTTGGAATATGCGGATGTGCCGATGCCTGATCTGCAAAGCGGCTGGGCATTGGTACAGGTAGGAGCAGCGGGTATCTGCGGTTCGGATATTCCAAGGATTTTTCAAACGGGAACGTATCATTTTCCAACAATACCGGGGCATGAATTTGCAGGAAAAGTTGTAGATGTATACGACCAGTGCGACAGGGAATGGATTGGAAAACGGGCAGGCGTATTCCCGCTGATTCCATGTAAGCAGTGTGCAGCCTGTCAAAAAGAACAGTATGAGATGTGCAGTCATTACGATTATCTGGGCTCCAGAAGAGACGGCGGATTTGCGGAATTTGTGGCTGTTCCGGTATGGAATCTGCTGGAGCTGCCTGAAAACATGACAATGAAAGAGGCGGCGATGCTGGAACCGTCATCCGTTGCACTGCATGCGGTAAGGCGGCTCGAATTGCGCAGGGAAGATTCGGCGGCATTATTTGGACTTGGAACAATTGGATTATTGATTGTACAGTGGCTTTGGAACATGGGTTTGCAAGATGTATTTGCAGTCGGTCATGATCCCGGACATGGAAAAATGATGAGACAGGTTGTGTCGGATGGGTATCGTTATAAAAATACAGACCGGGATCAGAGGACAGAGCACAACCATCAACTCGATGAAACCGCTGCGTGGATATTGGAAGAAACGAAGGGAGAGGGCGTTTCGGTCGTTATCGATTGTATCGGAACATCGGATTCGATCAAAAGCTGTCTGGATTGTGTGAAACCAGGGGGACAGCTGTTAGCAGTCGCAAATCCAAAAGGAGACGTATTTCTGGATAAACAGACGTATTGGAAGATTTTGCGCAAACAGATCCGTCTTGTGGGAACCTGGAACTCTTCGTTCTGTCATTCAAAAGAGGATGACTGGCATACAGTGAAACAATTTTGCAGCAGTGGAAAATTCCGGTTACAGGAGCTGATTACACATTCGCTTGCGTTCGATCAGCTGCTGCATGGGCTGGAGATTGCCGGGGGCCATGCGGAATATCATAATAAAATTATGATCTGCAAAGATATTTCCTGATCCGAATCTATTGTATTGCTGCAGTGATGAAAGACAGAACACAAATCATAGAAATGGAGGCTGTAAAAAGATGAAAAGAGCATTGATTACAGGAGTAACCGGACAGGATGGTTCTTATCTGGCAGAATTTTTACTGGAAAAGGGGTATGAAGTCCATGGTATGATCAGGCGTTCTTCTGTAGATTATCGGGAAAGAATTGCACATCTGGAAGATATGCCGCAATTTTATCTGCACTATGGAGATCTGGGGGATGGAAAAAGTCTGGTGAATGTGATAGGAGATGTGCGTCCGGATGAGATATACAATCTGGCAGCGCAGTCACATGTTCAGGTGAGTTTTGAAGTGCCGGAATTTACAGCTGATATCAATGCCGTGGGAGTGCTTAGGATACTCGAAGCAGTGAGACTGACCGGACAGGAGCGGACCTGTCGTATTTATCAGGCGTCTACTTCTGAATTATATGGAAAAACGGAACAGGTACCGCAAAATGAAGATACGCCATTTCACCCGTATAGTCCTTATGCTGTTGCAAAACAATATGGATACTGGATCGTGAAGCATTACAGAGAAGCGTATCAGATGTTTTGCTGTTCGGGTATTTTATTTAATCATGAGTCAGAGCGGCGGGGAGAAACGTTTGTAACGAGAAAGATTACACTGGCAGCTGCCAGAATCGCGCAGGGGATCCAGGAGAAATTGTATCTTGGCAACTTGTCGTCATTGCGGGACTGGGGCTATGCAAGAGATTATGTGGAGTGTATGTGGCTGATGCTGCAAAATGACAGTCCGCAGGATTTCGTAATTGCTACAGGCAGACAGCATTCCGTGCGTGAGTTCTGTCAGCTTGCGTTTCATTATGCAGGAATGGAACTGGAATTTCACGGAAGCGGGGCGGAGGAAAAAGGGATTGAAAAAGAGACGGGCAGGGTAATCGTTGAAGTATCGCCTGAATTTTACCGGCCGACGGATGTGATCGATTTATGTGGAGATCCCTCAAAAGCGATTCGATTACTTGGGTGGAATCCGTCCAAAACAGGTTTTGAAGAACTGGTGAAGAAGATGGTGGAACACGATATGGAAAAAGCGGCGGTAGAACGTGCAGAAGCGCAAATCAGAGATCAGGTGCAGGAATACCTGAATGGCGCGGCAAAGTAAAGATGGAATGCAGGGAGACGTATCAGATGGAGAAAAACGACAAAATATTTGTAGCCGGACATAAAGGTATGGTCGGTTCTGCGATTGTCAGAGAATTGCAAAAACAAGGATATACGAATATCATATTAAGGACGCATCAGGAACTGGATTTGACGAGACAGCAGGATGTAGAGCAGTTTTTTGCGGCAGAAAAACCGGACTATGTATTTCTGGCTGCCGGTAAAGTTGGCGGGATTGCGGCAAATGCAGGCGCGCTTGCTGATTTTATGTATGAAAATATGGTACTGGAAATGAATGTGATTCACGAGGCCTGGAAACATGGATGCAGGAAACTCGAATTTCTTGGTTCTTCGTGCATCTATCCGCGGCTTGCGCCTCAGCCAATGCCGGAAAGCTGTCTGCTGACGAGCGAACTGGAAAAAACAAACGAGGGCTATGCGCTGGCAAAGATTAGTGGTCTGAAATATTGTGAGTATCTGAATCGTCAGTATGGGACGGATTATATTTCGGTTATGCCAACGAATCTGTATGGACCGAATGACAACTATCATCCTACGAACAGTCACGTACTTCCTGCGATGATTCGCAGATTCCATGAGGCAAAGGAGGCAGAAGCTCCGTCTGTGACCTGCTGGGGAGATGGCAGTGCGTTAAGGGAATTTTTGTATGTCGATGATCTGGCTGATTTCTGCGTATTTTTGATGAATCATTATAGTGGGGATGAGACGATCAATGCGGGTACAGGAAAGGAATTGTCGATCAGAGAGCTGGCAGAGACGGTTGCCAGGGTCGTCGGGTATCAGGGCGAGATTTTGTGGGATACGAACAAGCCGAATGGTACGCCGCGCAAACTGCTGGACGTAAGCAAGGCGAAGAAGCTGGGATGGAAGTATAAGACAGAGCTGGAGGAAGGAATCCGGCTGGCATATGAGGATTTTTTGACGAATCCGGTCAGGGTTGAGCGGTAAATGAAATAAGGAAAGAATCGGCTGTTATACAAAAAGCAGATGCCTGATTGCCAAGTATCCACTTTTTGTATAACTTATATTTGGTCAGGTTTTTAGACAACAGCTTCTATGATAATTCGGTCATTCAGGCGAATGGTTTTTATGCCTGTTTCTTTACTTTTGTTAAAATTGAAGCTGAGCAGATATCCTTTTTGCAGATGAAAATAGTTTAGGTATTCTAAAAGCTGAAGTTCACCGCGTTTATTGTATTCATTACCATGCCAGATTTTCATTTCGACGATGTATTGACAGCCCAGGTAATCTATAATCACATCGGTGCGCCCGGCATCTCTTGTTTGCGCTTCCAGATAATAATTTCCGGCGCCGTTTATAATAGGCTTTAAGTAGAGCAGGAAGAACTTACGTCCGTATTTTTCTATAAATTTTTCATCGTTATCTCCATAAATATCTGTAAAATGTTCCGTAAATTTTTGAAGGATAAGATCCATATTCAGCCTGCCATTTGATAAAAACTGGTTTTTTTCACGTTGTCCATAGTGCCAGGTATCGCTGTTTACGGATTCTTTGGTAGAAAACATGGTAAGCAGCGCCATTTCAAAAATGCGGTTGGCAACTACTGTGTAACCATTTTCATTTTTCAAGAACCCAAACATTGTGCCGAGACTGACAGAGCGGTCCAAAGGACTGAATGCAATCTTTCTGCCCTCATATAAAATACATTCAATCATTTTACGAAGATCTTCATAAGAATCTAATTGTTTGGCCATATTTCCAAACAAAGAGATATCTTCTTTTAAAAGAAAATTGATTGCATAGGCAATGCCCTGGTGGCTCCAGACAGAGTGTTCATTAGGAAAAGCGTTAATTTCCGGCAGTTCTTCGTCCAGAATTTTACAGACAGCAGATACGAAATAGGGATAGCCAGATGTATAGGAGTAGATTTCGTCCGCAATCATCTGAACGTTCATTTGCGTATGGTGGTCAGATTCATATTCCAGAAGCATACCAGCAATCTGATTTGCGGAAAAATTCATTTCAATATTGAATTTTGCTGCGATATTCCAGGGACTATTATAATGATGATTTGCTTCGGGTCTTAATTTTAATTTCAGATTTTTGATATCATATACGCCAGCAAGGATAACAGAATGAAACGTAGGACTGTTTTCACGGTCCAGATAATATCCCCGGAGCATGGATAGAAAGTCTGTAAATATCTGGTTATCGGACGCGCTGTCTGCTTCATCGATCATAAGTACGACAGGTACTGGAAGTATTTTACAAATATAGCTGATCTGTTTAAATAATGTACGTAAAGATGTACAGTCAGATAGCGCTGACACTGATTTTTCCTGAATCGGACAGGATTTGAAATATTTTGTGCCAGTTGTTTGAAACGCTTGTTCCAGTATTTCTGCAAATGCTTTTGAGAAAGAGGCTTCTTCTTTAAAAGACGTGGAGCTGAGCATTTGAAAATCGGTAAACAGAACCAGGTAATCGGTTTCAAGGTAATGTTTTAATGCCTGCATCGGTTCATAATGGAAACTCCTTTTTGAAAAAACGGTTATTACATTATTGATAATTTTTTTCATAAGTTACAGGACAGTCTGCCTGAATTGTTTCTGTTACCATATGTAGAAAAACAATTGAAAAAAGCGGCTGTATACGATATACTTTTAATGATTATAGCAAAAAATAATAAAACTGCAAAGTAGAAATATAGAAGACAGACAATTGTTCATAAAACAGAAATGCGCATCAAATGCGCTTTCGTGGGAAATGGACATGAACAGTAACGAAAACAGCGAGAAAAAGGCGGGTTAACAAAAAGATTATGGAGAAATTAGGGACAAAGGCAGAGACGCTGCTAAAGCTGTATCAGCGTCTGACAATTGCAGAAGTACTTCCGCAGATATGCTTTACAGTAAACGATTGGAACATGGAGAGGGAACGGATACTGGACAGGTATGAGGCGCTGGAATGGAAAGAATCGGTGGTCGTTCGCAGCAGTTCTCTGATGGAAGATACAGCGGAACAGTCTTTGGCGGGAAAATTTGAGTCGGTACTTAATGTAAACGGAAAGGAGAACTTTATTCAGGCGACAGAACAGGTGATTGCTTCTTATGGCACAGCAGGCCAGCAGGATCAGATACTGGTGCAGCCGATGTTGCAGAATGTAACATCCTGCGGGGTGGCTTTTACGATCGATCCCAATACGCTGGGAAATTACTATGTGATCAATTACAATAGTACAGGATCGACCAGTGCGGTTACATCCGGAAGCGGTACAGAAAATGTGCTTTATTATCAGTTTAAAGACGGCGGCAAAGGCTGTCCGGATCAAATGCAGAGACTGTGCCAGGCACTGCAGGAGCTGGAGGCGTTTTTTGGACAGGAGAATCTGGATGTAGAGTTTGCGTTTACAGAAGAACAAAAACTATATATTTTGCAGGTACGCGCGCTTTGCCTGAACGGTACGCCGGCAGACAGAACGATGCAGAAAACGGAGCTGGAGCGTATCCGGGCGAGGATAGTAAGAGAACAGATTGTAAAACCATTTTTATGTGGGAAAAGAACGGTTTATAGTGTAATGACAGACTGGAACCCGGCGGAAATGATCGGCATCCGGCCGAAACCGCTGGCGTTGTCTTTATATCGGGAAATTATTACGGACAGCGTATGGGCTTATCAGAGAGATAATTATGGGTACCGGAATCTGCGGAGCTTTCCACTGATGGTAGATTTTGCCGGACTTCCGTATATCGACGTTCGTGTCAGTTTCAATTCCTTTGTACCGGCAGAACTGGAAGAGGGATTAAGTGAAAAGCTGGTAAATTATTACATCGATCGTTTGATGGAAAATCCGCAAAAGCATGATAAGGCGGAGTTTGAGATTTTATTTTCCTGTTATACGCTGGATCTTCCGGAACGGATTCAGGTATTAAAGGAATATGGGTTTTCGGAAGAAGAGACAGAGCAAATCCTGAATGCACTGCGGAATGTAACAAATCATATTATCGATCATAAAAATGGATTGTGGCGAAGAGATTATGAAAAAATACAGTTTCTGAACAAACGGTATGACGAAATTATGGAAAGCGGGATGGAAGACATTGAAAAAGTATACTGGCTGCTGGAAGACTGTAAACGGTACGGGACGCTTCCGTTTGCGGGACTGGCCAGAGGAGCTTTTATTGCGGTTCAGATTCTAAAATCACTGACTGCCTGCGGAATACTGACAGAGAAGGATTATGAGCTGTTTATGAATGAGGTGAATACGGTTAGTTCAGGTATGAATGCAGATTTTCGGGATTTGTCCAGGAGTGCGTTTTTGAAAAAATATGGACATTTAAGACCAGGTACTTACGATATTACTTCTTTACGTTATGATGAAGCTCCAGAGCTGTATTTTGAATGGAAAGAAGAAACGCAGCAACAGGAAGGTCTGGCAGAAGAATTCCGGCTTTCTCTGAAGCAGTTAAACAAACTGAAAAAGAAACTGGTTGAGAATGGTTTGACCAATGATATACTGGAGCTGATGGATTTTATCAAAACGGTGATCGAAGGACGTGAATATGGAAAATTTGTATTTACGAGAAACCTGAGCAAAGCGATTCAGCTGATTGGCAGACTCGGACAAAGCGAAGAAATTTCCATTGAAGACTGTGCTTTTATTAATATTCGTACGATATATGAATTGTATGCGTCGACCAAAAATGTGCGGGAAGCGTTTTTATATTCGATTCAGCAGGGAAAGCGGGAGTATAAAGTTACGCAGTCGGTTACGCTCCCGCCCGTAATTATAGAGCCGGAAGATGTTTTCTGGTTTTATTATCCGGATTCAGAACCGAATTTTATTACATCGGGTAAGATAAGTGGAAATGTATGCCTGATGGAGACATCTCAGGGAGCCGGTGATCTGGAAGGTCGGATTGTGCTGATTCCAAGTGCGGATCCAGGATATGACTGGATTTTTTCCCATGGGATTGCCGGTTTTATTACGATGTACGGCGGCGCAAATTCGCATATGGCGATTCGCGCAGGGGAATTGGGAATACCGGCGGCAGTAGGGGTTGGAGAGAAGTTATTTCAGCAGTATAAAGCTGCCAGTTGTCTGGAGATCGATGCACAGAGTAAAACGATTAAAATGTTAAGGTGAAGGAGAGAAAGAATGAAACACGGAGATTTTACACAACTGGCAAAATTTTATGTGAATCGGCCAGGGTATTCTACAGTAGTGCTGGAGTGTTTGAAAAACCATATATTTAACACTGTTGGTGAGGGAAAAGTAGCGGATATAGGCGCAGGAACCGGAAAGCTGACAGAAAATCTGGCAGAAATCGGTTTAAGTGGATTTGCGGTAGAGCCGAATGAGGCAATGCGTGCAGAAGCAGGTAAAAATCCCTGGAAAGATGTATTTTTGTGGTCTGCCGGATCAGCGGAAGAGACAGGATTAGGTGATAGCTGCGTACACTGGGCATTGATGGGATCTTCCTTCCACTGGACAGATTATCACCGGGCAATGAAAGAATTCCATCGGATTCTTGCTCCGGGTGGATTTTTTACAGCGATATGGAATCCAAGGGATATTGAAAGCAGCGAGCTGCATAAACGGATTGAAGAAGTTGTTTATGCAGAGGCGCCGCAAATGAAACGTGTTTCTTCAGGAAAATCAGTCACAACCGAAGAAATGAAAGAGAAACTGCTTTGCGGAGGGTATTTTAAAGATATTTTATTTGTGGAAGCGCCGCATGTGGAGCGGATGTCTAAAGAAAGATATATGAACACCTGGAAGTCTGTAAACGACATACAGGTGCAGGCTGGAGAAGAAGGATTTCAGAGAATTCTATCCAAAATAGAAGATATTATATTAAAATATGATGAAATAGAGGTTCCTTATCTGTCAAGATCGTGGACTGTCCAAAGTTGTAAACAAAATTAATACTGATAAGAATGTATGTACAATCCTTTATTGGGTGAATCAGTGGAAAATCAGGCTGAATCAGGATAAGGGAAACTATATTTCCAATACAATAATCGAAAGGAACAAAATATAATGAAAACAGAATGGGATTACACAGATTTGGCAGATGCATATTTAAAAAGACCAGATTATGCACAAAGCGCCATCGACCGAATGCTGGAAACAGCAGGTGTGAAAAAGGGTGACGCTGCCTGTGACGTAGGGGCGGGCGCCGCGCATCTGACGCTCAAACTTGCGGAATATGGACTAAAAGTATGCGCGGTAGAACCGAACGATGCAATGCGTGCAAATGGCATCAAACGGACAAGCCAGTATGATACCGTACAATGGTTTGAAGGCGTAGGAGAAGATACCGGAATGCAGGAGGATCAGTTTGAGCTGGTAACGTTTGGTTCGTCTTTTAATGTATGTAATCGGCAGGAGGCGCTGAAAGAAGCTAAGCGGATACTAAAAGCCAACGGATGGTTTGCATGTATGTGGAATCACAGAGATCTGGCAGATCCGCTGCAGACAGAGATTGAAAATATTTTCAAGGAGCAGATTGCAGATTATAGTTATGGAACAAGACGGGAAGATCAGACAGATGTCATACGGGAAAGCGGATTGTTTCAGGATGTTATTTATATCGAAGGAACCGTTGTACATGAGATTCTGGCTGAAGATTTTATTGAAGGATGGAAATCGCATGGCACGGTACAGCGACAGTCGAAAGATCAGTTTGATGTGATTAATGCCAGAATACGAGAAGTCGTGGAGGCAAAAGGGCAGGAATATGTAAAAGTGCCATATACGACAAGAATATGGATGGCTCAGTTAAAATAAGGGGAACGTGAATGAAAATCGCGCTTTATACACAAAGAGTTGAGATTGTAAAAAGTTATGGCGAACGAAGAGACTGTGCAGATCAGAATATCCCGCGCTTTATCCGGGCGTGCGGATATCTGCCGGTTCCGGCGCCCAATATTCCCACGCTGGCCGAAGAGCTGATCAGACAGATAAATCCGGCGGGGATTGTTTTAACCGGCGGCAACAGTCTTGTAAAATATGGCGGGGATGCGCCGGAAAGAGACGATACAGAAAAAAGAATCCTGGAGCTTGCGCTGGAATATGAAATCCCGGTATATGGATTTTGTCGGGGAATGCAGGTAATCCTGGATTATTTTGGCTGTGCGCTGGAAGAAGTAAAGGGACATGTAGCTGTACGTCATAAGGTTCATGGCAGTATCGGAATGCTGAGTGTTAATAGTTTTCATAATCAGGCATGTTTTGAGCTGCATGAACCGCTGGAAGCGCTTGCGTGTACAGAAGACGGAGTCATAGAGGCTGTTTGCTGTGAAGAAAAGCGGATACTGGCAACGATGTGGCATCCGGAGCGGGAACAACCGTTTACAGATGCAGATATCAGCCGATTTCAGAAATTGTTTAAAAAATAAAATCGTAATGATATAAAGCGAGATGGGAACAGAGGGAAGGATATGAAGGTAATTATATTAGCGGCGGGGCAGGGAACCAGGCTTCGGCCATTGACAGACGACAGACCGAAATGTATGGTGGAAGTGAATGGAAAGAGCATGATCGAACGCCAGCTGGACGTTATGCGTGGCTGCGGGATCAAAGATGAGGATATTACGATTGTTGCAGGCTATCGCAGTGATGTGCTGATTAAAAAATTTTTAAATACAGATATTCGGGTAATAAAGAACGAGCAGTTTGAAACGACGAATATGGTATGTTCTCTTATGTGCGCGGGAAATCAGATGAAAGCGGAAGAAGATATTATTGTGTCTTATGGAGATATTATTTATGATGAGACAGTGTTTCACTCGATTTTATCTGCACAGGACACAATGTCTGTGATAGTAGACGACGGATGGTACGAATACTGGTCTGAAAGATGTGAAAATCCGCTCGATGACGCAGAAACATTAATGTATGATGACGATCATTATCTGACAGAAATCGGACAAAAGACTACGGAGCTGGATAAAGTGCAGTCTCAATATATTGGGCTGATGCGGTTTCGCGGCGACGGATGGAAAGCGGTACTGCAATTAAGCGCAGAAGCGGAAAGAAGAAGCGCACAGGGAGAAGCGCTCTGGAGAACAGACAGAACTTATGCAAAGATGTATATGACAGATCTTTTGCAGGGGTTAATCGATGAGGGACAGAAACTGCGTGCAGTGCACATTCACAGAGGATGGTTCGAAATCGACGACTGCGATGATCTGAAAGTTGTGGAAAAGAAGCTAAAATGAGGAATATGCAGTAGCAGTACAACGAAGGCAGGGTGCGAATGGGTGCAGTTTATTGGATTACAGGACTTTCCGGAGCTGGAAAGACTACAATTGGAAAAGTGTTTTATGCTAAGATGAAGGAGCGGTATCCGAATACCGTATTTCTGGATGGAGATACATTACGGAGTGTATTTGGAGAATGTTTTGGATATTCGCTGGATGAACGCAGAAAATGCGCAATGTGTTACGCAAGACTTTGTGCCATGCTGCAGGAACAGGATATGAATGTGATCTGCTGTACGATATCGATGTTTGACAGCGTGCGGAAATGGAATCGGGAGCATATTGCGAATTATAAAGAGATTTATGTAAAAGTGTCTATGGAAACGCTTCAGGCCAGAGATCAGAAGGGACTGTACAGCGGTCACACTATGGAAAAACAAAAAGAAGTCACAGGGATTCATTTAGAGGCAGAACTGCCAAAACATCCGGACCTGGTTCTGGAGAATGATGGAACAGATACACCGCGGGAGCAGGCAGAGAAAATATGGTTACTGCATACGTAAGCAAATAATTGTTTGGATCGAAACAGGAAAGCAGGAAATAGTGATGAGAAACGCGCCGGTTCAAAAGTATGTCAATACTCTTGGGAAATTGCATGGTGAAATACAAAAGAACATAGATGCCCAAAATATCGATCAGGCTGCACAGCTGTTTCAACAGTGTCAGGATTGTGCGATTCAGCTCGGAACGATGATTGAAACGCGCATCGGTGAGGGAACGGCGGTAGTAGGCTGTCTGGAGGAGTACTGTGAACTATTATACCAGATGCATCAGCGGTTATTTGAGACCAGGGATGTTACGTCAGAGGATATCTATGCGGCGCTTGAGTCACAGCGTCTGATGATTTCAGAGCAGGCAGAGAAAGGACCGGAAATCCGGACAGAGGCAGTATTTCTTCCTTCCCGCGCGGGTCACTGGGGAGCGTTGGAAAGCGTATGGAGAGCTGCCAGCCATGATCCGGACTGCCGTACCTATGTGATTGCAGTTCCTTATTATGAGAAAAAACCAGATGGGACTTTGGGGAAGATGCATGACGAGTCTGGCGGCTTTCCAGATGACGTGCCAGTCGTATTTTATGAAGATTATGATTTTCAAGGCCGGCGACCGGACATGATTTATATACAGAACCCTTATGATGAGTGCAACTATACTTCAAGCGTACATCCGTTTTTCTATGCAAAAAATTTGAAACAGTTTACGGATAAACTGATTTATATCCCCTGGTTTACGCTGGAAGAAATAGAGGAAAAAGATGAACGCGGCATGCAAAGCACCCAGTATTTCGTTACGGTTCCAGGCGTCATGTATGCGGACAAAGTGATTGTACAGTCCGAACGGATGCGGCAGATTTATATAGAGATACTGACAAAAGCATACGGAGAGCAGACGAGAACGCAATGGGAGGAAAAAGTACTGGGCCTGGGTTCTCCTCTTTATGATCTGGATGATTATAAGCAGTGTAGGGAGTCTCAGCTTTTGCCGGAATGGAGAAAACGTATCTATAGAACGGATGGCAGCAAAAGGAAAGTGATATTGTATGGTACCAGTGTCAGCAGGTTTTTGCAATACAAGGAACAGATGATCAAAAAGCTAAAGTCGGTGTTAGAAGTGTTTCGGGAACATCAGGATGAGGTGATTCCGGTCTGGAAACCAGACGTGAAGGTCACAGAGGATATGTCAGCGATTGTCGGAGAGGAGCTGATGCAGTCTTATCTGGATCTTGTGCAGCAGTATAAGGAAGAGGGTTGGGGAGTTTATGATGAAACAGAGGACATGGATCAGGTAGTTTCTATCGTGGACGCTTATTTTGGCGATTCCTGTTATGCCGCGCAGATGTGCAGAAAGGCCGGACTGCCGGTCATGCTGCAGGACATTACATTGTGTTAAAGAGTCAGGGAGGAGCAGATGCTGACATTTTCAAATGAATACTTTCAGGATGAAGTAAGAGATGGGTTTTATATTCCGGGAATCATGAAATGTACATGGGCAGCAGAGCTGAAAGTGCTGGATGCGCTTGCAGAGTTTTTTCAGAAGCATGGACTGACTTATTATGCGGATTTTGGAACATTGCTGGGAGCCGTACGACACGGCGGGTTTATTCCGTGGGACGACGACATCGATATCGCCATGTCGCGCAGAGATTTTATGAAGTTTATGGAGCATTCGAAAGAACTGCCAGAACCATATCAGCTGTTAAGTATTTACAATTCTGATACTTTTTATAATTTCCATGCGGTTGTCACAAATAATAATTATGCAGAGAAACTTCAGTGGGATGAGAAGAGACTGGAGGATTTTTATGGCTGTCCGTTTATTGTAAGTATTGATATTTATCCGCTGGACTATCTGCCCCGGAATGAAGAACAGGCCAGACAGCAGCAGCTGTTATATACGATTGCCTATAATCTGGTGCGTCAGTGTGTAAACATTGAGGAAGCGGAGCGTCAGGGCATGCCGGTAAGCAAAGAAAAACGTACGGCGTTTAAAAATGGCATGGAGCAGCTAAAAGAACATCTGAGACTTCTTTACGGCAGGAAAATACGTGTGGAATCAGATCGTCCGCTTCGTAATGCGCTGTGCAGAGCAGCGGATCAGATTGCGATGTCATGCAGGGAAGAAGATGCCGATCAGGTAGATTATTATGCACATCTGGCATTTGCAGAATTTCCGATGTATCGGGATAAAGAATGGTATCAGGCTGCTGTTCAGCTGCCGTTTGAGAATATGCAGATAAATGCGCCAGCGGTATATACGGCAGTGCTGGAAAAGCGGTTTGGCCCGAATTATCTGGAAATGGTTCGGGAAGGTTCCGCGCATGATTATCCATTTTACAAAAAACAGGAAGAATATTTTAGATTTATGGGAAATTTATCGTAAGCGCGGCGGCAGGCCTGGAATATCGCTATCGTGATCTGAAATTATGAAAAAGAAACGCTGTAACTAAAAAATAGTGTACAGCGTTTCTTTTAGGACTGTGAACGCAGATATTATCAGGAAAAGTTTGTAACGAGTATCAATTTGCCGTTACATGGTCCAGAAATTCTGCATTTTACGAGCCTCGGTTTCCATTTTTTTCTTCTGCATCATAAAAGCATACGTTTGTAACGTCTGCTGCTTTTTCAATTCAGAGATGGCTTCTGGATAATCCGTATCTGTGAGCCGGCTTCTTGCCGACAACGTGTTAAAAGCGGCATGCGAATTGTAGTTGATGGCATAATCGAGTCTGTTTGACTGAGCGCCGCCCTGACTGCGCTGGCTGTTGACTTTGTTAATGGCATCGTCGATCTTTCGAAGATCAAAATCCTTGGTTACGTCAAAATCAGCGATACCTAACGCGTCTAAAGTAGAATTGACGGAATTATTAATCGTAACAGAATTGCCGTTGGAATCTGAGGCGATCTGAAGGCCATCTTTAAATGTGCCGTCCAGAAGATTCAGGGTATTATACTGGGTCTGTGATGCAATATCCTGAATGCCTTTTTTTAGCTGGTCTACTTCATACTGAATATTTTTACGGTCAGAATCTGTTACAGTTGCTGTATTGGATGCCTGCAGTGCCAGCTCGCGAATACGTTGCAGATAATCAGTAACGCCGCCCAGAGCTGCGTCGGTAATATTGAGCACATCTTTTCCGGACTGAAGGTTATTGGTACCTGCATTGTAGCCCCTGTACTGCGAATCCTGCTTTTCGGCAATGGTCAGCTCGGCTGCACCGTTTGCCGCCGATGGCAGTTTATTGCCACTGGCAATTTGGCCGTAAAGGGAATAGGATGATACACTGCTGATTCCTGAGATACCACTCATAATGTAGTCCTCCTTTCGTTAGAATTAGAAAAATATGGTTTTCTTAATAATAATATAGACGGTAACAGAGGATTTGTCAAATCATATAAAAAGAATCTGTTTGCCGCTCTGGGTGTATCGGGTGTGAATTGCAGCAAACCGTGGCATGAGATAATGAAATAAGGAGAGAAAAATGAAAAAGAGATATATTTTTTTCAAAGGGCTTATAGATACACTTGATCTGTACACTGACGAATACGTAAATATATGTTCAAAAGAAGGGGCAGAGTGTCTGGTTATTGATGCCGGAATAATTGACAGGGAGCTTATAAGATTAAAAGCATTTTTAATAAAAGAGGTAACTGCTGTTATATCCCTGAATAATATTGGCATGCATTTGGAGTTTGAGGACGGGCTGAATATTTGGGATCGGTATCAGATTCCATTTTATAATATTTTGATGGATCATCCGTTTCATTACAAGGCGGCGCTTGATCGTGCTCCGGAGCAGATGATATTGCTTTGTATGGACAGAAATCATGTAGAATACGTAAAGCGGTTTTTTCCAAATATTAAAAGAGTGGCTTTTTTTCCGCATGCTGGAATTGAACTGCAGAAAAAAGATGCGGCATATGCGGGAGAAAGTTGTTATGTTCCAATAGAAGAGCGTAAGATCGACGTGTTGTATGCCGGCGGTTTGTCACGATACGCAGCAGAAGGTCTGATACCGGATCTTGGGAGTATTCGGGAATTTGATGCGTTTGAGCTGGTAAAAAATGCGCTTGAAAAGTTGATAAATAATCCGGAACTTACGACAGAGCATGTAATAGAACAGTGTCTGCAAGAAATTAATTTTAAAATTAATGACAAAAAACTGGGAGAGACGATTGCGGAGCTCAGGTTTCTGGATGCGCTGGCAGTATCGTTTTACAGAGAGCAGGCGGTACGTATACTGGCTGAGAATGGTGTGACGGTTACGGTATTTGGAGTGGGCTGGGATCGCTGCGAATGGGAGAGTCCAAACGTTGTCTATGCGGGAGTAACGTCTCCGGCACAGATTTTGGAATTAATGAATCAAAGTAAAATTGTCCTGAATACGATGACCTGGTTTAAACAGGGCGCGCATGACCGGATATTTAACGGTATGCTTGCAGGAGCTGCCGTAGTGAGCGACCGCTCGGAATATGTGGAAGAGATATTTACGAAGCAAAAGCAGCTGCAGTTGTTTTCGCTGGATGGAATCAAAGAATTACCAGAAATAGTACAATCATTGCTGCAACATCCGCGAGTGGCACAGGACATGGCAGACTGTGGATATGAGGAAACGCGGCGCAGACATATGTGGATCAATCGTCTGCAGGACATTGGATTGTTATAGCAAAAATAAATTTTCGGAATAGAGATTATGTATTAGCTGGAGGAAGATATGAATTTTAACAATAAGAGAATCCTGATGTATAAGTGGAGAGCTTATAATTATCTGGATGTATATCAGACATTTCTTGCGCTTGGATTTGAAATCGACGTTGTCGCACAGCATCTGCCTTCCTACGATGAAGATGAGAACTTTGCTGCACGGCTTATAAAAATGCTGCAGGATAGAGCGTATGATTTTGTATTTACAATCAATTATTTTGGAGTCATATCAGATGCCTGCGAACAGGCTGGTATTCCCTATGTCTCCTGGTCCTGTGACAGCCCGCTCATAAGTATGTACCATGAATCTGTATACAATGCATGCAATTACATTTTTTTGTTTGATAAAAGCAGCTATCTGTTTTTTAAAGAGCTTGGGGTGGAGCATATCTGGTATCTGCCATTAGCGGTAGATGTGCAGAGAATCGATCACATTTTACAGAACGCTGTCGATTTAAAATTATATCAGAATGAAATATCCTTTGTCGGCAGCTTATATGAGAGGAACTCTTATGATAGTCTTATGCCGACATTTCCGCCGTATTTACAAGGGTATCTGGACTGCGCGATGGAGGCGCAGATGAATATTAGCGGTGGTAATTTACTGGAGCGACTGCTGACAGACGATATTTGTATCAGGCTGCAGCAGCATTATCATTTGGAAAAATCGGAACGGTCATTTTCGGATTTAAGACTAATATTTGCTACAAACGTACTTGGATTCAAAGTTGCGAAAGAACAGCGGTGCAGTTATCTCCTGGAACTGGTAAAAAAACATCCGGTTTCCATATACACGAACAGCAATACGCATGATCTGATAAAGATCGACTATAGGGGTTCTGTCGATTACTGGACCCAGATGCCGAAAGTATTTTATGGAAGCCGCGTGAATTTGAATTTTACAATTCCAAATATTAAGAGCGGGATTCCGCTCCGTGTCTGGGATGTGCTTGGTGCAGGAGGATTTTTAATTACGAATTATCAACCGGAGCTGGAATTATATTTTGAACCGGACAAAGACCTGGTAGTGTTCGAAGGAAAACAGGATCTGACGCAAAAAGTATCCTATTATCTGGAACATGAAGAATTGAGGAAAAAGATTGCAAAAAACGGCTATGAGAAAGTAAAATTAAATCATAGTTATAACCAGCGTATAGACCAGATGCTCAATGAACTGCAAAACATATAAAAAGCTGGTTTGTGCAGGCGACGTTTATGCCTGGTCTAATAGTTTTTGGATTTCATCTTCATGAATAGCGGTTACTCTTGCGATTGTAGTTGTAGGGATGCCGCAGGAGTGCAGGTTGCGGACTGTCTGATCCATTTGCTTTTTTTGTCTGGCAATAGTATTCAAAAGCGTCAGCAGATAGTCCTCTAATGTAACCGATGCGGGATAAATGAGACCGGCTGCTTTGGAAGTTATGGAAGAAGACTCTGCAGAAGATGAATCTGAAACAGCGGAAAGCCCCAGAAGTTCATCTGCGGATACCTGCAGCATGGCGCAGAGCTTTTCGATGGAATCTTCGGACAGCGGTACGCGTCCTGTTTCGTATTTTGATACTGCAGCAGGCTTTATGCCAAGCCGTTCGGCAATATCTGCCTGAGATATATTCCGCTGTTTGCGAAGAATTTTTAATTGATTCATGGCGAATAATCCTTTCGTTATATAATAAAAAAGATTAATTTAAATGCTATATCGTGAGTGCTGTTTGTTTATATTCAATATCAAAAACATCTTGTAAGGATATCTTAATACATGTTTCATTAATTGTAAAGATCTTTTTGTAACCCCACTGCAGAAAACAAAAAACCATAATACCGGATATTTGTATAGTCTTATCAGGCATTATGGTTTTAAACCAGGAATCCATTCTGTCAGCAGATCCTGTCTACCATCATTCCGGAATATACGGATGTGATATAAGGACATACAAAGTTTTTGGACGAATTTGGATTTTTATAAGTAACAAGAACTTTTTTTACATAGTTCATAGGATCCAGCGATGCTTCATCTGCTTTTCTTCCGATCGCATCTTTAAAGCGGTTTAAAACGCCAAGATTTTGATCCGCATCTTTTGAAACGACAGATTCTGTCAGTCTGGTCCGGTCGACGCTGATCATACCTTTGTCTGATACAGACAATCCGAGCGGTGTTAATGCAGATGAAAATGTTTTGGCAACATTTCCCATATCTTTCAATAATTTTTCGTTTGAAGAAGGCATACCGGAATGACTTTCTGCCATCTCGATGATAGAATTGAAAGAGTCTACCAGCGACTGGACATCATCCGTAACTGCCTCTGAACCAGGTTTGAATCCGATTTTTACAGGTTCATTTTTTGGCGTTGTGTTATTCAGCGTGACAGAAAAAGTATTGTTAATGGTAAAAGTATTGGAATAGGAATTATGCTTCGTTCCGTTTAACAGGAATGAAGAGTTTTCTGCCATAGCCGCTACTGCGTCGATCCCAAGAATCTCCATTGCCTGACGGGATTCCGGTGTGTTATCAGCAACAATTTTAAATATCGATGTCTCGCGAGGAGAAAGACCAGTCTGTTTGGACTCCAGACGCAGAGATATCATATCTGAAGAACCGTTCAGCACGTCCCCTTTCAAACCAATGTGAGCGTTATTTACGAGCCGGGCGAGCTTATGGAGCACGTCGCCGTTTGTATCGCCGACATTGATATTGTACTGGAATTCATACGAATTCGAATTCATGTTCAAATCAAAAGAATAACTGCCGGGCAGGAAATCGTAATCATCTCGTTTCAGGAAGTTGCCAACATTTGTCTGCGGGGAAGCCAGCTGCAGGATTTCAAGCTCAAAACCGTCGTTGGTGGTCAGTGATGAACTATCTCCAATATATTGCGCAGTAGCTGCCTCCGGGTTACTGGATGTGGCGATTTTTTTGTCAAAAGCAGCGGCAATGCCTGCTTCGCTTTCAGAAAAAGATGCCACTACATTTTTAATGTTTCTTGCGCTTTCTTTAATATCAATTGCATATTTTTGTACGTCGCCAGATAGCTTGAATTTGTAAAGAGGAGATTCTTTATTCAATATTTTTATCTTGTTGACAGTATTGCGCAAATCTTCCTTTCTGTGGGAATCATAACGGGATGTCTGCTGGGAACCATAGGTTTTTAAATAATAGTCATAGGCAGAACCAATTGTGAATGCCATAAAAAAGCCCCTCCTTTCTTCCATGAAATTACAGTATATACTGTATGGGCATAATAAATCCATTTATATGATTATCGGAAAATAATCTGATTACATTATACTTAAAATGAAAAAAACTGCTTTTTTTGAAAAAAACTGGAAGGATTGTGCAGATATGATAAAAATTGCTTTTTCTGAACACAATATCTGGTTGAAACAGATAACTTGAAACAATCACATACTGTATTCAGAAAGCATAAAGAGTTGTTTTGCGAAACAGATCTATAAACAGATAAAACAAACAAATAGAAAGTATATCTGAGTGGCGATCTGGTTTATCTGACATTATAAGAGGCCCTGTCAAACGGTTTGGTCTTGTCGGACATGAGAGTTTTTTGGCCTGCCGACGGTTTGGCGTCTGTCCAGAAAACTTCCTCTTTTTTTAAATCCATTTTTACATGCTGACGATTTTCCTCTTTTTTTAAGTTTTTCTGGTAACTGGCAAGAGTATCTTTTGCAGTCGCCATCTTTTTCCCGATTCCGCTGGAAAGATTGTTAATCTTTTTTTGAAGATCGGCTTTTTCTTCTTCTGTCTCAGCAGTTCGCTGCTTTCCTTCCAGACGGGTACGTAAACGTACCATCCCGGCCAGCTGTTCATGTGCGGAAGAAAGAGTGATCATTACCCCGGTCTCTCTGCCGCCGGATGCTTGCGGAGTCGTCTCTCTGGCGGTATCTTCTGTATCCGCAAGAGATTCTTTGATGGCTTCCTGTCTTTTTGCAGCTTCTTCCTGCTGTTTACGAATCTGATATTCTCTTAATTCCTGATTTAAATTTTGTAGCTGTTCCTGCGCGGCCTGTTTTTCTTTCGCTTTCTGTTGAGCCGGTTTTTCCTCGTCATCAGAAATTGCTTTCATTTTTTCCTCAAGTTCATTAATTTGCTTTTTAATGCTAATTTCATAACTATCGTGTGAGGATTTTTTTACATTGATGCAGCCGCGCGAAGAGCTAATTCCTGCTATGCTCATGTTCTCCTCCTTGGAATAAATATGTGAAATCCGTTTCCTACTACGCCATAAAAAGAATATGTTATATATTAATATCGGAAAGATTACAGGATTGCTTTATATGGAAACTGCAAATTTTGACAACGGTTCAAAGAGGCAGACCCTAAGCGCTGGATTTCGTTACTGGTTGCAGGTTTACCTGTGAACAGTAACCGATATTTTGTATATACAAACAAAATTTTCAAGAAACATATTGACGGACAGCCAGTTTCGTGCTATTCTTAGTGGGCGATGGAAGTAGGTCTTTTTTTTATGCCTAAAATTAAAAGAATTTAATGGAGGTGGAAGTTGTGCGCACAAGAATTACATTGGCATGTACAGAATGCAAGCAGCGTAATTACAACATGACAAAGGACAAGAAAACTCATCCGGATCGAATGGAAACGAAAAAGTATTGCAGATTTTGCAGAAAGCATACTTTACACAAGGAAACCAAATAATTCGGATTGAGCAAAGGAAGTGACAAGTAGTATGGGAAAAGAAAAAGAGATAGAAACCCAAAAGTCGGACTGGTTTACCGGTCTCAAGGCCGAATTTTCAAAGATAATGTGGCCGACAAAAGAACAGCTTGCCAAAGAGACAACAGCCGTTGTCGTAGTATCAGTCATTTTAGGTGTGATTATTGCTCTGCTGGATTTTATTATCCAGTATGGTGTTGATTTCCTGGTGAATTTATAAGGAGGAGCGAGGATGGCAGAAACGAACTGGTATGTCGTTCATACCTATTCCGGTTATGAGAATAAGGTCAAGGCGAACATTGATAAGACAATTGAAAACAGACATCTTGAAGATCAGATTCTGGAAGTCAGAGTTCCGATGCAGGAAGTTGTTGAGTTGAAGAACGGCGCCAAAAAGCAGGTTCAGAAAAAGATGTTTCCGGGATATGTACTCATAAACATGGTTATGAATGACGACACCTGGTACGTTGTCAGAAATACCAGGGGAGTGACCGGATTTGTAGGTCCGGGATCGAAGCCGGTACCGCTCACGGAAGCCGAGATGTGGCCATTGGGAATTAAATCTGAAGAAGTGGTGGTTGACTTTGAAGAAGGAGATACCGTTACAGTAATCGGCGGTGTCTGGAAGGATACGGTCGGTGTGATTCAAAGTATGAACCATGGGAAACAGATTGTGACAATCAATGTGGATTTGTTCGGTCGCGAAACACCGGTAGAAATAAGTTTCGCAGAAGTAAAGAAGCTATAAAAGCTATCAAACGTTTAGGAGGCAACCAAAATGGCAAAGAAAGTAGAAGGATATATTAAGTTACAGATTCCAGCCGGAAAAGCGACGCCAGCGCCGCCTGTTGGTCCTGCACTTGGCCAGCACGGTGTGAATATCGTAGAATTTACAAAACAGTTTAATGCCAGAACAGCCGATCAGGGAGATACTATCATTCCTGTAGTTATTACGGTATACGCAGACCGCAGCTTTAGTTTTATTACGAAAACACCGCCAGCTGCAGTGTTAATTAAAAAAGCATGTAATATTAAGAGCGGATCAGCTGTTCCTAATAAAGATAAAGTTGCTACGATTTCCAAGGCAAAATTGCAGGAGATCGCAGAACAGAAAATGCCTGATCTGAATGCAGCGTCTTTGGAAGCTGCCATGAGTATGATCGCCGGTACAGCAAGAAGCATGGGCGTTCAGGTAGAACAGTAGCAGAAAACAAAACTTAGGCAAACAATTTAAGACAAATATAATACTTTATCGTGGGAGGGGAGGACTTCCCGCTAAAACCACCAGGAGGTAATAAAATGAAAAGAAGTAAGAAGTATCAGGAGCTTGCGAAGCAGGTAGATAAAGCAAATCTGTACGAATCAGCAGAAGCGCTTGCACTTGCAAAAAAGACGGCAACTTCAAAATTTGACGAAACGATCGAAGTTCATATTAAGACTGGCTGTGACGGTCGTCATGCAGAGCAGCAGGTACGTGGTGCAGTTGTACTGCCGCATGGAACAGGTAAGGCTGTAAAAGTGCTTGTATTTGCAAAAGGCGTGAAGCTGGACGAAGCACAGGCAGCAGGTGCAGACCATGTCGGCGGCGAAGAGCTGATCCCGAAGATTCAGAATGACGGCTGGCTGGATTTCGATGTTGTTGTAGCTACACCTGATATGATGGGCGTTGTAGGACGTCTGGGACGTGTGCTTGGACCAAAAGGTCTGATGCCAAACCCGAAGGCCGGCACTGTAACGATGGATGTTACAAAAGCAATCAACGATATTAAAGCCGGTAAGATTGAATACAGATTAGACAAGGCAAACATTATCCATGTGCCGATTGGAAAAGCATCCTTTACCGAAGAAAAGTTAGCGGACAACTTCCAAAGCCTTATGGATGCAGTTATTAAAGCAAGACCGAGCGCATTAAAGGGTCAGTATATCAGAAGCTGTACCGTAGCTTCAACGATGGGACCCGGCGTTAAAATAAATGTTGCAAGTCTTGTAAAATAGTTGTTGACAAATAGATCATGCAATATTATAATTGCAACGTATATTGCCGAAGACAGCAGGTGCCGTAAGGCGTAACAGAACTGACCTGCCGAGGAGTTTATTTCAGGTTTGTTTTTTGCGGAAAATAAACCGGTGAATGAGATTACACGCCTCCCTGTCTTTTGCAGGGAGGTTTTCTTTTTGGCAATGAAAATAAAATCAAGGAGGTGCTCATTCGTGGCAAAAGTAGAACTGAAACAGCCGATCGTGCAGGAAATCGCAGAGAATATCAAAGATGCACAGTCTGTTGTGATTGTCGATTACCGTGGCCTTACCGTTGCACAGGATACACAGCTTCGTCGGGAATTAAGAGAAGCCGGTATTACTTACAAGGTATATAAGAATACACTGATGAATTTTGCTTTTAAAGGTACAGAGTTCGAAAGTCTGACAGATTCTCTGGAAGGACCGAATGCGATCGCTATTTCGAAAGACGATGCGACTGCTCCGGCAAGACTTCTTGCGAAATTTGCCAAGACCGCTCCGGCTCTGGAGATCAAGGCAGGCGTTGTAGAAGGCAATTTCTATGATACGGAAGCAATGAAAGAAATATCAGACATTCCGTCCAGAGAAGAGCTGCTGTCCAGACTGCTTGGCAGTTTCCAGTCCCCGATTACCAACTTTGCTCGTGTAATCAAACAGATTGCAGAGAAAGACGGCGAGGGCGAAGCTGCTCCGGCAGAAGCAGAGGCTCCGGCAGAAGAAGCCCCGGCAGAGGCTTAATAAGATTCCATATGGAAAAACAGATTATTTTATAAGCAGGAGGAAATAAAAATGACTACAGCTGAGATCATTGAGGTAATCAAAGGCTTAACCGTATTAGAGTTAAATGATTTAGTAAAAGCATGTGAAGAAGAGTTCGGCGTATCTGCAGCGGCAGGCGTTGTAGTTGCAGCAGCAGGCGGCGCAGCAGAAGCAGCAGAAGAAAAAACAGAGTTCGACGTAGAGCTGACAGAAGTTGGCCCGAACAAAGTTAAAGTTATCAAGGTTGTTCGTGAAGCTACAGGCCTTGGCTTAAAAGAAGCTAAGGAAGTGGTAGACAACGCTCCGAAGATCGTAAAAGAGCAGGCTGACAAGGCTTCAGCAGATGAGCTGAAAGCAAAACTGGAAGCAGAAGGCGCTAAAGTTACATTAAAATAAGATCTGTAAAAAAGCAGAGGCTGTCGCACAGCAAAATGTGCGGCAGCCTTTTTTATACGCGAAAAATAATGGAAAAAAATCCTTGACGAACCTGGGGGACTTGTGCTATCATATACGTTGCACTTATTGTGCAAATCGGCTTTTTTGCGCTTTTTTACGATACTACAACATATTGTAGCAAAGCTGCAGCCCATATCTATATGTGCTTTTTTGTTGAAAATAAAGAACGAGAGGTGAAACGTCATATGGAGAAGAACAGAATACGTCCGGTAAATACTGGCAGAAGTATACGTATGAGTTACTCGAGACAAAAAGAGGTTCTGGAAATGCCCAATCTGATCGAAGTCCAAAAAGATTCCTATCAGTGGTTCTTAAAAGAAGGGTTGAAAGAAGTATTTGCAGACATCTCTCCGATTTCCGATTACAGCGGACATCTGAGTCTGGATTTTATTGATTTTACATTGTGTGAGGATGACGTAAAATATACAATTCCGGAATGTAAAGAGCGTGATGCGACTTATGCGGCTCCTTTGAAAGTAAAAGTCAGACTGTATAACAAAGAAAATGGCGAGATCAACGACCATGAGATTTTTATGGGAGATCTGCCGTTGATGACCGAGACAGGTACGTTTGTAATTAATGGCGCGGAACGTGTAATTGTTAGTCAGTTAGTGCGTTCTCCCGGTATTTACTATGCGATTTCTCATGACAAAGTAGGTAAGACTTTATATTCCTGTACCGTTATTCCGAACCGTGGCGCATGGCTGGAATACGAGACAGACTCCAATGACGTGTTTTATGTTCGTGTAGACCGGACAAGAAAGGTGCCGATTACCGTGCTCGTTCGTGCGCTTGGCGTCGGTACCAATCAGGAAATTATAGATTTATTTGGGGAAGAGCCAAAAATTGTTGCAAGTTTTGGAAAAGACGTTGCGACCAATTATGAGCAGGGTCTGTTAGAGTTATATAAGAAAATCCGTCCGGGTGAGCCGTTAACTGTAGACAGTGCGGAAAGTCTGATCACAGCGATGTTCTTTGATCCAAGAAGATACGATCTGGCGAAAGTAGGACGTTATAAATTTAATAAAAAGCTGCATTTTAAAAACCGGCTGAAAGGGCAGGTACTGGCAGAGGCAGTATCTTTTCCGGATCCGGAAACAGGAGAAGTGATCGAGCTGCAGCCGGGGACGACATTATCCCGCGATTCTGCGGAAAAGATTCAGAATGCGGCTGTTCCGTATGTGTGGATTCAGACGGAAGAGCGTAATGTAAAAGTATTATCTTCGATGATGGTGGACTTTAGCGTATGGTGCCCGCAGATCGATCCGGGTGAAATCGGGATACGCGAGCTGGTGTATTATCCGGCGCTGAAAAAGATTTTGGAAGAAAACGAAGGCGCAGACGATGAAGAATTGAAAGCGCTGTGTCGTAAAAATATCAATCTTCTGATTCCAAAGCATATTACGAAAGAAGATATTTTTGCTTCGATTAATTATAATATGCATCTGGAGTGGGAGATTGGAAATGACGATGACATCGACCATTTGGGAAACCGGCGTATTCGTGCAGTCGGAGAATTGCTGCAGAATCAGTACCGGATCGGTCTGTCGCGTCTGGAAAGGGTTGTACGCGAGCGTATGACCACACAGGACCTGGAGGGGATTTCACCGCAGAGTCTGATTAATATCAAACCGGTAACGGCAGCGGTAAAAGAGTTTTTTGGATCATCCCAGCTGTCACAGTTTATGGATCAGAATAATCCGCTCGGCGAGCTGACGCACAAGAGACGTCTGTCTGCGCTGGGACCGGGAGGTTTGTCCAGAGATCGTGCCGGATTTGAGGTCCGTGACGTACATTATTCTCATTATGGGAGAATGTGCCCGATTGAGACGCCTGAAGGCCCGAATATCGGTCTGATTAACTCGCTGGCCTGTTATGCGAGAATTAACGAATATGGATTTGTAGAGGCGCCATATCGTAAAATTGATAAATCCGACCCGAAAAATCCAAGGGTTACGGAAGAGGTTGTCTATATGACAGCGGATGAAGAAGACAATTATCATGTAGCGCAGGCGAATGAAAAACTGGATGAAAACGGTCATTTTGTACGTAATTCCGTATCCGGACGTTATCTGGAAGAGACGCAGGAGTACGACAAGACGATGTTCGACTACATGGATGTCTCTCCAAAAATGGTATTTTCAGTAGCTACGGCGCTGATTCCGTTCTTACAGAACGACGATGCGAACCGCGCGCTTATGGGATCCAACATGCAGCGTCAGGCTGTTCCGCTGTTAACGACGGAAGCGCCTGTTGTCGGAACGGGTATGGAACCGAAGGCGGCTGTTGACTCGGGCGTCTGTGTGGTGGCAAAGAAAGCGGGTACGGTTGAGAGCTCCGTATCCAATGAGATTAAAATTCGAAATGACGACGGTACGTTAAGTACGTATCGCCTGTCCAAGTTTACAAGAAGTAACCAGAGCAACTGCTATAACCAGAGGCCGGTGGTATTTAAAGGAGAGCATGTAGAGGCGAACGAGGTCATTGCAGACGGCCCTTCGACATCTCAGGGTGAGCTGGCGCTTGGAAAGAATCCGCTGATCGGATTTATGACATGGGAAGGTTATAACTACGAGGACGCCGTATTATTAAGCGAGCGGCTGGTACAGGATGACGTATATACGTCCATTCATATAGAAGAATACGAGGCAGAAGCACGCGATACGAAGCTGGGACCGGAAGAAATCACAAGAGATGTACCGGGTGTCGGCGACGACGCGTTAAAAGATCTGGATGAAAGAGGCATTATTCGGATTGGCGCAGAGGTACGTGCCGGAGATATTCTGGTCGGAAAAGTAACTCCGAAAGGGGAGACGGAACTGACAGCAGAAGAAAGGCTCCTTCGTGCGATTTTTGGAGAAAAAGCAAGAGAAGTGCGGGATACTTCTTTAAAAGTACCGCATGGCGAATATGGAATTGTTGTAGATGCAAAAGTATTTACGAGAGATAACGGAGACGAATTGTCGCCGGGTGTCAATCAGGCTGTTCGTATTTATATTGCACAGAAGAGAAAGATTTCCGTGGGAGATAAAATGGCGGGCCGTCATGGGAACAAGGGTGTGGTTTCCCGTGTGCTGCCAGTAGAAGACATGCCGTTTTTACCGAACGGTCGTCCGCTGGATATTGTGTTAAATCCGCTGGGCGTGCCTTCCCGTATGAATATCGGTCAGGTGCTGGAGATTCATCTGAGTCTTGCGGCAAAAGCCCTGGGATTTAATATTGAAACGCCGGTATTTGACGGCGCCAGAGAAGTAGATATCCAGGATACGCTGGAACTGGCAAATGATTATGTCAACATGGAATGGGAAGCATTTGAAGCGAAGTATCAGGAACAGCTGCGTGACGATGTAATGCAGTATTTATCTGATCACAGAGATCACAGGGAAGTATGGAAGGGCGTTCCGATTTCCAGAGATGGAAAAGTACGGCTGCGTGATGGACGTACCGGAGAATATTTTGATTCGCCGGTTACGATCGGGCACATGCATTACCTGAAACTTCACCATCTTGTAGATGATAAGATCCATGCGCGTTCGACCGGTCCGTATTCTCTGGTAACGCAGCAGCCGCTGGGCGGGAAAGCGCAGTTTGGCGGACAGCGTTTCGGAGAGATGGAAGTATGGGCGCTGGAAGCGTACGGCGCGTCTTATACGCTGCAGGAGATTCTGACTGTGAAGTCGGACGACGTTGTCGGCCGTGTAAAGACTTATGAAGCAATTATCAAGGGTGAAAATATACCGGAACCAGGTATACCGGAATCCTTTAAAGTATTGCTCAAAGAGCTGCAGTCGCTGGCACTGGATGTCAGGGTGCTGGATGAGTACCGGAATGAAGTGCAGCTGATGGAAACGAGCGAATATGGTAATACAGATTTGAATTCTATTATATCCGGAGACAAGGATTTTGCATTTGAAAGCAATGAATCTTTCAGCAAAATGGGCTTTTCCAAAAAGGAATTTGACGCTGAAAGCGAAGAACTGGTAGATGCAGAAGAAGATGAGCTGGAAGAAGATGAAGATGATTCTATTTTTGTAGATGATTTTGATGATGACGGTTCAGATATGGAATAGAAGGGAGTGCCATATATGTCAGAGATAATGAACGAAGAAACCAATCAGCCAATTCAGTTTGATGCTATTCAGATTGGTCTGGCCTCGCCGGAAAAAATCAGGGAATGGTCGAAGGGAGAAGTAAAAAAACCGGAGACGATCAACTACCGGACCTTGAAACCGGAAAAAGATGGATTGTATTGCGAGAAAATCTTTGGACCAAGCAAGGACTGGGAGTGTCACTGCGGCAAATATAAGAAAATCCGTTATAAAGGCGTGGTCTGCGACCGATGCGGCGTGGAAATTACAAAAGCAAGCGTCCGCAGAGAGCGTATGGGACATATTGAGCTGGCAGCTCCTGTTTCCCATATCTGGTACTTTAAAGGGATTCCGAGCCGGATGGGACTGATTCTGGATCTGTCCCCAAGGACACTGGAAAAAGTATTGTATTTTGCTTCTTACATTGTACTGGATCCGGGTACGACGGAGTTAAGCTATAAACAGGTATTATCGGAAAATGAATATCAGGAAGCGAGAGAGAAGTATGGCAGCGCTTTTCGCGTAGGTATGGGCGCTGAGTCCATACTGGAGCTGCTGCAGGCGATCGATCTGGAGAGAGATTCCGTTTCGTTAAAAGCGGCGCTCAAAGATGCGACCGGACAAAAACGGGCAAGAATTATTAAGCGGCTGGAAGTAGTAGACGCATTTTATGAGTCCGGAAACAAACCGGAATGGATGATTATGACGGTTGTTCCCGTACTTCCGCCAGACCTGCGTCCGATGGTACAGCTGGACGGCGGTCGTTTTGCAACTTCCGATCTGAACGATCTGTACCGAAGAATTATCAATCGAAACAATCGTCTGCGCAGACTGCTCGAGCTGGGTGCGCCGGATATTATTGTACGGAATGAGAAGCGTATGCTGCAGGAAGCGGTCGATGCGTTAATTGACAACGGCAGACGGGGACGCCCGGTTACAGGACCTGGAAACCGTGCGCTGAAGTCTCTGTCGGATATGTTAAAGGGAAAAGGCGGGCGTTTCAGACAGAACCTGTTAGGAAAGCGTGTGGATTATTCCGGACGTTCGGTTATCGTCGTAGGCCCGGAACTGAAAATCTATCAGTGCGGTCTGCCGAAAGAGATGGCGATCGAGCTGTTTAAGCCGTTTGTTATGAAAGAGCTGGTATCTAATGGCACGGCGCATAATATTAAGAGCGCTAAAAAGATGGTAGAGCGCCTGCAGACAGAAGTATGGGATGTGCTGGAAGAGGTTATTAAAGAACATCCGGTTATGTTAAACCGTGCTCCTACCCTGCACCGTCTTGGTATCCAGGCGTTTGAACCGATTCTTGTAGAAGGAAAAGCAATTAAGCTGCATCCGCTTGTATGTACTGCTTATAATGCAGACTTTGACGGGGATCAGATGGCGGCGCATCTGCCGTTGTCACAGGAAGCGCAGGCAGAATGCCGGTTTATGCTGTTATCGCCGAACAATCTGTTAAAGCCGTCGGACGGCGGTCCGGTTGCGGTACCTTCACAGGATATGGTACTTGGAATTTATTATCTGACGCAGGAACGGCCGGGTTCTCTGGGAGAAGGCGCTTATTATAAAAATATAAACGAGGCGATTCTTGCTTATGAAAATCAGGCGTGTACACTGCACAGCAGAATTCATGTGCGCGTAAACAGAAAAATGCCGGATGGAACGGTTAAGTCAGGAACGATTGAGTCTACGCTGGGAAGATTTATTTTTAACGAAATTATTCCGCAGGACCTGGGATTTGTAGACCGCAGTAAGCCGGAAAATGAACTGGTGCTGGAAGTAGATTTCCATGTGGCGAAGAAACAGTTAAAACAGATTCTGGAAAAAGTAATCAATGTGCATGGCGCGACTACGACGGCAGAAGTGCTGGATGATATCAAATCGATGGGATACAGATATTCTACGAGAGCGGCAATGACTGTTTCGATCTCTGATATGACCGTGCCTCCGCAAAAACCAGAGCTGATTAACGAGGCGCAGAATACGGTGGACCGGATTACGAAGCAGTATAAGCGTGGTCTGATTACAGAGGAAGAACGTTACAAAGAAGTTGTAGAAGTATGGAAAGAAACGGATGACGAGCTGACACATGCACTGTTATCCGGACTGGATAAATATAATAATATCTTTATGATGGCGGATTCCGGCGCCCGTGGTTCTGATAAACAGATCAAGCAGCTGGCCGGTATGCGTGGTCTGATGGCAGATACGACCGGAAGAACGATCGAGATGCCGATCAAGTCCAATTTCCGTGAGGGACTTGACGTATTGGAGTACTTTATGTCTGCGCATGGCGCCAGAAAAGGAATGTCAGATACGGCGCTTCGTACAGCCGACTCCGGATATCTGACCAGACGTCTGGTAGACGTGTCCCAGGAGCTGATTGTGCGTGAATTAGACTGTAACGAAGGAAAAGATCGTGAGATTCCTGGTATGGTAGTGACTGCGTTTATGGATGGCAAGGAAGAGATCGAGAGTCTTCAGGAGCGTCTGACAGGCCGATTCTCCTGTGAGACAGTCTGTGACAGGGAGGGCAACGTACTTGTCAAGGCAAACCATATGATTACGCCGAGACGCGCGGAGAAGATTATGACCGTGGGCGTGGATGAAAATGGAGAACCGATTTCAAAATTAAAAATACGTACGATATTAACGTGCCGGTCTCTGGATGGAGTGTGTGCGAAGTGTTATGGTACGAATATGGCGACAGGACAGTCTGTGCAGGTAGGCGAGGCTGTTGGTATTATCGCCGCACAGTCGATCGGTGAACCGGGTACGCAGCTTACGATGCGTACGTTCCACTCCGGCGGCGTTGCGGGAGACGATATTACACAGGGTCTTCCTCGTGTAGAGGAGCTGTTTGAGGCAAGAAAACCGAAAGGTCTTGCAATTATTACAGAGTTTGGCGGCGTTGCAACGATTAAAGACACGAAAAAGAAACGTGAGATTATTGTAACGAATCAGGAATCCGGGGAATCCAAGGCATACCTGATTCCATATGGTTCCCGCATTAAAATTATGGATGGAGCCGTACTGGAGGCCGGTGATGAACTGACAGAGGGTTCTGTAAATCCGCATGATATTTTGAAGATCAAAGGTGTGCGGGCGGTGCAGGATTATCTGCTGCGTGAAGTACAGAGAGTATATCGTCTGCAGGGTGTGGAAATTAACGATAAGCACATCGAGGTAATTGTTCGGCAGATGTTAAAGAAAATCCGGATTGAGAACAACGGGGATTCGGATTTCCTGCCGGGAACACTGGTAGACAATCTGGAATTTGAAGATGCCAACGAGAGACTGATCCGGGAAGATCAGGAACCGGCAGAAGGCGCACAGGTGCTGCTCGGTATTACAAAAGCGTCGCTGGCAACTAATTCTTTCCTGTCGGCAGCTTCGTTCCAGGAGACAACCAAAGTACTCACTGAAGCAGCGATAAAAGGCAAGATCGATCCGCTGATTGGATTGAAAGAAAATGTCATTATCGGTAAACTGATTCCGGCTGGAACAGGTATGAAACGCTATCGCAGTATCCGTTTGGATTCGGATGTGAATGAGCAGGAAGTATTGTTCGGCGAAGAGGACTTTATGGAGTTTGACGAAGGCGCCGGCACATCTGAACATGCGGACACAGCAAATGGCCATACGGCATTGTTTGCAATGGATGATGAAGATGAAGAAGATTTGTTTGCCGACGAAGGAGACGAAGAAGATCTGATGCCGCAGGAAGCAGATCATCCGGTATTTTCTGACGCGGCAGGAATGCGGGCATATGCAGACGGTCTGGATAATGAGGAAGCCTATGCACAGGATGCGTATGATGATCCTGCATATGATGCAGAAGTACCTGAGAAATCAGAGGAAGAATATGCGGTCATCGATTAGTACAGCGCGTATCGGATGCTCATAATTCATTTGGGACAGAACAATATAAAAAATAGTAACGTAAGTGCATAAAGATATTGAAAAAATACCACGAGAGAGATTTTCTCTTTCGATGGTATTTTTTTCTAAAAACAGGGAAAAATAAATGGGAAACAGTGCAATATGCTGAAATATACGAAATAGGGAAATCTTCCTTGACATTCTGAAAATCTCTATATATAATATTCTAGCGTGTGATAATGTTGCGCACATCATATAAAATACAGGAGGTGAAAATAATGCCAACATTTAACCAGTTAGTAAGAAAAGGAAGAAAGTCAGCTGCAAAGAAGTCCACAGCACCAGCTCTTCAGAAAGGATATAACTCCTTACAGAAGAAAGCTACAGATACTGCTTCTCCACAGAAGCGTGGCGTATGTACTGCTGTTAAGACAGCAACTCCTAAAAAACCTAACTCAGCGCTTCGTAAGATTGCCAGAGTACGTCTTTCAAACGGAATTGAAGTAACAAGCTATATTCCGGGTGAAGGCCATAACTTACAGGAGCATAGTGTTGTTCTGATCCGCGGCGGCAGAGTAAAGGATTTACCTGGTACAAGATACCATATCATCAGAGGTACACTTGATACGGCAGGTGTTGCGAACAGACGTCAGGCCCGTTCCAAATACGGCGCTAAGAGACCGAAAGACGCTAAAAAATAAGATGATATTTCAGAATTGTAATATCAGGTAAAAAATAAGATTTCATTTTTAGCGGAGCAATATGACTCAGTGTATCAAAGTGCGCAGGCCGAAAGGCTGCGTTCATAGAGGTTAGTGTTGGAATTATTTGTGCCGGACAGCAGGAAACTGCACGGCAGAACCGTTTCTATAGATATAAATAACTCCGCACGTAACACAACATGTGAGTACCGTTGAATTAATCGAAATGAGACATCTGTCTGGAAGAGCCAGACGATAAAAATGATTAAGGAGGGAAGTATCGTGCCACGTAAAGGACATACTCAGAAAAGAGAAGTATTAGCCGATCCAATTTACAACAATACAGTCGTTACAAAGCTGATTAACAATATCATGCTGGACGGCAAGAAGGGTATTGCACAGAAAATTGTATATCATGCATTCGACCGGGTTGCAGAAAAGACAGACAGACCTGCTCTGGAGGTTTTTGAGGATGCAATGAATAATATTATGCCTGTACTGGAAGTAAAGGCAAGACGAATCGGCGGCGCCACTTATCAGGTGCCGATCGAAGTAAGACCGGATCGTCGTCAGGCGTTAGCGCTCCGCTGGATGACCATGTTTTCACGTAAGAGATCAGAGAAGACAATGGAAGAGCGTTTGGCAAATGAGATCATGGATGCAGCGAATAATACCGGCGCATCTGTGAAACGTAAAGAGGATATGCACAAGATGGCAGAAGCAAACAAGGCATTTGCCCATTACAGATTCTAATGTGCATGTTGCAGTATAATTAGGAGGAAAAAATCTTGGCTGGAAGAGAATATCCATTAGAGAGAACCAGAAATATTGGTATTATGGCTCATATCGATGCTGGTAAGACGACATTGACCGAGCGTATTTTGTATTATACCGGTATTAACTATAAGATTGGTGATACTCATGAAGGTACTGCTACCATGGACTGGATGGAACAGGAGCAGGAAAGAGGTATCACGATTACTTCAGCCGCTACAACCTGTCACTGGACTTTGGAAGATCATACAAAAGTAAAACCGGGTGCATTAGAGCATCGTATTAATATTATTGATACTCCGGGACACGTTGATTTTACAGTTGAAGTTGAACGTTCGCTCCGTGTATTGGACGGCGCAGTAGGCGTCTTCTGTGCGAAGGGCGGTGTTGAACCTCAGTCAGAAAATGTATGGCGTCAGGCAGACACCTATAATGTACCGAGAATGGCATTTATTAACAAAATGGACATCCTGGGTGCAGATTTCTATGGTGCCGTAGATCAGATCCGTACAAGATTGGGTAAAAATGCAATTATTTTACAGATTCCGATCGGCAAGGAAGATGAGTTTAAAGGTATCATCGATTTGTTCGAGATGGAAGCATATATTTACAATGATGATAAGGGCGATGATATTTCCATTACTGCAATTCCGGACGACATGAAGGATCAGGCAGAAGAATATCATATAGAGCTGATTGAAAAGATTTGTGAGTTAGACGATGATCTGATGATGATGTATCTGGAAGGAGAGGAGCCTTCTGTAGAAGACTTAAAGAAAGTTCTTCGGAAAGCTACCTGCGAATGTACGGCGATTCCTGTATGCTGCGGTTCTGCATACCGCAACAAAGGCGTGCAGAAACTCTTGGACGCAGTATTAGAGTTTATGCCGGCTCCTACCGATGTATCGGCAATCAAGGGCGTCGATCTGGATGGCAATGAAGTAGAGAGACATTCTTCGGATGACGAACCGTTCTCTGCTCTGGCATTTAAGATTATGACAGACCCGTTTGTTGGAAAACTGGCATTTATCCGTGTTTATTCCGGTATATTAAAATCCGGATCTTATGTCTTAAACGCAACAAAGGATAAGAAAGAACGTGTCGGCCGTCTGCTGCAGATGCATGCAAATAAGCGTGCTGAGCTGGACAAGGTATATTCCGGAGATATTGCAGCGGCAGTTGGTTTTAAACTGACGACAACCGGCGATACGATCTGTGACGATCAGCATCCGGTGATTCTGGAATCCATGGAATTCCCTGAACCGGTTATCGAGCTTGCGATCGAACCAAAGACAAAAGCAGGACAGGGCAAGATGGGCGAAGCGCTGGCAAAACTTGCAGAAGAAGATCCTACGTTCCGTGCGCATACAGATCAGGAAACCGGACAGACAATTATCGCTGGTATGGGCGAGCTGCATCTGGAAATTATTGTAGACCGTCTGCTTCGTGAATTTAAAGTAGAAGCAAACGTCGGTGCTCCGCAGGTTGCGTATAAAGAGACGTTTACAAAACCTGTCGATCAGGAATACAAGTATGCAAAACAGTCCGGTGGCCGTGGTCAGTACGGACATTGTAAAGTTAAATTTGAGCCGATGGATGCAAACGGAGAAGAAGTATTTAAGTTTGAATCCGCAGTTGTCGGCGGCGCGATTCCGAAAGAATACATTCCTGCAGTCGGGGAAGGTATTGAAGAGGCATCGCAGGCTGGTATCCTTGCAGGATTCCCTGTACTGGGTATTAAAGCGACTGTTTACGACGGTTCCTACCATGAAGTCGATTCATCCGAAATGGCATTCCATATCGCTGGTTCCATGTGCTTTAAAGAGGCAATGTCCAAAGCGGCTCCGGCAATCCTTGAGCCGATTATGAAGGTAGAGGTAACCATGCCGGAAGAATATATGGGTGACGTTATCGGCGATCTGAATTCACGCCGCGGACGTATCGAAGGAATGGATGACCTTGGCGGCGGTAAGATTGTACGTGCATTTGTACCGCTGGCTGAGATGTTCGGTTATTCTACAGACTTACGTTCCAGAACGCAGGGACGTGGCAACTACTCTATGTTCTTCGAAAAATATGAGCAGGTACCGAAGTCCGTACAGGAGAAAGTAATTTCCGCACAGGCTAAATAAACAATCATGGGAATACGGACAAATTTGCACACTGCTATGGACGTCGATGCAGATGCAGCGTTCGGGTGTGAATCTGTCGTGTCTGGTTACTGTGAGCGCCACAGGTGCGAACGGTGACCAGCTATGATCAAAAATATAATTCTTAGCAGGAATTACTTGAAAAAACAGGAAATTTCGAATATAATACGAGATAGTATATAAACAAACAGCCCAATGGGTAATATTTTTAAGGAGGACAATTTCAACATGGCAAAGGCTAAATTTGAAAGAACAAAACCACATTGTAATATCGGTACCATCGGTCACGTAGATCATGGTAAAACAACTTTGACAGCAGCAATCACAAAAGTACTCTCCGAAAGAGTAGAAGGTAACGCAGCTGTAGATTTCGCTAATATTGATAAGGCTCCGGAAGAAAGAGAAAGAGGTATCACAATCTCTACTGCTCACGTTGAGTACGAAACAGGTAACAGACACTATGCACACGTTGACTGTCCTGGGCATGCTGACTATGTAAAGAACATGATTACCGGTGCGGCTCAGATGGATGGCGCTATCCTTGTTGTAGCTGCAACTGACGGCGTTATGGCTCAGACAAAAGAGCATATCTTATTATCACGTCAGGTAGGCGTACCTTACATTGTCGTATTCATGAACAAATGTGATATGGTAGACGATGAAGAATTACTGGAATTAGTAGAAATGGAAATCACAGAACAGCTGGAAGAATATGAATTCGAAGGCTGCCCGATCATCAAAGGCTCTGCATTAAAAGCTCTGGAAGATCCGCAGAGCGAATGGGGCGACAAGATCATGGAATTAATGGATACTGTAGACAGCTACATTCCGGATCCGCAGCGTGATACAGATAAGCCGTTCTTAATGCCAGTCGAAGACGTATTCACAATTACAGGCCGTGGTACTGTTGCTACAGGCAGAGTAGAAAGAGGTACTTTACACCTGAACGACGAACTGGAAATCCTGGGTGTTAAGGAAGAGGTGCAGAAGACGGTTGTAACTGGTATCGAAATGTTCCGTAAACAGCTGGATGAGGCTATGGCTGGTGACAACATTGGCGCATTACTGCGTGGTATCAACCGTGATCAGATCGAAAGAGGTCAGGTACTGGCAAAACCGGGTTCTGTAACATGCCATAATAAATTTACAGCTCAGGTTTACGTACTGACAAAAGATGAAGGTGGACGTCATACTCCGTTCTTCAACAACTATCGTCCGCAGTTCTACTTCAGAACAACTGACGTAACAGGTGTGTGCGCATTACCGAATGGTACAGAGATGTGTATGCCTGGCGATAATATCGAAATGACAATCGAACTGATTCACCCGGTTGCTATGGAGCAGGGTCTTACGTTCGCTATTCGTGAGGGTGGACGTACAGTAGGTTCTGGTCGTGTGGCTACTATCATCGAGTAATCTTGTAATTAGAGCCAAATAAGTAAAATAGGCACCGCAATCCTTTGAGAAATCAAGGGGTTGCGGTTTTTTAATGTCTAAAAATAATAGCGAACAAAAGGAAAAGCCACTTGCCGGATTTTTATTGTGAATGGCTTGTGGCTCTAAAATGGCTCTAAAAATAAATTAAAAATAGGGAGTCCGCTCGTGACTCCCTTTGCTTAATTACAATAAATCCTTTGGCACACGTCCAAAGAAGAATTGTAATAGTATTTTATGTTGAAGAAGAAAAATTATGTATAGATAAAAATAAAGGGAACTCGCTCGTAGTTCCCTTGTTTGAAATACTATACTAGCGTTCTACTCGTGAACACTTTTCTTGTATCTTTATACAAGCATGAAAATCCAAATTTGTCTACATTTCTTTTTGAGATTTTTCTAAAAAATCTGCTAAATTTTGAATATCTGAAAATTGGTAGGTATCAAGCAATTCTTGGAATTTATCAAGTTGTTGTTGTTTTGAATCCAAATCGGTTTGTAGTAAGGTGCGATTGTTTTTCAGCTTTTCAATGTATTGTAGTTTATCGTCATACATATTTTGCAATGTCTGATAATGGTGGTTTATGCCAAGCGATAAAG
>CAJTMV010000016.1 GCA_910577225.1 uncultured Eubacterium sp. | reverse complement strand
CATACCACATGTCAGTTCTGGTTTTCCAATGATTTTATATGTATAGGATACATCCGGATTACCAGCTGTCACAATATTACTTGTCTCAAAAGTATCTTTCTCAATCCAGTATGCTTTGAATGCCACTGATCCGTCTGAAAGAAATGTAACTTTCCCTGTTCCATCAATAACAGCAACACCTGTATCCGTGCTTTCCCATGTTACCGTACCATTTGTAATAACATTATTGATATAAAGTGTCGCGGATAACTCCCTGAACTACTGGCGCATTTGTATAGTAATAAAGCGTGATCCTGTCTTCGTAATTATTTCCATCATCATTACGCCTCATAAACGCCTGAAATTCGCTTCCAGATGTGTATGCTGTTATTTCTACCCTCACGCTCCATAGTGGTATCAAATATCGTTTCAAGCGGTGTATACATCAGATTTATGCCCATGATATGCCCTCCTAACGTGTGTAATACATAAAGGTAAAGTCAGAGTCAGCATAATGCATTTCTGCTTTGATTCTGTTTATCTCTGACCGAAGGTCTTTTAAGCGGTTCCGTAACGATGTTGCAGCTTCACCGGATGTAACAAATTCAGTTTCAACTTTTCGGTACATGTCAATATTTTCTTGTTATAATCTCCAACTTCAAGCCCTAATGAACGTTTAACTTCTGCTATAGTGGTATTTTTCACACTGATATTATATTTCTCCTGTATATAATCCATAATCATTTTATATGTTACTTTCACTTTCGGCTTATATTCAGAAACTATCATATCATAATCCATAGTAACCTCAATATATGACGTAGGTTTTTCGTGGGTTAATAAAACAACCGTCTCCACTGTCATTGAATGCAATATTATTGAAAAAATCAATGCGCAGATACAGTCAGGAAATATTGCCACGGATCTGATACGTCCGATCGGATTTAAGCGAATGCTGCTTGCAAGACATCTGGGAGATACGGCTTTTAATCTTCTGTGTTATCTGTTTTCGTTCCATATTCTCATATCTTCTGCTGGCCGCCAGTTATCGCACTGCTTATGGGATCTGCTTCGTATTCCTTATGGCACATGGGGCTGAAACGGTATCACAGCACCGAGGCATAGGCAGCTGCCAGGCGGCTTTATCCTTTGAAAGCGTCCTGGCAGCAAAATTTTTTCAATAGCAGACAGCAGCTGCATCCCGTCTGGTATTTCGTATCAAACGGGATTGTAAAATAGTTTGTATTATTGAATCTTTTCCCGCACTGGATTTCTCGTTGCAATAGAAAAGGTTCTCTTTTCAAAATACGTTTGCTATCATACTTAAATTACCGTTGCTTTTTGACGATAGCCTGCCTGCAGCGTCGATGAAATTAGTTTTTGTGTAAGCGTGTTAAGAAAACAGCCGTCTTCTTACCATGTAATCCAATCGTAAATTGTCTGATTATAATATAAAAACACATCTGTACATAACCAAAATACCAAAGTACATAATTCATATGTACATGAATATACGAATGCTGTTTTCCCAAAATATACCATGAAACGGATGAAGCAAAACAAATACCATACAAAATAACATCCTGCCAGTCAATACACTCCTTTTTATAATCTATAACAAAAATCACAAGTGGCGCCAGACACAATAAGGGAAACAGACCTCCCTGGACACCCGCTATCAGTTCCGTTTTAAAATGAAAATAACTGCTCACTACATCCCACACAGATGCCTGAAAAGATTCCCAGTATACCGGATCAAATTTATTCATGTCCCCTCCGATTGTTCTTCTTAAAACATCATTTTGTATAATACTTTGAACACCGGCGCGAATATCTCCTTTTCCTCTGATTTGTGCATGGATGCAGACCGCTGTTATAAAACCGAAAAAAGCCATGATTCCAGCTATTACCGTTGTTTTTAATATCAAACATATTTTCTCTTTCTGCCTGTCCATAACTGCTACACAGACATCTGCAAGCAAAAACGTAACCGCCCCAAGCATCACGGTCGTTATATACTCATATCCGCAAAGACATTTTCCTGCAATAGATAAAAAAATCAAAATATAAGAAACAATCCGGCAGATCCTTTTTCTGACACAAATCGAACACCAGAGTCCTGCCACCATTGGTAAAAACCAGGTAAACTCAACCCAGTACAGATTTCCCGCAAAATTAGCTGTCCATGGCGAAAGCAAAAACACGAGATAGAAACACCCTGCAAGCTGCATATTATATTTGATTCCAAGCAGTACGGTCAGAATGGTAAACACAAATGCCGTAATCAGGCTGCATAAAAAGTTTAAATGCTGCAACATCTGATCCATATCCAGATGTCTTGCCATATGCCTGAATATTTTCCCCTGCAGCCCATACTGACTTCCATATTCCTCTAAATGCTCCGTTACTATCAACTGCAAGTCTTTGTCCAGAATCTGTGCCTGTAGCAAACTTCCATATTTATAATAATTCAATGGTTCACCCTTATCTACAGATATACGTATAAAAGCCCCGTCTACTTCACATTTTAAAATATTATAAACATCCCCATTTGCGAAACGAATATATCTTCCAGCTTCTATGACCGGCTGCACATAGCTGGAATTGGTCACCACAATCATAGGTTGTGTCCTGGAATAGCCATACAGCCAGTTTTCATCATTTACAAAAGTTATAGAATGTGAAGTATGTCCTCCTCTCAGATCAAAATATCGTCCCAGACCATACGAAGATTGCAGTACCCCCCCCCCTTTCTGCATAAATAACCCCCGTCACAAGAGTCTCGGAATCCTTCTGAAAATCTGCAAATCCTGCATTTTGATCATTGAACGAATGAAACATGTAATTCCATGACATCACAGACACCAGCATTAGCACCATCGCAGCCAGGTTTGTTATCCTTTTTATTTTGTCTTTAAAATATAAATGCGCAGCTGCCGCGAGCCAGCCAGAAACTATGATCATTACAAATAAAACCTTCTCTGAAAATGTAAATGTTGGTTCCGCATACATATAGCCAATCAACACCCCGTCCTCTTTATTCTCGTCCCCAAGATAGTCTGTATCTATAATCTGCAGACATGGTGAAGGCGTACATCCTTCTGCCTCAATCGTATAATCGTATTTCACTCCACATTTCAAACGTAAATCCATAGGAACCATATACCATTGTCGCGCAGTTACCTGATTCATCTTTACTCTCGCAACCGCAAGCGTCCTGAAAGACTCATCTTTAATAGAAATGCATATATCTCCTTCACTATCTTCTGTGATCTGATCCAGTAAAATTTTAAATCCCGTAAAATGTTTTTTTGTAGGAATAAACCATCCCTGATAAGCACCTTCACCGAGATCTATCTGGCCGTAAAAATCTATCGGGTCTATATCAGAAACGTTTACAGCGTCAGAATAATTGCCATGTGTAAACAAATCCGCAGGCCCAAGACAGATGATCATTATAAAAGCTGCTACAGATATGAAAATAAAAACGAGATTCTTTTTCTTACTCCTGCCTGTCATATACTACTCCTTCAGCCTTTTCAGAAATTTCTAATGGTGGATTCTTTCTTGTTTCGATCCGCTGCATTCATAATACCGGTAAACAGAAAACGTCTTTCCCAATCCAAGCAGCGAGCGCTTCACATGTTCAAAATAATAATTTAAAATCTGCTCGATTTCATCCGCCGTGTTCAAATGTTCATACCTCATTAATGTTTCATATTCTAATCCAAACCTCTTTTTAAATTCTCTCCCTGTTGTCATCGTATAAGCAAACTTCCAGAGAAATCTTCCCTCATTCGGAATCGAAATATATAATTTTCCATCCGGTTCTAATAATCGTGCAGCAGTCCGAACCATTGCCGGCAAATTTTCTACATGCTCAAAACATGCAACTGAAATGATCCTGTCATATTTTTCCTGCTGTATTTGTGTTATGTCAGAATAAATATTTCTGACATATTTAAGATTAGCTGAATTCTCATACAATTTTCGAAAAGGTTCGATGATATCATATATATCTGTTCGTTCAAAATCTAACTGATTTAACGTTCCTGCTCCAATTTCCAGCGTTTTTCGATCTGGTTTCGCACTTTTTGCCACTTTTTTATGCAGCCAGTATTCCAGCCTTCGTGATAAATATGAGATTTTTGTCTTTCCTTTTCTGTTTTCTTCATAATGTCTTTCGTATATTTTCCTGTATTGCTTTGGCAGCTCCCTTCTCTTTCGGGGATATGTCAAAAGCAGCTTCTGTGTCGTCATCATACAATCCTTTCTTAAATCCGCTTTCTTTTCTCTGTTACAAATCTTTATCTCCTGCTTCCTCAATGACATATCTTGGCCTCCCTTTGGATTCCATGTAAGTCTTTCCAACATACTCGCCGACAATTCCAAGTGACATCAGCTGGATGCCTCCCAATGCCCAGATAGAAATAATCATACTTGTCCAGCCGCTTACCGTCTTTCCTGTCAGATTCGAAAAGAAATAAAAAAATAATCAGAACAATGCTAAGAAAAAATACGATCATCCCAAGAATTGTAATCCATCGGATTGGCTTCATGCTCAAAGAAGTAATTCCATCCAACGCAAAATTAAGCATTTTTTTCAATGTATATTTGGATTTTCCGGCTTTTCTCTCACTAACCTGAAAATATACTGTATCTGTCCGATAACCACACAGAGGAACAATACCTCGTAAAAATAAATTTACCTCTTTATATTCTTTTAAAGTATTTACCGCCTTTGCCGACATCAGTCTGTAATCGGCGTGGTTTTTAAGAACGTTACAGCCAAAAAGGTTCATCAGATTATAAAACGCCGTTGCCGAAAATTTTTTTAAAAATGAATCCGTATTTCGGGAATTCCTTACACCATACACAATCTCTGCGCCCTTTTCATTTTTTTCCAAAAACTCGCCGATCGCGTCAATATCCTGCTGCAGGTCTGCGTCGATGGAAATTGTCAGATCTGCGCCATGGTCTGCCGCAAAAAACAAACCTGCCAGTACGGCGCTCTGATGTCCGAAATTTCTTGAAAAAGAAAGATAAGAAAACACAGCGTCTTCTTCGTGCAATCTGCGAATCTTCTGTAACGTCTGATCTTTTGAACCATCATTCACGAATAGAATTTTGCTGCCGTATGCAATTTTTCCTTCCTTTAAAAGCGCGCAAATCTTCTGCTTCAATGCAAATGCTGTTGTGTCCAGTATTTCATCCTCGTTATAACATGGAACAATCAAATACAAAATTTTCATTGTTTTATCCTTCCTGTCTCCCATCGCACATTCACCCGCATGATTGCAGCTGAATTTTATGAGGAAATGCAAATGCTTCTTTATTCCCATCGACGCTTACATGTATCCATACATCGTCATTTGTAACAGCCGTGATTTTTGCCATTACACCCTGATCCGTTTTTATCACTTCGGATTTTTTCAATAGCTCCAGCAGTTCATCTGAATACGCAAAAAGCAATGTTTCACTGTACTTTGAAACCCCGTTTTCCCAATACTGATCCGTCAGGTTCGTACATACCAGACGTTGCATATCTCTGTTTCCTGTCGCGAGGAAATAGTAAGTAATCCCTCCAAACTCACATTTGTAATCTTCACATTCCGATTCACTGTATATCTGTTTCCAATTCTGATACTGATCCGCATTATCTGTCATATATATCTTATTGGCCTGACATCGGCCTTTATCCAGCAATAAAGACGCTTCCATGCCGTATGCATATGCCGGCTCATAATCTCCGGATCCCGCATAAACCAGATTTGTTGTCATATGCTTTTTTCCGCACATCACGCCAAAATACCATGCAGATATCGTACCATTCCCAGAAACACAGATCAGTTCTTTCTCTTCACTCATTGCATCGTAAATATCCGGAAATTCAAAATCAGTTCCGGCCTGCGCAAAATAATGATGTTTTTGAATCACCATACCGCTCATATCTGCGATCTGAATTATGCACATAACAAGCAAAATCCGGATGCCCGCCTTTTCCATAAACCAGCTGACCACTCCAAAAACAATCAGATACCAGACTGGCCAGAAAATTCTGCTGCTGGCCCGAAAGATACCGCATAATTCCAAAAGATTCTCTGGCAAAGGAACGTGCATTTCATATGTATCAAAGCAAACGACATTACTAACCGCAAATGCTGCCATACAGAAACATACAAAAATTACCAGAATATTTTCCCTGCATTCCTGCTTTATGTTCCGCAGCAGCTGAGTCAATGGCCTTTGGATCTGTATAAGTACAAACAGCAGCAACAATAGCAGTATTCCTAACCCAAAATAGTTAAAACCGTCATACTGTCCATACAATTGTTCCTGCTCTTTTAACATTCTGCTCCATGCATATCCTCCCAACGATCTCGGATTCACAATCGCATTCAGATTCATGGAAAAATGTCCGTATCCCCATCTGCTGGCATGGATTCCGCCGCCCAGCACCCCTAACAAATATGCACTGGCAATTACAGCCAGACAGTTTATAACGAAAACAAACGCCGCATATAAATATCTTTTTGTCTTCTTTAGAAAATCCGCCAGACTCAAAAATAAAAAACACATCACCATAGGCATAAAATAAGGTGTAATTCCAACGCTTATCACATTTAACATTACAAAACCTGTCAGATATTTCCATCTGATTCTTCCTGCTTCATACAGCTGTTCTTTTCCTTCCATCCATAGATACATGGAAAACAGAATCAGAAAATGCGATGCCAGAGCGGAATGTCGAAATCCTCTCTCTAACAGAATGGGTGAAAAAGTAAAAAAAAGTACGCCAATACCAATGCTTAAAAACCGAGCGCTTTTTTTATATAATAACAACGCTGCTGCCATTCCCTGTAAGGAGAATGACACAAACATATAAATTCCTTCAAACTGAAAGGTTTGGGGAAGTATCGGGTCAAATAGTTTAAAAAATACTGCAACCCATGGGATAGCGTCCAGATAAGAAATCATCATTCCACACGGAAAGGCCATAAGATCTATTTTTCCCAACGGTATCTGCCACTGCGCATTTCTGAAATTAACCCAGCCAGCATATCTTGCAAGAATATCCATTTCATCATATCCCTGCATGATCCATGTATCATCTGTAACATGTAACGGCCGCATGCCATATACGATGAAAAATGTAACGGCGCCAATAACCGCACCGAAAAACGCCGCATACTTCTTATTTCTGATTTTTATTCTGTTGCACCAGACCATACACGCCTCCTTTCCAATTACTACAGCACAATCAGTCTCCTGCCAATATTTTCATGGTCACCTCTTCCAACGCGACGTCACAGTCAATTTGAACCGCCTGTATAAAACCCTGACCCCAGTAGTAATCGCTGCTTACCCGAATCAGATAATTATGATACCCTTTTGTCAGTGTCATTTCATACTGATATTTTTCATCAAACTTTCCATTTTCACAGCTTCCCAGTTTTACGACTGCATTTGTATCTCCGGCATTCCCGGTTTCCTTATCCGGACAATTGAATGATAACAGCAGATAATTGCCCTCTGCCTGTCTCTCAGCCGGTTTGTCCATATAATAGCAGGAATTCTTTTGTTTTAATTCCGATACAATCTTATTTTTTACGGCCTGTTTTTCATCTCTTTCCGCCCAGATTCCTGGCAGACGGCCAATATAATAATTATGTAATGCCGCATCATATCCCCAGTTTATCAGATTATATTCCATTTCTTCCTGATCGCCATCCCCCATTCCTTCCAGTTTTCGTTTCATTTGCGCATAGCGCTCTGGCACACACCAGACTGCAAATTCTCCGTACCTGCATAAAGGCTTATAATTCTCGTAAATAAATTCCGCCACCTTGTAATATCGATATGAATTTGCAATTCCATCCAGAACAGCAGCATAACCGGTATTTTCATATGGCATAAGAACAACCGGTATACGGTCAATATTTTTTTGCACCTGGCTGATAAACTGTTCCTGCGTATATTCTCCCGATAAATGTCCCGGTGACTGTGATACATATACCGGATTTTTTCGATTGACTGCCGAATATACAAACGTATGATTTATAAAATCCAGATACGTTTCTTCCTGTTCCAGCAGCGTATCCAGAATCGTCCGGAAAGGAGCGATCCGTTCTGTCAGCGTTTCTTCCCATTTCACACGACTGACAATTTCAGACTGACTGCTTCGTCTTTCCCAGTCAGTTTCTGCCATAAAAGTATCTTCTTTTTCCCCGTTCACTTCCTTTTTTAATGTCCAGCTCTCAATCATCGGACCTGTTTTGGAACAGGCAGTATCCAGAATTGATACTTCTGTAAAATTTTTGTCCTGCAAAAACAACTGATTACATAATATAAGTACACTGAATATCACAAGAAACAGTTTCTTATTTTCTTTTACAAGACTTACAAAAACAGCCAGAAACAGATAGCCACTCCATATAATTACCGTCAGACTCATTTCTGCCAGACTATGCCTTACAAGACCTCTTGAAAAATTCACAAAATAGGAAATTCCGAGCATCAGGAGCAGCCCCCATCTTTGCGGTCCTATCCTGTCTCTGAACTTTTTCGAACAGACCGCATATAAAATCCCCGCTTCTGCCATAAATGGCACAAACAAATAGCACCATGCATAAACTGTATTTTCATAATTCCCAATACTGCCATATGCCCAGTTTGCATTTGACTGACTGATCTGTAAAAATTCCGCCAGCCTGACAAACGGATTGACATTTTTCCAGACACACAAAAGACACCATAATATACTTCCAGTAAATACGGTTACCGCAAAAGAAATCAGGAGCTGCTTCAAAGCCGTTTTCTCCCGAAAGCACAGTACATAAATAAACAACGACAGGATACCTGCGAGTCCAAATGCATATCCCAGATCCAGACGATACAACGCGCACCAGACAACTGCCGCCCATACCAGATAAGCTCGCTGATACGTTCTCTTTCTGATATAACCGGTAACTGCCAGACAAACAAGCATCCCAAGTCCAAAATAACTCCAATGGCTGCCAAACGGAAACAGCAGCGTTACCCAGAGCGCAATATCCATCCCCCATACGTACGTTACCAGATAATAGAACAATACTGTCAGAACCGGAAAAAGATATCCGGCATAGGGACTGAATATGGCTCCCGCCTTATCCTGATTCAGAAACGCATAGAGCAATCCTTCCCAAACGCCGGACATCATATGCCCTCCATAATGTTCGACAATTGGAAGAGATCCATAATTTAAAAAATCACTAATCAGTATGCTGGCATTTGCCGCCTCAAATAAATCCGCGTCATAAACGAATTCCAGCGGTACCTGAACGGACAAACAGGAAATCCCAAATATCAGGCATGGATACGACCATTTCCGCCACTGTCCTGTATCGGCATCCTTTCTTTCCACCCATAAAATAACCATGATAATTACAAAGAAAAACAATACAACTGCAACTGCGTAATATTTTAAAGGATGCGCGACAAACAAATGATGCTGGTTCATAATATGGAGCAGTTCCAGATAAAATGACGTCATAAATGGGAACAGGCATACCGTCAACGCTCCGCCTTTCAGCGCGCACTGTATTTTTCTGGTCTGAAACATGGCCTTACATTTTTTTGACAGCACGACCAGGAGGCAGATCGCTGCCATCTGCACCTGTATCAGCATACTCCCTTTGCAAAATAATACAGATATCGGATATCCGATGGCATATCCGCAAAAAATCAGCTGCAAATACTGTTCCGGCAAAATATTCTGATCCAGTTTCATACAAAAATACGCCAGTCCCGCAAGAATTAGCAGATGCAACAGACGATCGGACTGATACGATATCTTTTCCGGCATCGACTGATCGTAAAAATAGGTAATACATCTGAATATAAGGTTCACATTCGCAAGCACAATAATCTGGCTGAGATAATCACAAATGATCTGCTGTTCTTTTGTTTTCTTACATTTAACAAAATAATTAGCCAGCAGACAAAACAAAAAGAGCGATACCGCAAACCAGAAAAACCAGATCATAAAATTATGAACGACTTTATTTACATCATAATCCGCAAGAATTCCCGCTCCGATGATCCTTTTAAATTCTGTCACAGTTATCTTTGATCGCTTCATCGGATAAAAAAGAAACGTCAGGGATACAGTAAAATAAACTGCATACCAGACTCCCTGCAGCTTTCCCGATTCCTGATACAGGCGATATAAGACCTCAAACCGGTATATCGAAAACAAAAGCGCAGCCATCAGAAACAACATCCATAACAGCTCCAAAATATCTGGTCGTTCCGTGAAAATACAGTAAAAAATCCTTCCTGCTACAATCATGCCCAAACATACCCTGATTCCAAAAACCGCTCTGCTATCCTTTCGGTTTTTATCCGGTATCTGCCTCATCCGATAAAACTCCTTCCTGTTTTTTGCGTTTCTTCTGTCCCGGCTTATATACGCCAGAGAAATTTTTAATCAGTATCAAAAGCAGTTCTCCATTTCCTTTTAAAAAATGAATCTTTGTCGGCGTTTTCCCATGTTTCGGGTAAATTCTTTTGACAGGTATTTCACATACTCTGTATCCAAGCTGTGGCGCACAGACAGACAGGTAGGCCAGTAATTCGTATCCTGTAAATATATCCCGCAGCGGCTGTACACGCTCGTCTTTCAGGTACGATATGGAATATGCGCGAAACGCATTCGTCGTATCCGTAAACCGAAAACCCGCAGTTAACGAAATAACCGGCGCATGAATCAGTCTTACTGACAACAGCCTCAGCAAGGGCGTGCGAATCGCTCTCCCACCTTTGATAAATCGCGATCCCTGCACCAGTCCATATCCTTCTTTCAATTTTTCTATAAATAAAGGCACATCTTCGATACTATCCTTATTATTTCCGTCAATTGTAATAACTCCGGCATATTTGCGCTGCAAAGCCCACCAGATTCCCATACGCAGCTGGGTACCCTGCCCTCCCGCATCCTGCTTTACCAGCAAAGCGTTTACTCCTGATTTTTTTAATAACCGTTCGTTCAGGGAACCGTCTGAGGATCCGCCATCGCAAATTACGATATCTGCATATTCAAAAATTTTATGTCTGGCTGCACGCCTTAACTCTTTATGAATCCTGCCGCCTTCATTAATAACCGGAATCAGAACCACATACTCTTTCTTTTTTCTGTCATACTCTGTTGCGACAAATGCAGGTACGCCTTCCTGTCCTGTAAAAATCATTTAAATACCTCTTTTACATATTTCAGTGTTCGTTCCAGTTCATCCATTCCGTTTGTCTTTCCCATTTCAATGGAAATATATCCCTGATACTGTTCCTTTGATAAAATCTCATACAGTTCCCTGTGAATCTTTTGCGGCTGAATCAGCTTAAGGCCCGGCTCACTGATATGAACATGACTGATACAATGTATCCTGCCCTTAAGTGCGTCCACGCTTTCTTTGTTATACAGCATGGTTCCCACATCCAGATTCAGCAAAAATCCCGCAGATCCTGTCTGTTCGATCAGATCCAGCACTTCCATTGTATAATTCATGTAGTTTGTATGATACAATGACGGATTCGCTTCCATCCCGATCACGGTTCCCAAAGCAGCCGCATAATCGCCTATTTCCTTAAAAAAAGAAACCGCCAGACCAGAATCTTTTCCTTTGGGCAGTACTCTGTTTTTCGGGCAGCCAAATACAAGGTTTTTACAGCCGCAGGCTTTTGCAAAATCGACTGCCTTTTTCGTATAATCCAACAGTATCTGTCTTTCTGACAACGAACCAAATAGCTGTTCCTGTCTGCCATACCAGATCGACTGCATGGAAGAAATTGCAAAACCATAACGACTATTTAATTCCTGCGCCCAGATCTTTATCTCTTTTGTCCTGTCATAAGGATCCTTCGGATAAATTCTGGCTGGCGCAATTTCAAGTCCGTCGTATCCGTACTCCATCATCCGCTCATACACTGCCTGATCCTGGTGCTCCTGCCATGCAATGTTCGAGATCGATCGTTTCATAGCATTTCTCCCATTTACATTTCTTCATAATTACGAACAAAAAGTTTTATTTGTTCTTTCACATGTTCCTTATCGATCAGATAACCGTTATTTCCCCCATATAGTCCGTCATAAATCGTCCTGAAATCATATCGAACCGGTACGGATAATATTTCATTCTGAAAACTGCATCCGGTTAAATACGCATATAATTCTCCTGCAGATACCGGCTCTGTCGCCATATGCAGAAGGTTTATATTATGTTTTAACGCCAGCTGCAAATCATCCCAGAGTCTTTCCAATGGATAAAACTGATACACGTTTCTGCTGTCTGTAAAATTCAGCGCTGTAAATCCGATCCGTTTCAGCTTTGCACGCAGCCTTTCCTTTTCATCTGCGGACAGTTTTTTACATCTGTAAAGTCCGTTACTCTCACGTGTATACCCGTTTTGTATCTCTTTATCCAACAACATCAGTTCGCTCATTTTTTCCAGAGTTAATACTGGCGGAATCAAATTGATAAAATCATAGATAAAGTTCTTTTTCATATTTTTTCCAAAAAGTCCGGGAAGTCTGATAATCAATGCATCCGGATAATGTCCGCGCACCCACTGTTCCAATAACAGACGATTTTTTCCATACGGCTGCAGTGCCTGTGTTCTGATTGCGCTGTTTTCATCCACGCCCGCCGGATCTTTCCATACATCGATCGTAGATATCAGAACCAGCTTTTTCGGTCCTATCCTTTCGATATTTTGCTCCGCCTGGCAGACGCGCAGCATATCCTGATCCGGATCCCGGTCCGCCAGATATTTTTCCGCGCTTAGTCCGGCATAGATTAATAAGTCTGGTTTCAGACCATAAGCCTGTGTAATATCGCTGGAATGATACGCTTTGTCTATCTGCCCTGCCGCGCAGATATTACTCCCGACAAATCCGGTACAACCTGCCAACATGTTCATGTTTCTTCTCCTTATCGTGTTAACTTTTCAATTGTTTCGAAATTGTAATCCTTTTTCCGAAATACAAGATTTACCAGGATCTGCAGATATTTGATCATTACGGTCAATATGCCGAATAACCCAAAAAATGCAACTGACATAAATAAAATGGTTGTCATCCAGCCTGCTACCGGCGTACTGGTGATATATATAATAACGGAATACACAGCCATAAAAACAGCGACACACATCATCATCATTGTCATCAGAAACGCAATCTTATAACCCGTCTGCGTAAATAAGATCAGCGTGTCAGCAGCCAGATTCCACCGATATTTCTTTTCTGTTTTATCTGTACCATTACGGATACGAACCGTCGGTTCATACCTGATACCTGACATTTGCAGGCCGCATCCGGCATACACGGCCTTACGATACGGTACAGTACGGTTCATACTGCCAATCCGGTTCAGCGCACGACGGCTCAGAATACGAAAACGTTCCGTCTGAATCTCATAAGAATAATGAACTGCCCGATTCAGCATCCGGTAAAACATCCGGGAAGCCATCTTCTGCCTGCATAACGGCGATGCGCTTACAATATCATATCCTTCCAGGGATTTCCGGTACACTTCCATAACTGTTTCATTTGTAAAATCCTGATGTGTCGTATCAAATTCCAAAACAAAGTCTCCGATAGCCAGATCTGTACCTGCCCCCATTGCCGCTTCGGTTCCATGAAAATAACTCATATGAAGCACAGATATGCTGACTGTTTCTACCCGACTTCCGGCTTCTCTGATTGCAAGGACACTATGATCGTCTGAGTCGTCATCCACACAAATGATCTCTGAATGCTCAAAATACTTCTCCAAAACCTGTATGATATTTTTTAAAAAGCTCCCAATATGCTCTTGTGCATTATGTACATAAATAACCGCAGATATAAAATTCTTCTCTTTGCTACCCATTCTTTAACACCTCATCCAGATCATATACTGTATTAATCTTTCCCGATAATACTCCGACAAACGTTGGGTTCTTCGAATATGTTCGTATTACAGTCGGTCTCGAATCGTCGATTTCCGAACTCATCAGTATCGGCTTCATGGAAAACAATGATTTGTTATAAGTAAACCGATAGTCTTCCTTAAGATATTTTCCTGCCAGATGATTCATATACTGATATGCCGTATGTGGTTTCGCCGGACAATCATTACAGTTGCCCAAATGCAGCGTGCTGCAATATCCTCCAGACTGATTCTGACAGTCAAATACAGGTACCGGCGTATAACTGACTGCATGCGGCGTAAATGTAACGGACGTTAGTGAATGCAGACCGGTTTTTCCAAATGGCATAATTGAGAAAAACGGCCCATCCATAATCGTAAATCCATAGTTACTTAACAGATCATTCACATCACATAAGATGATTTCACACAATTCATATTTGATTTTAAATTTTTCATACCCAAGCATATCCAAAACCTGATTAGTGGACGCATAAGCGGCATTTAATAAAAAATCAGTCTGATATTTTTTTCCATCGTCCAGTGTCAGTTCGTACACATCCTGCTGCTGTTCTATCTGAACGATATTTGCCTGAAAACGAATGTCCACCTGCCTGAACGCACGTATTTCATCTAATAAATAGTTTTTTAAAATCATTGCGTCATAGGTATATTCCCTTGTCAAAAATGCTCCGTCACACATTCCATCCTGAAAAAATTTCCCAGGACAGACCTCTTCGCATGGAATACCGGCTGCCCGGCAAAAATGCTGAAACTGTTTTGCATCTGACCAGGAATACCGACTGGATGTCGCATATATCTGATCAAATTCCCGATAAATACAAAATCCGTAATCCCGAAAAAAACGTTCAAAATACCCGGCTGACTTCATTGCCGTTGCTATCGATCTTGGATAATGATATCCCTGATGTACTCTCGCCTGATTAATATAAGTTGCCCTGCGAAACGGTTGCGAATCACATTCCAGTACAAGTACCGACTGTCCGGTTTTTCCACAAAAAAGCGCGGCATATAATCCGTAAAAGCCAGCTCCGATAATAATTTTATCGTATTTCATCCTGCCAATCCCCTTATCTGTATTCCCAGCACTCCAATGATTTTCTGCCAATCCTCACATTTCCTCCTCCAAAACCTCCCGCGTAGCCGCCAGATAAGCATACCCATACCTCTTGTCCGGCTCCATATAAGCCCCTTCTCCCCACTCGTTCCAGGCATTCAAAAACACCATACGTTCCTCCAGATCCGGCCTCTCCCCGCATTCTTTCACAACGTCTTTCAGCCACTGCTTATACAATTTTGGCGTGGAGCCATGAAAGATCATCCCCTTATGGTTTCTCCTTGCGGTATTATCCCACATTGGCATCACTGCCCGGTACAGCTTTGGGTAGTCATATTGAAAATACTTTTTTTCCCGTACGATATCTTCATAAGAAAAGATCTCCCCGGCAAAATCTTTCCGCACCGTATGTATCTGATCCGTAATATTTTTACAATATGCGTACAACGTACCCGGATGAAATTCGCTGACCGCATCGTAGCCTTCCTTTAGCCAGTCCCGCTCGATCGTATGCTCCTTCACCGCGATCAGGTAAAGCTCTCCGGCCCCATGTTCCAGACAGTATTTGCGCCAGTATTTTAATACTTCCTTCACTCTCGGCATCAGAGACGGACGGTATACTGTAACGAGTTTTTTTCCAGCAACCGTAATGTAACGGCTGTCTGTCAAAAACCGGATCATATCGGCGATCACATTTTTGTAGCTTTTTTCCGAAACAGGCTGCTCCATCAGTACGTCGCTGTTCGTCCCGTCAAAGCGCCTGGTCCAGTTCTCATTTGCCCAGCACAAAGAAAATGGAAACGAGATCTCTGTATGCGCCAGAAACATTTCCAGCGGCGCCTCCAGGAGACGCTCTCCGTTAAACCAGTAATAATAAAACGAGAATCCATAGATTCCATACCATTTCGCCAGCTCCACCTGTCTTTTCATCTGGTCTTCGATCCGAAGGTCATAGTATCCCAGTTCTCCCGGAAACCTGGGCTGATAATGTCCGATAAACTGCGGAACCGCCCTGCTGACATTGTCCCATTCTGTGACGCCCTTTCCCCACCAGATCTCATTATGCGGATCCGGATGAAACTGCGTCAGATAGTAGGCAATGATTTTCGTGCTGTTTTCTTTTCTTACAAACGGAGTATCCGCAAGCTCCCGATAGCTTTCCGCCCGTCTGCGCGATGGAATCTTAAGAATCTCAGATATATATGCGCGCATCTCTTTCTGCGTATATGCCGCATGCAGCATGCTTTCCTGTACGTTGCCGGTTTTTTGCATTCCGGTACGCTGCCGCGTCTTGACAGACCGGACGGCTTTGTTCCTGTGATGCTCTTTTACCAGCTCTGCCGTTTCCTTCGCAACCGCATCCCATGTATGATTCAGCGCGTCGGTGCGCAGCTGTTCTTTGTACGCTGCATCTTCTTTTAATTGTACCGCCTGTTCCAGCTTTTCCATAAATTCCTGCGGAGTGCCGGCGCAAAGACAGGAGCTGTATTTTTTACACTCTGGCAATGCGCTGGTGACGATCGGCTTTTCCAGAGCCATATATTCGAATATTTTGACCGGTGATACCGATAAGGTAAGATCGCTGATTCGAAACGGCAGTATCGCAACATCATAAAACGCCGCGTACCGGTTCAGTTCACGATATGGCTTTGCTCCTAAAAACAACACGTTTTCCATATCCAAAATCCCGCTTTTTCGCATATTTGCATCGTGCTCATGCCCGATCAAAAGCAGCAGGTACCTGCCATCCGACGCAATGTCTGCAAGCAGCTGAAAATCTACCCATGATGCCAGAGCGCCATGGTACCCAACGATCCATTTTCCGCTGTTTACGGCTTCCTGTAATTCCTCAGGGCACTCCAGATCCTCTTTTTTTACATTCCAGTGCTGATAATCTGCTCCATTGCAAATCATCGCCATATTCCGGCTCCTGTACGGCTTCATCTGCGCAAATAGCTTGTCGGATGTGGCAACCGCGATAATGTCCTCGTTTCTAAGTATATATTCATGCCTCTTTAACACAAAATCCGGTATTTGTCCTGTAATCTGCGGGGATAGCTCGTCTATGTATTCATACACGATCTCATATCCCTTTTGCATGTATCTTTCCAGGTCGTCGATCGAGGTTGCAAGATCTATCGACTGTACCCGGATGTATTTCAATTCCTGCCGGTCGTCCATAATCTCAAAAAAACGTCTCCTGGACTGCGCGTTTTCCAGGTTTACCAGGCACAGATATGGGGTGATAAACTGATACGTCTCCACATCCTTATCTACAGCCGGATGTGCTCCATAAAACGAAATCCCGCCCGCTTTGCCCACCTGCATGGATATATGCTGGAACCGCTGAAACAATGGCGTATTCCATCCCATCGGCACCCCGAAGATGTCAATAAAATCATGCGGGGTATGTTCCAGTCTTTCCAAAAGCTCTGTCCAGGTATCCTCCTCCTTAGCGCGCACCGATACTCTGGCATTTTTTTTAGCGGCAGCGGCAGCAGATCTGCCTCTTGTAACGACCCGTATGAGCGTATTGTAAAGCCCACGGTTTTTTACCGAATACGGCACCTTTTTCACCAGCGCGGCGTATGACTGCGCCATATATCCGGCCCCTGATGCAAGCCTGCCTGCAGCTGAGAGCGCGGCCCGCATCGGATATGTGATTTTCCAGAAAGCCGCGTTGTTTATCATCTCGAAATGTTCCCGGTACGCATCTCTTTCCTTCTGCATATTTTCCAGTTCTTTTTTCAGCCTGTCGTTGCTGTCTTTCAGCTCCTGATTCTCCGTTATGATATACCGCATCTTCTCTTTTGCCTGCGTGATATTCATCCTGCTTTCCATCCCATCTATTCGCTGTCGCTGCCTGCGATCTCTCCCAGCAGTTCTTCCAGTATATACTCTTCTTTTCGGTTCAGATCCTGACAGTATTGTTCTTTCATCCTGCGCAGTTTCTCTTCCTGCCGCCGGAAAATTCCTGCCATCTCATGAGCCAGATCAGCTTCTGTAACCGTTACTTCGTACTGCAGATGCAAAACAGCCGGCGCATCTTCCAGAATCCTTAAATAAACCCTGGCTTCATCTGCAAACACGTACCAGCCATCCCCGACTGCCTGTCCATTTGTTTCGAACTGCCGGGGAACGTGATCCAGTTCTATGCTTTTCATTTTGATGAACGCACTTTTTTCTATCAATTTGATACATAATCCCTCGATGTCCGCAAATGTCCGCAAATCAAAATAAATATCCGCCAGCCTGTTTCCATACCTTTTTTCAATATATTTTCCATTGTTAAAATCCGCGTCTGTTTTCTGCCTGATGTAGCAGATACAGGAGTATCCGCCCCGGCTTCCATAATTTACGACTCTTGCCGTACCTGCCGCGCAGGATTCTTTTTTCTGCAGACGGAACAGGTACTGGTATACTTCCCCTTCCATGCGAAATCTCAAACCGCTTTCTACTGCTGCCGGTACCATATCATACATATACGGGATCTCGTTTTGTCCCACTGCGCTTACAATTTCCTGTATATCCATAATCTCATATCCACACCGGTCTGCCATATCGGAAAACGTCTTTTTGGTAAAAAAATGCACATGCGACCGGTCCAGCAGACCCGTATCCTGATACGTAAAATCACCGTTCCAAAGCGAAAGAATAACCGAGGAATGGGCAATGTTCGGAACAGAGCATAAAATAACTCCCTTTTCGTTTAAATGCTGCCTGCACACGGACAGTACTTTCTGCGGCGACCGTAAATGCTCCAGAACATCTGCAAAAATAATATAATCATACGTTCTTTTGTCCAGTATGCTTTCCCATCGATACGTTTCAATATCCCCGTCAGGATCTCCCACACAGGCCGTTCTCGCATAAACCATCGCATGACTGCCTGCTTCCTCGTCCAGCTCCACCAGATCTACCGTACAGGACAGGCTCTTTTGCATATACTTTGTCAGTCTCCCATACGCCGGCCCAAACTCCAGCACCCTGCTGCCTTTGGCAATCTGCCTGGCAATCAGGGAATTACTGTTTACACAATCAAGATCTAATTCATAATGATAAGTCTGCATCATCCTGTCTCCCATACATGTGGTATGTTGTATCTTCCTTCGCTTTCGTATTCCATAATGACATGCATCCGCTTTACTCTTTGTATATAGTGAAACCCAACGGTTGCTGTCTGATCCTCCAGCGCTGCTTCAAAATAATATTCGCCACCTGCGGCCCGTATGCCATAAGGAAAATGCAATTTCACCTGATTTCTGCCGTATTTCCATGGTATTTTCACCTGATCCAAAAGCGTATTCAGACCGCAGGTATAATCATCGTCTTTGCTCCTTAACGCAACACCCAGCACAGCATCTTTAAAATCCTCCTCGTAAACGTCATAGGTCACGGTAATCTTAAGCGGCATATCATAAAGCACCTCGTCCTCTACGATTCCGCTTTCATCTTCCACGCAAAAATCGACAATCTCCGCAATTCCTTCTTTTTTTATAAACGCGGGAATCTTCTTTTTTATCCGCGCTGGATCTTCCCCGCATTTTAAGAAATCCAGATAGGCATCGCACACCCGGTTTACCTGTCCATCCATCCGAACCTCGCCAGCATGGATCCAGACAGCCCTTTCGCAAAACCGGCGGATCGCGTTGATATCATGGGAAACAAACAAAACCGTTGTTCCTGCGCTCATCATCTTTTTCATATGGTCCATGCATTTGATCTGAAATTTGGTATCGCCTACGGAAAGCGCCTCGTCTACAATCAGTATTTCCGGTTCTGTATGAACCGCAGCCGCAAAAGCAAGACGCGCAAACATACCGCTGGAGTAAGACTTCACCGGCTGGTGAATAAAATCCCCGATATCAGCGAAAGCTGCAATCGACGGTACTTTTTGTGCAATCTCTTTTTGTTTCATCCCAAGCATCGCTCCCTGTAAATAGATGTTTTCCATACCTGTATACTCGGGATTAAAACCGGCTCCCAGCTCCAGCAAAGCAGAAATCCTTCCATGAACCTCCACGCTTCCCTCCGTGGGCGAAAGAACTTCTGTAATCAGCTTCAGCAGGGTCGACTTGCCGGCTCCGTTCTTTCCTATAATACCTACCGTTTCTCCCTGACAGATACGAAGATTCACCTGCCGCAACGCGTAAAACTCTTTCCCATACTGCTTTTTCTCCCTTAGCAGCAGCTCTTTGAGCCGGTCGATGGGTTTCTCGTATAACCGGTAGACTTTGCTCACATTTCCGATATCTATCATCCGTTTCTCCATGTTTTTTCCTCTAAATCAGATCCGCAAAATGTTTTCTGGATGTTTGGAACAAGCCTGCCCCCGCTGCAAAAAGAATGCCCGACACGCTCCAAAAATACACCGTATACAGCGGATGCTCCCAAAACGCGACGCCATCCAGCAACGAATCCCTATACCCCTGAACAATATAAAAAACAGGATTGATCTTTAGCGCCATTACCACCTCCGGCTTCATATCTGTGACATTCCAAAATACCGGAATCATAAAAAACCCAAGCTGCAGCAAAATATTGATAATCTGGGTAAAATCTTTCATAAATACCGCTATCGCAGACATCAAAAGGCCCAGACCAGCCAGAAAAAACGTCATTGCAGCCATATAATAAACCAGCTGAATGACCAGCGCGGGCACCGGATACCGGTACAGCAAAAAAATCACGATCATAAATACAATAAAAAAAGAATGAATCACAAGTGAAGACAATATTTTGACAGCTGGCAGGACATGTACCGGAAATTTAATTTTCTTTACAAGATAGGAATATTCCCGTAAACAACCGGCCGTCCCAATGACTGCGTCCTGAAAATATACCCATGGAATATAAGCTGGTATAAACCATAAAATAAACCTTACCTCATTTACCGGCGCCGTACGAAATCCCAGCTCAAACACATACCAAAATACAAGTATGGTCAAAACCGGCTGCGCAAACGCCCAGACCAGACCGAAAAAAGATCCTGCATACCTTGATTTCAGATCGTTTTTTACAAGTGTCTGAATCAGTTCGAACTGCTGCCACATCTCAAAAAATGCCTTCATATGCTGACGTCTCCATCTGAATGCTGCATCCGGAGCCATTCATAAATATGCCCTGCGATTCTCTCGCACGCATGACCGTCCCCGTATGGATTGGCCGCTTTTGCCATCTTTTCATATTCCCCGTGGTTTTCAACCAGTCTGACGGTTTCCTGAAAAATCCGCTCTTCCTGCGTGCCTGTGACTTTTACCGTACCTGCCTGCACAGCTTCCGGCCTTTCTGTCTCTGTCCTTAGGACAAGTACCGGTACGCCGCACGCCGGAGCCTCTTCCTGCAGTCCGCCGGAGTCTGTCATAACCAGATAACTGCGGCTGATTAAGTTGTGCATATCTTCTACATCTACCGGCGGAATTAAATATACGTTCGGCATATCCAAGAGCAGCCTTTCTGCGGTATCCCTGACTGCCGGATTTAAATGCACCGGATAGACAAACGCCATTTCCGGATACCGGCATGCCAGACGTCGGATGGCCCTGCAGATGTTCTCCAGCGGGCGTCCCAGATTTTCCCTTCTGTGCGCTGTGACCACTACACATTTTGTCTTTTGCAAATCCAGGCTCCTTAACGTTTCATTCCGAAACGCATACTGTTTCTTTACGGTTGTGTGAAATGCATCGATCACTGTATTGCCTGTCACATATACATGCTGCGTAATATTTTCTTTCGCGAGATTTTCCTGATTGCCGACAGTCGGCGCAAAATGAAGCAGCGCCAGCTTTGCGGTCAGGTTCCGGTTCATCTCTTCCGGAAACGGCGAATATCGGTCATACGTACGCAGTCCTGCTTCCACATGTCCAACAGGAACCTTCTGATAAAAAGCTGCCAGCGCGGCTGCAAAAGAAGTCGACGTATCCCCATGTACGAGCACAAGGTCTGGTTTTTCCTTTCTCAGCACTTCCTGGAACTTCTCCAGTACAAGCATCGTAATTCCGGTCAGTGTCTGCCCCGGACGCATAATATCCAGATCATGCTCTGCACGTATGCCAAAAATACCCATTACCTGGTCCAGCATCTGCCTGTGCTGCCCGCTTAGACAGACCTGCGTTTGTATCTCTCCTGATTTTTGCAGCTCCAGCACAAGCGGACACATTTTCACTGCCTCCGGCCTTGTGCCAAATACAAGTATCACCTTTCGTTTTCTCATCTGCCTTTAAAATCCTTTCTCACCTGTGCCAGTATTCCCTCAATCGTTTCTGCCCGTTTCTGCCAGCAGTTTTCTGCTACAAATGCATCCAGCTCTTTTTTGTTCTCAAACGGCCTCTTCCATTTTCCTGCAGCCAGTTTTTTTATTTCATCCGGCGTATCGTACAGCGTAACATAGTTTGCAAGGCGGCGCGTTTCTCTGCTGTTTACCGCCAGTACCGGTTTATTCATGGACAGATACTCGTATATTTTTACCGGATTGACGGTATCCAGCAGCCTTGTCTGTTTGAAATTGTACAGGCAGACATCCATTTGGCTGATCAGTCCCGGCAGCTCGCTGTTCTTTTTTATCCCAAGGTAATGCAGCCGCGGATGCGACAGCTTCTCCATATAATTTCGCCCTGCCAGCACCACCTCATAGGACTCGTCGGATTCCAGCAGTATCTGAATTACAGACATGTCAAACCACTCTGCGATCGTCCCGATATAGCCAAATACTTTTACCCTCCCGATCGGTCCAAACGCTGCCCTGCCGCCGGAAAAAGATGCGGACACCGCGTTCGCAACCAGATACGTCTGCTTCCCATGTTTTTTCATTTCCTTATAAAAAATTCTGCTCGTTACGACCGTACCGTCTGCGCGTTCCATCAGCTTCTTTTTATCGCGCCTTAACGTCTTTTTTAATAAACGAGACTGTACGAGCAGATCTTCCTCATCCATCTTATCCCAGATCACAGGCTTGTCCTTAAAATGCCGTATCAGCGTATACCAGCCAGAATAACCGGTCCATATCACATCACAGCTGTCTGCCAGTTTTTTTATCTGCAGCCATTCCGACAGGTTGTTGATACCTGCCACATCCAGGATTTCTATACTTTTATGGAACGTAAGCGCTCCGTTAAGGCGCAGAATGTGCAGCTGACGGCCCATCCTTTTCCTGCCTCCCCAAAAAGGCCTTCCTCCCAAAAGCAGCCAGCGGATCAGGCTAATCGTCGGTTCTACATAAAAGACCTCATGCCTTGCAGAGAGACACTCTGCGATCTGCTGCGGCCGCTGCTTCATATCGTCATAATATAACGGTGCAAAATATAAGATTCTCAACCCTTACATCCTCCGTCTCTCCTGTATTCTGATGTTCCGCCGGGCCTTGTCCGGTACCTGCCTCTGTGCAGCAGACGCATGAGCTTTGACGGAACCAGTCCTGCCGCAAGCGGCTTCCATACATAGCGCCGGTTTCCTTTTAATATCCCTAATTCTTTAAACCCTTTGCGGCGTACGAAAGATTCATGGATTCTGTAACGATAGGTTCTTCTGCCATAAGCATCGCGATCTTCCCGATACTGCAGCAGCGCTTTTGGTATGTTATACCCAGAATATCCGGCCGCGTACAGCCGCATAAACAGTTCATAATCTTCCACCCGTACAGCCCATGGCGCTTCACAATACCCATGCACAGCCTCCAGGACTTCCCGCCGGAACATAACCGCCGGATGCACAAATGGGGACGTCCATAAAAAAGATCCCGCAGACGGCTGTTTTTCTACCCTGCGCCCGCCCCAGATACCCTGTTCATCCATCATCTGCACATAGCTGCCCACCAGCGCATATTCTCTGTGCTTTTGCAAAAACGACGCCTGTATCTCAAGCCGCCCCGGCATGGAGATATCATCCGCGTCCATCCGCGCCAGAAACCTACCAGACGAATGCCTAAGACACCTGTTCAGCGCCACAGACAGCCCCTGATTCTTTTTGTTGCGCAGCAATAAGATACGTGCATCTTTTTTACAGTAGGAAACAAGCCATCGATAAAACGCTTCGTTCGACCCGTCATCGCAGATCACAAACTCAAAGTCCTGAAATGTCTGGCGCAATATCGAATCGATTGCCAGCATGGCATTCGCTTTTTTCTCATTATAAATACCCATAAGTACTGAAATAACCGGCATTCTGCACCTCGTCACATCACTGTTACGGTCAGGCATCTGGAATATATGGCAACCGTCACACTACAAAGAACCATCTATGAATCATCCATCTGCATATAAATACTCTGCATCCTCTTTTTGACAACCGACCAGTCGTACCCCGGCATGTTTTCCAGATTCTGCCTTATGCAGGACTGCCTGTATGATTCGCTTTCCAACAGCTTCCTGACCGTTTCCTGAAATTTTAAAATCTGCCGCCGTCCCATCCGCATACCTCCTGGCAGCAGGCATGACGCCCGCCCGGCCAGTTCCCGATTTCCCCGAATATCCGAAACGATACAGGGCAGTCCGCAGGCCATCGCTTCCATCAATGCCGCCGGTAAGCCTTCCTGCAGCGAAGGCAGTACAAAAATATCCGCATGTGCATAAAATTCCCGTACATCCTCCTGATACCCTAAAAAGCGCACGCGTTCGAATACGCCGCGTCTTAATGCAAGCTGAACCAGACGTTTCTGCTGCGCTCCCTGCCCGCATATCAAATAGTACACACTACCATCCAGCTTCGGCAAAAGCGATATGACCAGACGATGATTTTTTCTTACGCTTAATTCCCCTACTGACAACAGAATTTTTGCATCTTTTGGTATCCGGTATTTTCTGCCAAACTCCTCTTTGGACATCTTCGGGCGATAATCCCGAAACCGCCCGGTATCGATGCCGATTCCGGGAAGATACCGGATACTGCCTGCATGAAAATGTGCTTTTGCAAACAGATAGTCTTCTTTATTTATGGTGAGAAGAACATCTGTCCAGCGGGAAAGCAGCTTTTCCACTGGAAAATACAGCATCCAGTTCTTCCATGGAGCTCCCCGGTAAAAATGAAACCCATGGGCCGTGTAAATAATCCGAATCTTCTTTTTGTGTGCCGCCAGCCTGGTTAATACACCGCCAATTGGGGAATGACAATGGATCCAGTCGTATTCGTACCTGTCAGTTAATCTTCGCAGCTGACGGTACGCTCTGATACATCTTCCAATCGGGCAGATCTTTCTGGGACAATCCCACGGATGCTGCACCACATGCATCTGACGCAATAATTTTTGCAGTTCACGCAGCCGCCTTTCATCGCATGTATTTCCTTCTTTATAATTACATGCCACATGGACCTCATACCCCATCTCCTGCAGCAGCCGAATGTTAGGCATATTGAACTGATCGATCATCGAAGCCACGGATGCCAGCATTAACACTTTCTTTTTTTCTGTCCCTGCACACTTATGCCTCATTCATAATCTCCGCCACAGACTGCATAATTTTGATATATATAGAATAACTGTCGGCACTTCTTTCTTCTGACGGATTCCACATTTCCCGCAAAGAATCCGACGGATGCGCAATCCCCCATAACAATTCATCTGCGCCAACGCCCAATGCACCGCATATACGGGCAAACGTATCCAGACTCATAATCCGTGTCCCGCGCTCGATATGCCCTAAAAACGACATACTGATCCCGCACTTTTTTGAAAGCTCATCCTGTGACCATCCCTTTGCTTTCCTCACCTGGCGGATTCTCATTCCCGTTTTTCCATAGTCAATCTCCTGCATATTTTCCTCCATCTATCTCATTACATGTATGTTTCAAACATATAAACCACAGATAAACTACAGATGATCTGCATAACATTTCTATATACAAATGTTATGTATTACAAAAACAGGACAAATCATTGAAAGAGGCTGAAATAGCGGTATACGCTAAAAAAAGCGGCACTTTTGTATTTTTATTCCAGTTCAAAGGCATGGATATTGTTTTCCTCTTCCTGTTCGGATTTCTATGGATCGTGTCTTGCTGATTCTAAAGATTTTTGTTGATAATTACCAGATATTGGAGACAAAAACAGCATAGAAGCAGTAATTTTTGCCAATTTTTAGATTCGTATTGCAAAAAAAGAAAGAATGGTATAGAATACTTAAAGATAACATTTGTATATAGTAATGTTATCTTTAAGTATTTTTATGTAGAATTTATAGTTATGTTTTCTTTCGATATTTTCCTGAAGAATTCATAGAAATAGAAAGCGTTAATTTTTTTCTAAAAGAGCGTATTTACAAATTGCATTTCATATTTTATATCAAAAAGCGTGAAAACACATCTGTATCTGCACAATTGTGTTTTCACGCTTTTGTTATATACGATCTTCCTCTATATCCTATTAGCTACCATCCAGAACAATCGTGAACGTCTGCCACGCAAATTCGTTTCGCTGCCCTCCTCTTTCAGAACTTCTTTTCCCTGACATGCACGCCAAACATGCTATTTTTTTCCGCAAAAATTCTGCTGCAGCCACTTGCCTCTCTTTAGCCTGAATAAAAACAACATCCCCCGCACGCACAGCTCTCCGCACATGGCCAGCCAGACGCCATATAATCCTGTCACCGGCGCCAGCAGACTGGCTGCGGTAATCCGGACTCCCCACATACTGATCAGATTCAAAATCCCCGGGACTCTTGTATCGCCAGCGCCGCGCAACGCACCTGCTACTACAATCGACGCCGCAAAAAGCGGTTCCGCAAACGCCTCGATGCGAAGTACCTGCACGCCCAGTGCCTGCACGCTGGTATCTGGCGTCAGCATGCAGAACAAAACAGGTGAAAAAAGAAACATCAGCACTCCGGTAACCGTCATCAGACCAACGCCCAGCATAACGGAAAGCCAGGCATAGCTTTTCGCAAGGTCGTGTCTGCCGGCCCCTATACTCTGCCCTACCAGCGTTGTCGCCGCTGAGCCGATCCCGTATCCTGGCATATAGCACAGACTCTCTGCCGTAACTGCCAGTGCATTTGCCGCAATCGCCACCGTACCCAGTGGCGCAATAATATGCGTCAGCGCCACCTGTGCACCGCATAAAACGATATGCTCAAGCGCGACCGGAACAGATATATAGGCTGCATTGCGATAATAAATCGGATCCGGCCTCCAGGCTTCTTTATGGATGTCAAAAGAAGGCAGAAATCTCATACATGCTCCAGCCAGCATAAGCAGCGCAGTCACAACCTCCGAAAGCGCTGTCCCAAGCGCTGCCCCGGCCACGCCAAGACCTGCTCCAAACCATGTAACACGCGTTCCAAAGATCCCGATTTCCCTTGTCGGAAAAATCAAAAGAAAGTTAAACGCTACATTCAGGATACACATTGCAATATTGAGCATACCAGGCGTTTTCATATCGCCGCTGCACTGCAGCATTCCCCCGGCCAGCTGTCGAAGCTGCGTTGCAGGCAGCGCGCAGGAGAATATCCAAAAATAACGCGACGCTTTCTCACAAATGGCAGCTTCCCCTCCCAGCCACACCGGCAGATGCGGACTGACCAGTATGCCGGTCACTGACAACAGCACGCCGAAAACAATCGCCATAACAAGCGACTGGCAAAATACTTCCCGTGCCCTGTCTGTCTTTCCAGCTCCAAAAAACTGCGCAGCCTGAACCGAAAAGCCTGTAACTGCAGAAACACAAAGGCCTCCCAAAAGCCACGACGAACTGGCGACCAGTCCGATTGCTGCAGACGCGTCCGCACCCAGACTGCCCACCATTGCCGCATCAATATACTGCATGATAATAGAACTGATTTCAGCCAGAATCGCAGGAATGCTAAGCCTTACAACCAGTATTGCCTGCTGTTTGCGCGTGAGCTTCTGCATACTGGTTATCTGTATAGACGTACCTTTTTGTCCTGCCGGCTTTTGTCTTTCTGACGTTTTCACTGCCGCCCCCTGATCTGTCTGTTTCCGTTCAGACTTGTTCTGCTGTAGACATTGCGTTTCCAGACCGGTTTCCTCTAATACTTCTCTAATAGCATTCCTGATTATTTACCCTCGATGCAGCAATATAATCCCACACAAAAAATAATTCCTACGCACCCCCACTGCATCCAGTTCACATAAGCATACAAAGAAGTACAGTACGATCCTTTTAACATATCCAGCTGTTGCGCCATACCAGCCATTCCAATAACAATTGCCAGTATCCCAAACGACAGGCAGCAAAGAAATATTCCTAACTTTCTCATAACTTTTTAAAGAAAAAATTACGCGCCATTGCCGTGCATAAAATTTTCTTATGCTCCTCCTTCCTTTTTCTCTGATCCCATACGCCGCTCATCCAAAGGCGCCTGCTCCAAAGGTTCTCCCAGCTTATAGACGCGGAATCCGCTGTCAAACGCTGCCCCCGGCTCTTCCTGTCGTATCTTTCTGGCGGCGCGCCGGATACGCTCTTTGCCGATTTCACAAATATCCCGATATCCTGCCTTGTATGCCGCGCTGCAAACATCGGTCTGCTCGGGCCTTTGTACCATAATAAACTTTCGGCGTCCCCCATCCTTTGCGTTTAAGAGCATGACTGCATGCGCTGTCGTCGCTGAACCGGAAAAAAAGTCCAGAACAACATCCTCTTTGTCTGTCGCTGTCCGGCACAGATCTGACAAAAGCGCCAGAGGCTTTGGGAACGTAAAAATCTTTGCGCCAAATAACTCCTCTGCTTCTTTCGTTCCCCTCCTGCTTGCATATTTTTTATCGGTTAAAAGACTGCGTATCATTTTCTTATTATGGCGCATCTTTTGTACAATCCGATACTGTCCTTCGCCCATCTGATAGCCGATAATCTCTTCGTTTAAATACTGCTTCGCTTTTTCTTTGCCCCACCGCCATACAAACTGCACGCCGTTTTTTAATGATTTTGGCGGATATAGTTCCACGCTGCGTTCCTTTTTTTCCAGTCCGATCCGGTAAAAACCGTCCAAACCGGCCGGCTCATCCGGATACAGATAAAACGGATAATACAGATTTGGACGGTTTTTGCTATGAAACGCCTCATTGCTGTTATAAAGCGGATGGATATTAAATCCGCCTTTCTCATCGGTAAACCGAAATTGTTTCTTCGTATCCTCCAGCAGATTGGTCTTTGTCCGGGAACTGTTTTTCGCGTAAAACAGACAATACTCATGCATTTTTCCGATATGCCCGTAATCTCTTGCATTTGGCGCGGAATTTACGATAAACGTACCGAAATAATTGTGTTCTCCAAATATTTCGTCGCATATTTGTTTTAAATTGGCATATTCATGATCATCGATCGATAGAAAAATCATACCGTCTTCCGTTAAAAGATTTTCCGCGAGCAGGAGCCTTGGATACATCATACAACACCATCCGGCATGTTTTCTCTGCACGGAATCATACTGCTCGTACCGCTCCTTATCCATCGTAAAATCATCTGCATAAACAAACGCGTCCGAACCGGTATTGTATGGCGGATCGATATAAATCATTTTTATTTTTCCCTGATACGGTTCCTGCAGCAGTTTTAGTATCGTCAGATTATCTCCTTCCAGATAAAGATTGTCCGTACTGTCCCAGCCGGCACTTTCTGATCTGCAGGGATACAGCTTCTGATCCGGCGGACTGTCTGCCTGCGCAATCGCATCTTCTTTGCCCGCAAACCAAAACCCATACGTCTCTGATTGTATGATGTCTGACACCCTCTGACACAGCCTTTCAAAATCTGCGTCCCGGCAGCATCCTCCATTCAAATCCGGCCCTTTTATTATACATTCAGAAAGCATCGTAATCAGTTTGTCTTTGTTAGTTCTGACAGAAGGCGTCGTGTTCTGTCTGTCCCTGTTCGTTCTGTCATAAAGCATCTTCTTGTGTCTGTCCCTGTTCGTTCTGTCATAAAGCATCTTCTTGTGTCTGTCCCTGTCCTGCGTCGTCCCCGCTGCCGTTTTCTGATTCATCCTGTAATTTGTACTGCATAAAATGATTGTTTTTCACAAAACCAAAATGCGAATACAGCTTTACGCCCATATCTGAGGCCGTAATCCAGACACTGCCGCAGCCATATTTTTTCGCCTCATTTACCACCCGCGCCAACAGCTCTGACGCAATCTTTTGTCTGCGATAATCCGGAGCAGTATACATACTGGAAAGCAGTCCTGTTTTGCCGCTCTCACATCCAAAATGCGGCGGTTTCTCAACAAATGACATCCCGCTTGTACCTACGATCTGATCCCCGCAAACAGCCAGCCAGGATACAAACGTACCATCTGCCATATGTCTCTGATAATAGTCCGACAAAGCAGGTTTTAAATCCATATCCTCAGTCGCTCCTTCTTCCCGCAGCTGACGGATTCTTAATTCTATAAACGTATCCAGATCTTTTTCCGTTAATTTTCTATATTGTACCTGCATAATTCCTTCCCTCCGTTATTCATCCCTGTACAGCCCCTGCTTCTGCCGGTTCTTTCTTCCAGCGCGAAAACGCTTCTCTCATTCGGAAATAACCGGACCGGTTCGCCGGTAATTTGTAAACATGCCTCAGGTTCCCTGCTCTCCAGCGATCGATATCACGTTCCACATACTGTGTCATTATATCATATATTTTTCCAAGTGTGGCTGTTTTTTATAATAAATTCCATTTTTATCAGAACTTTGGTTACTGTTCACACCAGGACTTTGCACTTGCTGCAAAGTCTGTAAGAATGCGTAAAATATGCCAGGAGGAAATCCGGCCTTTGCCGAAGGCAAACTTCTAATGGCTGGATTTCGTTACTGTTTGCAGGTTTACCTGTGAACAGTAACGAACTTTGGAGCGAAAACAGGGAACCTGGTTTTTCAGTCGTCAAGACGAACCGTTGTCTGATAAACCGCTTTTTTTGGCTGTAAATAAGAATTCTCACCTTTATGGTCAAGAAAATCCTGCATCTTTAAAAGGTAAACTGTCACGCTGGAAACATCCCTGCCATAGTGACTCATCGTTAAATACTTACCAAAGTCACGATTATCGAGCGGTTCCCCGTCTGCGTCCCAGATCGTAGCAACGTAATCATATTCTTTTTCCCCCTCCGGCAAAATCGGAACGGCATAGATTGCAAACTCTGTCTTTACGATTTTTTCTATGCCAAAGCCGTTCTCATTTGTTTCCTGAACAGGAATTTCCTGTTCATTTACTTCCATGTCTTCCAGATTAAGATGAAATTTCCACGGTCCTTTATAATGTACGCTGTCCGGTATCAGACGGGTGACCTCGCCATAATCCGGCACGGTAATCGTCTCTGTCCCGCCGGTTGGCAGAAGCTGTTCAAACTCTGTAAAAATCAGATCACAGGCCGTATACTCCGAAAGATCCAGATCAGCTGTGCCAAACTGGTAAATTCCCTGAAACGTATGCGCATCGATATATTCCCCTTCGATACCAACCGTATAAATCCCCTCTGTTTCGTACTCGAATTTGTCGACACTGCCATCCTGTTTTTCCAGCTTCAGCTTTGCGTCATAAAACAGAATATTTGGATACGTGGCGTCTTTTGAAAAGCCTTTTTCATTTTTCACCAGTAAGGCCAGATAAATGGAATTGTAGTCGCAGGCTGCTTCAGAAAGAGTAACCGTAACGCCGTCTGCTGTTTCTTCCATCGGCACGGTCTGTCCGGCATCGTTTCTGTCGTCTGACGCATCCTGTTTCTGACGTCGATCTTTTTCCTCCCCGGCTGCGCCCAGTTTGATGGATTTTTCGCTGTAATCGCCCGGAAAAGATACCTGTCCCTCCAGGTCGCGGAAAATATTTCCAAGAAAAGGAATCTGTGCCGCGATCGCAGGATTTTTTACGCAATATATCGTCGCAACAGCCAGGACCGCTGCAACCGTGCCGAATCTGACTACAAGAGATACCTTTCGTTTTCTGGTCTTTTGCATCTTTCTGATTTTGTCATAAGCCTCCTGCATTTTTTGACTGACAAGTTCGGATTCCAAAACAGTTTCGTTTATCGTATGTCTGATCTTTTGTTCCAGCTGATCGTCTTTTTGCTTATTTTCCATAAAAAATCCACTCCTCTCCCTGTATTTGTCTGCGTATTTGTTCCTTCCCACGGCGGATACGGCTGCGAATCGTACTTTCGTTTCTGTCAAGTATCTGACTAATTTCTTTTGTTGTATATCCTTCTCCGTAATAAAGCCAGAATACGGCTCTGTCATCTTTTTGCAGCAATGAAAGCAGCTGAAAAAAAGTATTCTCCTGCGGATAATCGTCAACATAGGATTCCTCTGCCAGTTTTTCCCCCATAACGATACGTTTTCTGCTGTTATACAGCTGATTGCAGTTATTGATCAATATGCGGATCAGCCACGTCTTAAAATAAGCGGCTTTTTTCAATTCACCGATATGTTCATAAGCATCGAGCACAGTCTGCTGCATCACGTCCGCCACATCTTCTTCATTCGAAAAAAATCCGTAGGCCACTTTTAGCATCGACTGTTTATTCTCCTCCATCAATCGGATAAAGCATTCCGCATCTTTTTTTATTGCACGCTGAATCAGTGTTTTCATCACAGACCCCTTCCTGTCCCCTGCCGGCATGTTGTGTGTCTTATGTAATTACATACATTAGATCGCAGACGGTATGCTTTTGTTGCAGATATTTTTCTTTTTTGCAAATCGATCTGCACACGAAAAAAACCGCCAGCATTTACTGACGGTTCTTCCTTTAAGATTTTCACTTCCTGATCGACGATTCCTATCCCTTTGGTCCTTTCTCACCAGATCGCATACAACATCTGTAATACACATAGCCGGTCAGATCTGCCAGTCCCCACCCAATCGGAATGGACCACCAGATCCCGGCCGCTCCAAATGCCTGCCTGGATGACAGCGCATAAGAAAGTATGACGCGCGTTCCCAAAGATATCACAGTCAGTACGACAGACATCGCAGGCTTTCCAATCGCACGGTATAATCCATAAAATAAAAACAGACATCCAATCCCGCAGTAAAACGGCCCCACAATGCGCAGATACCGGATCCCTTCTGCAAGAATAACGGTCTGGGACGATTGGATAAAAATAAGCAGTAATGGCTCAGCCAGCAGCCAGATGAGCAGGGACGCCAACAGACAGTACAAAACGACCGTTGCCGACGCGCACCGGATTCCGCTTAACACCCTGCGTTTTAATCCTGCGCCCATGTTCTGCGCGGTAAACGTGGAAAAAGCATTTGCATATTCCTGCGCCGGCATATAGGCAAACGCTTCTATTTTAACGGCAGCCGCAAACGCCGCCATTACAGAAGTCCCAAAGCTGTTTACCAGCCCCTGCACCATTAATATGCCCAGATTCATCACAGACTGCTGCATACAGGTCAGTACCGAATAATTCGCAATCTCCCGCAGACTGGACGTATTCACATGAAAATGCAAAAAAGCGTCCCGCACCTCCCGTTCTCTGACCAGAACATAACCGCCGATCCCGATTCCTGACAGATACTGCGAAATAATTGTCGCGGACGCCGCGCCTTTCGCGCCCCACGCAAACACTGCCACAAACAGCAAATCCAGCAAAATATTCAGTATCGTGGAAATGCCGAGAAACAGCAGCGGTACGAGCGAATTGCCGACTGATTTTAAATAAGCTCCAAAAAAATTGTAGACGGCAATGGCCGGAATGCCGTAAAATACGAGCAGCAGATATTCCCGCGTCATCGTCCTAATCTGCGCCGGGATATTCATAAAGACGATCCAAACGTCCACACCCAGCACAGACGCTGTTGTAAGAAACAGCACAATTACCGCCAGTATCAGAAACGACGCGCAAAGACTGCTTTTTAACTGTCGCCCGTCCTGCCTGCCGAAACAAAGGGAAAATACGGTTCCGCTGCCCATACAAAGTCCAAGCAGAACAGACGTTAAAAATGTCATAAGCGCAAATGCCGAACCAACGGCTGCCAGTGCATCCGGCCCAATCATATGCCCGACGACCCAGGTATCCACGATATTATATCCCTGCTGCAAAATATTGCCGAAAATCATCGGCAGGGCAAACCATGACATCGTTGGAAATACCGAACCTTTGGTTAAATCCTGCTGGCTCATGGTCCATCTGTCCCTTCTTCGATACGCTCCTCTTCACAGACCGCGGTATTTAGCCTGAATTTGCGCATCTCCTGTTCCATCAGATCAGATACCATCGTAAGACTTTCCACGCCGATCTGAATATCCATCAGTTCTTTTTCTACAGAAGCTGCCGCCTCAGAGGACAGATTTTCCGCCTGTTTTGAAATATCATGAATCCGCAGCGCGGCGGCGGCAATCTGCTGATCGATCTCATACATTTCCTGAATAAAACCGTTCATATCACTGACAGAGCTTCCGGTCTGTTCCGTAACTCTTTTAAAATCCCTGAAAATATCGCCGGTCTTTTGCACCGCCATAATCTGAGTCATAATGATCGTCTTCATCTCTTCAAACTGCGATACGATGCCGTCTATATCGCTGCAGAATGCGTCGATCATCGACGCGATATCCGCCGCTGCTTTTGAAGAATCGGCCGCAAGCCTGCCGACAGACTCCGCCACAACGGCAAATCCCCTGCCATGCTCTCCGGCTCTGGCCGCTTCGATGCTTGCATTTAGCGCCAGCAGTTCCGTTTCGGACGAAATACTGCCAATTGTCCCTACAATCTCAGCAATTTTTGACGAATGATCCTTTAACAGCCGGATTTTTTCATAAGATGCGTCCATATTGCTTTCCACTCTGCGGTTTTGTTCTTCCAGCTCCTGAATACTACGGATACCCTCCTGACCAGACGTTACTGTATGCCGGGCCTCTCGCAGCAGCTGCGCGCTTTTTTCCCGCAGCCTGTCAAAACGCTCTTCCATCTGCGCGACATGTTCCGTGACCTGTCCAACCTCAGTCGTCTGCGCCGCTGTACCGTCTGAGATTTCCTGCATTGCCTGGCTGATCACATCGATATCTGACTCCATTTCCTGCAGACGGTCAGAGCACTGCAGCAAATCCTTCGTATAATCAGCCATATGCCGCAGCGCGCCGCTGATTCTGCCCGCCATCACATTATAACTTTCTGCGAGCTGTCCGACTTCGGTCTGACTCCCCGTATCGGCAGTAACGGAAAAATCTCCTTCTGCCGCGTCTTTCATCAGTCTGGAAATCGCGACAACCGGTCTGGTCAGTCCCCGTGCCAGATGAAATACCAGCAAAACAACGATCGCGGCTGCGGCCAGAGAAACTGCCGCTGACGCGAACAGCATACGGACAGCTACCGCCATGGCAGCGCTCTGTTTCTGCAGGGTAATCAGCGACCACGAATCGGAATTTCCCTGCAGTCCGATCGCTGCATAACCGGCATAACAGGTCTGTCCGTCATAAGATACTTTTGTACTGCCGCTCTCTCCGGCCATAACCCCGTCGATCAGCTGTTTTAAATCATCCGACAGCTCCAGCGGGTGCTGCTGCGTCTGAATGTTTCCGTCTTTATCTACAGCCGGATTGCCCGCCGCATCCTTTACGGCTGCCGTTCGGGTCAGTTCTTTGTAATTGTACTGCTCTTCTACCTGCATAAGATCCGGGTGCGCGACTACGACTCCTTCTCCGTCGATAACAAAAGAAATCCTGCCGTCTGCCTCATCGGAATGTTTTCCGATTAAATCCTGCAAAAAGTCCAGTTTTAAATCCGCGGCATAAATACCCGTCATTTCGTTGTTCTGCATCATTGGAAAAAATACCGAAGCACATGGCATTCCGGTTGCAACGGAATAGTAAGATTTGGATATAAACGCTTCCGGTTGTTCCATCATCTGCAAAAACCACCATCTCGAAGAACGATCCGCCAGCTCTCCGCTCGAACGTCCGGTCTGCATGCCATCCATACCTTGTACATAGATCTGATCCAGGTAGGAATTTCTTTCCACACACCGTTTCAGAATCGGCGTCTGCACATCCGTATCCATGGTCAGAACACCCGGATTGTCCGCCAGCTCTGCGCTGACCTGATAGGCTTTATCCATAAAAATGGAGATTTCGCCTGCCATCAGACCGGAAAGCTGTTTATTTTTTTCATAAATCTCCCGTTCATAAGATGTCGTAAATATTACGAGTACAACGGCGGGCAGCGCTACCGCAAGCGTCAGCATCGGAATTAGCAGCTGTTTTAAAATACTTTTTTTTCTCATTTGAAACATCCTCTTTTATCGTATGCAAAACATCGATCCGGCAGCCGGATCGTTTTTTACAAATAAACAGCCGCTGTCTCACAGATAAACACGACCGCACAGCAGAGTACAGCGATTCCTGCCATACTGACTCCCTTCCAGGCGGCGGCGATCCCAATGACAAAAGCTGCAATTCCCGCAAACGGAAGCTGCGGAGCAGACAAAATCGCCGGAAATGTCATCACTGCAAGCGTTACATACGGGACATAATACAGAAAGGATCGTAAAAACGGATGTCTGATTTTTCCCCGAATCAGCGTCAGCGGCAGCACGCGTATCAGACAGGAAACCGCTGCCGCTACAAGTATGTACAAATAAATATTATGCTCCATATGGTATTATCTCCTCCCTGGTAAACGATCCGTTTTATTTTATTTCTTCCTGCTCTGTCTTTATTGGAAACAAAGCGGCGGCAGTCCCTGCAATTACTACTGTTAACAGGCTGATCTTCATGCTGTCAGACATTCGGTCAAACAGCTTTATTCTGGATGCCGCATAGCTTGCGAGAAAGCTCACGACAACGACTCCCCCGACAATTTTATTCTGCTTCGATACCGGTATGATAATCGCTACAAACATCCCATACAGCGCTACGCTTAGCGCGCTGACAACGGAAACCGGCAATATATTGCCCGCGACAATTCCAAGCGCCGTTCCCATCGACCATCCGGGCAGAGCGATAAACATTGCGCCGTAGTTATAATACGGGTTCAGATTCCCCAGTCTGGCAATGCTAATTCCAAATATTTCATCGGTAATTCCAAACCCGACGACAAGCCGATGCAGCAGGGAAGTGTCCGGGTGCAGCTTCTGGCTCAGCGCACAGCTCATCAAAAGATATCTGATATTCGTGATCAGAATGACAACTGCCATCTCCACATAAGGCGCATCCGCCATAATCACCGTAAACTCCGCATATTCACCTGCCGAAGCATGATTCAGCATACTCGATAAAAACCCCTGTACGGGATTTAACCCCGCTTTTTTTGCCACGATACCTAACGAAAATGCTACTGCAAAATAACCCAGCGCAATCGGAATACCATCTCGTATGCCGTTGATAAAAGCATTTTTATTCTGATTCATTTTAAAAATTCCCCTGTATATCGTTATGTGTTAGTCTCCTGGATCTCCGCTGCCATGCTGCCCAGCAGTTCCCACGCTGCGTCACGTTCTTTTCTTTGTTCCGGCGTCAGCTCTGTATAAGAACAAAGCATCGGATGCTGCCTTGCCCCGTCGTCCCGTACCACTCCGTAGCTCCAGTTATAAAACGTATAAAAACGAAGCCAGCGCATATGATCGAGCCTGCGATACCTGTCCCGGACCGTTTCGTCCTTCTTTGTCTCACAATATTCCGCATAAGCTCTCTTTACCGTTTCTTCCGTATATGCAGTGATTGTTTCGTCTTTTAACAGGATCCGTATTTTCGTCAGCAGATGATCCGCAGCTGATATTTTGGATTCTCTGTGAAAATCGTCCAGACGCTCCCAGCTAAGCGTCGGATAATCGACCGATTTTCGAAAAATTTCATTAATCTGAATCGCCGCCTGGTTCAGTGCCGTCCTCATAATCTGATTTGGCGTATAGATTTCTTCATTTGTGCCAAAATACGATACGCCGGGCGCCTTACGGTTACTGTGCAGATGAATCTGTCCGTGAATCCTGTAATAGCGGTTCAGCTGCCAGAAAATACTCCACCCCTGCGGCTCGTCGTCCGTACAGATAATGATACGGTCCGCCTGTTCCAGTATTTCATACTGCCGTTCCCACATCTCGTCATAAAAAATCAGCGAATCCGAGGTTTCTGACGTCTCTCCCATGGAAAATACTTTATGTAAATATCTGTGCATTGCCAGAAAATCGGTCGCGTCCCCGAAAACATGATACGCTATATGCTGATCCACCGAAATCACATTTGTCAGAATCGCACGTTCCAGTATACACCGTCCATAATTTCCAAATCCGATCACTACAATCGAATTTTCGTGGCTGCATAACGGCTTCGAACGCCAGTATTGTCTGGCGCAGCAATCGTAACTGTGAAAAAAGCGAATGTTTCCGGAAAGGTGATCCTGTCCGTTTGTCGTTCGGGCATAGACTTCTACCGGCAGCGTATGCAGATCGACAGCCCGGCTGTTTACGCCGATATCGTTTTCCTTCATCAGAAAAATCTTACACCTGGAACCGGTATTCTTCTTGCAGGACACAATTCGGGCCGGAGAAACGTTAATAAACAGACATGGATAATCCGGAAATTCCATCTGATCATCTTTTTTTTCACCAAAAATAATCAGCGTATCCGGATCTTCTTTATAGATATTTGCGGCCAGAATATTTGCCTCCGCGCCGTAGTCCGCAAAGTAATACCAGTTTTTATTCCGCTGAAAACCAAGTAAAAAAAGCGGAAATCCTTCGCTGGTCACAAACGAGATCACCGCGCCGAATAACGTCATCATAATGCCGGCTGACATCAGTAAAAACACGACCCCGATCGCATGTCCCAGGGGCGTAACCGGAAGCAGATCTCCATATCCAACCGTCGTCAGCGTAACCAGCGAGTACCAGAAAGCATCGCCAAATGAACGGATGGTCGCTCTGCTGTCCATATGTTCAGAGATACAAAGAACTGCCAGCAGGCCGATATAAATGATCATTAAGAGCACTGTCATATACAGATAAATATTATTTTTTCTCTTCACCTGACTCTGTCTTTTTTTATGTTTCATTTATACTGTTTCCTTTTTTCAAGATCATCCCACGTTTCCTTTTGCAGGAACCAGCCGTCCTGCGTGATTACGAGCCGCAGCTTTATTATATTCCTTCTGCACCCGATTTTGCAAGTATATAATCAGATGCAAACCGGTCAACCGTGGCGCATACGCTGATACAGCATCCCTGATAACGATATTCTTTGAAACAGAGCTTTTTTTCAAGCAGCAGATTTGCTGCCTGTACAAACTCCGCTTTCTTTCGCTCTGTTTCAAATTCTTTCTGACATCCTTTTTCATACCATATTCTTGTTTTGCTTCGATCGACCGCCGCCTGACGGTCCTGTACATCATACAGCTGCATCGGCAGAGACAGTCCCAGTCCGGTCAGCTTCATCACGCTTTCTTTTTTTGTCCAGTAACGGCAGAAACGCTCCGCCTGCACCGCAGGATCCCCGATCGCCTCCAGGCCGGCAGATTCCGCTTCGGTAAAAAAACGTTTTGCAATGCCTTTTTGATATGGTTTTATCTGTTCGATATCGCATCCGATAAAAATACCGGCATCGCCCCGCTCTCTGCCTCCTTCCCAGACACTTAAAATAACCGCCTCTCTGGTATGGGACAGGTTAAAGGGAATCTGCTGACAAGCTGGCTTTCCATATGCTTCATATGTGATCTCTGCCTGTAGCGCCAGACGTTTCAGCATGTCCTGTATCAAAAGACCGGCTCCAAGACTCTGCTTTTTTTGCTCTGTATGACGCATGCGCCGAATGTTCCCGATCCGTTCTGCGGGCAGCCTGCGCAGACAGGCTTCCCATGCTGTCGGATGTTTCTCAGGGTCCGGCAGACTGTCTGTAGTTAACAAATAGGTCTGAATCATAGATACGTTTCCCGTTCCTTCTCTGTCAGATCTGCCTGTGAGAGTAAATCCGGACGACGTTCGATCGTGCGGAGAATGGACTGCTCCCTGCGCCATGCGTCGACATTTGCATGGTTGCCGGACAGCAGGACTGCCGGCACTTTTTTATGGTTCCATTCTTCCGGACGGCTGTATTGCGGATATTCCAGCAGACTGCCTTCCAATGATTCCGTACTGCCGGACTGTTCATTGGCAAGCACGCCCGGCACCATCCTTGAAACAGCGTCGGCCAAAACCATCGCTGGCAATTCGCCGCCCGTTAAGACATAGTCTCCGATTGACAGATAATCGGTTACAATCTCTTCGAGCACGCGTTCGTCGATGCCTTCGTAATGCCCGCATAATAAAATCAGGTGCTGCTCTTTTGCAAAAGTTTTTGCCATCTGCTGTGAAAACACCGGAGCCTGGGGCGTCAGATAAATCGTACGCACCGACGTGTGATCCGGTCCGATTTTTTCCCTGACAGCCTTCCACGCATCGTAAACGGGCTGCGCCTGCATCACCATCCCTGCGCCGCCTCCGTACGGATAATCATCGACTTTTTTATGCTTATCGGTTGTATAATCTCTGATATTTACCGCCTCAAACGTCAGAATGCCGCTGTTCACCGCCCGGCCGATAATGCTTGTCTGCATAATCTGTCTGATCAGATCCGGAAATAACGTGAGTATATAAAAATGCATCTATTTTGCACCACCTTCGCTTGCTTCCAACAATCCCGGCAGCAGACAGATCACCATTCTGCCAGCTTCCAGATCGATCTGCTTTACACAGTCTTTGATCGCCGGAATCAGCAGGTCTTTCTGCTTTTCCCGATCGATCACGTACACATCGTTGGCGCCTGTCTGCAGGATATCTTTGACCGTCCCAAGCACCTGCCCTTCCTGCGTCTCTACGCTCAGACCTGCCAGATCTGCAAAGTAATACTCATCCTCACCCAGCTCCAACGCGTTTTCTCTGGTCACATACAGTCTGGCGCCTTTATATTTCTCTACTTCATTGATATGATTAAGCCCTGCAAACTTTACGATAACCATCTGCTTAAACAATCTTGCATGTTCGATCTTTAACGTCAGCCGCTCTTTTCCGTTATCCAGTATCACTTCTTTTAGTTTCTGATAACGCGCCGGATCGTCCGTCGTCGGATATACTTTTACCTCGCCGCGCAGTCCATGTGTACTTGTAACGGCGCCTATCTGAAATAAATCTTCCATAATAAACAACCTTTCTGTTTGTAATGATGCTGCCATTTCTTACCTCCCCGATTTAGAACTTGCCTGAAATCCTTTCGGAAACAGAATGCCGAAAAGGGGATGATTCTTTTGTCCCAATAGTTACAAAAATCTACAATCAATCGTTTGGAATATTACGGAAATCTGGAAGGATAAGAAAAGTTGTAAACTGTTGTTGTTTTGAAAAAAGCATTGTAAAACTTTCCCGTCTTACAATGCTTTTCCTATCAGACTACTGCATAATCTCTACAATAACCTTTTTATCAGCCTTGGAAGCTGCCGCTTTAACAACTGAGCGGATCGCCTTGGCAATACGGCCCTGCTTGCCGATGACTTTTCCCATATCTGACTGAGCCACCTGCAGCCCGACCACGATGGATTTTTCGTTCTCGGTCTCCGTTACGATAACTTCTTCTGGATGATCGACCAGTGATTTTGCAATCACTTCTACTAATTCTTTCATAGATCCACCTCACTACTTCTCGATTCCTGCCAGCTTCAAAATCTTAGCTACAGTCTCTGTAGGCTGTGCGCCGTTTGCCAGCCATTTTTTAGCTGCCTCTGCGTCAACATGGAATTCGCTTGGGTCTTTCATAGGATCATAAGTTCCAATTTCTGCAATGCTTTTGCCGTTTCTGGATGTTCTGGCATCTGCAACAACAATTCTATAGAAAGGACTCTTTTTCTTTCCAAGTCTTTTTAATCTGATCTTAACTGCCATCTGTCTCACCTCCCTGACAATGTTTCATACAGTCGTTACTGTTATGATTGTTTCTCAATTCTGTTCATCTATGCTAAAACGGAAGTTTGAATCTTCCCATTTTGCCACGTTTTCCTTTACCGCCCATCATTCCGGTCATCTGCTTCATCATCTTGCGCGTCTGCTCGAACTGTTTCACCAGGCGGTTTACTTCTGCAATATCCACGCCTGCCCCGTCTGCAACACGTCTCTTTCTGGACGGATTTAAAATGCCGGGATCACTGCGTTCCTGCGGTGTCATGGAATAAATAATCGCTTCGATACGGGCCATCTTTTTTTCATCCATTGCATTTTCCAGCTCTTCCATCTGTGCGCCGCCAATTCCCGGCATCATCGAAAGTACGCTGGATAAGCCGCCCATTTTTTTCATCTGATTCATGGATTCCAGATAATCGTCAAAGCCAAACTCGGCCTTTTTAAATTTCTGTTCCATTTCTTTTGCCTTTTCCTGGTCAATTTCAGCCTCCGCCTTTTCAATCAGCGTCAGAATATCGCCCATTCCAAGTATTCTTGAAGCCATCCGGTCCGGATAAAACTGCTCCAGATCCGATAACTTTTCACCCATACCGACATACAGAATCGGCTTTCCGGTCACTGCCCGTATGGATAATGCCGCGCCGCCTCTGGTATCGCCGTCCAGCTTTGTCAGTATTACGCCGTCGATTCCGATTTTTTCGTCAAACATGGTGGCAACATTGACCGCGTCCTGACCGGTCATTGCATCGACAACGAGTACGGTCTGCGTCACTTCTATTTCCCGCTTGATTGCGGCCAGCTCTTCCATCATCGTCTCGTCGACATGCAGACGTCCGGCTGTGTCCAGAATCAGTACCTGAAAACCGTTTTTTACAGCATGCTCCGCGGCAGCCTTTGCGATATTTACCGGACTGTTTTTATCGCCCATCGAAAAGACTTCCACGCCCTGCTTCTGACCGTTAATCTGCAGCTGTTCGATCGCCGCCGGCCGATAGACGTCACAGGCTGCCAGCAGCGGCTTTTTGCCTTTCTGCTTTAGCTTTCCTGCGATCTTGGCTGTCGTCGTCGTCTTACCTGCGCCCTGCAGACCTGCCATCATAATAACCGTCAGTTCCGAGCCTGTCTTTACTTTCAGCTCGGTCGTCTCTGAACCCATCATTTTGACCATCTCGTCGTTCACGATTTTGATAACCATCTGCCCCGGATTCAGACCGTTCATAACATCCGAGCCAATCGCCTGCGCCTGAACTTCTTTTGTAAAATTTTTTACGACTTTAAAATTTACGTCTGCTTCCAGCAGCGCCAGCTTCACTTCTTTTAACGCCGTCTTCACATCGTCCTCGGTCAGACGTCCCTTGCTGCGCAGATTGCGGAATACATTCTGAAGTTTTTCCGATAAGCTGTCAAATGCCATGTTCCTGACTCCTTCTTATTTCCGGCGAAACGCCTTTGTTTCCTACAATTCTTCCAAAATCGCACTGGATATCTGCTCGATCTGGTCCAGGACAGACACGTCATGACTCTTGCGAAACTCGCCGGTCAGCAGATGAATCTGTTCCACCCGTTCCTTTGCAGAAAGAAATTTCTGAACGAGATGCAGCCGGCTTTCATAGCCTTCCAGCGCTTTTGTACAACGTTTTACCGTATCGTGAACGCCCTGTCTGCTAATGCCTTCTTCCTGCGCAATCTCTCCCAGAGACAAATCGTTAAATACAAAATCCTCGTAGATTTTACGCTGACGATCCTTTAACAGTTCACCATAAAAATCATATAAATATGCCTGTTCTAACTTCTGATCCATGAAATTCACCTCGCTGCAACAGCTCTGACATACGAATCCGCTGCATGAAACATCCGCCAGATTTCAGATTTATTTAAGCCTTGTGTATAGTAACATAAGACGATCAGGGTGTCAAGTATTTTTATTTACAGAACTTTTGTTCGATTTTTTATGTAGCTTACGATTCCTGATATTTCGCGTCTTCTTCTAAAAACGCAATCAGTTTCTGCGCATCCTGGTCGTTTTTGGCGACCAGCTCCATCTGCGGTACATCTCCGTTGGCAAACATGCGTGTCATTGACAAATACTGGCTTAACTTGGATTTCATGTTCAGGCAGTCGCCTTCTCCGGTAACAAGCTCCACATTCATCGTACAGCTGTCAATTACCTCAAATAACCGGTTTACCTGATTTACTTTTTCCACTTTAATATTCATTTCCAAGTCTCCTTTCTCTGTAAGATTTACAAGTTTGTAGGTACCAGCTTCGGCTGATATCCCTGACGTTTCAAAGCGTCCATAATCTGGTTTTTATGTTCCGTTCCAAAACTTTCCATCGTAATACGAAGTTCCACTGCCACATTCCGGTTTGTCGATACAAACTGATTGTGCTCCAGCTTAATGACATTGCCCTGCTCTTTTGCGATCGTATCCGCCACCTTGCACAGCTCCCCCGGCTTATCCGGCAGCCGCACCGATACGGTAAAAATACGGTCTCTGAAAATCAGTCCTCTTTGCACGACAGAGCTCATGGTAATCACGTCCATATTCCCGCCGCTTAATATGGCCGCCACCCGTTTGCCTTTGACATCCAGCTGCTTTAAGGCGGCCACTGCCAGCAGTCCGGAATTTTCCACGACGATCTTATGATTTTCTACCATGTCCAGAAACGCTACGACCAGGTCGTCGTCCGATACTGTCAAAACAGCGTCCAGATTCTTCTGGATAAACGGAAAAATATTTTTTCCCGGCGTCTTTACTGCCGTACCATCCGCAATCGTATTCACCGAAGGCATCGTAACTACCTTTCCCGCTTCCAGGGACGCCTGCATACAATTTGCTCCTGCCGGTTCCACACCGATCACTTTAATTTTCGGATTTAACAGTTTTGCAAGCGTTGACACACCTGTCGCAAGACCGCCTCCTCCGATCGGTACCAGAATATATTCCACCAGCGGCAGTTCCTTAAAGATCTCCATCGCAATCGTACCCTGACCCGTCGCAACGGTAAGATCGTCAAACGGATGCACAAACGTATATCCGTGTTCCTTTGCAAGCTGGTAAGCATGCTCGCATGCTTCGTCATAGACATCCCCATACAGCACCACATTTGCGCCGTAATTTTTGGTACGGTTTACCTTGATTAACGGTGTCGTCGTAGGCATTACGATTGTCGCTTTGACGCCGTAGCATTTTGCGGCGTAAGCCACTCCCTGGGCATGATTGCCCGCGGATGCCGTAATCAGTCCCTTTTCCCTCTCTTCGTCTGACAGCGTGCTGATTTTATAGTATGCGCCACGCAGTTTATAAGCGCCTGTATACTGCATATTTTCCGGCTTTAAATAGACCTTGTTTCCGGTCTGTTCGCTGAGATAATCGCTATAGATCAGTTTTGTCTCCTGAATGACTTCTTTTACTTTTTCGCTTGCTTCTTCAAATTTATCTAATGTCAGCATTGGATAGAATCTCCTTTCAGGTTCGTTTTTATCAGACCTATTTTCGCACTTTACGAGGAAATAGTCAATTGTTTCCATCAGGGTTTCTGTTTCTTTTATCAATATCCGCGGCAGTTACGCCCGCTTTTTACGACGCCGCCTCATCCGGCTGATGAAACAGTGCGTTGACAAACTGTTCCGAATCAAACTTCTGCAGATCGTCGATCGACTCACCGACGCCGATATATTTTACAGGGATTCCAAGCTCTGACTGAATCGCTACCGCAATCCCTCCTTTGGCCGTACCGTCCATTTTGGTCAGTACGATGCCGGTAATATCCGCCACCTCGGAAAACTGCCTTGCCTGACTAAGCGCGTTCTGTCCGGTTGTCGCATCGAGTACGACAAGCGTTTCCCGATACGCCTGGGCAAATTCGCGTTCCAGAATGCGGTTGATCTTTTTTAATTCTTCCATCAGGTTCTTTTTATTATGCAGTCTTCCTGCCGTGTCGCACAATAAAATATCCGCGTTTCTCGCCTTTGCGGCCGCGACTGCGTCGTAGACGACGGATGCCGGATCGGCGCCTTCCTGCCCGCCGATCATCTCCACGCCCGCACGATTGGCCCATTCCGCCAGCTGTCCGCCTGCAGCCGCCCGAAACGTATCTGCAGCGCCAAGTACGACCTTTTTCCCCTGCGCTTTAAATTTTCCTGCCAGCTTGCCAACCGTCGTCGTCTTTCCCACGCCGTTGACACCGATGACAAGCACAACGGCACGTTCCTCTTCAAACCGGTAAGCGGTCTCCCCGACTTCCATCTGTTCTTTGATGCTGTTGATTAACAGCTCCTTACAGGCGGCAGGATCTTTGATATGCTGTTCTTTTACTTTCTGTTTCAGATTATCGATAATCGCTTCGGTCGCTTTTACGCCCAGATCGCCCATCACAAGTATTTCTTCAATCTCTTCGTAAAATTCGTCGTCTATTTTGGAAAACCCGCTGAATACGGCGTCTATGCCTGCTGCAATATTATCTCTCGTCTTTGTCAGTCCTTCTACCAGACGTTTAAAAAATCCCTTTTTTTCTCCCATGTATCTTCCTCCGTCTTTTATTATGAACGATCTAATTCAGATCGTTTTCAATCAGGCTGACAGACACAAGCGTGGATACGCCCTTTTCCTGCATGGTAATGCCGTACAAACGGTCTGCCGCCGCCATGGTGCCGCGCCTGTGCGTGATCACAATAAACTGCGTATTTTTTGTCAGCTTATGTAAATATTTTGCAAAGCGATTGACATTGCTGTCGTCCAGCGCCGCCTCTATCTCATCGAGCAGACAAAACGGGGACGGTTTCAGGTTCTGAATCGCAAACAGCAGCGCAATGGCTGTAAGCGCCTTTTCCCCGCCGGAAAGCTGCATCATATTCTGCAGTTTCTTGCCCGGGGGATGCGCGATAATACGAATGCCGCATTCTAATATTTCTTCGTCCTCCATCAGCTCCAGCGTTCCTTTTCCGCCTCCAAACAGCTGTTTGAACGCTTTGTCAAATTCCTGCTGGATTTCCGCGAACTTTTCTGCAAACTGTCTGCGCATGCCGGTATCCAGTTCTTCGATAATGCCAAGCAGCGTCTGTTCTGCCTGCACCAGATCGTCGTGCTGGTTTTTTAAAAACCCATACCGCTCGGATACTTCGCGGTACTCTTCGATGGCGTTGACGTTCACATCTCCCAGTTTTCGGATTTCATCCCTTGTTTCTTTGATCAGATTTTTCGTCCTGACAGGATCGTCGTACTGCACCTCGCGCAGCTTCATCGCCTGATGCGGAGTCAGCTCATACTCGCTCCACATATAATTTGTCTGGGATTCTTTTGTCTCCTCCAGCTTTTCCTTCTGGCTGTTTAAGCGGAAGATTTCTTTATCCAGCACATTTTGCCGCCCGGACAGCTCTTCTCTTTTTGCAAAAAATCCTTTCTGCTCTGCCGCCATCTCTTCTTTGTGTGCGATCTTTTCCTTCAGATCTTTTTCCAGATGTTCTTTGGACTGCGCAGACTGTGAAATGTCTGCCTTTAACCGTTCGATCTCCTGCTCTTTTTGTATCACATCTGCGTCTGCATGCTCCGCTCCGTTTTTTAGCTGGTCTGCTTCCTGTGCCAGTTTTTGGAGCTCGGTATCGATACGCTTTATATTCTCGTAAAGAAACCCGGCCTGCTGACTCACATTGGCCTCTTCGATCTGGATGTCTGACAGCTCTTTGGCATATTCCTGTTCGGACGCGGTCTGTTCTTCCAGCATTTTTTGCGCCATCTGCGTCTCTTCCTGAATCTGCGTTTCTTTTTCGGACAGTTCTTCGATCTGTTCCGCAATACGGGCGCGGTCCGCGCTGATCTGCTGTTTTTGCTGTTCCAGCTCTTTTGCTTCGCTTAACAGCGCCGCTGCCGCTTTCTCGCTCTCATATTTTTGCTCCAGCACACGATCCAGATTCATCTTTTCCGTATTCTGCTCCAGATATGCCTGCTGACTGGCGGCTTTATTGTCCTCCTGCTGCTTACGCAGCGTCTCCTGTGCCTGACGTATCTCCTGCTGACGACTGCCGAGCTGACTGCGCTTATCATTTAAGCTCTTTATCTGCGTTTCCAGCTCTTCGATCTCTCTTCTGCGTCCTAACAGGTTGCTGCTGTTACGAAACGCGCCGCCGGAAATCGAACCGCCCGGCATCAGATGCTCGCCCTCCAGCGTTACGATATTGAGCGAATAATGAAACTCTCTTGCCAGCTGCACCGCATGGTCGATGTGATCGACGACATAAATACGGCCCAGTAAGTAAGCGGTCACACCCTGATAGGCCGGCTCTGTTTTCACGAGCGTATTCGCCATGCCAATCACGCCGTTCGCGGCTAACGCCCGTTCGTTGCGGTTGACATTTCTTGCGCTGACGCTTGTAAGCGGTAAAAATGTCGCGCGGCCGTATTTATTTTCTTTTAGAAAACGAACCATTTTTTTCGCCGTCTCTTCATCTTCCGTTACAATATTCTGGATACTGCCGCCCAGCGCGGTCTCGATGGCCGTTTCATATTTTTTGTCTACCTTGATCAGATCCGCCACGACGCCGTGAATGCCCGGTTCTTTCGCCTTTTGCTCCATAATCCGGCGGATACTGTTTCCATAGCCGTCGTAGCGCTCGGAGATATTGCGCAGCGTCTCCAGCCTGGACTGCGTTTTATGAAATTCTGTCGCCGTCCGCTCCAGCTGTTCACGTACTTCTTCCATGCTGCGTTTTTGTTCCTGCTTTTTGTCTTCGTACTGCCGCTGCGCTTCTTCCAGCTGTTCGATATGGCGCTCCAGCGTCTCCAGCGTTTCCTGATGTCTGGCAATCACCGATTCCAGATCAGCCTCTTCGCTTTTTCTTCGCAGCTTGCGCTGGTTTAACTGTGCGTTTCGGATATTTACCTGCTCCAGCATCGTATCAAAACGCTGCTGCTGTCCTTTGACAGAGCCTTTTTGATTTAACAGCTCGATAATCTCGTTTTTTCCGCGTTCGATTACCTCGTTGCACGATGAAATCTGCACTCTGATCTGTTCCAGTCCGGACTGTATCCGCTTACGTTCGTCCGTAAGCTCTGCCAGCTTCGTATCCAGGCTCTGCTTCTGCGATTCATATTCCTGTCTGCTTTTTTGCCGCTGAACGCTGTCCGCTTCGATCGCTTCTTTTCTGTTCTGGTAATGTTCCTGCGACGTACGTGCGGTATGAATCTGTTCTAATAAGACGTTTACTTCTCCTTCCAGCTTTCCTTTGCGCACCGCGCAGTCGCTGATTTTGTTCCGGTCGTCCGTAATTTCTGTTTCCGCGGACTCCAGTCTTTTGGTCAGGCTTTCATACTCCGTGCGTATCTGTTCCAGCTGCTGCAGTGTCTCTTTTAACTGTGCGTCTGTAATCTCATATTTTTCCTCTATTTCCCTGCACTGCACCTGATTGCGTTCCATATCCAGCAAAAACAAATTGACCTCGAATACTTTTAATTCGTCTTTTTTCTTTATATAGATTTTTGCCTTTTCCGCCTGTTTTTCTAACGGTACTACCTGCCGCTCGAGCTCTGTTAAAATATCGTGAATACGCACCATATTTTCCCGTTCATGTTCGAGCTTTTTTTGCGTATCCGCCTTACGCCGCTTGAATTTTACGATTCCGGCCGCTTCGTCAAACAGTTCCCGCCGCTCCTCCGGCTTGCCGCTTAAAATTCGTTCAATCTGCCCCTGTCCGATAATCGAATAGCCTTCTTTCCCGATACCGGTATCATAAAACAGTTCGTAGACGTCTTTCAGACGGCATCCGCTTCCGTTTAACAAATATTCGCTTTCACCGGAACGATATACGCGTCTGGCAACCGTAACCTCTTCATATTCCACAGGCAGCACATGATCTGCATTATCCAGTGTAATCGCCACATATGCATAGCTGACCGGCCTGCGGTTCTCTGTCCCTGCAAAAATAACGTCCTGCATGCTTGCGCCGCGCAGCTGTTTGGCGCTCTGCTCTCCCAGAACCCATCTGACCGCGTCTGCCACATTGCTCTTTCCGCTTCCATTCGGTCCTACGATTCCGGTAATCCCGTTGTGGAAGTCAAACACGATCTTATTTGCGAAAGACTTAAAACCATGCACTTCTATGCTCTTTAAATACATTCTTTCCTCCGCTGTCGTCTATTGATGTTGTTCCCGAAGCTGTATAAGGGCCTGATACGCCGCCTCCTGCTCGGCCGCCTTTTTGGTATGACCGGCTCCTGTGCTCATTTTCTGATCTCCGATCCACAGCTCTACCTGGAATACCTTATCATGATCCGGCCCGCTCTCTCCGGTCAGTTTGTAATGCATGGCGCCCAGATTCTGTCCCTGGACAGTCTCCTGCAGGATAGTCTTGCTATCATAAAAGAGCTGCTTATGCGCAATGTCTGTCAGGATAAATTTCAGAACAAACTCTTTTGCATTAGCAAAACCACCATCCAGATAAATCGCTCCGATTACCGCCTCCAGCGCGTCGGATAAAATAGAACTGCGCTTTCTGCCTCCGGTATGGTCCTCTCCTCTGCCAAGCAGCAGATACTCTCCAAGCTGCAGCTGTTTTGTGCAGTATGCAAGCGTCGGCTCGCAGACAAGACTCGCACGCATTTTTGTCAGCTCTCCTTCCGTCATGTCCGGAAAATGATGATACAGGTACTCGCTGGAGATGATCTCAAGCACTGCGTCTCCCAAAAACTCCAGACGCTCGTTATCCGAATGTTTTTTCATCCGCTTTTCATTCGCATACGAACTGTGTGTCAGCGCCTGCTGCAAAAGTCCGGCCTGATGAAACTCATAACCGATTACTTTTTGAAATTCCAACTGTTTTCTCATTCCATTCTCACTTTCTGTTTTCTGACTTTGAAATTGCAACGGGTGTTTTAAAACAACTGCCATCGTCTCAAAACACCCTTTTTCCATTAGTTTAATGCATTTTTAATCTGTTCTACGGCATCGCCTACGGTTGCGATTTTTTCTGCTTCCTCATTGGCGATTTCGATATCAAATTCTTCTTCGATGCCCATAATAATCTGGAATACATCCAGGGAATCGGCACCAAGGTCATCTACAAAAGTAGTATCCATTGTGATCTCTTCTTCATCCACATTCAGTACTTCTGCAATGATTTTTTTGATTTTCTCGAATTCCATGACAACTCTCTCCTCCTTTTATCATTTTCTCTATTTGGAATCCCGTAATTCAGACGTCTGCTCCGCCAGTATCTGCTGACTGATTTTTTCATTTATCTTTTGTTTTGAAAAGTTTACGCACTGAATCACGGATTGTCTGACCTCAGGCGCTTTGGCGCTTCCGTGTGTCTTTACGACGAGTCCTTTTAATCCCAGCATCGGCGCTCCGCCGTACTGGGACGCGTCAAAGCCTTTCAGCGTCTTTTTTAACGCCGGCTTGATAAGCAGCGCGCCGATCTTTGTCCGCAGGGAGCTCAGAAACGTTTTTTTCACCTGCGACAGCAGCATCGAACTCGTCCCCTCATACAGCTTTAAAATTACGTTTCCAACGAATGCCTCGCACACGATCACATCCGCCGCGCCATACGGAATGTCTCTTGCCTCTATGCTGCCGGTAAAATTGATCTGCTTACACTGCTTTAGCAGCGGCATCGTTTCTTTGACAAGCGCGTTTCCTTTTTCTTCCTCTGCTCCGATATTTACAATCGCCACGCGCGGCCGTTTCACGCCGATCACACGTTCCATGTAAACGGAACCCATTTTCGCGAACTGTACGAGCTGGGACGCCCTGGCGTCCACATTCGCCCCGCAGTCGATTAAAAGCGAGACTCCGTTTGCGGTAGGAATTAACGGCGCAAGCGGCGGACGTTCCACCCCTTTTAATCTGCCGACGATCAGCTGCCCGCCTGCCAGCACAGCTCCGGTGCTTCCTGCGGACACAAAGGCATCTGCCTCTGCCTTTTTTACCATATTTAATCCGACAACGATCGACGAATCTTTTTTCTTTCGAATCGCGGCAACCGGAGGCTCTGCCATCTCAATCACTTCTTCTGCATAAACGGTTTTCACACGGTCCGCATCATACGAATATTTTTTGAGCTCTGCGTCCAGCGGTTTTTGCTGTCCGACAAAGTAAAGCGTCAGATTTTTCTGTGCTTCCAGCGCCTGCAGCGCTCCTTTGACAATTTCACCCGGTGCATGGTCCCCGCCCATCGCATCGACGACTACTCTGATATTTTTACTCATGAGGTCCTCCTGTCCCATACCGATTCTTCTTACTTCCTGGAAAGACTGTATGCCAGTTTCCGCTCAGCTGTTTCAATCGCTTTGCTGTCAGATTCCAGACACTGGTAACAAATCATTTCCAATATACTATATGTGATTCTATAAATCAATATTAAATTCCATACAGCTGACGGAAAGTTCGTTACCTGCTACCGTTCACGGGTCAGGGACGCCATATTACTTATAAATAGTACAAAAAAGACTTTACACCACTATATGTAAAGTCTTTCTCTTCGTTTGCAAACAATTAATCTACTGCGATAATTTCTTTTTTGTTATAAGTCCCGCAGTTTTTGCATACGCGATGCGGTACCATAAGCTCTCCACACTTATTGCACTTTACCAATGTAGGAGCCGTCATTTTCCAGTTTGCTCTTCTTTTATCTCTTCTGCTCTTAGAAGTTTTATTTTTTGGACAAATAGACATCTGCTTACACCTCCTTAAACTTGTTAAACACATCCTGAAACGCCGCCATCCGCGGATCCGGTACTGTACGGTCACAGCTGCAGTCGGTTTCATTTAAATTTGCGCCGCATGCGGGACATATTCCCCTGCATGCTTCTTTGCACAGCACCTTCGCCGGCCATGCGAACAGAATTTCTCCATATACGAGCCGGTCTGCGTCCAGCTGACAGCCATTCATATATTCCAGCTGTTCCAACTGATCATCTTCTTCCGTTTCCGAAAACGTCTTTGTATCTTTGGCGTGTTCGATCGGAATCGTTTTGTCGATAACCAGATGCAGCGTTGTCAACACTTCGGTCAGACAACGGTCACATGGGACAGATATCGTTACATCCAACTCACCCCGGAGCAGCAGCCGCCGGTTCTCCTCGTTTGTCAGATGCAGCGTGAATGGTTCCTTTTTGCGAATAGGAAACACGCCCATTTTAGACTCCAGGGCATCCATATCCAGATGAACGACTTTTTCTTCCGACGCATTCCAGTTGGAGTATATTTCTGCAAGATCTAAAATCATGGGGCCTCCTATCTGTCTGAAACAGACCTGAACAGCCATTTGTACAGGCTTTCAAACATACACGAAAAAAGTATAACCAAATGTGATTTATTTGTCAATATCAAATACAAATTTATTTGCCAAAGCATCCAGCCTTTGTGAATGAAACTCTGAGCGGATCTATGAAAAAGGCGCCCTCCTCCTGCAGCGCAGCCATACTCCCGCACCGATCAGTACGACCGCGCCTGCGGCCAGCCAGAGTTTCTCATCATAGCTTCCGTATGTCATGGAAAACGGATAAAACATCTTCATATACTTTTGTCCGCTTCCAAGCGCAACCATATAATAAACGACCGGAGCCATATAACCGATGACCAGATGATCGCACAGTCCATAGAAAAACAGGCCGAGGCCTCCCATAAACAGCATCTGCGTCAGCGTTCCCAAAAAATATCTGACAACCGGAAAATCACACTGGTTGTATGCAAGCATCCCGATATAAAGTCCCGCAAGCAGAATTAAAAGTACGATATTTCCAGCAATCCGCACCAGATATACGACCGCGCTGATCAGGTATTTGGTACAGACCAGATCACGAATCCCGCGGTCCTGCTCTGGTAAAAATACCGGTGTCAGCAGCACAATTCCGATAAGCGCCACATACATTTCCAAAACCTTTGCCGTATCCTGCGCGGTCAGATTTTTTACTCCCATAAAAAACGGCGATACGAAAAGCAGGAGGATACAGACAAGCAAATGCACCGGTATATGATATTTAAGATTTGTTTTTTCGATGTGCCAGTATTTTTCCACGAATATGCAGCCTTCCTTTCCGTTTCTGTTCAAATATAAAAGCCGTGCCCATTACAAGCAGAAGAGACAGTACCGCATAAAAAATCCTGTTTGCCGCAAGCTGCGCAAATCCGTCCTGAAATCCCTGCCAGTTCATCTGCGTATTGTGTCTTGGTACCAGATTCCATCCATACATGCCTCCTTTCAGACGCTGTACCCCGCCAAATATGGCGGCAAACCACCATACCCCCTGTGCCAGCACCGCTACTGCCGTTTCGGTCAGCTCTGTCAGAAACATCCCAGCTGCCGTTACGATCATAATGGTCGGACACAGCCATCCAAACGTATATTTGACAAAGGCCCAAAGGTCGACCGCAATTCCTGCCATCCCGGCGTAACTGATACATTTTGACAGCGGGATGAAAGACAGCGCAAGTACTGGTATCGTAAGCATTACAAGCATCGCCAGGTACCGTCCTGCGGTCACTGTCAGAGAAGAACATTTTCTTGTATAAATCAGCTCCTGCATCCTGCTTCTTCTGTCACGCAGTCCTCTTGTCGTCGCCAGAAAAACAGGCAGCACGCCAAGGAAAATCCCCATATAATCACAAAACAGTCTGGCATAGCCTCCGCTCAGCCGGTCCTTTTTAATCAAGGTGTCATATTCCCTGACTGCATCTTCATAAGTCATTGGAACTCTGGCATTGTTCTTCCGGTTTGCTTCGTTATAATCGGAGCCTCCGCCCAGTATCCCGTCGACTTCCTCCATCAGCTCATGAAAACGATCGGCAGTCAGGCCATCTGCCGGCTCCACTTTTAACCGTCCCGTAATGGCCGACGCAGCGGGATTTGTCTCGTCTGCCGGCTGTGTGGCGGCGTACCACTCTTCCATCACACGCTCCGCTTCTTTGCGGCCGCCAATTCCGGCTGTTTCCTGCAAAATTTCTCCGATTCTTTGATCTTCTTCCTCATTCAGCGTCACACTTTTATAAAAACCGACCGGATACGTCGTATAACGTTTGCGCACATACTCTTCCGTCAGCTGCCCCAGCGTACTTTTCATAAGAAACGCAGGATCCTGACTGAGCTTATATCCATATTCCTGCTGACCTTTTTGAGGCTCCCCGTCGATCTCCAGCTCACCCAGCTGACTCGTATAACTAAAAACGAGAATCAGAACGGTCAGCCAGTAGATCAGGCTCTTTGCCGTCTGCCTGCATTCTTTTACAAACAGCTGTCCAAACATCCCCGTTCACCCCTTTCTGTGTACATCAGATACATATAGGCATCCTCCGCTCCCGCTTCGCAGGGCGTCGCTGAGGCAAACGGCTTTTCTTCTGCCAGAAAACGCGCCACTACATTATTTCCGAGCGAAAGCATACTGGTCACGATATATTCTTTTTTCAAAATCTCCAGCTCGCTCCTGCTGATCTGCGCGGAGTATACTTTTCCCTGTGTCCCGGCGATCAGATCCGCCACAGTGCCTCGATAGATCATACTGCCCGCGTCCAGGACCGCAATGTCTTCACAGGTTGCTTCGATATCCCCGACGATATGGGTCGATAAAATGACAATCCTGTCCTGCGCCATCTCACACAGCAGATTCCGAAACCGCACACGCTCTTCCGGGTCCAGTCCCGCGGTCGGCTCATCCACAATCAAAACCTGCGGATGATGAAGGATTGCCTGTGCGATGCCAAGACGCCGTTTCATTCCTCCTGACAGCGCCTTTACCTTCTTTTTCTGATCGTCCAAAAGATTGACCCGCATCAGCAGCTCATCGATCCGCTGCCTGCGGTCCGCCTTACGGATGCCCGAGAGCACTCCCAGATAATCCATGGCTTCATATACCGTCATATTGGGATACATGGAAAAATCCTGCGGAAGATATCCTACCAGTTTTCGAATCTCTCCCGCCTGCAGTATATTTTTTCCGCACACGCTCACGTCTCCTTCCGACCGTGGCAGCAGTGTCGCAAGCACTTTCATCAGTGTCGTCTTTCCAGCGCCGTTTCTCCCCAAAAGGCCGAACATTCCGGTTTTGATTGTAAGGCTGATCTGATGCAGCGCCTGTTTTTTTCCATAGTACTGATTCAGATTTCTGATCTCAATTGTAGCAGACATTTTCTTTCCTCCTGTTTCTGATCGATCTTACAGTATCATAAATCTAAAATCTCTATCTTTTCCCTACAAATCATTAAGAAATTCGAAAGATTGCTGAAATTTTCTCCTGGAATCTATATTTGCAGCGTTCTCAGACGCATAAAAATAAGCCGTCCGCAATCGGAACCGACTGCAAAACGACTTATTCCCATTTAAAAGAAAACGACGCGGTAACGACTGCACCGCCGCGGATACTGTTTGAGACATCCAGCGTGCCTCCATGCTTTTGACAAAGCTCTCTGCAAATATGAAGCCCGATCCCAAAATGCCCGTCTGTTCCCGCAGCCTTATATTCCTTATAATACGGCTGCAGCGCTTTGACAAGCTGCTCTTTGGAAAATCCTGGCCCGTCGTCCCGAACGGTCAGCAGAAATTCCATGTCCGATTCCTCATAATCCGCCAGGACCTCAATTTCTTTCCCGGCATAGCGGATGGCGTTTGAAATCATATTTTCGAAAACTTCCAGAACGATATGATCGTCTGCCTTTACTTTCAGCGTTTCCTGCGTACTCCATGGCCGATATTGAATGTGGACGTCTCCTGCCTGATTCAGGGCAAATACAACTTCTCTGATCTTTTTCTCAAGACGGAAAAGTGTCATGCATTCCGGTGAAAACGGAACTTCCTCCATACTTGTAATCCCCTTCATCGTATAGCTGTAATTTTCCAGTCTTCTTAAGTGATCCGACATCAGCGCCAGTACGTCCTGCATTTTTTCTTCGCTGATTTTTCCCTGCGGAAGATATCGCGCCAGAAAATCCGTATAGCCGCGCAGTACCGTAAGCGGCGTACGAAGATCGTGCGCAAATGCGGCGTTTAATTCTTTCTGACGTTCCACAAGCCTCCACATCTGTTCCTTCCCGCGGACAAGCTCCATACGCATATCCTCTACAGAGCCGCAAAGACTTCCCAGCTCGTCCCTGCTATCGTAATACGCATGAAAGTCCAGATTATTTTCCCGAATCCGCGCGACACTGTCTTCTAATATCGAAAGCGGCTTTGCCAGCCGTTTTTGGTAAAAGATGCCAATCGTTACGATCATCCCTGCAAATGCATATACAAACGGACACCACACCCGAACCATATCCAGAAACAGCAGCTGAAACGCATCCGTGTCTTCTGCAAAATGATATCCGTCTGCCCAAAAAAGTCCTTTCTCCCAAATCAGCCCCGAAAAATCTTCCTGTTCATACCGTGCCCACTCCGCCAGCTCCAGCTGCCAGCAGACAATCATCGTCAGATAGGAAAGTGCCGCGACTATCACTGCCAGCACCAGAATATAGGCAATCATTGCTTTACGAAAGGAGTAATTGCGGATACGCCTTTGCAAACCTTCTATCCTCTCTTCTAACCAGTCCATCGGTATCCTACTCCCCACACTGTCTCGATATACGTATGACCGGTATATCTTCCTATCTTGCTTCGTATCCTGCGTATATGTTCCATAATAATGCCGCTGTCAGCTCTCCCGTCAAGTCCCCGTACTTTTTCATATAGCTGATCCTTACTGAATACCTGCCCGGCATTTAAAGACAGTACTTCCACGATTCCATACTCCGTCTTCGTAAGGGCAAGCGGCTCCTTTTCATAATAAACACAATGTTCTCTATAATGAATCGCCAGACGGTCAAATGTTTTTACCGCCTGATCTGACTTTTTGCGCTCTTCTCTTCGAAGGTGTGCCCTGACTCTTGCGCCAAGTTCTTCGATGCTAAAGGGTTTTAATATATAATCATCCCCGCCCAGCATCAGCCCCCGAATCCTGTCTGACTCCTCCACTTTCGCAGACAGAAATACGATGGGACATGAGACATGCATACGAATCCGCTCACACACCGTGAATCCGTCGAGCATCGGCATATTCACGTCAAGAAGTATCAGATCCGGTTCCGGATCCAGATTTTCCAACACTTCCAGTCCGTTTTCCGCCTCTTTGACCAGGTAATCCTGCATTTCAAAGTAATCCCTGAGCAGCCGGATAATTCCAGGTTCATCATCTGCTATTAAAATACGTTTCTTTTCACACATCCTTACCGTTCCGTTTCCTGTTTCGTTTTCGGACCTTCGTCCGGCATTGACATTATACTCTTTCTGGCCTAACGGTACAAGCGAAAATTACCGCCCTGCATCTGTGTTACGAGATAAAAGGCGGTATATTTTTCACGAATCTTTTATTTATTCTTTCACTAACGCAACGGTCTCGCGCGCAATAGCAAGTTCCTCATTTGTCGGAATTACCAGCACTTTTACTTTGGAATCCGGCGTTGAAATTATGATCTCTTCGCCGCGTTTGCCGTTTGCCTCGTCGTCGATCTGAATGCCTAAAAACGCAAGGTTCTCACAGATCTGTCTGCGAATCACGCCGTTGTTCTCGCCAAGGCCTGCGGTAAAGCAGATACAGTCGACGCCGTTCATCGCCGCTGCATAAGCGCCAATATATTTTAACACCCGGTAATTAAATACCTGCTGAGCCGTCGCTGCACGTTCGTTTCCTGCCTGTTCTGCAGCTTCCAGATCGCGAAAGTCCGAAGATACGCCGGATAATCCCATTACGCCAGACTTTTTATTTAACACATTTAAAACGCCTGCCAGATCCAGATTTTCTTTTTTGGCAATAAATTCTATCGCAGAAGGATCGATGTCTCCGGAACGCGTCCCCATCACAAGCCCTTCCAGCGGAGACAGTCCCATCGAAGTATCTACTGACTGTCCATTTTTTACCGCGCAGACCGATGCCCCGTTTCCAAGATGACATACGATCGTCTTTAGCGATTCGTAAGGCTTATTTAAGATCACAGCCGCACGTTTGGACACATAACTGTGGCTGGTACCGTGAAACCCGTATTTACGCACCGCATATTTTTCATAATACTCATAAGGAACGCCGTACAAATATGCTTCCCTGGGCATCGTCTGATGAAATGCGGTATCGAACACGCCGACCATCGGCGTATGCGGCATCAGCTCTTTGCATGCACGTACGCCGATCAGATTTGCAGGATTGTGCAAAGGAGCCAGATCGGAACATGCCTGAACGGTTTCGATCATTTCATCTGTAATAATAGCTGACGCTGCGAATTTTTCTCCGCCGTGTACAATCCGATGACCAACTGCCCCGATTTCATCAAGGCTTTTTATGATTCCTGTCTTTTCGTTGATCAGTGCGTCGATAACCATCTGAATCGCCTGTTTATGTGTCGGCATATCCGCTCCGGTAATCTCTTTTTCCCCGCCTGCCGGTTCATACACCAGCCTGCCGTCGATCCCAATCCGTTCACACAGACCTTTTGCAAGTACGTCTTCAGTACCGGAATCGATAACCTGATATTTTAAGGACGAACTGCCGCAGTTAATAACTAATACATTCATTGTCTTACTCCTTTATCCATATTTAATACATAATTATAAATATTATATACCTTATTGATGGAATATACAAGAAATGTTAAAAAATTGACAAAATAAGAAACCGACACCATATTTTAAGCCTTCAGTCCGGTTGCCAGCTCATATAATTCCTCTACTGTTTGTTCGGTATGATTACAAACAAGATCATAAATAAAACGAATCTTTTCCGGTTCTGCTTCCATCTCGTCAGCGATAACAGACAGGGATTTATCTTTCCGGCATTTTTTCTGAATTAACAAAATGCTGTCCATCAGCCTTGTTTTTTCAGTAACCTGTGCGGTTATACTTTCAGCCATATTTTTCTTAATTTCTTTTGTTCTTTCCTCTACCTGTTTTTCTACCGCTTCTTTTAATCTCTTATCGAATTTTTCCTGCACAATTTCCATAATGATATCATCCATTTCATTTACCTCCACAAATGTTTTTGGATTTGCCCGAATGATCGTTTCCAGCACACAACGATACAGGTCGTTTTTCGAATGTTTCAAATATTCCGCTACCAGCTTTTCCGCCTTCTTTGGTTCCGACAGTTTATTTGTCAGACTTTTCAGCCAAAGATTTTTTTGTTCGGACAGATTTTTCGTAACAATGATCTGAATCGGAATAAGGTCCCCATATACCTGGTAAATGCCTGCTTCCATCTTTTTTATTTTATATTGATGGATTTCAGTCAGATGTCTGATTAATTTCAGAGGATATTTTTCTGAGACAAAAGTAATCGTCATCTCCTGGATGGGTATACTGTTTCGAAAAGGCACATCCGCTTTATAAAAGCAGGTATACCCATATACTTTATAAAAATCGTCCACACTCAGAGTATCATATGGACTCTTATATTCTATAATATTATATTTACGAAAGATTTTTCCAATATTCTTTTTTACAGGCCTGTTCTTTTCTTTTCTAATAATTAATACGTCGATCTCCATCGGATTTTTGCCTAACTGATGTTCATTCTCAAACACCAGATGGTCTGCGTCATCTGCAAGTTCAATCTGAATATCCGCGTAAAATGCAGGGTGCCAGTAGGTTACATCTGTTTTCTTTTGCTCCATAAGAAAACCTCCTTTTTTCGTGATACGGAGATTTTCTTTGCTTTGAGAAAACCTCCTTTTTTGTGATACGGAGATTTCCTTTGCTTTCAGAAAATCTCCTGCTTATGTGATTAAAAGCATGAATTTTCTAAAAGAATAAAAGAACGATGTCCTTTCCATGGATCGGTTACAGATGTCCGAAAATCGATCTTCCAGACAATGAAATTTAGAATACAGGCAGCGATCCAGATATGCTTTCCTCTATTGTAACATGTAACGCAGCGGCAGACAATATCTGAATATAAATTTAAAACTTCGGCGCAGCAGCCGGATCATCCCTTCTGATAAAAACAGCGGCATCGGCCCGATTGCCAATGCCGCCAGAATATTTTGTTGTCAGGTTCTCACAGATACCCCAAATCCCCCTGCAGCCGGTCATCCTTTTCAGCTACAGATTTTATACCACCTGTCTTTTTGCCACAAAGATCGGGAATGTGTCGGTACCTTTCAGCTCTTTGCCTTCAGTAACGGTTACTTTCTTATCCGTAATAATATATTCCGCATCCACGCCCGGTTCGATAATCGTATCCTGCATCAGAATCGCGTTGCGCACTTTTGCGCCTTTGCCGATCTTAACGCCACGGAATAAAATACAGTTTTCAATTTCACCCTCTATCACACAGCCGTCTGCTACCATTACATTTTTCGCAGAAGCGCCGTTGACATAACGTGTCGGGTTGTCGTCACGAATCTTTGTATAAATCGAGTTCTTCTCAAACAAAGCGGACAGATTCGCATCGTCCAGCAATCTCATATTTTCATCGAAGTAGCTCTTTAAGTCTGTAATACGAGCGATATATTCTGTATATTCATATCCCTGGATATTCAGCTCGCTTAATCTTGGAAGCAGCACATCACGCTCTAAGTACACACCGCCGCCAATAAACGCTTCATTTACCATTTTAATCAGCTGTTCGCGTTCAAATACATAAATATTCATGGAGTAGTTTTGTACGCCTGTCTCCTGGGAATTAATATGTATCTTATTGACGCGGTTATCTGCAAAATCCAGCGTATAATACATTGCCTTGCGCAGATCGTCGGATTTGCGGATGCTTGGCGGCAGTTCTTCTTTTGTATATACTGCCGTTACGTCGGCGCCGCTGTCGATATGCGCTTTTAACAGCGCCTTGAAATCAAAGTTAAACGCGATATTTGCATCTGACATAATTACATATTTTTCTTTCTGGGATTTTAAAAATCCAAGTACGCTTGCAATCATGCCGACTTTGCCGCTGTAAATGCCCGTATTTTTCTGTGCGAACGGCGGGAAAATATTCAGACCGCCATTTTTACGGCTTAAGTCCCACTCACGGCCGGATCCCAGGTGATCGAGCAGTGAAAAATAATTTTCACGCACTAATACAGTAATATTATCAATCCCGCAGTTTACCATGCTGGATAATACAAAATCGATCATACGATAACGGCTTCCAAACGGAATTGAAGCCATCAGCCGCTCATTTGTTAATTCGGATACAAGCTCATCATATACATTTGGGAAAATAATGCCCAGTGCGTTCGTATTGGTATTTATCATTGTTTGTCACCATCCTTTACATTGTCACTGACCATAGCATTTGGTCCAATCACAGCATCATCGCCGACATAAACGCCAGAGCCGACCGTTGCCACACCTGATTCTTCTTCATTCGGCATTTGTCCAACAATGGCATTTTTGCCAATTACTACATTTTCCGCTATGATACAGTGTTTTACTTTCGCACCGGCCTTGATAAGCGTGCCTCCCATTACGACTGCATCTTCTACTTCCGCGCCTTCTTCGATCTTAACGCCTGCAAACAAAATCGAATGTTTGACATGTCCTGAGATGTTGCAGCCGTCTGTAATCATGGAATTTTCCACTGAAGCGCCCAGATTAATCTTATGTCCGGTCATACCGCTGTTCCGGCTGTAAACTTTCCATTTTTCATCAAACAGGTTGATTCCGCTGTGCTCCGGATCCAGTACTTCCATATTTGCTTCCCATAAAGAAGAGATCGTTCCAACATCCTTCCAATAGCCGTCAAAATGATAAGCGTACATATTTCTTTCATCTTTTAACAGATTCGGAATAATATTGTTGCCAAAATCATTTTCAGAATTTGGATCTTCCTCGTCTTCGATCAGATATTTGCGTAAAATATCCCAGTTAAATATGTAAATACCCATAGACGCCAGATTAGACTTTGGCTCCTTTGGTTTTTCCTGGAATTCCGTAATCTTGTCATTTTCATCTGCAACCATAAGACCGAATCTGGAAGCCTCTTCCCAAGGTACTTCCATAACAGCGACGCTGAATTCCGCTCCTTTTTCCTTGTGGAAACGAAGGAAATCGCTGTAATCCTGTTTACAGATCTGGTCACCGGAAAGAATGATCACATATTTCGGATCGTAACGGTCTATAAATGAAATATTCTGATAAATCGCATTCGCAGTACCCTTATACCAGTCAGAGCCAGATGCCTGCTGATAAGGAGGAAGCACATGCACGCCGCCGTACAGACGGTCAAGATCCCATGGCTGTCCATTTCCAATATACTCATTCAGTACCAGCGGCTGGTACTGCGTTAAAATACCTACCGTATCAATCCCTGAGTTGACGCAGTTTGACAGCGGAAAATCAATAATACGATATTTGCCGCCAAACGGAACTGCAGGTTTTGCCAGCTTCTGGGTCAACGCATAAAGGCGGGAGCCCTGTCCACCGGCAAGAAGCATAGCAATCATTTCTTTACCCATTTTTTATCTCCTTTTCTTTCCCTGATTAATCTTGCGCAGCAAGCGTACGTCCGAAATCGTTATCAGATCATGCAGACGTACAAATTCTGCTGTCTTCGAAGCGGACATTTATTGACATTTTTCTACATGAAATAAACGCCACCGCTTCCAATTGTTATCATTGTACATGATTATTCCGTTTTTGTAAATAAAACATTGCAATTTTACTAAAAATTTTTAATATTCCTGAAATCGTCCCAGCCAAACGCTATCGTTCAGCTCAAAAGACGCGCCTGTCAGGACGACGCCCGAACATGAATCAGCACCGCATCCCCGTAATACCCGGCTCCGGTCACCAGCTGCACAGACGTATCGTTTAACATACCGCGATGATAAAAGTGTATATGTCCGGCAAAGACAGCCGCGACCGCGCTGTCTTTTGCAAATACGGCATCCAGCAGCCGCTGTGTCGTCTGATTCGGCCCGCATGCAGTCTCTCCCAACAGCACCCGGCAGCGTCCGTGTTCGGAAAGCCCCCAGATATCGTTCGCCTGCTGTTCCAGCGGCGAATCCTGATACTGCGGCTGAAGCGGCACATGCGTTACAAGAATCACAGGTTTCTTCCCTTTGACATATGGCAGCAGCGCCTGCACAGCCTGTTTGTCAAACTGATTGTTTTTATCGTTCAGACCTGCTACGATCAGATCGTCAAATTCATAAATCGCATACTGCTGCGACGTCTTTGTCAGATTTTTCAAACGCGGGAAATATTTATTATATGCTTTTTTAGAAAAATATTCTTTTCCATACTCAAAATCATGATTTCCTGTCACATACAAATATGGCATAGAAAGACGATCGATTTCTTTCTGCACAAAATCGATCGACGCATACATCGCAGAATCCGTAATATCTCCGGCAAAAATCGTAAGATCTGCATCGCTTCGATTCGATTGCGTGATCAGATTGTGAAAGGTTCGCACCGCCGTTTTTTTGCTCTCACGCGCAAAAGCCTCTCTGCGTGTCTGCGCCTTTTCAATCAGTCCGGGATCTCTGTCGTCGCACAGACTGATATGCGTATCCGCGATCAGAAAAAAATCATAGCTGTGTCGGATACCTGCCATCGTCACTGTTTCTTCCTGTATTTGTACGCTTCCAGGCTGATCTGCTTTTTTTACGGCAAAAATAAGAACAAACGCTGCGCAGACAACAAACAGCGCCTGTAATACCTTTTTCTTTTCTCTCATAACCTGCTTCCTTTTCATTATCCTTTCACGAGTTTTTGTATCATAATTAATAAAAACACCAAATAGCGCTTTTGTCAATCTTCATCTTATGATATGATACCCGTGAAGCCGCATCCAGGATGCGGGCTAACAAATCACGATTTTTGTCAGCGAGGTCAGATCATGCAAATAACCGGAATTATCGCCGAATATAACCCTTTTCACAACGGTCACGCTTTTCAGCTGACGCAGGCCAGAAAACAAACAGACGCCGATTTCATCATCATTGTTATGAGTGGAAATTTCGTGCAGCGGGGCGCTCCTGCACTGATGGATAAATATACGCGCGCAAAAATGGCGCTGATGCAGGGCGCTGATCTGGTCGTCGAACTCCCCGCGCTCTGGTCCTGTGCAAGCGCGGAATATTTCGCTGGCGCAGCCGTTTCTTTGCTTTATCAGCTTGGCTGTGTCAATACGCTTTGTTACGGCTGCGAAACGCCTGTCAGCGACGTTTATGCCAAAATCTGTGATCTTTTGGCAGACGAACCGCCAGCGTACAGACAGCTGCTTACCGACAATCTAAGCTGCGGCATGGCATATGCACGCGCCAGACAAAACGCGCTGTCAGCGCTGCTGCCAGATACCGATACGACTGCTGCCGCACAGATTTTAAACAATCCAAATAACATTCTTGCTCTGGAATACCAAAAAGCCATTGCAAAAGAAGCGGCAGACAGAGACAGACCCCCGATACAGATACACCCGATCTTACGGCAGGGACAGGCGTATCATTCCAGCCGCTTTACAGACCCCATGGCATCCGCGTCTGCCATACGGCGTTTTTTAGCCAGCCACCCGTCAGATGATATTCACACACTGCGGCAGGCGCTGCCAGACGCCTCCTTCCAGCTGCTTTTGGATTATCAAAAACATGCTCCTTTTTTATATGAAAACGACTGCTCACAAATGCTGCACTATTGTTTGTTAAAATACGCTTCTGCAGGCTTTTGTAAATATGCCGACTGTACCCCGCAGCTTTCCCGGCGCATCAGCCGGAATCTGAACGACTATACCGGATTCTCAGATTTTTGTATGCGGTTAAAAACAAAAAATCTTGCATACACCCGCATCAGCCGCGTCCTTTTGCATATTCTTCTGGATATACGGGCCGACAGCTGTCGCATCTGGCGCAGCCGTTCTTACATGCCGTATGCAAAAATACTTGGCTTTCGAAAAGAATCGCAGGCTGTGCTGACACATTTGAAAAAACACGCGTCCCTTCCGCTTCTGACAGGCGCGGCAGACGTAAAGCATATCTGCGCCGCCTCAGACAGCGCAGATTTTTATCAGAAGCATCTGTTTGCCGATACGCTGTATCAGGCGCTGCTCCTTGAAAAAAGCGGTCATAACATCGCGCATGCATGCAAACGGCAAATCGTTATTGTCTGACCGTTACTTTTAGCCTGCTCCTTCCATACGTCACGCGTATCTGCCCGGAACACATCGTATATCTGATACTGCCGCTATAAGTCTGCATCGCAGACACTGCTTCTTTTCCCGGATGCCCGTAACTGTTTTCTCTGGCGCAGGACACCACGCAGACAGATGGCTTTAATACCGCTAACAGCTCCCTCGCGTTGGAATGATCCGACCCATGGTGCGCCGCCTTGTACAGACTGACCGGCGACAGACGCTGCTCTGAGAGCATTTTTTGTTCTTCTTTTTTTGAAATATCGCCGGAAAACAGTCCGCTGAATCCACCGTCTTCATACAGCAAAACCAGACTGTTTTCATTCCGCCCGTCCGGACAGTGTCCGGATGCCGGCGCCAGACACCGCACGCGGGACCTTATTCCGGACAGCATCTCTCCCTTTTTCAGATAGCGGATGTTGATCCTGTACCCGGACAGCTGCCCGATTACTTTCTCATAAGCCGCGTCCTTTACGACGCCAGACGCCAGCACGACTTCTCTTACCGGATAGCCGCTTTGAACAATCTCTAAAAAACCGCTGATATGATCCTGATCCAGATGGGAAAGAAACCAGTAATCGATAGCCGCCACCTTCTGCGACTTTAAAAACGGAAGTATCCGACGGGTTCCAGCCTGTCTGATATCTGTACTCCCGCCGTCGATCATCAGATGCATGCCATCACTCGTACGGATATAAATCCCGTCCCCCTGTCCAACATCCAAAACCGACACTTCCGCCGGTTTCGGCACAGGCAGGAGTATAAAAAGCAGACACAGTAAAAACCCCGTTTCCACCATCCGCCTGCTTCTTCTTCCGCTTTTCTCCGCTTTCCTGCTGTCAGCTGTCTTTGCCCCTTCTTTGCAGATCCGGTTTTCTGTCCGTGTCTGTGTCCGCCGCATCGCTAAAAAAACACTCCCTGCCAGAATCAGATAATATCCTGCCAGCTGCCATATCTGCGGCTGTCCGGTAAGATACACCGCTCCCGGAAGATGTAAAAACAATTCTCCGGCCCCGGAAAACCAGCCAAGCATCAGCGTGCATCCGGCCAGCGGCAGTCTTACAAACATGCCGCCAGAAAACAAAAGTCCCAAAACGCCTCCCGCCAGTCCAAGCAGCAGCACCACCCCCATCAATGGCAGCACCACCAGATTCAGCAGCATGGAATACACCGGAATCTCAAAATAATACCAGGCCGTAAACGGAAGCGTCAGCATCTGCAGCGACAGGCTGATCCGCATGGTCTCCGCCAGTCTGTATTTCGACCCGTAAATCCGACAAATCTCCTTTCCAAGCAATACTCCCGCCACTGCCAGAAACGAAAACTGAAATCCGGCCAGAAACAGACAGCGCGGATTATCCAGTAACAGCAACGCTGCTGCCACTGAAAGACCGGTCATGCTGTCATATGCCCTGCCGCAGCAGGCAGCTCCCAGACAAACCGCAAACATAATCACCGCGCGCATGGTCGAAATACCGGATCCCGTCATCATCGCAAACAACGACAGCATACTCATGGAAACGACCGATGACAGGAAATAAGAAATCTCAAGCCGACGCAAAAGCCGAAAAACGGCCATGCCGAGTATCGAAATATGCAGGCCGGAAATCGCCAGAATATGCGCAATTCCGCTCTGTCTGTACAATTGTTTTGTTTCCTCTGCCAGCAGTGTTTTATCTCCTGTCAGCATGGCGCACAGCACTCCCGCTTCCAGCTGCGGCATGGCAGACTGATACACCTGCACCAGTTTTTGCCGAAGTCTGTACAAAACTTCCTGCAGACGATCCGCATCTGCGTTCATTTGTTTACAGCCGTTTTTACCGGCATAGACCGCAAACGCATATCCCTGATTCTGATAGTAACTGCGTTCGTCAAAATTCCCGTCGTTACGGGCCTCCTGGAAAAATCTGATTGTTCCGGAAATCATCAGAATCGATCCTGTCACCGGTTCCCCAGCGCCTGGATCGGTATAAAGAATTAGATTTTCGCAGGGACGAATCCCCTGCAAATCATTAAGATAACAGTCTGTCAGATACACCGTCCAGGAATCTTCCGGTTCCTTCGACGGTTTGGACTGTTTTTTGATCACGCGGCCCTGCAGCGTGATTTTCTGCCCGTCGCTCAGGCCTGCCAGACTACGCTCCATGTTTCCGCATACTGCAGAAAGACGCAGCATACCGATCAGAAACGACAGGAAAAGAATCGCTGCCTGCCGCAGTCTTTTTCTCTTTAACGGTTCTCTGCGGATACAGATTCCGGCTAAAACCGCCGCTCCAAAAACAGCCGTCATACTTAAAAAAAGTCCAAAGCCTGCTGTTTTTGCTTCCTGCCATTCCATAATACCCTTTTTTAATAGTATTCCAAGGATCAACATACCGACAGCCTGACAGGGATATCTTTTCGTCAAATGTCTTTTCTTCCCCCTTTGTCCTGCCTGTTGTTTAATTTTCTTTGGAACCTTCTACATCTTCTACAACGACCGCCCGGCTCTTTCCAGCGCTCACATAGCTGTAATCCATCTCATACATGCCGGAAAGATCATAGTCGCTTCGATATTTACCGCTCGTATCCCCATTCACCGATATCTGCACCCGATCGATATTATCCAGTGACGTCAGTGAGTTTACGATCGAATAAATAACGACTGGTTCCTGAATCTCATAATTGTGATTTTTAAAATTTTCGTCCAGATTCACATAACAGGAGCCGTCCACAACCGCCACGTTGATCAGCTTTGTTTCTTTTGGAATGGCGCCCTGCGCTTCTTTGCTTTTCGGACCTGAAATCAGATGCTCGATCACCAGCTTTTCCATCGATATATTACTATTGTAATAAACTTCCTGCGTCTCCCGAATGAGTCCGTCACCTTCTTCATTCGCAAAATACAGATCGATCGTTGCATTCTGATAAGAATTGATCTGTTCACCCGGATTCTCGACAAAAGAATCGATCGTAACGACACCGACTTCTTCTCCTCTGCTGTCTGTTAACGGCTCGCCTTTTACAGAAAAGCTCACGCTTTCAATCCCTTCTACCTGGGTCATCGTTTTGACGATAGCCAGACGACACAAAATCTCCGTCACTGGATCCATCTTATCATAAAACCCGTTAAAATCCAGATGCAGACAATCCTGCTCGACTTCCCAGGACTCTATGCTGACACCCTCCGGAATGGCTTTGACATAATCTACCGTATCCGTATCTGTCCCAAGCAGATCCAAAAGCTCCTGAATCAGTCCGTCCACGGATGCATTTTGAGGCTCGTAGCCTGCCTGTATCGTCTGCGTCTGCTCACTGTCCACATAACTGATATAAACAGGGTAATCCTTTTTTCTGGAGCCGCACCCAGACAAATCTCCTGTCAGCAAAAACACCATGATCCATAACAAGCCTTTCTTCCTGCCAGCCGACTTTTTCATCTTATCCCCTTCCATCCAGTCCTCTGTCCAAACCTGTTTTACCATTTCTGTAATCTTTCATACTCTCAGACAATATAATTCAGCGGAATACGCACATTAAAAATCGTTCCCTCTCCCTGTGTACTAAACGCCTTGATCGCCCCGCGGTGCATCAGCACAACGCTTCTTGTAATCGCAAGACCCAGACCCGTACCGCCTATCTCCTTGGAGTGCGACTTATCTACCCGATAAAACCGTTCAAAAATACGATCCAGCGATTCCTCCGGAATACCGATTCCGTTATCTTCGACTTTAATATAAAAAAACTGATGATCCGCGTTCAGCGATACATGCACCCAGCCGTTTTCCGCATTATACTTAATCGCGTTTTCCACAAGATTGGAGATTGCCAGCGTCAGCTTTACTTCGTCTACTTCTGCTGTCACCGGACGAAAGCTCTCCAGTACAAGCTCTACATGCTTTAACTCCGCGATCGGACGCAGACGCTTTAAAATCAGCTCCAGCAGCTCATTGATATTCAAAGCCGCAATGTTTAAGCTGTCCGCCGCCTTATCCATTTTTACAAGCGAAAGCAGGTCCGTAATAATCTTATTTTCCCGGTCGATTTCATTTGTAATATCCTGCATAAATTCCTTATACAGCTCTACCGGAACATGATCCTGCCCGTTCAAAGAATCTGCCAGTACTTTCATCGACGTTAACGGCGTCTTTAGCTCATGTGAGACGTTCGAGACAAATTCCTGTCTGGAATCATCGAGCACTTTCATACGATCTAACAGCTCGTTCGTTCGTTCACAGATCAGCTCCGTTTCCGAATAAGCGTGAATCATCAGCTCATCCTCTCCATATCCTGCCTGAATCTCATCGATGGATTTGGACAGCTGAATAAAAGGCTGCGCCAGCTTCGACGCAATGATGACTGCCAGCACGACACAGCTTACTCCCGCAGTCAGCAGCACAATAAATCCAATCTGCGTCAGGTAGGCAATGTGCGTCTGCGTCGCATCCGTAGACACACTCACGAGCAGCACTCCGATGATTTCGTCCATAACCGGCTGCTGTACCGGTACGGCAATCTCAATGAATCCGCTGACCGCGTCGTGTTTTGTTACGTCCTCTCCCTGAATGCACCGGACAACCGCTTCGGAAATAATAATTTTATCGCTGTCAATATCAAACGTGTCTTTCTGAATGCGGAATGCCCGGTCGATAACAAGAATCCGGCCGTCATAAATATTGGTCAGCTGCTCGAACTCTTTATTAATGATTTCATTTGCCGTATCTTCCAGATAGCCATAAGACGCGATCTGATCCGCCAGTATTTTCGACTGAGATAAAATATCTACCGTGCGCACATGAATGGCCCGCTTTTCATACCCTCGGATCACAAAAAACTGCATCACAAGCATCGGCGCAATCCCAAACAGCAGCAGCACAAGCAGCAGACGAAATTTCAGACTTTTCAGATAATCACGAATTTTCTTTTTTCTATTCATCATGACTCCATTTAACCGCAGATTTTTTTATAACTGACGCGTGATTTTCTGTATATTTATCAGCCATGGTAATAGTATCCGACGCCCCATTTGGTATGCACATATTTTGGTTCGCTCGGATTCTTTTCGATCTTTTCACGCATTCTTCTGACATGCACATCCACGGTTCTCACATCTCCCGGATAGTCCGCGCCCCAGACCAGATTCAGCAGCTTCTCACGGCCATAAACTTTATTCGGATTACGTACGAGAAGCTCCAGAAGCTCAAATTCCTTCCCTGTCAGATTCACCTCCCGCTCCTGAATAAACAGTCTGCGGCTTTCACAGTCAAGTCTTAAGTCTCCGTCTTCGATCATATGCGCACGTTCTTCCACCACTTTCTTTTTTCCGGTTCTGCGCATAATTGCCTTGATCCTTGCTTTTACTTCCAGAATATTAAACGGTTTGGTAATATAATCGTCCGCACCATACTCCAGTCCCAGTATTTTATCCATATCGTCGCCTTTGGCTGTCAGCATGACAATCGGAACGTCGGAAAACTCTCTGACACGCTGGCAGACCTCCATCCCGTCGATCTTCGGCAGCATCAGATCCAGCAATATCATATCATACGCGCTGGCATTCGCTTTCTGCAGCGCCTCTTCCCCGTCGTAGGCACAGTCTACTTCCATGCCATCCTGTTCCAGACTGAACCGGATTCCTTTTACTATCAGCTTTTCATCGTCAACTACCAGAACTTTCTTTGCCATGCTAACCTCCATCGCTATTGTATCACTGTTATTTTATCCTGAATCCTCGCATACAGGCCCTCGCCAATACCGTTTACATCCATAATCTCTGCGGGTGCGGAAAATCCGCCGATGCGCTCACGGTAGTCGATAATATTGTCCGCCTTTGCCTCTCCAATCCCGCTTAACGTCATCAGCTGTTCCTTCGACGCCGTATTGATATCAATCCTGTCGTCGGAATATGCGCTGTCCGGCGAATCCGTCTGCTGGGATTTTTGCGTTTGCCGCTGATGCTCCTGCTGCGTTTTGTGCTCTTTGATCGTAAATACCTCTATCATCTGACCGTCTTCAACCGGCTCTGCCTGATTGATCTCTTTTTCATATGCATCTTTGCGCAGACCTCCGGCAAGCGCAAGCGCCTCGTACACCCGGCTTCCTTTTGGCAGCTCATATACGCCCGGGCGCTTTACCGCGCCGCAGACATATACAAAACAGCTTTGCGTTTCTTCTTGCTCCGGCAAAGAACCGTCTTCCAAAACATCCGGTGATTTTTCCAATGCGGACGTATCCTGTCCGGTTCCAGACTCCCGCTCATCCTGTACCGAAGCCTCAAGATACATTTTCGTACGCTGTGCGCCGCCACATCCGCAGCATAAAAAAGCGGCCCATATTAAAAACATGTATGCGGATTTATTTAATTTATTCATATGCATTCTCCTTTTCCCTGATCCTCACAGATACCTCTTATACAGATTCTTCTTAATACAGATTCTCCTTAATAATGGAAAAGAAGTTCCTCAATGCCTATCGTTATTATTTTAGCGAAATTATACAGGTATTTCAATAGAATTTTTAAATCTTCAGAAATTATTCAGAATTAAAGTAAAACAGATTCTGCGTCAGACCGGCTTATCCGCCTGACGCAAAATCGTTGCAAACAGCAAAAGACGTCTGATTTTGTGCCTGTGAAAGCATACCATCAAAACATACCATCAAAGCATACCATTCAGCACACGGTTTAATTTTTCCGCCATTTCATCCACGTCTGCCTGCGTAATCACAAGCGGCGGCAGAATCCGAATCACATCCGCCCCTGCGGTAATGACAATCAGTCCTTCCTCAAGCGCTTTCGCAGAAATATCCACCGAATTTTTCTGCGTAACAATTCCCTGCATCAGTCCCATGCCCCGGCGCTCCGTAAGAAAGTCGTATTTCGCCACAAGCGCATCCAGTGTTTGCTCCAGATAGCCGGATACGTCTCTGACATTTTGAACTATCTGCAGCTCCTGAAATAAGTCGAATACTTTACTTACCGCTGCCCCGACAAACGGATTTCCGCCGTAAGTCGTCCCGTGATCTCCGGGCGCCAGCGATTTTTGCGCCACACGTTCAGTCATTAAAAACGCGCCGACCGGAACGCCGCAGCCAAGCGCTTTGGCTGTCGTCATAATATCCGGTTTTACGCCATAGTTCTGCCACGCAAACATCTGGCCAGTCCGTCCCATCCCACACTGAATCTCATCCAGAATCAACAGAATATCCTGTGCGTCGCAAAGCGCACGCACACCGTTTAAAAATTCCTGATCGGCCGGATGGATGCCGCTTTCTCCCTGAATCGTCTCCAGAATAACCGCACACGTCCGGTCTGTTACCTGCGCCCGGACACTTTCCAGATCATTAAACGCTGCAAAACGCACGCCGCCCATCAGCGGCTCAAACGGCTCCCGATAGTGCGCGTTTCCGGTTACGGACAGTGCGCCGACACTTCTCCCGTGAAAAGATCCCTGCATGGCAATCAACTCATGCCCCGCATGCCCGTCTCTGGTATACGCATATTTTTTCGCAGCTTTGATGGCGCCTTCTACTGCTTCCGCCCCGCTGTTGGTAAAAAAAACACGGTCCATCTTAGAAGCGTCCCGTACCTTTTTTGCCGCTTCGATCACCGGCACGTTATAATACAGATTGGACGTATGCAGCAGCGTATCTACCTGTGCTTTCAGTGCGTCGCTATAATCTTTTTGATGATATCCAAGAGCCATAACGCCAATACCTGACGCAAAATCCAGATATTCTTTTCCATCCGTATCATACAAACGCACGCCCTCTGCCCGTTCAAATACAACCGGAAAACGATTATATGTATGCAATACTACCTGTTCGGCTTCATTTCTGTATGCTGTCCCGTTCATAACCAAACCTCGTCTCCTTTACTCATGATAATACTTTGTCTCTTTATCTCCCAAAATAGCGGTCCCGATCCCTTTGTTTGTAAAGATTTCCAACAGCAGACAATGCGGGATTCTGCCATCTAAAATATGCACTCTTGAAACGCCGTTATCGATCGCATCGATACAGTTATTCAGCTTTGGAAACATTCCGCCGCCGATAAATCCGCTGTCGATCAGCTCCTTCGCCTCTGATACCGGCAGCTCGGATATTAACGTGGAAGCATCGTGCGGGTCCTTATAGACGCCTTCGATATCGGTTAAAAACGCCAGCTTTTCCGCTGACACCGCTCTGGCGATTGCGCACGCGGCGTCATCCGCATTGATGTTATAAGTATTGTACTGATCGTCCAGTCCAATCGGCGCTACGATCGGCAGAAAATCTTTTTCTAATAAATCAAATAAAATCTTTGGATTGACCTCTCTGATATCGCCGACAAATCCGATATCTTCTCCGTCCGCATATTTTTTTTCTACCTTCAGCATTCCGCCGTCTTTGCCGCTGACGCCGACCGCCAGCACTCCCAGCTGCTCTACCAGCTGCACGAGCGATTTATTCACTTTGTTTAATACCATCTCGGCGATCTCCATCGTCGGCTCGTCTGTTACACGCAGTCCGTTCACAAACTTTGGTTCCATACCGGATTTTTCCACCCACCGGCTGATCTCCTTCCCGCCGCCATGTACGATAATCGGTTTAAATCCGACCAGCTTTAACAGTGTAACGTCTTCGATCACACTGCGCTTTAAGCGATCGTCCACCATAGCGCTGCCGCCGTATTTGACAACGATAATTTTGCGGTTGAAACGCTGGATATAGGGCAGCGCTTCGATTAACACGGACGCTTTTTTCAGCGACTCATCCATCGATCTTTCTTCCATAACTATTCTCCTTCTTTCTGCAATACGGTTCCTTACTTCACGCGAACCGTTCCTGTTTCCTTACGACAGCCGCCGCTTCTGTTTACTGATTAAACTGCGTAATATTCGCGTCGTTTAACGTAAAATCATAATAATTCAGATCTTCCCGATACGTCCAGCCAACGCTCTTCCAGAAATGATTTCCGACCTCGTTTTGCTTAAACGCAATCAGCGACACTTTATTAATCTGCTCTTTTTGCAGTGCTTTCATTGCATACACGGCCATTGCCTTTCCAATTCCCTTTTTCCGATAACTCTCATGCACACATACATGGTAAAAGCAGCCCCGTCTTCCGTCATGACCGCACAAAATCGATCCGATCACCTGTCCGCCGTCTGCCGCAACGACGCTGGTGGATGGATTGCGTTTTAAAAAGCGTTCGACTCCTTCTTTGGAATCATCGATCGAACGAATGCCAAATCCGTGAATCGTCATCCAGAGTCTGCGTACCTGCTCATAATCTTTCGTTTCCATCGTACGAATCTGCACCTTGTTTTGTATGGCCGTTTGTTTTTCGTTCATTTTTGCTCCCCTTTTGCCTTTATGGAAACAGCGGAACCAGCCTGAGTCCCTCGGTTTCGGGCAGACCGAACATCAGGTTCATATTCTGCACAGCCTGTCCTGCGGCGCCCTTTACCAGGTTATCCAAAGCGCCCATCATAATCACACGGCCGGTCCGTGCGTCTGTTTTGACGTTCACATCCACATAGTTGCTGCCTTCCACCCACTTTGTTTCCGGACATACGCCCGGTTCCAGCAGACGGATAAACGTTTCGTTTTTAAAATATGTTTCATAAGCCGCCCGGATTTCCTCCTCTGTCGGAAGGGTTCCGTCCGGTTTTGGAAGCAGGGAAGCATATGCTGTCACAAGAATTCCCCGGTTCATCGGTACCAGATGCGGCGTAAAATTAATCGTAACCGGACGTCCCGCGGCATATCCAAGCTGTTCTTCGATCTCCGGCGTATGCCTGTGCGTCGTGACTCCATAGGCTTTGATATTTTCATTGACCTCACAAAACAGGTTATTTACCTTCGCGCCCCTGCCTGCGCCGGACGTCCCGCTTTTTGCATCCACAATCAGCGTGTCCGGATCGATCAGTCCTTCCTTTACAAGCGGATAAGCCGTCAAAATCGAACATGTCGTATAGCAGCCCGGATTTGCCACAAGTCTTGCCTGTTTTACCTGTTCACGATTGAGCTCGCACAACCCGTATACCGCCTCCTCCAGAAACTGCGGAGATTTATGTTCGATCTGATACCAGCGCTCATAGACATCCAGCTGTTTCAGACGATAATCCGCACTCAGATCAATAAATTTTGTCTGTGTTAAATATTCCTCTTTCAGGACCGATGCCAGATATCCCTGCGGCGTCGCGGTAAATATCACATCTGCCTGCCCTGCCAGTTCACCGATATTATCGTCCAGACAGGTTCCTTCGACCAGCTGAAACATATTCTGATAAACCGACGCATATTTTTTATCAATATAGCTTCTCGAACCAAGCCAGCAGATCTTTACTTCCTTATGTCCGGTCAGAATCCGGACCAGCTCCGCACCGGCATATCCGGTCGCTCCAATAATGCCTGCTTTAATCATACTTATCCACCTCTGCATTCTTAACATTTGCGTTGAAACAAATCTATACTAATATAAATGCTGCAAAAGCACAAGCGTTTTCTATATTTTTTTGCAATTTTGTGAATATTTATGCATAATTGTATGATTGATACACTTTTTATGCATCATTTGCCGCATCCTGAACACTTTTCACAATATTCTTTGTGTTTTCTGTACGTTCCGGCAATTTTACATCCAATTTCATCCATATGCATATTCGATTTCTTAGCGTATCCGATTGTTTTGAATGCATATTTATTTTCTGTTTTGCATAAAAAATCACTTGCGTTTCTCTGCCAGATGTTGTATATTAATAAACGATCAGACACAAACCAATCAGAATCATTCAGAAAGGACAAAATTACGATGAAAGAAAAAGTTGTATTAGCCTATTCCGGCGGACTGGATACAACAGCCATCATTCCATGGCTGAAAGAAAACTATGACTATGAAGTCATCTGCTGTTGCGTGGACTGCGGGCAGGAAAGCGAACTGGACGGACTGGAAGAACGCGCAAAATTATCCGGCGCTGCAAAATTATATATTGAAGATATTACCGACGAATTTTGTGACGATTATATTATTCCCTGCGTACAGGCCGGCGCCGTATATGAAAACAAATACCTGCTCGGCACATCCATGGCACGTCCGGGCATCGCAAAAAGATTAGTGGAAATCGCCAGAAAAGAAGGCGCCAGCGCCATCTGCCACGGTGCGACCGGTAAAGGCAATGATCAGATTCGTTTCGAGCTGACGATCAAAGCGCTTGCTCCAGATCTGCACATTATCGCCGCATGGCGCGACGACAAATGGACGATGGATTCCCGCGAATCCGAGATCGCATACTGTAAGGAACACGGCATCGATCTGCCGTTCTCTGCCGACAACAGCTACAGCCGCGACCGCAATCTGTGGCATATCAGCCACGAAGGACTGGAGCTGGAAGACCCTGCAAACGAACCAGACTATGACCACCTGTTAGTACTCGGCGTCACACCGCAAAAAGCGCCGGAAGAAAGCGAACTCGTAACCATGACATTTGAAGCAGGCATTCCAAAAACCGTCAACGGAAAACAGATGAAAGTATCCGATATTATCCGCGAACTGAACCGCCTGGGCGGAAAACACGGAATCGGTATCGTAGATATTGTAGAAAACCGCGTGGTCGGCATGAAGAGCCGCGGCGTATACGAGACGCCCGGCGGAACCATCCTGATGGAAGCGCAAAAGCAGCTGGAAGAGCTGGTACTGGACCGCGCAACGATGGACGTCAAAAAAGATATGGGCAACAAAATGGCACAGATCGTATACGAAGGAAAATGGTTTACTCCGCTGCGTGAAGCCGTACAGGCATTTGTCACATCCACACAGCAGTATGTCACCGGCGAAGTGAAGTTCAGACTCTACAAAGGAAATATTATAAAAGCCGGAACAACTTCCCCGTACTCTCTTTACAGCGAATCCCTGGCCAGCTTTACAACCGGAGATCTGTATGATCACCACGATGCGGAAGGATTCATTACCTTATTCGGACTTCCATTAAAAGTGCGGGCAATGAAAATGCAGGAAGCTGAAAAATAAGATTACGATAACATTATAAAAACTCTGAATTAAATTTATAACCAGTCTATATTTCAGGACAAACAATAAGAACTCCTTTCCGTTATATTTCCAAAAAGGAGTTCTTATTGTTAATTTACCTTTTTATTTAAGCAAAGAACAAAAAGGACAATTATGAAGAAATATGTATCCGTTCTTTTACTATTGGCAGTTCTATTTGCATGTCTCTCCCACAGCCTGCACAAACAAAAGCCTGAACTGCTTATCGATAGGTTGACAAAAGAATTTATCCAGGTATCTGACATGGCTGACGGCAACGATATCCGTCTGGTGCATATGCAGGCCGGCAGTTTTTCAAAAAATAATGCAGATGAACTGTTTGCCACATTCCAATTATGTAACACACCGCATACAGGAGGATTAGACAGTAAAGTGATCGCTCTTTTTTCAAACAACCTAAAATGTCTGTCTTATCAGATGCTGCCAGGCGATTCAGTTGATATTTATCATCTGTCGGCACTAAACAACAAAAACTATCTTCTGGTATCCATGATTAGCGTCAATCAGGGAATCGAGACGCAGACACTTGCAATGTATCAGATTACAGAGAGCCGTTTTAAAAACATCTCCGCTGATTTTTTAAATCTGCCAGAAAATACGTTCGCGGCATTTGCAGGCAACGACACACTTTTCATTTATAAAAAACCTCTGGACAACCCAAATATGCAATACGACAAACAACAAATAACAATCGAAACCATTTTAAAATGGGATGAAAACGGACAATTTATAACAGTAAGTTCCTAAAAGCATTCCTGATCCGGACCGCCTTTCTGCTGCCTTCCAACAGGCGCCAGTCAGGCTGTTTCGGACAGGACAGCAGCGGACATATGCAGGTTCAGGTAATAAACTCTGCGAATCAGACAATGTGTTGTATTTCAGTGGCTGCGCGGACGTGTGTGTGACAGCCGTCAGAGGCCCTTGTCCGCTCAGTCCCCTGCCGCCGGTTCCAGGTTCCTGCCAGCGGTCACGGACACGTCCGCGCAGCCACTGAAATCCAACAAAATCTTACCGTCATCCTCCCACCGCCCGCTCATCTTCACGATTATACATTGACATCATTTCCCCAAAATGCTATTCTAATAGTAACATTTGATCCTATTCCGACTGATCTGTCAGACATCCACCCTGTCATCGATGATGCTGTCATAGCCAGATGTCCTGCAGGCGGAAAATAACAGAAGAACACAGGAGGTCTACATGAAACGAAGAAAAAAAGAAAATTCGCAGACAAACGTTTCAAAAAAGAAAAAAATCCAGGATCAGACACTGCAAAAACAGCTCGTGACACAAATCACGCGTCTGTGCCTGATGTTAGCTGTCACACTGATTGTCGTATCCGGAATATTTATGTATTTCAGCAACCGGAATACGCTTCATGAAATGACAAACGTGGCGTTAAACTCTACTTCCTCCGCAGTAGAACGTACCTTACATACACTGGAAGTCAATGCCATGAACGTTGCCTCTTTGGAAGCGATCCGTAATACTTCCTCATCCAAAGAAGAAAAGCTCGAAGCCATGGAAGGCGTGCGGGAACAGAATCAATATGATGAAGTCGGATTTGTACAATTAGACGGAAAAGGTTATTCCAATTACGGAGACTTTGATTTTAACGACCAGCTTCACTTTCAGGCGGCGTCCAAAGGAAACGTTTTTGTCGGCGAACCGATTATTAACCGCCTAAACGGCGACATTATTATCATATCTGGCGCTCCTGTGTATCAGGACGGCGCGATTATCGGCACTGTATATATTGTAGATCTGGTAGAATCCGTCAACGACAAAATCGGGGAAATCACCTTTGGCCAGACAGGTTTTGCGTATATTATCAACAAAGAAGGAACCGTAATCTTTCATAAAGACGAGCAGCAGATTGCGGATCAGGCAAACGCGATCACACTGCAGGAAACAGACCGAAAATATGCTTCTTTGGCAAAAGCAACCAAAAAAATTCTTTCCAGTACGAAAGACGGTACTCTCACTTACCGGCAAAACGGCAAGAGTATGTTCGCCGCATACTGTCCGGTAAAAGGTCATGAAGACTGGCGTCTGATTATGACCGCTCCAAACAGAGAATTTACATCCATCGTTATTATCTCTGTACTTGTTAACAGCGCAATCGGTATTTTCCTGCTGGCGCTTAACATTTCATGGATCACCCGTCTGATCAAAGTTATTATTTATCCGGTCGATTCCGTGACAAAACGTCTGGTAAAGCTGGCCGAAGGAGACTTAAAGACGCCTGTGGAAGTGATAAACACCGGAGACGAGCTTGCCATTCTCTCCAAAAACCTGGACGACACGATAAAAAGCCTGAACCTTTATATATCTGATATTACAAGAGTGCTTTCACAGCTGTCATCCGGAAATCTGGATATACAGACCGAGGCTGGTTTCGCTGGTGATTTTGTCAGCTTAAAAGAATCCATCGACACGATTGTCAGCTCGTTAAATGAAACGATGGCGCAGATGAACAGCGCTGCAGATCTTGTGGCAGACCACTCCGACGGCACCTCCCAGGGAGCCAAAAACCTGGCGGACAGCACAACCGACCAGGCAAGCGTGCTGGAAGAACTCACGGCAAGCATTCTAAGCGTTTCCGACCAGGTGAAGCTGACAGCCGAAAACGCGGTAAAAGCTAACGAACGTTCGAGAGAAGCCGAGAAAAACGTAAAAGTCTGCAACCAGCAGATGCAGTCCATGATTCGTGCAATGTCCGATATCAAAACCGGCTCCGCAAGAATCAGCGACATTATTAAAAATATTGAAGACATTGCCGAGCAGACAAATCTGCTGTCCCTGAATGCAGCAATCGAGGCAGCGCGCGCAGGAGAAGCCGGGAGAGGTTTTTCCGTTGTCGCAGAGGAAGTAAGAAGCCTGGCAGAAGAAAGCGCAAAAGCCGCGCAAAATACGGCTCAGCTCATTACCCGCTCCATTGAAACGGTAGAAAACGGAACAAATATCGTAAACGAGACTGCGGAATCACTGACGCAGGTCGTAAACAATACGAGCGAAATCACGAGTATTATTTCGGAAATCGCTGACGCCGCAAAAGAACAGGCTGCTGCAATCGAACAGATCAATACCGGATTTGAGCAGATGTCTGACGCCGTAACGACCAATTCCATGACCGCGCAGGAAAGCGCGTCATCCAGCGAAGAACTGGCTGCGCAGGCACAAAATCTGAAAGAACTGATCAGCCGCTTTTCTTTAAAAGACAACTGACAATTCCCACTGGTCAGCCTTTCACATACAACAGCCTCTCTGCTGGTTCATCGACCGGCAGGGAGGCTGTTGCGCGACACGCGCATATTTTTTATCCCGTTGTACGCTTCTTTTCACTGTCCGTACGATCCGCTGCATGGTGCACCACGCACCGTTCCAGTATCTGAATCCCTTCCTGTATCTGTTCCTGTGTCAGACCTCCAAATCCGAGCAGCAGAATCGGCCTGTCATCCGGCTTTTTGTTTCCTGCGATATAACATCCTGACATTCCCTGCACACAAATTCCGAAGGAACGCGCCCGGGCAATGACCTCTTCTTCTGTCAGCGAACAGGCAAGCTCCACCGCCAGGTGCAGACCGGCATGATCTCCGTAGATCCGCCAGACCCAGAATTTTCCACGGAGCAGCTGCAGCAGCAGATCATGTTTTACTTTGTAAATACCGCGCATTTTGTTCAGATGTCGTTCGAAATACCGCTGTGTTAAAAATCTGCAGACCGTCATTTGCTGCTCTTTGGACACTGTAGATGCATAAAACCCGCATGTTTCCTTATATGCCGTCAGCAACGGCTGCGGCAGCACCATATAACTGATACGGACCGACGGCATAATACTGTTTGAAAACGTTCCAAGATAAACGACCTGCTCCTGCCTGGTAATGCCAGACAGCGCCGGTATCGGCCTGCCTGTATAACGAAACTCACTGTCATAATCATCCTCAATAATAAATCGCTCTGTCCCTCCCTGCGCCCAGGCCAGCAGCTGCAGACGGCGGCGCAGCGGCATAACCGTTCCGAGCGGAAACTGATGCGACGGCATTACATATGCCAGCGTGATACCATCCGGAATACGATCCACCTGCATCCCTTCCATATCCACAGGCACAGCACTAACCGTATAACCGATATTGCAAAACGTATGATAAGCCTGCAGATATGTCGGACTTTCCATTGCCACCAGGCGCGGCCCGCCCAGAATCTGTGCCAGCAGCTGCAGTAAATACTCGTTGCCTGCTCCGATCACCATCTGCTCTGGTTCGCAATACACGCCTCTTGCCTGATACAAATACGTGGCAATTGCCCTGCGCAGCTCATATTCCCCCTGCGGATGGCCGACGGACAACAGCTGTCGTCTGCTTTCCAGATCTGCTAACGCCTCTTTTGCACATTTCCGCCATGCATGATAAGCAAATCCCTGGTCATCGATCTGCCCCGGCAGGAAATTATAACGCACCTCCTGCTCTGCCGGTATCTTTTCGTCACATCCACCTTCCTGTTTCCCAGACTCATTGTCTGCGTCCGTATGTCCATGTCCTGTAAAATCATACAGACCGCCGATGTCACAGACATAATAACCGCTGCCGCGCTTTGCCTGCAGATACCCTTCGCTGACCAGCTGCGCATATGCCGCATCCACTGTGCTGCGGCTGATCTTAAGATGCTCTGCCAGTAAACGTGCAGATGGCAGCCTTTCCCCACAGGAAAGTCTGCCATCCATAATATTTCGTCTGATATATTCGTAAATCTGCTCATAAAGCGAGGTTTTTGCGCCGGTGTCCAGCTCGATCAGCAATTCTTTCATGGCAGCTCAGGCCTCCTCCTCCGCCTTCTTCGCTGCAAGAATATCATCCTTGAGCATCAGCGCTTTATCCTTTAACTTTGCCGATACACCTTTTGTCTGTACGATATCCCCGCAATACCTCACTGCAGCGTCATATTCTTGAAAATGAAAACTCATAACCGCCAGCAGATAGTCCAGCGTACTCTGATCCATTCCGGCAATTGGAAAATCTTCCTGTGTAAACGCCTTTAAAAACATATCGTATGCCTGTCTGTAATAACGCTCTTCTTTTTCCTGTAACTGTTTATAAGCGTCTTCTTCCAAAATACCTGACTCCGCATCCGCCTCTTCCAGTCTTCCACGAATCAGCCATGACAGCTGCAGACATAAATGTGCCTGCTCACTGAACGGAAGTTCCATCACCATTGCACAGACAAGCGCCAGCTCATACTGTCCCATGGCAGTCGCATAATCGATGGTTTCTCCGCTGAGCGGTTCCCTCTGCATAAACTGGGACGTGACTTTTTCCCGTATCCGCTTCTGGTGCAGCGAGGTCAGGTGATCAAAGTTTTTGACCGGGGCAGCGAATCCGCAGTACGGACATGCCGTCACTCCATACTTTAAAGAATCGACAAACTGGAACCGTGGTCTTAAATCCTGATCGGATTCTTTTCGGCGCAGCTTGCTGCTTAGTATTCTCAGATCATTAAACTGTGCGCCGCAGTTGGTACAGGTCATCTTTTTTGTAAATGTATACTTTTTTTCTTCTTCCACATCATATAACACAGACATATTTAATCCTTTTACCTTTCTTGTTTCAAACCTCTTGCATCAATAAATAATATACATATTATGTATAGACGGAATACGTATAAGCTGAAATGCATGCAGCTGTTTGGACGAAACTGCTGCATGCAACCCCTCTTTGATATTATATTATCATATTTTGATTTTTTCACAAGTCTTTCTTTTATATTTCAGAGACAGATTTTATATCGGTTACTGCTCACACCTTTAAGACAGCTTAAAAGAACTCTTTAAAGACACGATACGGTTAAATACCAGATGCTCTTTCGAAGAATCCTTTGCATCCACGCAGAAAAATCCGTTTCTGACAAACTGAAAACTATCATACGGCTTTGCGTCTGCCAGACTTTGTTCCACGAAGCATTTTTTTGTAGTAAGCGAATGCGGATTCAGATTCAGACTTCCATCCTCTTTATTGTAGACGCCTTTTTCCTCATCGATCAGATTTTCAAACAGACGCACCTGCGCTTCTACTGCATGCGCTGCTGCCACCCAGTGAATCGTGCCCTTTACTTTTCTCCCATCCGGACTGTTCCCGCCCTTGGAAGCCGGATCGTACGTACAGTGAATCACTGTGATATTGCCGTCGTCATCTTTTTCATAACTTGTACATTTAACAAAATAAGCCTGCATCAGCCGCACTTCATTTCCCGGAAACAGCCGAAAATATTTTTTCGGCGGCTCTTCCATAAAATCAGCGCCATCGATATACAGTTCCCGTCCAAACGGTACCTTGCGCATGCCAAGCTGCGGATTTTCCAGATTGTTTTCAATCTCCAGATATTCGGTCTGATCCTGCGGATAATTGTCGATCACAACTTTTACCGGATCGATCGCCGCCATTACTCTTGATCTTTTCAGTTTCAGGTCTTCCCGAATGCAGTACTCAAGCATCGCCATATCCGCTGCGCTGTTTGCCTTGGATACGCCGCACAGCTCTACAAATTTTTGAATCGATTCCGGCGTATAGCCGCGTCTGCGAAGTCCGGAAATGGACACCAGCCTTGGATCGTCCCAGCCGTCTACAATTCCTTCTTCCACGAGTTTTTTAATATAACGTTTGCCCGTTACCACATTGTTCAGATACAGCTTGGCAAACTCGATCTGCCTTGGCGGATTCGGATATTCCAAAGCGTTTACCACCCATTCATACAGCGGCCTGTGATCTTCAAACTCACTCGTGCACAAAGAATGCGTAATGCCTTCGATCGCGTCTTCTACCGGATGCGCAAAATCATACATCGGATAAATACACCACGCGTCTCCGGTATTGTGATGGGTCATACGGGCGACACGATAAATAACCGGATCACGCATATTCATATTGCCCGCGTTCATATCTATTTTCGCCCGCAGCACTTTCTCGCCGTCTGCAAATTTTCCGTTTTTCATATCTTCAAACAGTGCCAGATTCTCTTCCACACTGCGGTTTCTGTTCGGATCTTCCTTCCCTGGCTCCGTCAGTGTGCCACGATATTCACGCAGCTGCTCCGCGGTCAGATCCGATACATAAGCAAGTCCTTTTTTGATCAGCGTAACTGCCGCCTCGTACATCTGTCCGAAATAATCGGACGCAAAAAAAAGACGATCTTCCCAGTCTGCGCCCAGCCACTGAATATCTTCCTTGATGGACTCTACAAATTCCGTCTTTTCTTTTGTCGGATTCGTATCGTCAAAACGCATGTTAAATTTACCGCCATACTGTTTTGCAATGCCATAGCTTAGAAGAATCGCCTTGGCATGGCCAATATGCAGATATCCGTTCGGCTCCGGTGGAAAACGCGTATGCACGCTGTCGTATACGCCTTCGGCAAGATCTTTGTCAATTTCTCTTTCAATAAAATTCCTCGATGTACTTTCATTTTCCATTTTCCAACTTCCTCCTGTATGATAGCCGGCAGTTCGTAACAAAATCAGCCGGTTACTTTAAGTAACAGAGTAACACAGCTGATTTTGGGCGTCAACCGGCTTTTTATAATTTCTTAAGATATTATAAATCACCCGACCATGGATCGATCGTTAAATACACACTTATCATGGAACAGGCCTTATCGCTTTAATCCCTTAATGGAATCCTGGAAACTCTGATATCTGCATACCTTAACCAATATACTGTATTTTTAAAATGTTCCAGGCTTTCTTTCATCTCCTCCTGCTTCTCTCCTGGTCCGACAACAATCTCTCGAATCGGTAAATGCCCGTCACACCAGATTTTGATCTCTTCCTGTTCACTGATTCCCAAAGTCTCCATATATTTTTCAACAAACTCCACTACTTCTTCCTGATTTGTACCTTCACCTATGTAAATTCCTTTTCTCTTATCATCTTTTTCAATCTGCGTATTTTCCCATTCTTTCCCCTCACACAGCTTATCCACAAATTTTTTCGTATCCACTCCAAATCTGATTTTTGAAACCTCTGCAAGTTTTTTCTCAGGTCGTCCAAACTCAACATTAATCCTGAATTATTCACGGAATAACAGCATTAACTGCTGAAACCCGCATAGTTACT
>CAJTMV010000015.1 GCA_910577225.1 uncultured Eubacterium sp. | reverse complement strand
GGGATCATTTTGCATAGTGACCTTGGAAGCCAGTATACGAGCCAGGCATTTGAAGACTGCCTGGCCAGGAAAGAAATCCTGCATTCCTTTAGCCGTAAGGGAAATCCATACGATAATGTCTGCATTGAATCCTTTCATTCTGTACTGAAAAAGGAAGAAATATATCTTCATACTTATCAGGATTCAAAGGAAGCCCGCAGAGCAATCTTTGAATACATAGAAGGCTGGTATAATCGTAAGCGGATACATAGCTCTATTGGTTATTTGACACCACAGCAAAAGGAGGATGAGGAACTTAAAAAAACAGCATAATCTTTCGACTTTTTTTGTCCAAAGTATTGACATAGGTCCAGCCGTCGCTGATTTCTGTCTGATGACTGTCATTCCAGAAATTTGAGTTGGGCACACCATCGATATCCAAAAACAGAACTTTTGACCTTCTTTTGTTTCTCCTATAAGTTTATGTATCCCATCCTTACAATTCTTCACACGCTTTAATCTTATGATAAATCTCCAGTCCGTTTTTCCTGCCGAACAGATGCAGACTATTCAAATAAATCACCTTAGATGTTTTTCCGCTGCCTTCGATCAGATTTTGTATCTCATCAGTCATTGTCTCATACGCTGTTCCCGCAAACAGCTTTTCCAATACCGTCCGAATCCGCATTCGCTCTGTATAAGCCGAATAATACCCTTCTATGCCAAGACTTTCCCGCAGCCGCCTTAATTCTTTTGTTCGGTCATTATTCTCATTGCCGCTTACAATTCCGTCTTCAATGCTGGCTGACAAATATACCATCCTCTTACAGTCTGCCCGTTTCTCCCAATAATCACGAACCGCCTGAAATCCATGGTCATTGCTGACAATGATCGAAATGCCGTCATATCCGCTGCCAATCAGTTCTCCCAGTCTGGACACGATATAAAAATCCAACGCATTTTTCCCTGTTCGATACAGCTTGCATATTTCAAACAGACATCCCGAAGATGCAATCTGATCCAGACTTCTGCGTTCCGCATGCTTTTTTCCTTCACTGTAAAACATAATCACATGGTCCTGCACATTCAGATATTCACTGCCGCGCATTCCTGTCTTTCCTACATTCTCATAATCGATCAGAAACAACACGAAACCACCTCCGTACTTTTGACTGCCCCCTGAATATTTGTATTTTAACACAAAAATCAGATTTTGTCATTCTGTTTGTAACAGAATCGGAGGTGCGGAATGCGCCTGCGGGGTGCTTCTATTAGAGAATGTGTTGCAGTTTAAATGGCTGCGCGGACGTGTCCGTGACGGCTGGCAGGAATCTGGAACCGGCCACAAAACAGTGTGCGTGACAGCCGGAAGGTGGCCCGGAGCGGGCAGCATGGGACTGAAAGGGCATCCGAAGGGCGCTTTTAGCGGAGGTGAAATCCAGCGCTTACGCAGACTTAGGCACGAGGCTCACACGCCGAGTGTCTTAGTCGGAGTTAGCGATTAGTTCACCGCAGCGTTGCCCTTGGCCGCTCAGTCCCATGCTGCCCGCTCCGGGCCACCTTCCGGTTGTCATGCACACGTCCGCGTAGCCATATAAAACCCAACACATAATCTAATTTGCTGCCAATCGATTACCTGAACTTATTTTAAGAGTTACGCACTTCTGTTCATCAAACGACATCGACCATGAATCGCCCCTGTTCCTAAAAAGTGGTTACACGCGCATACCATCTGCACATGTAACCATCTGATATCTTTCTATACGTAAAACTTCACTGGCTGATACGCATCTATTTCATCTACCTGGGACGTATCGTAAAATTTTCGGAAAATTTCCATGCATGTCTCTTCGGAACATTCTTTTTCCACAAGACGGGTATGATCTCCCTCTTCCATTCCGAGCTGAACTACAATTTCACTTTCTGTTTGTGCAGCCTGCACAAAACGAACATTTTCCTTAATATCCTGCAATGTCAGAACGACAAATTCATTCTCGTCTTCAAACATATCCAAAAGACAATTCCTGACCATCTCCCAGGAAGACGCCGGCCGATCGGATATCTCCTGCATTCTTACCGTCTTTGGAGCATAGCAGGCAGCTTTTCCAAATGTCATATCTGTTGTTGTCTGCCCCTGTGTATTCTGGTCCATCTATAAATACCTCCTGTATGCGGTTCAAACAATCATGGTTCACCGCCATATCGATTTTCCTTCAGCCTGAAAAATACAAGATAAAATTCTTCCAGCTGCTACTAAATAATCGTCAGAACACCGATCGACTTCAGCAGCAGAACAACCAGCAGTATCGGCGCAATAAAACGGATCATCACTACATAAAGACTCTTTCTGCCAAACGTACTTCCTGATTTTTCCACTTCCTGAATAATTACTTTCGGTTTTACAATCCATCCAATCAGAATGCAGGTGCCAATTGCCACAATCGGCATCAGCGCATTGTTGCTGATATAATCCATAATATCCAGAATCTGGCCGACTGCGCCATTCGGAAGCTCCAGCTCGAAATACAGCTTATTGTAGCCAAGACATACGAGTATTCCGCCTGCCAGTGCAATGACCGTCTCAATAACCGCCGCTTTCAAACGTGTTACATGAAACTCATCCATAAAGCTGGACACAACCGCCTCCATAACTGATACCGCACTTGTCAGCGCCGCAAACAGTACCATGGCAAAAAACATCGCGCCAATTACATTGCCCACTTTTCCCATCGCTGCGAACACTTTCGGCAAAGAAACAAACATCAGGCTTGGCCCGGACGCTTCCATTCCTTCTCTGCCCATAAACGTAAATACGGCCGGAATAATCATAACGCCTGCCAGAAACGCTACCATCGTATCAAAAAACTCGATCTGATTAATGGATTTGCCCAGATTGGCATCGTCCTGCACATAAGAACCATACGAAATCATAATGCCCATCGCTACACTCAGACTAAAAAACAACTGACTCATCGCATCCAAAAGTACGGTAAAAAATCTCTGTACTGTCAGTCCTTCGAAATTCGGAATGACATAAATCTGAAATCCTTCCATACCTGTACGTACGACTCCGGCCTCGTCTGTATGACGGATCGTCAGCGAAAATACAGATATACCGATTACCAGCAGCAATAGCAATGGCATAATCACTTTTGAGGATGCTTCGATTCCTTTATTTACGCCGCGAAATACAATAAACGCAACGGCAAATAAAAATACGCACAGCAGTATCACCGGCTCGATATCAGCCGTAATAAATCCGGTAAAATAACCGTCTTCCGCCGCCTGTGTTCCTTCACCGGTTATAAAAGCAATCAGATATTTGACTACCCATCCGCCAATGACACAATAATACGGCATAATAATAACAGGAACCAGACATGCGATAATTCCGAGCGGTTTCCATTTTGCATGGATTTTTCCATACGCAGTCAGCGGACTTTGTTTCGTCTTTCTGCCGATTGCAACTTCTGTCGTCAGCAGCGTAAATCCAAACGTCAGCGCCAGTATCAGATACAGCACCAAAAACAATCCGCCGCCGTCCTTTGCCGCCAGATACGGAAACCTCCAGATATTTCCAAGGCCAACCGCACTTCCCGCTGCCGCCAGCACAAAGCCGATCGAACCTGAAAATGAATTTCTTTTTTTCTCCTGTTTCATTCTAAACTCCTCTTTCTTATTTTGTATTTATTTGAATGCCCCACTCTTTTATCGATATGCAGCGTCTGTCTGCCTGCTGTAAACGGCAGCATTTCTTCGTCCACACATCTGATTTTAGAAATGACGCATTGCGTGGGCCGTAAACTACTTTTAATTCACCCGCCAGTATTCGTTTATAGTCCTCGTAATTTTTTTCCAGCAAAGTCGGCGTATCCAGTTCATACGGACATTTTCCCTTACACTGACCACAGTGCAGGCAGTCTTCTATTTTTTTCATCATCTCCTGTGCCTGCTCTGTTAACTGGGCGCTCGATGGAGAACGCCGAATCAGAAGCGACATTCTCGCACAGGTATTGATCTCGATGCCTGCCGGACAAGGCATGCAGTATCCGCAGCCTCTGCAGAACTCCCCGCTTAATTCTTTTCTGTCATGAGCAATCAGCTGCTCCAGCTCCTGTGTCATTACCGGAGGATGTTCCATATAAGATATAAATTCATCTAATTCAGACTCTCTTTGTACTCCCCAGATCGGCAGTACATGATCATATTGCGCCAAAAATGCATACGCTGCCGCTGAATTTGTAATCAGTCCTCCTGACAACGCTTTCATTGCCACAAAACCAATCTTTGCCTGTGCACATTTTTCTACCAGTTCCAGCTCCTGCCGACCGCTTAAATAGCTGAAAGGAAACTGCAGTGTTTCATACAGACCGGATTCGATCGCTTCCTGTGCAACTGCCAGTCTGTGATTGGTAATCCCGATATGTCGAATTTTCCCCTGCGTTTTTGCCTCCAGCATCGCTTCATACAAACCGCTGCCGTCTTCCGGCTTTGGGCAAAACGACGGGTTATGAAACTGATAAACATCAATAACATCCGTGCGCAGATTGTGTAAAGACGTCTCCAGATCTTTCCAAAAAGTTTCTGCATCTGCCGCGCCTGTTTTCGTCGCAATCCATACGTGTTCCCTGATTCCCTCAAACGCTTCGCCCAGCTTTTCTTCGCTGTCCGTATACCATCTGGCCGTATCAAAATATGTAATGCCTGCATCATATGCCTTTCGCACCAGACAAACTGCATCCGCTTTCGGAATACGCTGTATCGGCAGCGCGCCAAAACCATTTTTGCTGACGGTAATCCCTGTTTTACCCAGAGTAACTTCGTGCATCCGTTTTTCCTCCCTCATCTTCTTTTTCCGCTTTGACTATTATAACGTCTTTTTCATCAGGATGTAAAGCTGAAATTCCAGGAATCATGAAAAACCTGCCGGCAATTTTCCCAAAAAAGATTACAGCCATTCTACAGCGAATACTCATAAAATACAAGAACCGCAGAAAATGCAGCTCGCGGAATGATTTTCAGACACCCTTTGTGTAAAAACAATAACGTGTCCGGCCAGAGTCTGCTTTCTGACAAACTCCCTGCCGGACACGTTTTCCATTGATTCCCTGTTTTACTTCTTTTTTTACGTTTCCTGAAAATAATCTCTATTTTCTTTCTATTTCCTGTAAAACAGTTTCTGTTTTCTTCTCGTTTCCCGTAAAATGATCTCTGTCTTTTTTACATTTCCTATAAAATAGTTCCTATTTTTTCTACCCTTCCTTAACTTCCGTTACCGTAATCGTAATATCCATTCCCATAATATTTTTCTTCGCAGAAAACTTCGTAAAATCCTCGCTCTCTACCGTCAGCTCTTCGGTCATCGTCTTTCCGTCTGCTTCTACTGTAATCACGGCCGTTCGATCTTTGAGAACGACCTGATACGTACCTCCAAACTGTTCTGCGATCATTGTCTTTTCATTTACTCTTGCTCCTGTCGCGGTGCCGTTGCTATGAAAAGTGATTCCCATCACCTCGATGTCTCCAGCCGGAGTAGTCGCTGTTCCTTTGTATGTTCTTCCAGCCAGAAGAGCCGAGATATCTTTCCTATCTGCAGGCGCTTCTCCGGCTGCATCCGGATCTGCCGTCTGATCCGGATTCGCATCCGTATTTACATCTTTATTGGAAGATGCTTCCTCATTTACCGTTACTTTACAATTTAAAGTCTTTTTGTTAACAACTGCGCGAATGGTTGCTTTTCCTTCTGACTTTGCTGTCACGACGCCTTTCGCCGATACTGAGGCTACTGTCTTTTTCGTACTGGACCATTTGACTGCGGTACCCTTTTTGACATTTTTAACTTTTAACGTCATCTTCTTACCTACCGTCAGAACCGCTGACGATTTGCTCAGTTTTGGAGCAGCCGCATGCGCCGTCAGAGGAGCAGACGCCAGCGGCGCGGCAAATACCGCAGCTGACAGACAAATACATGTAAATTTTTTCAAACTTTTCATTTTGGTTTCCCTCCTGAAATCAATTTCACTCGTAACAGTTGCAGATTCCGTCCTGTTACATATCCTTTTTTCAAACAAACTTATCATACCACAAATGAGAGGAAAATGTTACCATACAATTTCAACAAAATATATCGTCTGACAGACAGCCGACAGTCGTTTGTATCCATTTGAAAACAGAAACAAAGAATTGTTCAGACAGAAGTATCCGCACCGTGTGATTCGACAAAACCGTTACAGCTCTTCCTCATCCTTGTACTTTTCTTTCAGCCGGCGGTTGATCTGCTCCGCCCGCCGGATATCCAGTATATAATAAATAATTATAACAAACACGTAGACAAAAGCCACGGATGCTCCCATTTTTACGATTTCAATCAGCCCGGACTCCACCCATCCGAAATGAAGTCCGCATACAACCATAATGGCTGTCAGACTGGAAAAGTGCAGTATAAAGCAGAAAATCATGCTGCTTTTTTTCAACGGCTCCAGCATAAAAAAAACAGCCGTAACCGCTGCTGTCAGCATAGCGGAGAAAAGAATCTGTATCAATGTGGCTCTCGGTATCTGCTCGCCGTCTGAAAACAATGCAAAATTAATCGCGCAGATCATCAGTATCCCTGTAGCAATGAATACGAACCACTCCACAAACCATTCCAAAAAAATCTTTAATTTCAATATGATTTTACTCAAAATGACCACCTCTTCTATATTCCCAGTTTTTTCTTCATCATTGCTACGTACTGTCGGGATATGATAACCTTTTCTCCGTTTTTCAGCTTCGCTTCAAACCGCCCGTTAAATAACGGTGACAAATGTGAGATTTTTGGCAAATGAACGATCGTTGATTTGGATACGCGTAAAAAATCCTGATTTTCATAATCCTGCTCCAGCTCGTACAATTTTTTATGGACTTCATATACTTCTTTTTTGCAATACGCAAATACCCGGTTATCGACAGATTCAAAATAATAAATCTCTTTTAACGGCAGCATCTGAATTCCGGATTCGCAAAACACCGGAAGTTTTTCTCTTCTCATCCTGAGCTTGTAAATGAGCTGCATCATCTCTTCATCCAACGAAGCGCAGCGGATAATAATTTCATCTTCTTCGCCCTGACGGGGCGTTTCTATCGTAATCTTCATATATAATCTTCATAACTCTCCTGCAATGATTTTTCCATTCTTTCTTTTCATTTCAACATCTCTGCAATGGTTTTTCCATTCTTTCTTTTCATTTCAACATCTCTGCAATGATTTTTCCACTCTTTCCTTTTCATTGCAACATCTGCCGCACAGTATCAACAGCCACGCAGCCGCAGCCCCTGACGGACTCTGCGTGATTACCGATCCGTTTTCTTTTTATATCTTAGTACCACTGTTCCAATCATAAGAAATATTGCGCCAAAAATCAACAGTAACAGCAGACATATTTTTATGGACACAGCATGATCCAGCACAGACAAATCGACGCCCATAATGCTCAGCCAGGTATCCTCCGCCTCCTGCGGCGCATTCTGAAACGTCCTATGTGCCACATCTTTTGTCATAATCTGCCGAAACATCGCTGTGCCATAGATCAGCGGCGTACATTTCATAAGCCGGCCAATTTCCTCAGACAGCTGTCCGATGGGAAGGTAAATACCGCCCAGAAAACCGGTCAGCGTACCGACGATCGTTCCAAGCCCGCTCCATGCTCCTTCGGATTTGACAAAAACTGCCGCTACATACATCAGCGATGCATATGCAAAAGAATTTATCATAATCATACCTGTCAGTTTTACATGCGTAACTATAGAAAACCATTCCATCCCGCAGAATACGCCATATAATTCTGTAAGAAACAGCGTCAGTATACAAATAATGACAGAAGCCGTCCACGCAGCCAGTACATATCCCAGTGCAATCAGCATTCTGCTTACCGGCGCCGTATCGATCGCGCAGATTCTGCCGTCTGCTTTATCTTTGATCATCGACGACAGAGCCGACAGCGTAACTGTCACTGCATTGATCGACAGGATTCCGGCACTGGTCCAGGACAAGACAAGCAGCTTTGCATTCCGGTCATCCTCCGCTGCCTGATAACCCGGAAACTGTTTTAACAGATTCGTAATCGTTTCTACCTGTATATCGCCCAGAAATAATGTCATTAACGCAATGACAATCACCATAGACAGCAAGGAAAAAAATACCGTACCCTTATCACGCAAATATAATTTCAGATTTCTTACTGTAATCGCCTTTAATTGTTCAATCATTTTCCCGTCTCCTCCCAACTGCATTTAAAAATACATCGTCCATATTTCCCTGAATGACTTCGAAACCGTCTATGACTTCTCTGACCGTCTGAAGAATCGACAATGCGTCGATGGTCGCCCGCATCGGAATCTCGATCCCCTTATGTTCCAGCCGGATCATCCTCTCATCAGCTCCTGCGGCCGCCAGGCGTTCTGTCACAAGACGGTTTTTTTCACAATCCGAATCGTCAAAATACAGCCGCAGCCGATCTGACGCATACGTCTCCTTCAGCTCGAACGCCGTACCGGAAGTGATAATTTTGCCGCGATCCAGCAGAATAATATTGTCCGCCCCTGCTGCTTCCTCCATGTAATGGGTTGTTAAAAAAACTGTAATTTTTTCATTTTTCTGCAGATCGGACACTGCTGCCCACACATCTTTGCGGGTAGCCGGATCCAGTCCGGTCGTAGGCTCATCCAAAAATAAGATTTCCGGCGTATGCATCAGCGCCGCCGCAATCTCACATCTGCGCTTTTGCCCTCCTGAGAGTGTGCGGTACTTTTTCTTTAAAATATTATCAAGACTTAACATATCGCAAAGTTTTTTCAGCTGACGGAATGCTTCTTTTTTCGATGCCCCGTGCAAAATTCCTCTGCAGATCAGGTTCTCCCTGACAGATAACAGATCGTCCAGGCAGTTCTGCTGATAAACGATACCGATTTTACGACGGATTTTCTGATCGTCCTGCCCGATCCTGTATCCGCACAGCTGCGCAGATCCTGCGTCTGGCGTCAGCCGCGTAGACAGCATATGGATCGTCGTGGATTTTCCAGCGCCGTTTACACCCAAAAACCCCAGCATCGTCCCACGCGCGACTTCGAACGAAATATGATCGACCGCGTGAAAATCTCCGTAAGTTTTTGTGAGATGTTCTACTTTTATTATGCTCATACCTTACTGCATCTCCTTCTTTTCTGAATTTGAGATCATCATATAACAATCGATGCCCCGTGTCAGGAAACTTTCGGTAAGATGCATTTTTGCAGCGGTAAGATACCAAAATTCCCAAATATCCCCGACAGCTCATAATCTTCTTGAAAGCGTTCCCCAAAAATGATATACTCTTTCGAACAGCACAAACCGCACGTAACCGTTCCGATCACCCATGGAGCTGTTACGGCCTTACCGGTTTCCCACTTACTTTTATATCTGATGCATGATTTTCCTTCCAACCTTGTGATGCATCCGGATGAGAAAGGATTTTTATATGATTTTTTGTATCGAAGACGACAGTTCCATACGCGATCTGATGATCTACACACTAAATTCCGCCGGATTTCCCACAGAAGGATTCCCTGACGGTTCCGGCCTGTCCGAAGCGCTAAGATCGGAAAAACCACAGCTGATTCTTCTCGATCTGATGCTGCCGGGCGAAGATGGTCTTTCCATATTAAAAAAATTAAAATCAGATATGACAACTTCTGACATTCCCGTTATTATTACATCTGCCAAAGGCACTGAATATGACAAAGTAATTGGTCTGGATCTTGGCGCTGACGATTATCTGGCCAAACCGTTCGGTATGATGGAGCTGCTTTCCAGAATACGGGCCGTGTTGCGGCGTACCATGCCAAAATCTGACTCCCGTTTGCTGCACATCGAAAACCTGGAGCTGAACACGTTTGAACATACGGTATATCTGCGCAGTAAAAATACCTCTGACAAACATCAGGAGTCAGCAAACAAATCAGAAATTATATTAACATTAAAGGAATATGAGCTGCTGCGGTTATTTATGCAGCACCCCGGCATCGTATTTACCCGCGACGCGCTGCTGAACAAAATCTGGGGCATCGATTATCCGGGCGGCACCAGAACCGTGGATGTTCACGTCGCGACCTTACGTACGAAGCTGGGAACGTCCGCACACCTGATCAAAACCATACGCGGCGTCGGATATAAAATGGAGGAACAGTCTTGACCAAAAAAATATTTCGTTCGATCTGTCTGGTTGCCCTGCTTGTCTTTGGTTCTTCCATCGCACTGGTTATGGGCGTATTATATGACTATTTTTCTGATGTTCAGCTTCATCAGCTGAAAATACAGACAAATCTGGTTTCTCAAAGCGTCGCGCATGAAGGTATCCGCTATTTCGATGGATTAGATCCGGAGCCGTATCGGATTACCTGGATTCGTCCGGATGGAACGATTCTGTATGACAGCCGTTCCGATACGGCTTCGATGGAAAATCATCTGGAACGTACCGAAATCCGCCAGGCTCTGACAGAAGGCTATGGAGAAAGCGACCGTTATTCTGCAACATTAATGGAACGGTCTTTTTACTGCGCCAGACGACTGGACGATGGTTCCGTGCTGCGCCTTAGTACCACGCATGGTACCATTTTCGTATTGCTCCTTGGGATGTCTCAGCCGATTTTTCTTGTGTTTGCAATTGCTGTCGGCCTTTCTGTGATCCTTGCCGCGCGGATTTCTGGTAATATCGTAAAGCCGCTGAATCAGCTGGATCTGGATCATCCTCTGGAAACAAACCATTACGAAGAGCTTTCGCCGCTCCTGCTTCGAATCAGCAGTCAGCAGAATCAGCTCCGGTTAAAAGAAGTACAGATCGGACAAAAGCAGGAGGAGCTTCATGCTGTTATTTCCAATATGAAAGAGGGTATGATTCTGTTGTCCAAAGACAAAAAAATTATCAGCATAAACCGTGCCGCGGTTCAGCTGTTCGATGCTTCACAGACAGAACCTTCCGGTTTGCACATGCACCTGTCTGAAAAAAACTGTATTGGAAAACAGCTGTCAGATATCAGCGGCAGCCAGACACTTTTACACCTGACAGACCGCGCGCTGCATGGTTATCCACAGGAACAGACGATATCGCTGCAAAACAGCCGTTATCAGATCACTGCCAGCCCGATCGCCTCTGATTCTGAGACTGCTGTCTTTGGTGCGGCTTTGTTTTTCTTTGACGTTACCGAAAAAGAAAATGCCGAGCAAATGCGGCGTGAATTTACCGCCAACGTCTCCCACGAGCTAAAAACCCCGCTGCACGCGATCAGCGGATATGCCGAGCTCATTTTAAATAATATGGTAAAAAAAGAAGATCTCTGCTCTTTTGCCAGTAAGATCTATACAGAAGCACAGCGCATGGCCAGGCTGGTCGAAGACATTATCAATCTGTCGCACCTGGACGAAGGAACTGCCGATATGCAGTTTGAACCGCAGGATTTGATGGCAGCGGCCGCGGCCGCCGTACAAAGCCTCTCAGAAGAAGCCGCTGACATGGACGTGACAGTTACGCTTTCCGGAGAAGCTGTGATGATCGACGGTATCGGCCAGCTGCTTTTTGGAATCATTTTTAACTTATGCGACAATGCGATTAAATACAACAAAAAAGGCGGATCTGTGCAGATCGAAATCCACGCAGACCAGTCACACGCCTCTTTGTCGATTCACGATACCGGTATCGGTATCCCTCCCGAGCATCAGGCGCATATTTTTGAACGATTTTACCGGGTGGATAAAAGCCGCTCAAGACAGTCCGGCGGAACCGGTCTTGGACTTTCAATCGTAAAACATGCCGCAAATATACATCACGCGAATATTACGCTGCAAAGCATACCTGATAAGGGAACAACCATTACCGTAATATTCCCCCGCTCCTGATCGTTTGTCTGTTATTTATAATATTTTGCCTGCAGCTGATATAATTCTGCATATGTTCCCCGACGCTCCATCAATTCGTCGTGACTTCCGATTTCACAGATTTCTCCATCCTTCAAAACGATGATTTTGTCACAAAATCTTGTACTTGTCAGACGATGGGTAATATAAAACGTGGTACGCCCTCCGGCTATTTCATCAAACTGACGATAGATCTCATCTTCCGCTTTCGGATCGAGCGCTGCCGTCGGCTCATCCAGTATGATCACGTCCGCATCTTTCAAAGCGGCGCGGCACAATGCAATTTTCTGCGCTTCTCCGCCGGATGGCTGAAACCCTTCTTCATCAAAATTTTTATATACATTCGTATGTATTCCATGTTTGAGCGTCTTCACCCTGGAAGACAGTCCAAATTTATCAATGTAATGCATAATCTGTTCGTCCGGTGTATCTTCGCTTTTCGCAAGCGCAATATTCTCCTTTAAAGAAAAGGAAAACAGCTTAAAGTCCTGATATACAACCGCAAACAATTTCATCAGCGACTGATAATTGACCTGATTGATATTTTCTCCGTCGATCGTAATGCATCCTGTATCCGTTTCGTAAAGTCTTGTCAGTAGTTTTGTCAGCGTCGTTTTTCCCGCTCCGTTTTCACCTACAATCGCAATCTTCTCCCCCTGCCGAATATGCAGATTAATATCCCTGAGCGACTGATGCGACTGACCCGGATAGGTAAAAGACACATGTTCAAACTTTATGTCATGCGGGCGGTGCAACGTCAGCACCGGTCCGTCCGTATTTTCCCCCATTCCGGCTATATTCAGATACTCTTCCAGATATGCGTAATACTCCCCATATTGTTTTACGTCTACCAGACTGGCCGTCAGATTTTGTAATGTAGTCGTAAACGTTCCAAGAGCTGTCAGATACATGGTAAAGTCGCCGATCCCTATCTTTCTCATCAGTATCTGATATACCAGGTACGCATAAGCCGTTCCCTGCTGAATCAGCATTACGAACGCCGATAAAAAACTCATCCAATCGTTGTTCTTTGCTATCTCGCTATAAAATTTCATCATTGTATCGATCTGTTGTCTCAGTCTGCCGCCAATCCAGTCTCCCATACCGTTGATGCGCAGTTCTTTTCCATACTCAAAATTTGCTACGACATCGTTCAGATAACTCATCCGGTTTTCCAAAGGCACCTGTCTGAGCGATACCTCATAATTTTTCTTTTTTATCTTTCCCTGTAAAAAGGACTCTGCGGCGGCAAGTCCGAGAAACAGCAGTAAAAAAGCCGGGTGCATCGTCGAAATAATTACAACCGTCGACAGAAATATGATTCCCTGCCCGCATGCAGTTATCATGTTTTCAAAAACAACGCCAAATCCACGATAATCTCCATATAAATATTTTTCTGCCTTTTTTCTTAACTCAATAAAACTCTCCTGCTCCACAAAAACGTAGTTCGCCTTGAGAATCTTTTCTGACAGAAATCGGTTAAACGCATGATAGACATGGATTCTATGTAAAAAAATATGATTTTCCAATATTCCGTTGCAAACGGTTGTCAGGAACGGGATTCCGATGGATAATACGAGTAACAGTACGAGTTTTTTCATATTTCTGTCTTCATACAAAATCGCGTTAAGTAAAAACCGCGGCAAAATTACTGCCGCGACAGCTCCGCCGATCAGCGCCAGCTGGTTGCACAGCATATAGATTACATATTTTTTATCATATTTCATGGATATCTGAAAGAAAAAAGCAAAACCTTTGAACATATTGTCTCCTCCCCTGTCCAGGAACTATATATAAATAACCTGCGGCAACTGCGCCGGATTTTTCTTCGGAAGTGCCAGGAAAAAACAAACGCATCGCGGACGATGTAACGAATTTTTTCCTGATGCTGCGGAGAAAACAACAGGCAACTGACATCGATGATCTGCATACAGTTCCTTCTTAAACACAGCAGTCCTCCGACCGGAACCGCCTTCTTTTGTATAGTACCAGTTATATGATGCCCCCGTACTTTTCATTTGTCAATACTTTTTCACAAATGATCCGTGTATTCAACGAAACTTTGCGGCACATTAAAAAATCTCCGCGATCGGCCGTCGGTTCCACCTGCCCAGCCAAAACACAGACCTGCGCCTCTCAGATCACAGTAACCTTCCAGCGGCTGCCGCATATACTAATGAAAAAGGGAAAAATATCATATGGCTATTGGTTATCTAACCGTCCAGGCAAGAACCGCCCACGATGCTGTCCCGTTAAGCGGCGTACAGATCACCATCTCTGACAGCAGCGGAAACGCAATTTATCATCTGACAACCGACGAGAACGGAGAATCACAGGTAGTTCCGCTGGAAACACTGGATCGTAGTTTTTCTCAAAATGCTTATTTCACAGGCACGCCGTTTATCAGCTACCATGTGCTGGCACAGGCAGCTGGATTTGACTCTTTGTACGTATCCGATATTCCGATTTATGATGGGGAGACTGCTATTTTGCCTCTTGCCCTTGTACCGATGCAGGATACGCAGCGTACTCCTGTACAGACAGAAATCACAGTCGGAAAACCCGCCGTGGCTATGCGCGAGGCACGCAGTCAGGAAGGTCCCAATCGAACAGACGCCTCCCCTTATGTGCTGCGTCAGGTCGTAATTCCGGATCCGATCACCGTACATCTTGGCAGACCGGATGCTCCCGGACGTAACATACAAATGTCTTTTCCAGATTACATTAAAAACGCGGCGAGCAGCGAAATTTATCCCACATGGCCAAAAACTGCTTTAACCGCAAATATTTACGCAATCATTACGTTTGCGTTAAATCGTATTTTCACAGAATGGTACAAAAGCCGCGGATATCCGTTCGATATTACAAACAGCACTGCTTATGATCAGGCTTATACTTATGGGGGACCTGTTTATGAATCGATCAGTCAGATCGTAGATGAGATTTTTAATGAATATGTACGCCGCAAAGGACAAAACGCGCCGTATTTCACATCGTTTTGTAACGGCACCACGGTAACCTGCGACGGATTGTCCCAGTGGGGAACGGTTACGCTTGCAGAACGCGGACTTACGCCGCTGCAGATTCTTCGTTCTTATTATCCAAAAGATATTGAAATCGCTGAAACAAACGCGATTACCGGCGTCACCTCTTCCTATCCTGGAACACCGCTGCAGACTGGCAGTACCGGACTGGATGTACAGACCATTCAGACCAGCTTAAACAGAATCCGGCGCAATTATCCTGCCATTCCTGCCATTACGGATCCTGCCGGCGAGTTTCGAAACAGCACAAAAGCCGCCGTCACAAAATTTCAGCGTATTTTTAATCTGACGCCAGACGGTATCGTCGGAAAAGGCACCTGGTACAAAATCTCCAGTATCTATACAGCCGTTACCAGGCTGGCAGAATTAGACAGCGAAGGAAATACGCTCGGCATCGGTACCGTACCTCCGTCTTCCGTACTGCGCCAGGGTTCTACCGGACAGGACGTGATCACGCTCCAGTACCTGTTAAACGTAATCGCACAATATTATCCGGATATCCCGGGGCCGGTGCAGGACGGTATTTTCGGCAGCGGCACCAAGCGGTCTGTCATTGCGTTTCAGCGCCTGATGCGCCTGGATCCCGACGGTATTGTCGGAGCAAATACCTGGGACTCGCTTTACCATACTTATCAGGGCATTCAGAACAATATTCCAGGAAATATTCCGGATACGGACGCCATCCGTTATGTGGTACAGCCAGGCGACAGCTTATGGCTGATCGCCCAAAAATATAACACAACGGTGCAGGCCATCAAAAACCGCAACGGCTTGTCCGGGGATATGCTCAACATCGGGCAGGTATTGTACATTCCGACATCACAGCAGACATCGACCATCCAATATACGGTAAAACCCGGCGATTCCCTCTGGCTCATTGCACAAAAGTACAATACGACGGTCGAAGCGATCCGCCAGCTGAACGGACTGTCCGGCAACCTGTTAAATGTCGGCCAGATTTTGAAAATACCTTCGTCCCAGTCTGTCTCTTATACCGAATATACGGTCAGACCCGGCGATTCCCTCTGGCTCATTGCCGAAAAATACAATACGACCGTGAATGCGATTAAAAACCTGAACGGACTGTCCGGGGATATGCTCAACATCGGGCAGGTATTAAAAATCCCGCTGTAAGCCAAATATCTTGCGGTACTGTGCTTCACATTTTGCGGAGAATTTATCCCAAATTTAAAAGATGCAGCGGGCTGCACTGACCAGATTGGGGATAAATTCTCCGTTCTGTCACGCTTTACGGCAGACGGACTGCGTGTTTGTGCAATATTGTGTCTGCGTTTCTGTCGGTCTTTAGATCAGTCCCAGCTGCTCGAGCGCATATGCGATTCCGTCTTCATCGATATCTTTTGTCACAAAATCCGCCCGGTCTTTGAGTCCGTCCACGGCATTCCCCATCGCTACTCCAATCGACGCGTATTCGAGCATATCAAAATCATTTGGCCCGTCTCCGAACGCGATCGTATCTGCCTGCGCAATTTTTGTGTACGCGTTATATTTACTCATTCCGCAGGCCTTATTAATTCCCCTGCATGTGATTTCTCCGGAATCGCTTTTTTCTGATTCAAAGCTGGATTCTGTCACATCACAAATATCCGATAAGCGTTCCCGAATCGTCTGTACCGGCATCTGAGACTCATAATAAACAATCTTTTCAATGCCCTCGCACTGCTCCAGATGCTCGGAAAGCTCCAGATGCTGCCAGATCTGATCGATCATTTCTTCATCGCCCAGCTCCTGAAATCTGGCCATCTGACGCTTCTTATGGCTGACTGATGTGATCATTCGGTTTTCTGCCTGCGCTGAATAACAGGCGTCCGCTTCGTCCAAAATCGCCGTAACCGCACGAATCTGATCTTTTGGCATCAGATGTCTGTATATCACGTTTCCGCCGCACTCCACATAAGCGCCTGTCGCCGCCACGATTCCGTCAAACCCCAGCTCCACCAGCCACGGATAGATCTGTATTCTGGAGCGGCCGCTGCAAAGCACAATCTGATGGCCGTTTTGCTGTGCTTTTTTTAACGCAGCTGCCGCGGACCCGGGCATTTTTCCCTGAAAATTTACAAGTGTTCCATCTACATCAAAATATAACGCTTTACCCATTTCTTTCCCCATTCCCGTTTGATTTTAAAATACAAAGCTGCCGCACCGGGGAATCTTTTCCATTCACCCAAATGCGGCAGACTGCTGTTTTCCTCTTATCCTGCGTCTTTTTACAAATTATCGCTATGCTTTACAGATTTTCCTGGAAAAATTTTTCCATTTCTGCTGCTGCAGCTTCTTCGTCGTCACCTTCTACGGAAACAGTAATTTCTGTACCTTTTTTAATACCCATGCTCATAATTGCCATCAGCTTTGTAGCCTCAGCATTTTTGCCGCCGGCGCTGATTGTGATTTTTGAAGCATATTTTTTAGCTTCTTTTACAAGTATTCCGGCTGGTCTTGCATGTACGCCCTGTTCATCGGTGATTACGTAGTTAAATGATTTCATAAATTTTTTCCTCCTTGATTTTGCAACATAAAAATAACTGCATTATACTCATTACAAAATAATCAGATCTTTTCTGTCTCTCTATGAGTACAATCCAGTTTTGCCTACCTAAAGTTACAACCTGGTATGTGCTTTCGTTTTCCTACAGTAAATTTTACTATATATTTATTTTTCTGTCCATCCCCAAATTTAAATTTTGTCGCATTTATCTAAATTTGTATACTTTTAATTGTATATAATATACAAAGACGATTCCGATCCGCACATTTACCCCCCATCCGTTCATATTGCGCAACCTGCCGGATAGGTTTATAATAAAAACGAACCCTTGAACACAGCATCAAAGCAGGAGGTATCTACACATGCTTTTAAAAGATATACAAAAAGGACAAAGCTGTATCGTCGAACACATCTGTCTGCCCTTTCAGATGGAACGCCGGCTGGAAGCGCTTGGCATGACAAAAGAATCTGTAATTTCCGTATTAAACCGGAAAGGAAAAGGGATTATGATTATCAAACTGCGCGGTACCAGATTTGCGCTTGGCTGCAATATGACGAAAAATATTACCGTACGTGAAATGAGGTGAACAGCTTGAAAGAAAACTTAACGATTGGATTTATCGGCAACCCAAACTGCGGAAAAACTACATTATTTAATGCCTATACCGGAGCCAACCTAAAAGTCGCCAACTGGCCCGGCGTTACGGTTGAAAAAGTAGAAAGCGCCATTCGCGACCACGATCTGAACATTCGTCTCGTAGACCTGCCGGGTACTTACAGCCTGACTTCCTATACGATGGAAGAAAAAGTCTCCAGACAGTTTATACTCAGCGATGAAGTCGATGTCATTATCAATGTCGCAGACGCTTCCTCGCTGGAACGAAATCTGTACCTGACCCTGCAGATTCTGGAGCTGGGCAAGCCTGTCGTGCTGGCTCTTAATATGATGGATATCGTGGAAAAACGCGGGATGGAGATCGATCTGCACCGTCTGCCGGAAATGCTTGGCATCCCGGTGATTCCGGTATCCGCCAGGAAACGTACCGGACTGGATTCTCTGCTGCACGCAGCCGCCCACCACAAAGGCTGCACAGATCCGGACAGCCTGATTCATCATCATAAAGAGTCCGCACACCATGCACATAATCATCATTCCGAATTTGCCATGGTCTATTCGGACCAGCTGGAAGATCATATCGACCAGATCATATCCGCGCTACATAACAAATATCCGGACATTACCAACTATCGCTGGCATGCGATCAAACTGCTGGAACACGATACCGAAGTTTCTGAAAAATATCCTTTGGATCTGCCGGAAATCCTGCAGCAAAATTATGAATCACAGATTATCAACGAAAAATATGATTTTATCGAAGAAATTATCGATGAAACGCTGCTGCACAAAAAAAGACAGGATCAGTTTACCGAACGAATCGATCAGGCTTTCACACACCGAATCTTTGGTATCCCGATTTTCCTTGGTATTATGGCCGTCGTATTTTTCCTGACCTTTGCGGTCGGCGACTGGATCAAGGGATATTTTGAATCAGCCATCGACGGAATATCCTCCGTCGCGGTACACGGTCTGCGTGCCATGCACACAAGTCCCATATTGGAATCGCTCGTTGTAGAAGGTATCATCGGAGGCGTCGGTACGATCATCACGTTCCTGCCAAATATTTTTATCCTGTTTCTGGCTCTTGCCTTTTTGGAAGACAGCGGTTATATGGCCCGTGTCGCCTATATTATGGAAGGACTGATGAGCCGGCTCGGACTGTCCGGTAAGGCTTTTATCCCGATGCTGCTCGGTTTTGGCTGTACCGTTCCGGCAATTATGGCATCCCGTGCGCTGGAAAGCAAAAGAGATCGCTACAAAGTCATGCTGGTCACTCCTTTTATGAGCTGTAACGCACGTCTGACCATTTATATCCTGTTCGCAGAGATGTTTTTCGGCCGGCATGCCATGCTTGCCGCCTATTCGATGTATCTGATCGGTATTGTCGTGGCGATTGCGGTCTCTGTCCTTCTGCATCTGCTGGATCGAGAAAAAAGCGCGAACTATCTGCTGATCGAGCTGCCGGAATACAAGCTGCCGGATGCCCGCACGATCAGCATCTACGTATGGGACAAAGTCAAAGATTACCTTGGAAAAGCAGGAACCACGATCTTTCTTGCGACACTGCTGATCTGGATACTTTTAAATTTCGGCCCGCAAGGATACGCTCCGGATATGTCCGAAGGCTTTGGGGCCATGATCGGCAGGCTGCTTGTTCCTGTTTTTGCCCCTGTCGGCCTTGGATTCTGGCAGATTGCCGTCGCGCTCATCGCAGGGATATCCGCAAAAGAAGTCGTGGTGTCCAGCTGCGCCGTTTTATTTGGAATTGTAAATGCCAACTCAGCTTCCGGAATGGCTGCCTTTTCAGAAGTGTTATCCGGCATTGGATTTGGGCCTCTGAATGCATTTTGCCTGATGGTATTTTGTCTGCTGTATGTGCCGTGTGCAGCGACACTGGCTACGATACACAAAGAGTCTGACAGCTGGAGATGGACGGCGTTTGTAACGGTATTTCAGCTTGTGGTAGCATGGGTCGTTACATTTGTAGTGTATCGGATTGGGCTTGTTTTGTAAGCGAATATTCTTAAAACTGCCTTTTTTTCATAAACGATACCGATATCAGATACGAAATGCCCAGCATAACCACAATCAGGACAGTCAGCAAAACGGCTGTCTGTATCGCGCTGGCATGCAGCAACGGCTCAGCAAACGCTGATATGTCGATATCAAACGCTTTCACTGCTTCCTGTATCACATATCCTGCGACGCCAACACAAAGAATTGTAATTGCAAGCGCAATCCTGCCTTTTTCAGCTCCATATTTAATCTGAAACGGCAGGGTTGCGGATAAAATAAACGATCCGGTCATCCAAAAGCCCCAAACTGCGTCAAACAGATCTTCTGATGTATAAGCTGCCGATTTTACGATTGAGATGATCGCCAGTAAAATACTCCCGACCGTCAGTGCCAATCCCATAAGAAGGATTCCGAATACATATTTCTCTAATACATATCCCTTCCGGCTGACTGGCAATGTAAACAAATAACCCATTCCATTGTCCTGATCGTCATAATTAACCGTACTGACTACAAGCATGGAAAATATGATCGCCGAATAAATCATCGCAAACTCCATTTTTCCAACTGCCAGCAGATAGCCGCAGATTGCCGTAATAATTAATATAAATAGTTTCTGTGTTTTTATCAGTTTAAAATCTTTAATCAGTAATCCTTTCATTTTCCCTCACCTCGTACCATCATCATAATCAGTTCGTCAATATTTCCTTTTTCAACCGCTATCTGCGGATAATTTTCCAGATAAAACTGTTTCTGGTTTGTCAGACAGCTGACGCCAAAAGGCTCCTGTTTCGAACGCAGCACATAGGTCTTATCCATATCTTCATACTGCTGCCGTGTCATTTTCAGCAATGCATATTCAGAAAGCAGAATATCCGTCTCTTCATGCAATATGATTTTTCCATCGTCGATCATATAAAGATCGTCGCAAAATCCTTCCAGATCTCCGGATATATGGGAGCTGATCAGAATCGAGCGTCCTTCCTTCTCCATATATTCTCTCAAGAGTCCCAGCAGCTCATCTCTGGCGACGACATCCAGTCCGGCGGTCGGTTCGTCTAAAACAAGCAGATCTGCATGATGGGAAATCGCTGCCAGTACCTGGAGCTTTCGTTTCATTCCGGTGGAAAATTCTTTGATCTGTTTGTTTAACGGCAGCTGGAACTGTTTACATTTTTTCACAAAATCTTCTTTGTCAAATCTGTGGTAAATCGCTGCCATTATCGGAATGATATCCCTGATCATCAGATAACCGCTGAATCCGGAATCTGCCAGTACGACTCCTGTCTTTTCTTTGTCCTGCCTGCCAAGTTTCTCTACCGGCTTTCCCATTACCTGTATCGATCCTGCGTCCAGATCGATCAGTCCCAGAATCAGTTTGAACGTCGTACTTTTTCCAGCTCCATTTTTTCCAATCAGCCCTGTCACGCATCCTTTTTGCACGCGCATCGAACATTCCAGTGTAAAATCTGCATAATGTTTTTGTACTTTGTCTAATCTCAGCATTTTCTAATCCTCCAGCACAATCTGAAATAATTCTGTCAGCTCCTCATTGTTCATCCCACAGCTTCTGCCTTTTCGGATGGCCATCTCCAAATCGGCCTCTACTTCTTTTTTCTTCTCCTCCAGCATAAGCGCCTGGTTTGCAAGTGTAATAAAACTGCCTTTTCCATGTACTGTAATCACAAATCCTTCTTCTTCCAGCGCATCGTATGCCTTTTTTACAGTCAGTGCACTGACTTTGATCTCTTTCGCTAACGTACGAACTGACGGGAGCATAGTTTCTTCTTTTAATTCTCCATTCATAATCTTTGCCTTGATCTGATAAACAATCTGCTCATAAATCGGCTGCATCGAAGAATTATTAATAATGATATTCATGGATTCCCTCCTTCGTTGTAAACAGTATATAACAGTATTGAACTGTTGTCAACTGTTTTATACTGTTTATTTCAAAAAACAATTCCTTGTGCAGAATTTCCTGCTATGATAAAATAGTGACATCATAAACCCGCACATACAGGAGGAATGCACATGGCGTCTGAACAACATACTGAAGAACACAACAGACCCACTGGTCTTAGAGATATTACCAGATTTATCCGCACACTGATCGCCGCCACATTACTGATTCTGTTCGTCTGCTTTCTCTGGCGCCGTTCGATCGACGATACGTCCAGACAGCCGGTCACTACGACAGAAACTTCGTCCCGTCTGGAAAAAACGCTGAAAATCAGCGAACTATCCACCTATCAGGTTACTTATAACGGTGTGGCAGCCATACGAAACGATGCCGATCATTTGCTTTATTACGCTGCCTACAACGCCAAAGTAAGCATCGGCATCGATATGGAAAAAATAACGGTTTCGCTCCAGACCAGTCAGGAAACACAAACAGACAGCGGCAAAGGCAGCCATCCAGACACGGAAAAAAATATACTGGTCGTTACGCTGCCGGAGGTTACAATTACGGATATTGCAATCGATCCCGGCTCTTTGGATTATATATTTGCAGATCACGACGCCAATGACGAACACGTCTCGATTACAGCTCTTCCGGCATGTAAGGCGGACGCTGAGGCAGAATGCAAAACGAACCGGCTGTTGTATGAGCTGGCGCAGGAAAATGCCATCAACACGGTCAGGGCGCTGACACAGCCATTTTTAGATCAGAATAAGGATTATTCCCTCAAAATCATCGGATCCGGAGGATATCATTATGAAGAATAAAAATCTTACCAACCGAATCACCCGATTCTGCGCCGGTTTTCTTATGATACTGTCCGTTACGCTCACCGGCTGCAGTCACAAGAGCACGCAGTCCAAAGAACAGCCGCCTGCCGCAGAACAGTTAACGACCGGACAGCTGCGGTCTGTCTGCGAACTGGCTACCCTGGAATGTTATTACCATAATACGGCCAAATCAAGTACCGATAAGAAAGTATTATTTTGGAACACGAACAAAAAACTATGGATGGAATATTCCGGTATTGTAAAAATAGGCATCGACATCAGCAGGCTGGATCTTCAGATTACCGGTCAGGTCGTTACGATCACTTTGCCGGAAGCGAAAATTATCAGCTGTAAGATAGACGAAACGTCATTATCCGAAGATACCTTTTATACGGAACAAACAGGACTGGGCGCTGAGAAGATCACCGCGCAGGACCAGACAGACGCGTTTGAAAAAGCCCAGCAAACGATGCTGGAAGAAGCGCAGAAGGACGAATCGTTGCTGCTGCAGGCACAGGAACGGGCACGGACTTTATTACTGAATTATGTGAATAATATTGCAGATACGATTGGCACGGAATATGAAGTGCGCTGGGAAATCGTAAAAGACGATACTGCTTCAGAAGAATTGGGAGAAACCGAACCGTAATAAAAAACAGGATGTCTCACCCAGAAAAATCAGCGCAGAATATAGTCAGTCCCATGTCATACTCAGTGGTTTCCCTTTGCAAACGGACAGCGTTTGCCAATGCACTGATTATTTTGCGCTGCATAACTGCATATTACTTCTGATTGTTTCAGCGCTTTTCCCCCGGTTCGTCATTTCGACCAGTGCCTGCTTTAGATCGATATCGCCTCCAGCGTTCTTATAAGCGGTCAGTAACGAAGCCCCCGTCATCACGTGGTGTTCCGGCCCATGCATATGACAAAACGGCTGATCCATCAGTTTTTTTAATGAAGCGGCGCGCCGCATATTATGCATTCTTGTTTCATCGTATACCTCCTCCACATGATGATTTTTTCTGCTAACATACAGCATCGTGTTCGTTTTTATCGTCTGTATTATGAGAGATAACCTTACAGCGCTTTTTATAGCACGCAATCCCATATTTTAAAATATGTTCTATTCCCTCTTTCAGAAGTACTTCCTCATAGCGTCTGCTTTCTATCTGTTTCATCGCCTCTTTGCAGGTTTGCTCCATTCTACCGTCCTCTGCATATTTCACCTCGATCACGATACCGAATGCTTCATCCTCGCTCCTCACAAGAATATCACCGTATCCATCTCCGGATTCCTCGTTCGATGACAGGATCCATGTATCCTTATAACCCAGAAGTCCCAAAAGAATCCCATGGTAAAAGTTTTCTTTCATTGGTTTTTTTACAAATGTATCCCGAATACCAATCGTCTTTCGCAAATAATCCGAAAATCCTTTTTCCACTTTTTGTGCGTCTCCACTTTGGAGCGCGTCGCAAAAAGCGTTTACGGCAACCCCATTCTTTCTTATGCTTTCTTTAAAAAACTCCATAATCTGATCTGTGAAAATCTCACGAATCTCCATATTGGGTATCGCCAGACAAATTTTTTTCCCTTCAGCCTTTCCCCGCATCGTAAGATAACCAGAGGTAAAAAGAACGCTCCATATATGATCGATAGAATGATACGTCTCTTTATAAGTCAGTTCCTGATGAATTTCCTTTTTAATAACCTCTCCTGCAACCAGTTTTTCAATTTCATCCTTTGTCGTGCCAATATCTGCACTTTGTATAAACTTCTTCACCACGTCATTATTGCTCGTATTGGACCAATAATTTTGCGGCTGAGCGCCGCTGTCTGCACAGAGCTTATTACAATGACATATTACGTCCCATGGACAATATACTTCTGTATGACCGAACTGATATCCGTCATACCATTTCCTGACATCCTCATAGCTTTCGGAAAGGTTATAATATTCCAGCAGCTCTTTTACTTCCCCGTCCGTAAATCCAAAATATTCGCCAAACTCCACATCCGCAACAGATAACACACGCAAATTATTCAATCCGGTAAATATACTTTCTTTTGAAATGCGCATGCAGCCGGTCAGTACTGCAAATTCCAGACAATCATTCGTCTTGAGCGCCTGCTGAAACAGATTGCGAATCAGCAAAAGCATGGCGTCATAATATCCCTGATCAAGCGCTTTTGATAACGGAACATCATACTCATCGAGCAAAAGAATCACTTTTCGGCCATAATGCTTTTCCAACAGTTCCGACAACACTTTCAGGCTGCCGTATAAAACAGCTTCACTCATATCTGCCCGCAGCAGCGCAGTATATGCTTCCCTGTCATAAGATGTAAGACGTTTGCTGTCCAAAAGATACTGGAATCGACGGGCCTGCCCATTGATCATCTGAATCGCCAGTTCCCTTGCAGTATCAAAAGAATCTGCGTCGATTTCTTTCAGGGACATCGAAATTACCGGAAATTTCCCCATATACTCTTCACATAAAGAAACCTCTTTTGAAATTGCCAGTCCCTGAAAAACTTCTTTCCTGCCGCCCGGTTCAAAGAAACTTTTCAGCATGCTCATATTCAGAGACTTTCCAAATCTTCTCGGTCGGGTAAACAAAGTTACCTTTCCCCAGTTCTCAAGCAGTTCCCTGATCAATCTGGTTCTGTCTACATAATAAAAACCTTTCATCCGTATTTCTTCAAAATTTTCAATTCCGACTGGGAGTTTCTTTTTTCCGGTTTTCATTTCGTGTCCTTCTCCTTTCTCTGATTTCTGCTTTATGATCGAACAGTATTTTAACCTGTATTTCTTTTCGCTTTTTTCTGGTTCCTGTCCCTGCAAAATCACCTTTGCAGGAAACCCCTTTATCATTTTACCATACTCCCGGCAAAAAAACATCTGCAACATGATTTCCTTATACGAAAACGATTCCCTTTCACAGCCATGCAGATACCTCCATAAAACGGTTACCGCCTTTCCCTGCCGGCAAACGAAAAAGGCGTACCGCAGCACACGTTCACCGTGAACTGCAATACGCCTGCCAAACGCATCCTACAACGTTTTACAACTCCTAAATATTTGAATCACTCTGCCTGTCAGAAATACGCCGTCTATACGCAGCGTCCGCCTGTTTCAATGACCGGCTGACATTCTTTGATATGAATCTGCCATGCCTGAAACCCGTTTATCGCTTCTGGCACAACAAAGCCAAACTGCTTTAATGCAGCGCCGCTTAAGACTTCACCGGAACCAAATCCATATGGCAGCCGCCTTCCGGGATATTTTTCTTTCAGGTCCTCGTTCAGAAACAGCTGATAGCCGGCTTCATCCTTTAATCCCTGCACTTTTACTCTGACCGGCGCCGGATTGGCCTGCGCATGATGATAAACGGCGCTGACCATCGCTTCCCTGCCGGACGGGTCCGCGATTTCCCATACGGTGCACGTACCTTCATATGGACTGGATATCCTATAATATTCGCCATACTGTATGAGCTCGTAATATTTTTTAAATCTGCTTATCTGCTCTTTTACTTCCGCCTTTTCTTCCTGTGTCAGTGTGCTGATGTCCAGTTCATAGCCAAACGTGCCTGCCATCGCCACACACCCTCTTGTAGAAAGCGGTACTGCCCGTCCGGTCTGATGATTCGGGGATGTCGAGACATGCGTTCCCATCGCAGAAACCGGATATCCAAAAGAAGCCCCGTACTGAATGCTCAGTCTTTCAATCGCATCTGTAGTATCGCTGCCCCATGACTGCGGCATATAGTAAAGCATGCCGGCATCAAACCGGCCCCCGCCTCCGCCGCAGCCTTCAAACAATATTTCCGGAAATTTTTCTGTCAGTTCTTCCAATACCCTGTACAGTCCCAGCACATATCTGTGAGCAAACTCTCCCTGCCGGCCGCTGTCCAGCAGTCTGCTGAATTTATCACAGATTGCCCGATTGCAGTCCCATTTCACATATGAAACCGGTATCCCGTCGAGCAGCTTCGAAATTCGTTCTATAATGTAATCCTGTACGTCTTTTCTGGAAAAATCCAAAATCCACTGACATCTGCTCAGGCAGGCTTTTCTTCCGGGAATTCCTACTGCCCAGTCCGGGTGGCGTCTGTATAAGTCGCTGTCTTCGGATATTCCTTCCGGCTCCAGCCAGATGCCGAACTGCATCCCTTCTGCGGTAATACGCTCTGCCAGCTCCTTTAACGTACAGCCAAGTTTCTTTTCATTCGCAAACCAGTCGCCCAGTCCGGAACTGTCATCTTCCCTGTTTCCAAACCAGCCGTCATCCAGTGCAAACAATTCTATTCCCAGCTGCTTTGCCTGTTTTGCGATTTCTGTCAGTTTTTCTCCGTTAAATTTAAAATAAGTTGCCTCCCAGTTATTAATTAATATCGGGCAGCGACTGTTTTTCCATTTTCCCCGACAGATATGCTCCCTGATTACCTTATGTAAATTTCTGCTTAGCTTTCCTGTTCCGCTGCTGCTGTGCGTCATGATTACTTCCGGCAGCCAGAGCATATCGCCGTTTTGCAGCTTCCAGGAGAAATTATCCGGATGAATCCCGCAGATCAGTCTGGTTCTGTCAAGCTGATCCTTCTCTGCCTCGATCAAAAATTCCCCGCTGTAAACAAATGAAAAACCATAGCAGCTCCCCATTGTTTCATTCGAGCCTTTTTCACATACTATGGCAAAAGGATTGTACTGATGGCTGCTGGATCCCCGGACACTTCCAATCGCCTGTATGCCATGATGGATCTTTTCTCTTTGAAAGTTCATCTCCATGCTGTGCCTTCCATAAAAAGATATCCACTCAAAATCGCCGTACTCCCAGTCAAGATTCATACTGGCTGCCTTATTTAAAATCACGTCTTCTTTTCCGTAATTGGTTATTTTGACAGCCCTGGTAATGATATCCATCTCTTCCAGTATCCCGTAATAAAGCTCTGCCTCCAGGCCGGAATATGCGTCAGCCAGCCGGATGATCAGCGTTTCCGCTTCTTCATTTTGTGCATACGCCGCCGGAAGTCCTGGAATATCATATTTCCCTTTCTGTACACGGTATCCGGCATAGCGCAGCTCCGCCGCCTGACTTCCGTCTTGATTCTGTACTCTTAAGGAAGTGATCCTGTAATCGCCGGTTCCAAAACTGCTGTATTCCTGCGGAAGAGAATCCAGGGAATAGGTCCTGTCACGCTTTCCTATTTCATATGGATTGCCTGAAAAACCTCTGTCTGCCCGGTAAATCAAAAGAGATTTGTCACTGTGATCCGTTTTTTCCCCGTAATACGTATGCAGCAGAACATTCTGTGTATCTGCCTTCATCTGATAGGTTGTATTTTGGGTCTGTAATGTAAAAATCCTGTTCTCATCATCGATGATTATCGCCATATTTACGCTTCACTCCTTTGCTCCAGATAATAAAAACCGTACGCCGGAACAGACAGATCCTGCAGCACATAACTCTTATCTGTCAGCATATCCTTAAATTCGCCGGAATCATGCGGAAACGTAACGGTCTTATCCCACTCCGTGAAATTAAATACGCCTATAATTTTTTGTCCATCCGCATACCGTCCGATAGCGAGCAGACCATCGTCGCCCGTATCCAGCGTCCACACATCCGCCTCCGTTCCAAACGCCGGACAGGTTCCGCGCAGAGCGAGCAATGCGTTCAGTCCGCAAAATACTCTTCCCTCAGGAGTCTCCAGATCATGCATACGCTCCGAAAGCTCCCATCTCATTTTGCCCCGGTGCAGATAACGACTGTCAGCTGCTTTTTTCGGATCGTCTTTATAGCTGTAATCATTTACCTGAGCCAGTTCGTCCCCACTGTATAACATTGGAATGCCGGTCTGCATAAACATCATGGCATGCAGTGTCAGATCGAAGCATACCGCCCGTTCCATCGCTGCATGATCCTGTTCAAATCCTGCCTTTTCAATGCCGCACAGACTTGCCGTTGTACCGCAGAGGCGGGCGTCGCCGCTGGCAATATCATCATTGTACAGCTCGCCCCGGCTGTTGCTGTCGCCTGTAAATCCCTGGAAGTAATCGTTCAGGTACCGCTTATGGAGTACTTCATCTGTACCAAAGCTCTGTTTCAGCCATTCATAATCCAGCCCCCAGCCGATATCATCGTGACAGCGGAGATAATTCAGAAATACATATTTCTTTGGCAGCGCATTGACCGCATCCAGCTGCCTGCGAAGCAGACGCATATCTCTGGTAGCCACCGTATGCCATGTCGTACACATCGTGGTCACATTGTATAACAGATGGCACTCCGGTTTGTCGATACTTCCAAAATACGGAACTACCTTGACCGGTTCCATGACCACCTCGCCCAGCAGGATCACGCCCGGACAGACAATTTCACCGATGATGCGCATCATACGGACGATCGTATGAACCTGCGGAAGGTTTCGGCAATCCGTTCCCAGCTCTTTCCATATGTACGGCACGGCATCGATACGAATCATATCCATACCTTTGTTCGCCAGAAAGAGAAAATTATACATCATCTCGTTGAATACCCGTGGATTCTGATAGTTCAAATCCCACTGGTAAGGATAAAAGGAAGTCATGACATAATGGTTACAGTCATCCAGCCAGGTAAAATTTCCCGGCGCGGTAGAAGGAAATACCTGCGGTACGGTCTTCTCATACTCTGCAGGTATGGCAGGATCCGAATAAAAGAAATACCGGCTCATATATTCCCCGTCTCCCTGACGGGCTCTTTGCGCCCATTCGTGGTCCTGGCTGGTATGGTTCATGACAAAGTCCATACACAGACTGATTCCTTTTTTATGGCATACATCCGCCAGTTGTTCCAAATCTTCCATCGTTCCCAGATCAGCCCTGACTTTACGAAAATCCGCCACAGCATAGCCGCCGTCGCTGCGTTCCGCCACTGTATCCAAAAACGGCATCAGATGCAAAAGATTTACGCCCGCCTGCTCAACGTACGGCAGCTTTTCCCGCAGTCCGTTCAGATTTCCGGCAAAATTATCTATGTACATCATCATGCCTGTAAGCGAATTGGATTTGTACCAGTCCGGATTTTCTTCTCTCTCCAGATCCCGTTTTTTCAATGCTGCTGACCGTTCGGCAGCATAATCATAGAGTTTCTGACACAGCTCGGCAAACATGGAACCATTGTCATAAAGCTCCATATACAGCCAGCGCAGTTCATCGATATGGCGCGACATACGGTCCTGGAACAGTTTTTCTTCTTTACTGGTCATTCTTATCACCTGCTTTCTTAAAGTAAATTCAGTTTTTCAAACGCGCTGTAAAGGCCGTCTTCTGTTACTGACGGGCATACCATATCGGCAATCTTTAAAAGAGCCGGACTGCCGTCGGCCATACAGACGCCGGTTCCCGCGGACTGAAGCATTTCCAGATCATTCATGCTGTCTCCAACCGCAATCGTATCCTCTGTGGAAATGCCCAAAAACTCACATAACCTCTCCACTGCCTTCCCTTTATCAAAATCCTTGCCCGAGAGTTCTCCATTCACAATACCGCAGGCATCTTCATCCTGTATACAAAAATCAAACTCTTCCTGCAGCATCTGCATCGGTTTTTTCAGACGCTCTGCCCCGCGGCTCATAAACGCCATCCCGTAGACCGGTTCGCCATCGTATTCAGACATCGGACGGATACCCAGTTCATTTTCAATCTGAATCCGCCACCGCAGCAGCTCGCTGTTGGCTTTGGATTGTATATTTTCTGCCAGAAATTCCTTGAAACCCTCGTCCGTATAGCTATGATTCCTGCCCCCTATGGTACGGAAAATGCCGCTTTCCCTGAAAATATCCAGTACCCTTGCCTGCTGCTCCGGGGTCATTGGACAGTCATAAACCACCTGGCCGTTATACTCGATATAACCGCCGGCACTTGCAACCAGTCCGTCAAAGCCATACTGCATCACAGGAAACAGCATCCCGTAATTCCGTCCGGAACACAATACTACTTTGTGCCCGTTCTCTCTTGCCCGCTGAACCGCCTCAACCGCAGATGGGGGCGGGACATTTTTCCCTGGTTCGGTCAGAGTACCGTCAATATCCAAAAAAATTAATTTCTGATCCATGGTAACCTCCATTCACAATCTTAAATGAACTCGCTTTCATTCTGTTTATTATATAATTCAAAAATTTGTCTGTCAATCGCTCCTTCTTCTTTTTCTGTTTTGAACAAAATCCAGAATCGATTTTTGTATAATCTGCCATTTTTTAAATTTTTTTGTCTGTTATATTGACTTTGTAATCACCCGCGTGTTATCCTCCATTCATGATGAACACGCGTACATCTCGTAATGTTCTTTGATGTATCGAAATAATAATTCAAGGAGGGAACTATGAACTACGATTATGCAAAAATCGCAAAAGAAGTCATTCAGGCCGTAGGCGGTTCAGAAAACATCAAATCTGCCGCCCACTGCGCCACTCGTCTGCGTCTCATTGTCGCAGACCGTTCTCTGGCCGACGATGAAAAAGTCGGAGAAATCGACGCCGTAAAAGGAACCTTTTTCACAGCCGGACAGTATCAGATTATCTTCGGCACCGGTCATGTCAACCGTGTCTATGAACAGATTACCCAGCTGGGTATCGCGGAAACTACTGCAAGCGAAGCAAAAGAAGCCAAAATGGACGGTAAAAACCAGTTGCAGAAAGCCATTCGTACTTTTGGGGATGTTTTTGTACCTGTAATACCAGCCCTGGTAGCCACCGGTCTCTTCCTTGGCTTAAAAGGCGCTCTGCTTAACAACAACTTCCTGGCTCTGTTCGGTATGACCAACGCCGATATTCCAAATACGTTTCAGGTTCTGGTAGACGTACTTTCCGGCACTACGTTCGCTTTTCTGCCTGCGATTGTGTGCTGGTCCACGTTCCGCGTATTTGGCGGCTCACCGGTTCTCGGACTGATTCTGGGACTGATGCTGGTAAATGGCTCCCTGCCAAACGCCTACTCTGTCGCAGACCCTGCCAGCGGCGTAACACCGCTGATGCTTTTTGGCTTTATACCAATCGTAGGCTATCAGGGAAGTATCCTGCCAGCCTTTGTAGCCGGTGTCATCGGCAGCAAGCTGGAAAAGAAACTGCGCAAAACAGTTCCTGCAGTTTTCGACTTTATGATTACCCCGTTTCTGGTGCTGTTTATTATGCTGATTCTTTCATTGCTTGTAATTGGACCGCTCCTTCACGCACTGGAAAACGTTTTATTAGTCATCGTAGAATACGCACTGGAGCTTCCTCTGGGTATCGGAGGTCTGATCGTCGGCTTTTTCTGGTCTATTATCACCCTTACGGGTGTCCATCATATATTTAATATGCTGGAGATCAGCCTGCTGGCAAGCACTGGTTTCAATCCTTTTAACGCTATTTTGTGTATGTGCGGCTTTTCCTCAGCCGGTGTATGTCTTGCCATCTCTATCAAGGCCAGAAAAAAAGAAATCCGTGCCATCGGTCCCAGCGCTACGGTATCGGCCCTGCTGGGTATCGGCGAACCCGCATTGTTCGGCGTTATCCTGCGTTATGGCATGAAACCGTTCCTTCTCAGCTGCTCCATCAACGGCGTGGCTGGTATGATTGCCATGCTGCTCGGAATGAAAGGCACTGGCAATGGTATTACCACAATTCCCGGTATGCTGCTGTACATATATAGTCCATCCCAGCTGATTATGTACGTGGTGCTTGCCCTTGCTGTTTTTATTACTGCCTTCTGCCTGTGCTGGTTCTTCGCAGTACCTCCGGAAGTCATGGAAGCCGATAACAAAGGAAAAAAAGATGCCCCGGCCCCAGCTCCGGCTCCTGCTCCGTTCCCAGACGTACTGGGCTCCGCAGCCAAAGGAACATTCGTTCCTATGGAATCCATTCCGGACCCGACATTTTCCGAAGGTATCCTTGGAATCTGCTGCGGTATCGAACCGGAAACCGGCAAAGTGTACTCGCCTATGGACGGCACAATCAGCCAACTCGCCGATACGCTGCATGCCATCGGTATTGAAGCAGGCGGTGTAGAACTGCTGATCCATGTAGGTATCGATACGGTATCGATGAAGGGCGACGGATTTAAGAGTCATGTCAGCGAAGGACAGTCGGTGAAAAAAGGCGACCTCCTGCTGACCATGGATCTGGAAAAAATCAAGGCAGCCGGCCATCCTGCAACCATCATGGTGATCGTTACAAATTCGGACGATCTGGCATCTGTCGAAGCAGCAGCCTCTGGCAGTCTGATGCCCGGCGATCCGCTGATGCGCCTGAAAGCATAAGCGATGCCGTATGCTATATTGCCGATAGGCAGAAAGAGATTGTAAGTCCGCATGGACGAAGAACAAAATCCCCCAACCGTGTTTCCACACAGTCGGGGGATTCTTGCAGATCAGACCCGCTGCGACAGTCACTAACCCATACTGCCGCAAAAAAACCAGGAAATAATTTTCAATTTGTTTTTATCCCATTGCACAGAACAAATTGCTGTCCATTTCTGCTCTCTACTCTAAGGTTTCGGACAACACTCTCTGTGTCGGGCACATCTATATTTAATACATGATTAACCGTATCTATCTGATAAATCAATCCATCAAACATTGTTGCGCTTAGTATAAAATTAAAAGAAGCATCAATATCATTATTTGCAATAATATGCATATTGGGGTATAAAATACCGCCTACATCTATATTTACTTTATACAGGTTTCCATATGTAACCCCGCCAAAACCTGACATTTGTACATTATTCCTGATTAATTCCGCCCCGAGAAACGAAATAAGAATATCCTCATCATCTGTCCACACCGGAATATACGCCCCTGTATCAAGCAAAGCCGTAAGCCCGTTTTTTAATACTACTACGGGCCTTTGATGTTTTTTATCCAATTTCATTGTAAACTGTCTCATAATACCCCCGCCATGCCAAATTGTAAATGTCCATCCGGATTTGTATGGCGTGAAATAATTTCGCCCTTTAATACCAGCCTTGTAAGCTCTGATTTTGTTTTATCTGCATATTTTACAACGGCAGACTCGACAGAAACCCCGTCATTATCCATATATTGAACTTCTGACAGCCCTACCCATTGATTTGGGTATTGTTCCTGTATTTGTTCCCATGTTAATCTCTCCACTATAAAAACACATCCTTTCCTAATTCCTATTATATCCTTACCCGTACATCTGAGCAACTAAAATTTAAGATCTGACCATCCTGGGGCACTTTTACTTATTTCACGATTGTAAATCCCCCTTTCCGTCCGTCGCGTCCAAAAGCGCGGCTCTTTTCATTCTTGACAATCGTGAGTGTCTGGACTAAAATATTTTTATGTAAAGTTATGATCGCAGTAACGATAGCAGTAACATTTCACGATCATTTTTTGTTTCGATCAATCTGAACCACATGATTCTGTAAAGACAGAAAGGAGGGATTGCCGTGGTCAGTATGCAGGATATTGCCGACAAAGCGGGAGTTTCCAGGGTCACAGTTTCCAGAGTTCTTTCCAATCACCCTTCTGTCCGGCCAGAGACACGTCAAAAAGTACTCCACTGGGTGAAAGAACTGGATTATGAACCCAATCTTATCGCCCAAAGCCTGGCCGGAAACCGTACGAACATTATTGGCCTGCTGGTTCCGGAAATTGCCTACCCTTTTTTCAGTGAAATTATAGAATCCATAGAAAACCAGGCGTTTTATGAAGGATATAGTATTATTATCTGCAACACGCACCGCAGTCTGGACAAGGAAAAAAATATTCTCACCCAGCTGCGCCAGCGAAAAGTAGACGGGATCATTGCCGTTCCGGTTTCTGCGCAAAAAAGTCTGCCTGCCTATCAGCGCCTGCAGGTTCCGGCCGTCATGATCACCAAGCGAATGGACGGATTTAGCAGCGTATATGTCTCCCATTACCATGGAGGCCAGCAGATCGCCAGACACTTTCTGAACATGGGTTTTCAGAAAATAGGATATATCGGTCCCACCAAAGAATCAACCTCCGCCATGAAATATGCGGGGTTTCAGCAGTATTTATCTGCCAGCCAGGTTCCTCTGACCGACGTAATCGAATGTCCGGCGCCTAAAAATATGAACGCCAGCATGGTCTATCAGCTGGTAAAACAATATGCGGCAGATTCCGGCCTGCATTGTGAGGCGTACCTGGCCAACGATGACATCACCGCCTGTGAAGCCATCACGGCTTTCCGCGAATTTGGTTATGCGGTTCCGCAGGATATTGCCATCGCCGGTTTTGACAATTCCCTGTTAGCCAGAGAAATCAGTCCCAAGCTCACTGCTCTGGCACAGCCTTTGGATGAGATCGGAAAAAAATCGGTAGAAATCCTGCTCGAGCAGATTAACAATGGCGCAGAACCATGCATGTATGAACTGGAATCCCGCATCATTGCCAGAGAATCTACCATCCGTTTTGTATCGTCTGACAGTAGAAGCGCCGCTCACATAAAGCAATTTTAAAACCATGCTCCGAAGAAATCCCTGTTTCCGTCCGTATCGTCGATCCGGCTGTCTGTGCCATGTATGCTCCAGGCAAAATGACGGACAGGCACAGGGATAAAAGGCGTCAGCGAAACAGACGCATCTGCTTTACAAGCTGACTCCGTCTTCCGGCTTTTTTCATAATCCGGCGTACCGGGGCCCGTTGCAGCCTGCGGTTATTATACAAAAACCGTATCAGCGTCAGTATCCACAAAACCGGCCAGCATACAAATACACGCCCCGCCTTCGGATAATTCAGATGCATCTGATGCTGAAATACCTGTACATATGCCAAAACGCCCGTCCCCTGCATCGCAACCATGCGGTCCGTTTCCAGCCGGCCGAACTCGCCTGCTTCCAGCACATCCCGCAAAAACGCGTCGACAACCTCTTCCCGCGCAGACTCATACGACAAAAACGCCGCTTTTTCTCCCGAAAGTCCCAGATACTTTACGCATACCGCAGTAACGACTTGTACAAACTGCGCCGTCCCGCTTTCTCTGATCAGCGTTTGAAACCGTGTTTTTTCTGCAGTCGGAACGTCTCTGTTCCAGAACAATGTCCAGTCGCACAGATTTTTTAATCCGAAGCCTTCCCGCAGAAAGTGCTGCAGCATATGCACAAGCAGGTAAAACGCATGATACGCATCCGACGGCTGCAGCAGACGAAGCCCCCATGTCTGATTTTCCACAATATGCCGGCCGTATTCCGGTAAAATCCTGTTCAGATACGCATTTACCTTCTGATTCTCAAACGGTTCCGTCAGCGAATGATGCAGCTCTACCGAAATACCTTCGCTGTTCTCAAGCTGCACATGATGCAGCGCCGGCTGCTCCGGCAGCAGCCGAAACCCTTCCTCCTGCAAGCATGCAGCCGCACGTCTCAGGTCTGCCCTGCGCACGATCAAAAGATCGATGTCGCCAGACTTACGATATTCCGGCACAGGATAGAACGCTGCCGTGGCAGCGCCTTTTAATGTGACTGCCGTAATTCCGTGTTTTTTTAAAGATTCGGTCAGATACGCGGTTAAAAACAACAGACGGTAACCGGACAGCACCGTACTCTGCGCATCCTTCTGCACACACTCTTTTACAAATTCCGGCAAATGCGGCTGGCGTTCCAGTACATCGTACAGCATGGCAGACACGGCATGCGCCCTGGCCAGATCCAGCAGCTTTTCCCAGCTGCAGTCCGCTGCTTTGTCCGGATTTTTTTGTCCCATTGCCGTACGCAGCAGCACGAATAAACTTTCTTCTTCTTTGTTTAGTTCGCTGTTTAGTTCGTTATTTCGTTCGTTATTTAATCTTACAGCCATCGTCAAACCTTCTTTTCATTTCCTGTTTTATCCATCGCTTCATCCATTGCTTTTTCCCTTCGATCTGTGTTATGATGATTGACGGCACTGCCGCAGCATACCGCACAGACACAGAAAGGACGATATGATGCATATACAAATCAAAAAAAACATACTGATACCGACAGTTCTTTTGTCCGGTCTTTCACTCATTACAAGCGGCCTGATCATTCTGGCTGCCTGTTACAACGCAAATCATTACGTATTCACCTATGCCCCGGCTGCATACGAAGAAACTGCAGACGCGCTTGACAATCCCTACTGCGGATGGTATCAGATGTATGGATATACGCTATCTGACCACATTCCCATCTCCGCGGAAACCATCGACAGACATAAGAAAGACTCCGCCGGCTGTCAGCTCGCGTTACTGGAAATCAATCTTCAAAATTATGTTTCCGGCGAATTATCTGACACGGCCCTGTCCCAGCTCGAACAGATTCTATCCAGCTGGGAGCAGTCCCTACATCAGCTGATTGTCCGCTTTTTGTACGACTGGAACGGCCATGCGGCACTGACAGAACCGCAGTCTGTGCAGACCATCCTGAATCATATGAATCAGACCGCCGCCGTCGTCAACCGCCATACCAGCTCCGTTTATCTGATGCAGGGCATTTTTGTCGGTAATTACGGGGAAATGCATGGCTCCGTACATCTGACCGATGCTTCTGTCCGTATGCTGGCACAGCGTCTTTCGGATGTCACAGATCCATCGGTGTATCTGTCCGTACGCACGCCGCAGCACTGGCGTACGATTGCGCAGAGCTTTGAACCGCTGTCTGCTCCCGCGTCCGGATTCGGCCTGTTTAACGACGGTATGCTGGGCTCCGCAACCGATCTTGGCACTTACGGATCGTCCCGGCACGACGTACTGCCTGCTGCAAAGGCCGCGTCCGACTTTACGGTAAAAGGCGCCCGCGCCGAAGAACTGGCATTTCAGAACGCTTTGTGCGACTGGGTTCCGAACGGCGGCGAAGTCGTTATGGATAATCCTTACAATGACTTTGACGCGGCTGTTCGTACCCTGCGTGATATGCATGTCTCTTATTTAAGCAAAGAACATGACAAAGCCGTTTTGCAGAAATGGGAGCTGGCTTCTTACGATGGCGACGACTGTTTTCAGGGCATGAACGGGTTGGACTATATCGGAAGACATCTTGGATACCGATTTACCATAACCGATTCCAGCCTGACGTACGACCGCTCCCAAAAGGGTCCGGCTGTTTTGAAGCTGACCGTCGCCAATCGCGGATTTTCCAGCTGTTATCGCGCATTAACGGCGGAGCTGATTTTCCTCCATACGCAGACCGGCGAATCTCAGACGTTTCCACTGGACACGGATACCAGACACTGGCTGGCCGGTTCGGAAACAACCGTCTCCGTTCCCATAAACGGCCGCGATTATGCTCCCGGTAATTATACCGTCTGGCTGCGGCTGACCGATCCGGTTTCGCACAGACAGATCCAGCTTGCCAATACACTGCAGGCCGATCATACCTTTGGATATCCGATCGCTACGTTACAAATTGTAAAATAAACCGGCCAGTACTTTGACATGATCTGGTTCGTTCGCCATACAGATCTGTCGCCGGTCCCGTTTTCTGCGCATTTGTACGCAGACACGATACCGGCCGCTTTCCATTTCTTTTGCGAACTGACAGTTCTTTTTGCAGCGCATCCCCGGCATAAAATCCTGCGGAAGCAGCGGCAGGCAGATCGACTGACTCTGCCTGCCTTCTGCTTCTGCCGATATGACCAGCTCCGCTTCTTCCAAAAGACCTGCAAACCCTGTATTTTCTATCTCGATGTCCAGATGCAGACCGTCCTGTACCCGTCCTGAGACTTTCCGTATCACCGGACGGATACCCAGATGCGCACTGATATAGTCAAGGCCGTTCCTCCCTTTCCAGATTCCTTTTTCTTTGCAGATTTCCTGTTTCCAGCGTTCCATACACGCCTGATCATGCACGGCGTTGAGATATCTTACATGCGTCTGGCGCATCTGGCGGACTGCGTTTTTCAGACTTCCTTCGTCTTTTTTCCCTACTGCCTCGCCGCCATACGGCAGATGCTTATGTATCTGCCCGATAAATGCCAGCTCGTCTTCCCTGTTCCAGCTCTCTTCCCAGTCTGCGTCTTTTCTGTTTTTTACCCCGTACGTTCCAAGATCTGATGCGGAACCAAACATCCCGTCATTAAACATGCACATATCTGTATCCTGTAATATGGTATCCTGAAGATGCAGCAGACGCCACTGCCGCGGTGTGCGTACTGCAATCGGTATCTTTTTCCCTATGGTTTCCCGAAGCGTTGCAGACAGCGTGATCAGCTTCTCTTTGGACAAATAACGGGAACTGTGCATTTCTCCCCAGCTGCCCACAAACAATCCCTGCAAAACCAGAATATCTTCCGCAAATAACCGCAGAAGCGGCCCTGTCTGTTTCATATGCGTCAATACCTGCGCAAACTGTTCCGGCTCTGCCAGCAGGCCCTGGCCGATATTGTCGTAAGCGAAACGTACAATCATCTCTTTTTTATGATCTGCAAAAAAACGAAACAATTGTTCCAGCCGCAGCAGCGCCTGCTGCGAAAACTGCTGATTTTTATATGCACCGATTAAAATCATTACCTGTACCAGTGTCTCATTCTCCCTGAGACTCCAGTACAATTCCTCCAGGTCGACAGGCTGATCTGGCGAAACCGTATAAATCCGGCACCAGCCGCAGGACGGATTAATCAGCTGATCCGTACTTTCTGTCAGCCGTACCCTCTGAAATCTCCATTTCCCTTTATTTCCAAAACCAGTCACTGCCGCGTCCCTCCGCTGTTGTTACGGTCGTAGAACTCGCCGACGCTGCAGCCTCCCGTATTCAGCCGAAGCATGCGAACCCTTACATATATGGCTATCATACTAAAAAACATCCGAAACATATACACAAACGGCTTATATCCCGAATGCATGCTTTTGCCTGTCACACGCGGATGCATCACCGCCGGAATTTCCTTCACCCGAAATCCAAGCAGCAGCATCTGAAGTATCATATTCGCATCCGGATACTGATCGTCAAAATGGCCGTATTTGGAATAATACAACACCGCGCTCCAGTTCAGTCCCTGCAGACCAGTCGTCGTATCTGTAATCCACCTGCCTGAAAACAGCCGGATCATACGCTGAAACAGGCCATGCGCCAGCCTTTTTACAACCGTTGTCTGATAAATGCCGCTGCCTTCCATATAGCGGGAGCAAAGCACGATATCCGGCGTTTTTCCCTGTTCGTCCGCCGATGTCAGCGCCTCGTATATTTTAGGGATATTACATACGTCATGCTGCCCGTCGGCATCCATCTGAATGACATATCGATACCCCCGTCGAATTGCATATTTATACCCGAGCTGCAGCGCACTGCCATATCCGAGATTAAATACGTGCGTTACCAGTTTATGCGGAAAGCTGCTTCGTTTTACGATCCAGTTTGTCTCATCCGCGGAAGCGTCGTTCATCACAAGCACATCCGCCAGACTCTGAATATCCCTCTGCTGCAGATCTTCCAGTACTTTCCGTATATTTTTTTCTTCATTATATGCCGGTATAATAATCAGCACTTCCTTGTCCGCTCTTTTTCCCATAACATACCTCTCCCCGTTTGCCCAGCCACGCGTACGATCAGAGGAACACTGACGGTGATAGTAATTCCAGCAGCTGTGCCAGATCCTGCTTATCGTGCATGGTTCGTTTTGCGGCCGCTTTTCCAAGTCGTATTCTCAGCTCTTTCTCGTTTAACAGCTCCCGGATGCCAGCCGCGATACCTTCCGGCGTAAGCGGACAGAATCTGCCGTCGACGCCGTCTTCGATCTGTTCGCGATTGCCGCTGCAGTCAGATGCCAGTATCGCGCAGCCAAGCGTCTGCGCCTCCTGAATCGCAATGCTCTTGCCTTCGTACCGCGTTGCATGCACGTATAAATCACACTGCCTGTAATAGGGATACGGATTCTCCACTGCTCCGCAAAAAACAAAGTCGTCTTTTAATTTTAACGACGCGCGTTGTTTTTCCAAAGAACTTCGCTGATCTCCCTCTCCCAGCACATACCAGCGCACGGCAAGTCCTTCCTGTTTTAGCAGGTACAGCGCACGGAGCGCAAGGTCATATGCCTTCTGCCTGGTTAATCTTCCGACAGTCAGTATACGATAGCCGTTAAAATCTTCCGGAAAGCCCCCGCTCTCTTTTGCCAGCATCCGGATTTTTTTCTGATTCACCAGATTGTGAAACACATACAGCCGATCGCCATACTCCGGATACATTTCCAAAAACCGGTCCCGTACCTCGTCAGACACCGCAAAAATGCGGTCGAACGCCTCGTAACACCCGCGGTCCATCGCTCTCGTATAACCGGCCCTGGCATAATCGATATGCAAAAACGCAGCTTTTTTTGCGGCTTTGACAGATGCAGAAGTAAAATACGTAGATGCGCCTTCCAGATAAGCGACTGCCAGATCATAGGTCTCGTCCGGTATTTCCGCTCCCTGCGCGACAATGCTCCAGCAGAGCTTGTCAGTCTGTATCTGCCGCTTTTTGATCATTTCCATCATATTTTTTATGAAAACGCCGGCTTTTTGCAGCAGTCTGCCATTTCTAAAAAAGCTGACCAGCACCGTTTTCGCCAGCAGGATTCTTCCCTTTGCCGTATGAACGGAGCAATTTGTATAATGCTTATTTAATAATCTGACATTTTTCGGCAGTCTGTCCGCAAGTTCTCCCTGACCCAGCATCACATACAAGGATATCTGATATTCTTTCTGCTGCAGACTGTCAAGCAGCTCCAGCAAGGCCGTCTCTGCTCCGGCACGTCCAAGCGTATTAACGACAAACAGTATTTTCATCTTTCTGGTATTCCCTCAGCTCTCTTAATTCATACAACATACTTTCATTTTCCTGATTCAGCAAAGACACATGCATCGCCAGCTCCTGATTTTTCCGCAGCAGCTGGGAGACCAGACTGCTGATATAAAACAAAGCCGTTATCAGCACCGCGGCAATCAGAAGAAGCGCAGGCGCCGCTTCCTTTGGCACCACATGTATCCAGTCGTTTAGTCCGGGCGCCGTTCCGGTCAGAATCAGTACGCCGCCTAATAAGAACCACAGCAGGCCGATTCCCTCTGTAATTTTCTGCCAGACCAGCGATACGAAGACCATAACAAACAGTATCAGTCCCATGCCGACCACTGCCAGCTGCAATATATCAGTCATGCTGTTTCTCCACCCCGCTTTCCGATGCTGTACGCACATCATACACTTTTGAAGATTCCGGTACGCCCAGACAGATCGGAATCATCGTGCCCCGGCAAAATATATGCGCATCCATATGCTTTTCCACCCACTTTAATCTGGCATACGCCACCGTCCATCCAATAAACGCTCCCGCTGCGACACCTATGCCATACCAGTGCTGCTCCAGTCCGGACGCACCGTAGCTCAGTACTCCGGTGGAAATCACAAAGCTGATCGCGGTAAGCATTGCTCCCAGATTATCATTAAAATAATATAAAAATATAATTTCTGCATACATCAGGAACAAAATAAAATATCCAGCTGCAAGACACGGATAGATACGCATCACCAGAGCCGAAATGCCATATTGCGGCAGGAATATCTCACAAAGTAAAAATATTGTCACCGTAAGGATAAACTGCATGCGCACCAGACTTAAAAGCTCCTGCGCCAGCTGACGAAACATCCGGTTCTGGCAGTTTTTGATATCTGCCCTGCGCCCGCCGATGACCGCTTCAGAATACGCTTTATACTTTTCATGAAAGTTCATCTCTACCCGTGCGATGAAAATAACGGTTGCAGATATATTGGTAAACATCGCGATACAGGCAGCCATATCATAAGGAGGCGCACACACAAAGCTATTCGCGACAACCATACGAAGATCTGTATGCCAAAAAATAAAATTATGAATATACAACCCTAACGCATAGCAGAAATTTGTAATGATTAACGACGTATATTTCTTAAAATAAGAAAATACCGCCCGGTATCGTCCGCTGTTTTTCCTGAAATAATATCTGACTGCCGCCAGCTCCAGACAGGCAGTCGTAAAAAATCCGATGACCAGAGCCAGAAGCATGGCAGACGGCACACGCATCTGCAAGATCCATGCAAACAGCAAAGACAATACAAACGCCTCTGCCATCCCAAACAAAAAATACAGAGAAATTTTTGCATAATCTTTACAGATCGACAGATACAGCATCGAATAGAAAACAAGCACAAGCGACATATATCCAAGAAATCCGGTAAACACATACAAGATATTTACGTACCCGTTCAGATATTCCCATATACAAAACGGGATTCCCAAAAGAGCGCTGACAAACACATTCATAACCAGCCCCGTATAAAAGCACGGCAGTATATCTTCAAACCGTTCCTCGTATATGACATCTGACATATATCTGGAAAGTACCGCATGAAACGGCGAAGTCGTCAGCAGTGAAAAAATGAAACAATAAAGCAGTGTCGCAGAAAACAGTTCGCGTTCCGCGTATCCTGCTCTGTCAAATCCCAGCACCTTCCCCATCAGCAGCACATTGCCGATAACGACAAACATCGGCGTTATGGTTACCCCTGCGCTGTAGCCAACGCCGAGCATGTGTGATAAAATGGCGCCTTTTCCAAATATTCGGTTCAGTTTTAATCCGATTCCAGCCATTCGTCTCCTCCCTGTTTCTGTGATTCATATGCCAGTCCTGCATTGTTTGCAAAATCCTGATATATCTTTTCATACGCTGCCCGCATATGCCCGATCCGATACTTATGCATCAGCCGTCTATAGCCATTTTCGCCCATCTGCGCCCGTTTTTTCGCGTCACCGGCAAGTTCTAACATTGCCTGCGAGATTTCGTCGATATTCATAACATGCGTCAGGATACCTGCCTGGCCAAACGCATCGTCTTCGCCGTAGATCAGTCCGGAGCAGTTTCCCACATCCGTCGCAATCACCGGACAATGCGCCGCATAGCTCTCCAGAATGGTAAGCGGCTGTCCTTCGCTGATACTTGTCAGTATGGTAATATCCATACGTCCAAGATAATCCCGGACATCGATCCTGCCGGTAAATACCACATCCGGAATCTGCATCGTCTCTACCAGCTCAAAACATTCCTGCGCATACGTCTGATCTTCATCCGTCGGTCCCAGGATCCACAATTTCAGCCTGGGCTGCCGTTCTTTCGCATATGCGAACGCCTGAATCATCGTTTTGACATCTTTGACTGGCGTCACACGCAGTATCGCTCCCAGATGAATATACTTTTTATCCTCTTCCTTTTTCCGCGGCAGATGTTCCAGTTTTTTTGTATCGATGCCGTTCGGCGTTACCACCGTCTTTTCCGCCGGACAGCCAAGCTCCATCTGCAGCTCTCTGGCATGCTCATACAGACTTGTGACCAGATCTGCCTCCTGGTATGCCAGACCAGACATCTTGTGAAACTGGTCGATCCATATGTTTTTATAAATGCCCCTGACCCATTTTGCCCTGATCAGTTCCTCTTCCCGCTCCCTCGTATAAATACCATGTTCCGAGATCAGAATCCGGCTGCCATGGAGATCTTTTGCCATACACCCGATCACACCGGCATATCCGGTAGCCACACAGTGATACAAATCCGCCTTTGGCACATCCGTTTTCAGCACCAAAAACAACGGCAGATAAATCGATCGCATCGTCCACAAAAAATCGGAAAAAACGATCTGGCTAAACTGTAAGTCATAACAGTCCCGGACGGCACGGTAAAAATCTTCCCCCATTAAAAGATCATTTAACGATATCTCTTTCGCACGGAACATTTGAAACAATACGCTCCAGTCGATATACTGATTTAAGATCAGACAGCGCAGCGCACGATATTCTCTGTCTGACAGCTTTAACAGGCTTCTTCCTTCTTTACGCTTTCGCACCCAGTCCACATCTTCGAGATAGACTTCATACACCTCTGTCAGATTCTCCGGCAATTCATAGACAAATCTTCCCCGCATCGTACGGTTCGCAACAATTGCCAGCAAAATAAACTCTATATTTGAAAACGACTGAATCAGGCTGTGAATCCAGCTGGAAACGCCGCCAACCACATATGGATAACATCCTTCTGCAACGATGCACACACGCATGCAATATTTTTCCCCAGAAGCTGAAATGTCCCGTATCTCGTCATAGCGGTAATCCTGCAGGCTGTTTAGTTCTTCTTCACTGTATTTGTAATCCGTCGAATCATCCGCTCCATAATCTCTTGTATCACTGTCCATATTCTGTACCCCTCATCTGCATCAGCCGGCATATTACCGCTTACTCATAATACGCTGGTTCCGGTTCTTTTTCCAGCGTGATACGGACGGTATCCCGGTTCGCTTCGATCAGCCAGACGCCCTCCTGCAGCTGCCTGTATTCCGCTCCCCGGATCGTTTTTATATGCTCCCGCTGCAGACGCAGAATAAAAAATGCTTCCTGCTCAAAGTGATCCAGTGACAACAGAATCTCCCGGCCCGTCTTTTGCTCCGTATAATCCAGCGCCAGAAACCGGCGAATACGCGTGTCGCTTTCTGCCAGCGTCGTTGCCGAAAATCCCTGAAACGCTTTCCAGCAAGTACTAAAGCCGCCTGCAAATTTATCATATAATTTCTCCCAGGTATCTTCATCAGACTGAGGATCCGCAATCTGATTGCAGTCCACCGCAACGCACGAATACCCGAGCGCCGTCTGAATGCTGCCCAGACGCAGATTTTCTGAAAAGGTCTGATCCCGCCATCCTTCGTTCGTCGCGCACTGTCTGGTCACCTTTTCATTTTGATAAGATACCAGCGCTTTCGAACGATCATAATCCGCAAAAACCGTACGCACATGCTCCAGCAGCGGATGTTTGAACGCCTGCCGGATTTCGTTATCGGAAAGTCCTGCCGGATAAAAACAAAGAAACTTATAGTCTGGTATCTCCTGTTTTAAAAATATCTGATCCTGATTTAATTTTTCCATAAAACCGTCTGCTTTCTTGTACGAAGCTGAGATTCCGGCTTCTCCCTGGCGTTCCTGCAGCAGCTTCATATAAAAAATCAGATCGTTTGGGTCCGGACGGGCGTTATCTGTATAGTCCTGCTGCGGCGACAGCATACATGTCAGCTTTTTTCTATTTTTTTCTGCTGTCAGCGCCAGTCCCGGCCACACAAGATCCCGATACACAGCGTCCAGCGAACGGCTGTAAATACGCTTCATCGCCTCTTCGTTTTCAGATGCCAGCGCCGGATAATTCAAAATGACCAGATTTTGCGCATTGATCACCGGATAAACGGCATAGGAACGCGTCTCATACAGCATTGCCTCCAAAAAACCAATGCCTGCATTTCCACTAATATAATTCCCATTTACCACGAAAATTTTCGCTCTGCGAAAACTATTGCGCCAGATGATCGCTGGAAATTGTTCGTTTTTTACCGGCTGTTCCATCATCCCCGCCATATAGGTTTTCGTTCCCGCCGCGGTCTGACACCAGGGCATCTTAAGCTCCAGATCCTGTTTGGACGGTTCCATCGTATCATCCAGCCGATAGATCTTTTCCCCTCCCAGCAGCAGACCGTCAAACAGATGAATGCCCTGTACCTGTACCTCGTCTGAGAGAATTGCCCGGATTCCCATCAGATTCTGCAGACGACGGCTTTCCTTTAGCCGCTGCAGATTTGGCAGTCCGCAAAAAATCATCGTTATCCCCTGCTCTGCGAGCCGCTCCAGACTCTTTGTATCTTTTTTCACATCTATATAAGCAGCGTCGATGACCACCGCTTCCGGCATCGGCTCCCTGGCCGGATGCTTAAGAACCCGGCACTGACCGATCCGTTTATATGCTTCCACATATCGTTTGGAGTAAGCGCACCACGAAGCAACCGCGCCGCCGGATTGCTGATCGTGTATATCGCCGATATAAACAATGTATCTGCCGGATGTTTTGACGTCTTCTTTTTGCGCCGTTACCACGCTGTCTCTGTCCAGTCCGGATATCTGAGCGTCAGATGCATACTTGTTGCTGTCATAATCATACATCCGCTCTTTGATCACTTCCGGCGCCTGAAATAAAAACAATAGCACAAGCATGATTAATGTAATCGTAAAATAATTTCTACGAGATATCATACTTCTTACTCCTTTGCATGCATCATGTTATATTTATAATTAATGCTGAAATCAAACAGGCTGTACGCGTTCTGCTCTACGCAATAGCACACAAACGCATCGGTTTCATAGTAAACGCTCATCTCATTCGGATACATATCTGCGAATTGTTTCGCCCAGAAAAACTGTCTGGACATCTCGATCCACCGGTTTCTGCCCTGATACATCCGGATGCCGTCCCTTTCCGGCAATTTTTCCAGCGCACCCTGCTCTGAAACCGGTTGTCCGCTGTCCTCATAAACCTGCGCATATGCAATCGGTATTTTTTCAATAAAGAAATAGACTTTTTTTGTCGGAATGAAAATTGTCTCTGTCCCTCCGTGATGTTCCATTTCCCGCAAAAACGTGTCCAGCTCATAATGATAGCCATGATCTTCTCCCATACGCAGTTCGTCATTTGCCGATACAATCGTCCAGGTCTGATCCGGATTCTCCCGAATGATATTGGTCAGACAGATCACCGCATCGTTCGACTGCATACTCTTCGCCGTATACATTTTTTTCCCCACGCCGCCTGATACGACTGCTGCCGCAAGTCCCGCTATAACAAGGACAGAAGCTGCATCTGCGGCCCATGAAAAACGCATCCGTCCAAACAAAAGATAGAAAATACCATCCGTGCAGATACACCATAATACGATCAGAGAATACGCATAATAAATACACGTACGCCCGCTGGCATCCATCAGCTCCGGCAGTCCCAGCTCCCCTGCCGCAAACAGCAGCGTCATCAGCATCATAAACACAGTGACGGAAAGCATACGTGCCGCATAATCGGTCTCCCGCAGTACAAAAAACAATACCGACAGCAGCGCGGACAGCAGAATCCAGATCGGAATGCTCCGACTGACCCACTGATATTCCATATAAATCAAAAATACATCCATCGTACTGTTGACAGCGGAAAGCAGACGCTGCAGCTTTGTCCGGATACTGTGCAGCATCCCGGGCGAACGGGTCTTACTTTGTACCGGCACTGCTTTTATTGTTTCCGTCTCTGTATTCGCGTGGATCCCTGCCTTGTTCGTATTTGTTTCATCCGTCTGCTCCTCATCATCCGTTTCCAATACTACCTCAGAATTTTTTGCCGTACCATTGATGATTTCCATGCCCCAAAACAGGGACCCTTCCAGCGGCGTACCTCCCAAAAATGCGAGCAGCAGCGGCAGCACTGAGACGGCAATCGCCGTCATCCCTGCCAGCATGACACGGCCGAAATATTTTTTTCCAAACAGCCGGAACCCATACCCCGCCCCGACTCCAAGGCAGAACAGTCCAGCAATCATCGTATTGTAAAAATGAACGGTAAGCGTCAGGCTAAAGCTCATCAGAAAGCAGCCTAAGTAAAGAAAACTTACCAACGCGCACTCTTTGCGCAGTACAGACCGTATCCGGTTTCTTTTTCGAATTCCCGCCTTGATATTTGCAGTCTGTAACGGGTCTGGCTCCTCGAAACGCGTCGTCTGCATTTCATCCGGATTCCAGACGATGGTACGAATACAAAACGATCCGTCCTGCGTGTTCTCTTCCATCACAAGCAGCGTCTCGCGCTCCGCCTCTGCCTGACACACCTCTTTTTGTGCCTCACCGCTCCCCTGCTCCTTCTTTTTCTGTTCAAAAAACAGAAATAAAAAAGCAATGGACGGAAGGATAAAAATCATGCCAAATTCCTGCGGAAGCGAGCTGGTATACCGACTGTATGTATTGATTCGAAACAGGCCGGCCAGCAAATAAAAGCCAGTCCCTGCATACGCCATATATTTTGTCCTGCAGCATATCCGCAGAAACGCCAGCAGCATCAGATGAATCAGCAGCGTCTGTACTACCCAGAACAGCCGCAGCAGTACATAAGTATCGATCCCAAATACCGTATGCAGGTAATAAATGATACAATGAAACCCAAACGGATATACTCCTGCTACAAAAGGCTGTCCTTTGCCCATATAGTTAATCCAGTAATTATGCACAACGACATCCGACGCACAGTAGCCATACTGTTCAAAGGCGTTTATCCCATACGTCAGCATATATGCTGCAAGCAGAGCCAGTAAAAACAGCACATCCGGCAGATTTTTATAAAAACCTTTCCAGATGCAGCCGGCCAGACCGCCTGCGGCCTGAAATATCCGCATTCGTATTTTTCTGAAAAGCAGCCGGAACCCATACCTGCCTTCCGCCAGTTTTTGGATATCTTCCAGCCGCCGGCGCACAGCTTCTTTCCGATCTGTCGGATACATCCAGAGACGCGCCGCAGCGGCAGACAGCGCCGTACACCCGACAAGCGTCAGCCAGCTGGAAATATGCAGCAGCTGTAAGATCAGCACGAGCGTTATCATATAAAAATTTCCAGCGATCTGATAAATCATAAATCGCACGGAGAATCTTATCCCGCAGATTTTTTTATAAAACAGCATTGCCGGCAGCAGCAGAGTCATAGCCGCATATACGCCAAAAATTTCCAAAAGCTGCAGCGCCGTCAGTACTTTCATTGACATAGGCAGCATCTCCTCCTAATCAAACGTTCGTATCAGCTCCAGCGTCTCGCTGTCGATCACTACCTCAGATTCTTTTAACTCTTTCATCACCTGAAAAAATTTGTCTTTCTGGTGCGAAGTGAAATAAAGTTTCAGTCTGCACGTATAGGATGCCAGCTCGTCCGGATACTGCGCCGCGGCCCGGCCGCACCAGATTTCCATCTGATCGAACGCCTGTACATCCAGCAGCCGCAGGCACATACATTCATAAAACTGACTTGTAATTTTCGAAGCGTTCTTTTTATACAAAATATCCACAATATCGGACATCATAAACACAAATTTTCTCTGTTCCAGTTCCGTAAATACTTTTTGTGCAAGCACCTGATTCATATAAAGAATCAGCGCCTCTTCTTCCTCCGTTTGTTCCCCGGATTCAGCCTCGATCTTCTGATACGACTTTTGTACATGCAGCCGAAAATCATTCAGCTCGTCCTGCAATACCGAAGCCGCATAATGCGCCGTCTCCGAATCGTGACTATTCAGCGCCAGCGCGATCGCCGCAAGCGAGCTTTTTACATCGCCACGAATTACATTTAACATCAGCCTGCGAAGACTGCTCTTGTCGCTGACTGCCAAAGCCTCTTCGACCGGCACAATATTGCGCTCGCGCTCTTCATCCGCACGCACATTTGTACGCACGCGATCTTTACGAAACACAACGTCCGCAAGATCTGCTTCTGAACGAAACACCAGCCTGTATAACAGATAACCGGTCAGAAAAAACAACGGGCCGATCACCGGACAGAGCGCCATTACAGCAAACCGCATCATACAGGAGATCCGTCCTTTTTGCGTCGCGAGTCCAAAAACAAGATAAACGACAGACACACATGTACTAATCAGCAGAAGCATCCAGAAAATCTGACTCTGGCTCATAATTCCGCTCCTTCTTTCCTCCAGCTCCTATAACCGGCTTTTTCAAATCTCTGAATAACAAAATCAGCGTCTTTTTGATCTGTATTGGACAACAGTACATACAGATTTCCATCCGAAAGCTGACCGATGTAATCTGACTGACGCATCAGCTGTGTCAGTACGTCCGCGGCCTCCTCCTGTTTTTGTTTTGGCACATCGATCTGCAAAATCGTACATTCCGTAAGATTTTTATTTCCTGCCCGCAGATATGCCTGCACGAGATTGCCAAACGCTTCGGTCTCCATAATCTTCGTCCCTTCAATATAGCGCTGATTTTCCAGCGCTTCTATATAGCGGTTGGCACGTACAACGGCATTCTGAATCAGATAGCCGATTACAACAAGCATGTTCGCCTGACCAAGTGTCATACGCTCCCACGGAATGCCCCAGATCATCAGTATCAGCTGCATTTCATCCTCGGAATAAATGGCGTTTGCCATCAGCGGATATTTTTCATCCATATTTTTATTAATAAACACCTTTCGTTCTTTCAGGTCTGCATACATCTGTTCGTAAGACGTATATTCGATCGAATTTCCCAGCTGCCTTGCCGTTTTGGAAGTAGCGGAAAACAGTCTCGCATACGAACGGTTTGCCACGGAATAGATCGCCACGTCTTTACTGCCGACAAGTCTTGATAAAATCTCCGCCGCATAAAACAATACTTCTGACGGATCATACTGATCCAGCGAAGACGTGATCTCATAAATCCGGCCAAAGCTGTCGTTTTGATTCACGATCTGCACTTCCAGTACATTTTTCAGCCGCACGTTGCTCGTATTGATGTCCTGTATATCGTCCAGCTGGCCGGACAAATACTCCATTTCCTGCTGATCCTCTCCCCGAACCGCCGTCAGCTGGTCTTTCATATAACCGACGACAAGACCAAGTATAAACAGCTGCGCAATCCATACATACGTGTTAAAATCGAGTAATATTTCCAGACCGCTGCGCGTATAGGACTGACGGAAACAGTAACCGCTGACCGCCAGCACTGCGGAAAACGTAGCCTGCTGCTGACCATAAACGATCGCAAACAACAACACATACAGCAGATAAAAATCCAGCTTCGCAAAATATGCGCTTCCGACCGCGCGGTTGTTCAGCATAAAAAACGGGATAAAGCAGATCATATTTTCGAGAAACGGTATGAGCGCACGGATAATATGATACAGATTCTGCCTGATTCTGCCCATCGTTCCTTTGCCAGTATCCGCATCGTGCAGATATTCATTTTTGTGGCGTCGGATATGCTTTGCCATTGCGGCGACCGATTTCTCATAATCGTTAAAAATGTTCCAGTCAAATTCATCTGCAAATGCCCGTGCAGATAAAATCCTGCAATACTCGCTGCCAACCGTATTATTTACAATCTTCGCGTTTTTACCCATTTCCTTTTGTACCAGCTGCGCCAGTTCCATTTCGGTAACAGCCTGTTCAGAAGAAAGGTGATATACGCCCTGCTTTGTCTGTCCGGCCCGGATGATCTGATAAATAAACTCTGTCGCGTCGTCCAGATACAGCATGGAAAAAATTTTATTGGAGGCTGCCTGAATTTCGCCTGTACGCAGCGCCTCCACGCACATATGCGCGCACAAATTATCTTTGAGCCGCTCTCCCCGCAGCCGTTCTCTGTAAGGAACCGCATACAGATGATCGAGCCGCAGCACAACCGTGTCCAGCCCCATCGTCTGACGATAGTTTCTGCAAATGTCCTCTCCCTGCACATACGTCATGGCACGCAGACTGGCCGCGCTCGTCGGCAAATCTTCCGGAATATGATGCGGATAAGAGTTGGAATATACTTCCTGGGAAGAAAGATAGATCAGTCTCCCTTTTTTCATCGTTGCAAACGTGGACATCACATTCTGCAGTCCCGCCAGAAACTGCACGGACTCTCTGCGCGGATCTTCCCAGCTAAAATTCGGGTCATATGCACCCGTATACAATATAACATCCGGACTGACACTGTCAAATATTTCTTTCAGACAATCACAGTCGTATGGAAAATGATATTTCTCATATACGTTTTTATAGGATTCGCGCACATTCCTGTTTCCTGTCAGCACATAGGAATGGTGCCCTTCTTTATTCAGTTTATTTAACAACGCGTTCATAAGATCGCTGCTGCCGCCAATTAACAATACTTCCATTCTGCTATGAATCTCCCTGATCTTTTGCCGCTTCTTCTGCGTCCGTTTCTATTCCCTGCTTTTTGAGCTCTTCCAGAAACTGTCTGATATCCGCCGTCGCATCCTCGTATGAGATCTCATACTCCTGCGCAAACGCTCTGGCTATCTGCTCTGGTTTTCTGTGTTGTTCCAGCATCTGCCAGATTCTGGCGCCGCTCTCGTTTAACGGGACCGGATGTTTATACGCTGGCCCGGCCTGGTCCATATGCAGCAGCCAGTAAATACCCGCTGCCTTACGCAGCTGACAGACTGTTTTTCGTTTTTTTTCCATACCCTGCTCCTGCCTCCGTTTCGTATCATGCATTCGATTATAACATACTAAATTATTTTTCGTACAAAAAAATGTACGATTTTCCCCACATGATGCCGGAAGGGCCGTAAAATCAGCCAAAGGCGGCTGTAAAAAATATAAGCCGGATGACAAACGGATATTTCCCGTCCCTTTCTGACAAATGACGTCAGTATACCACGCATTTGCCCCGGATGCAACGGTCCTTCGATCTGTGTCTGACGATCTCCGACCAGGTAAATACCGTCGGCAGTAACCTTCCAGATCCGGTGCAGCACCAGTATGCTCTCTTCCCTGCGGTATAAGACAACGTCTGCGCGTCTTAACCTGGTCGTATCGGTGATTGGACGAATCACTGCCTCATCTCTGTCTGGTACAAACATCGGATACATACTGTACCCCTTTGGAAATATACGGACGGAATGCCCATGCCGCAGCAGCTGTTCGATATCCTGTTTTGGAACCTGATTGTGTACCATGATCGTTCTCCTTTTGCATAACCAAAAATTTCATATCGTTTATCGTAGCATTTTTTCTCCGAAAATGCTATAGTAAAAAAATCCGATTGCAAATGCATCTCTGATTTTCGGATACAAAACTGTTCCATGATGATAAACCAACCGAAGGGACCCGACCGATGAAAAAAAATCCATGTTATTCTTTATGCAATATTCAAAACATTCCATATCTGCTTCCGCACGGACAGGCAGCCGCCGATCAGATGCGCGGCATTCAGATCAATGAAAGCGGCGTATTTTTATGGGAAACACTGGACGAAGTCTCTGACCGCGCGCAATTACTCGCACGTTTTACCAGCCGCTACGAGGCTTCTTCGGATGAAACCGCCCAGCTGGAGCGGGATATGAATGATTTTCTCAATCAGCTGTTCCTGCGCCACATTCTTCTTTCTGACGATGAAGAACCGGTATTGCCGGGCGCCAAATCCGAATGCCTGTTTTTAAAAATCGGGCCGGTGCAGATAAAGCTGTCCGGTCCCCGCCAGATTTTTGCAGAAGAACTGCTGGCGTTTCAGACTCCGGAATGTGCAGACGCGGATCTTACCATCGTGTGCCGTCACGATGCGCTTTTGCTGCCAGAACATGGCAGTCTGCTCGTACAGCATCCCCAGCTATGTGTCCTGGAAACAGACTCCGGTTATCTGCTGCAGTTTCCGCAGATGCCGCAGGTTCCCGCTGCTCATTTGGCAAAAAACGGCCGTTTTGCAGCCGTTTGTTACCGGCCGCCTGTAAACGATTCTGATGCGCAGCAACTGTTTCACATCATCCGGCTGCTGTTTTTATACGCCGCGCAAAAACAAAACTGCTACGTCCTGCATTCGGCCTCGATTCTTTATCGTGAAAAAGCCTGGCTGTTTTCCGGACGTTCCGGTATGGGAAAGTCCACGCATACGAATCTGTGGCAGCAGCTGTACCAGACGCCTGTATTAAACGGCGATTTGAACATGCTTGCATTATCCGACGGGATCCCTGTCATTTATGGCATTCCCTGGTGCGGTACTTCCGGTATTTCGCATACCGAAACCTATCCGCTTGGAGGCATTTTGCTGCTGGAGCGCGGCAGCCGCGATCTGTGTATGGACCTTTCCGCTGACCAGAAAATACTTCGAACCTCGCAAAGACTGATTTCACCGACATGGGACGCGTCCATGCTGCAGTCTGGTCTGGATTTCCTGTCAGCGCTTGCGGCATCTATCCCGATCGGTCTGCTGAAATGTACCAGACATCCATCCGCCGTAACAGCGGCCAGACAATGGATCGACGATAAAATGTAACGCAATATCCAGCAGACTTTGCAGACAAAAAACAGGCGTTTGTGTAAAATCTGCCTCAAATTGCGAAAACAATGAAACTGTTTTTTATTTACTGCCACATCGATTTATGCTACACTTACAGAAATTAAAAGACTCCATAAGATGCTTAAACTGAAACCTCTGAAAAGAAAGGGATAAAATATGAAAACTTACGAAAAACCAATCGTTATTGCAAATGACAATCTGGCTGAAGGCGTATATGCCGCAAGCGGATCTGCAGATAGCGGCGGCAGAACCGACTGTTACGTCGTAACCGCAAATATTCACCAGAGACCAGAAACCGGCCGCGGAGACTACCGCATTCAGGTCAACGCCAGACATGTTGCAGACCAGGGCGACGGCCATCACAGTGGGGGCCAGATGTTATATCTGACATTCAACCAGCCGGTGGAATATGTCTCTTCAAACGGAGCGCTGGCCGGCGGGAGCGGCACTTCCCGTCTTGCCATCGAATACGCTTATCACAATAACGCCGGAGATAACGTCGGCCTTGGAGACGTTATTGTAACGTCCGAGGCAGGACTTGCCGATCCATCCGCGTTACTGGCATGCAACGGCGACTGCGGACAGCATTGATAACGATCGTTTGTTATGATGAACGCTCAGTTAAAAGATAAAATCGTTTTTTTGATCGGCCGTGTCAAAGCCGGCCGCCTGCGCGAAATGAAGCGCCAGACGCTCTGGATCTATCGCTATGTCAGGCGCTACCGGCTGATTATGCTCTTTTACACGCTGCTTGGTATGTTCGGCAGCGTGGTCGGACTGTTATCCAGCATGGTTTCCAGAGATCTCGTAGATATGATAACCGGTCACGAATCGGGCGCAATCATACAGACCTTTTGCATGATGATCGGACTGAATATCGGTACGACTCTGATCAGCCAGTTATCTGACTATGCCTCCGGCTATCTGAGTATGAAAACAGACGCCGAAATCAAGGCGGATATTTTTGCAAAAATTCTCGTAACAGACTGGGAATCTCTGACCAGCTATCATACCGGAGATCTGCTGACCCGCTGGAATTCGGACGCTTCGAACATTTCCGGAGGCGTGCTGAATTTTCTGCCTAATGCGATCATCTATCTTTTCCGATTTATCAGTGCTTTTGCGATGGTCATGTATTATGACGCAACCTTTGCCATATTCGCTTTTTTAGGTATGCCGGTAAGTCTGATTCTTTCCAAAACGCTGCTTGGACGCATGGTAAACAACAATGAACGCAGCGCCGCGATGGGCGCCAAAATGTCCGGATTCAACCAGGAAACATTTTCCAATATCCAGACCATCAAAGCGTTCGATCTGATCCGGTTATATGTCGAACGGTTAAAAGAGCTGCAGAAAGAATATATTACGATGCGTCTGGACTTTCAGAAAATGTCCATAGGCACATCCGTACTGTTATCCACAGTCGCTCTGCTCGTGTCCTACCTGTCCTATGGCTGGGGGATTTATCGTGTCTGGAGCGGCGCCATTTCTTATGGAACGATGACCATGTTTTTAACACTGTCAGGAACTCTGACCGGATCGCTGCATAATCTGACTTCTCTCGTGCCGATGATCATTAGTCTGACAACTTCTGCCGGACGACTGATGGATATTATTGAAATGCCTTGTGAAGATTACAGTCACGATCAGACGGTACAGACTTTTTATGAACAGCATGGCAAAGACGGCATCCATTTATCCGTCCATAAGATCGCCTATACGTACAAAACCGGTACACAGGTGTTTACCGCTGCCTCTCTGGAAGCGCATCCGCACGAAACGATCGCTCTGGTCGGTCCTTCCGGCGAAGGCAAGACGACGATGATCCGCCTGCTCCTGTCTCTGATTCAGCCGCAGGCTGGCGAGATTATGCTGTACGGGAACGATCCTGACGCCGCCATCGCCCTGACACCATCCGCACGCAGACTGTTTTCTTACGTCCCGCAGGGTAATACGATGTTCTCCGGTACAATCGCGCAAAATATGCGAAACGTAAAGCCGGACGCTTCAGACGCGCAGATTATCACGGCGCTGAAACTCGCCTGTGCCTGGGATTTTGTGCAAAAACTGCCGAATGGCATCCACAGTATGATCAAAGAACGCGGCGGCGGCTTTTCCGAGGGACAGTCGCAGCGCCTGTCGATCGCGCGTGCACTGCTGCGTCAGTCGCCGATCCTTCTGCTGGACGAAGCGACCTCTGCACTGGACGAAGCAACGGAACGCAGCGTCCTGCACAATATTATGCAGGATCGTTATCCGCGCACATGTATCGTAACGACGCACAGGCCTTCTGTGCTTCATATTTGCAAACGGGTATATACGATTCGGGAAAAACAATGCGTTCTGTTATCAAAAGAAGAGGTCTGTGAGAGGACAAAGTAATGTCAGCTTTTCCTCCTACAGACCTGTCAAAACAAGCCGGGCGACATGTCTGCCGTCAGACAGCTTCTTTGTTCACAGCGTTCTTTAACAGACGTGTTTCCCGCATCAGCATTGTCCCCGCAACAAAAAACGCTACAAAATCAGCAATCGGAGCCGCATACATCGCACCTTCCAGACCGAAAAATTTCGGTAAAAAAATGAGCAGCGGCATTAAAAATAAAATCTGTCTGGTCAGAGACATAAACGCCCCTGCAGCCGCCTTGCCAATCGACGTATACATATTTGCCACAATCGGCTGAAACTGATTGGCAAAGGTAAAAAACATATAAATTCTAAAATACCGTTCCGCAAACTGAAAATACGCTTCACTTTCCTGCCCGAATAATCCAATGATTTGTCTCGGAAACATCTGAAAACAGAAAAATGCAGCAATCGAAATCACTGTCGCACAGGCGATCGATTTCCATACGGCCTCCAAAACGCGCGTATACTGCTTCGCCCCGTAATTAAAGCTGACAATCGGCTGCATGCCCTGTGAGATCCCGATTACAATCGAAAAGAACATCATTCCGACTTTGGAAATAATTCCTGCACAGGCAAGCGGAATATCTCCGCCGTATTGCGACTGTCCGCCATAAAAAGTCAGCACATTATTCAGCACGATCTGCACAGCCATCATCGCCAGCTGATTGATACAGGGCGACATTCCCAGTCTGGCAATATTGCCCCAGCAGGCTGCCTTTGGCCGAAAACACTCCCGCTTTAGCGCAACCGTTTTAAATCTTGTCAGATATACCGCAACAAGCGCAGCCGAAACAACCTGTCCAATTACAGTCGCCCACGCGGCGCCCTGAATGCCGAGCTGAAACTGTATCATAAACAATGCGTCCAACGCTGTATTCACGATCGCCCCAATCAGCGTGCAAAGCATCGAAAAGCGCGGACTGCCGTCTGCTCTGACCAGATTGGATCCTCCGGTCGTAAAAATCAGAAACGGAAATCCCAAAGAAGTAATCCCCGTATACGTCAGCGAATATGCAAGCGTCTGGTCAGTCGCCCCAAAAGCAACCATCATCGGCTGTAAAAATATTTTCGTGAAAACGCTAAGCAGCACGCCGATGGCAAGCGTCATTAAAACCGCGTTCCCCGCGTATCTGGCCGCTTTTTCCTGATTTCCACGTCCCATATTCAGATTAAAATTTGCCGCTCCGCCGATCCCGCACATCAGGGAGATCGCCGTACAGCTCATCGTCAGCGGAAACGCTACGTTTGTCGCCGCGTTTCCAAGCATCCCCACGTAATGTCCAATAAAAAACTGATCCACAATATTATACAAAGCGCTGACCAGCATCGCGATAATGCTTGGAATCGCAAACTCTGCCAACAGTCTGCTGACTGGCTGCGTACCCAGCGGATTTTCACTTTGTTCTGTCTTTTGTACTTCCATCATTATGCATGACCTTCTTTCTTAAAATACGAGAACAGGCACAAAAAGATGCCTGCAAACACAAAAAAATCTGCCAGATTAAATACCAGCTTTTGAAATCGTTTCGGACCAAATCCAAAACTGACATAATCCACAACATATCCTTTTTGCATCCGGTCATACAGATTACTCAGCCCTCCGCCAGCCAGAAATGACAGTCCGGTCTTTACAGATACCGCTTTCCTCTGCGGCAGTACATAACATAATACGCCGCTGACAAACGTCAGCGCTGACGCATGAACAAACCGGACCGCTTTCGGATACGCACGAAACAAACTGCCCGCAGTTCCGTAATTATAATATTTTTTCAGTATGATCCTTCCTTTGGCAAGCGGCCGCTGTTCCTGCAGCGTACGAACACGATCCATATGTCCTTTTATATAGTATTCCGTAAAAAAGATCATTCCAATCACAATTAGAAAAAACATCAGCAATCTCCTTTCCTATCTGCACGCCTGGTTTCCGTCAGATAAGATTTATTATAATTATACATCAGATCCCCCGGTTATTTCTACCTGTTTTGAAATTTCTGTCAAAAGAACTGTGCGAACAGTAACTGTGGAACCTGCCGTGTGTACAATATTAAAATCCAGCACCTGATCATCGCCTGCGCGAAGTGCTGGATTTTAGGTAACATTTACTTATAATATTTTGAACCGTTCTTATTCTTAGAAGAAGCTGCCGTTAAAAGCGAAAATCCCGTTCTCCATTTTGAATGTTCTGAATATACTCCTCCGCCTTTTTGCGGACCGTATCATTTGGAATCTTCTTTAATTCTTCTGCAATCAGCTTTTCCCCGATCTGCTTCGTCTGCGGATCTGCATAGTCTTCGAGAAATTCTTTCAGCGTCATTAATGCATTCGGATGACAGCAGTTTACAATCTGTCTGCTCTTTAACAGCTCCATAAAACGGTCTCCGGTACGTCCGGCACGGTAACAGGCTGTGCAAAAGCTCGGTACGTATCCAAGCTCCATCAGCCAGCGTACGACCTCTCCAAGCGTCCGGCGGTCGCTGACATCGAACTGTGCCGAGTTATCCTCTTCTGCCTCTTCCTCATAATAACCGCCGACACTCGTTCTGGAACCGCCGCTGATCTGCGAAATACCAAGATGAAGTACCTTTTTACGTGTCTGCGCAGATTCTCTCGTAGATACGATCATTCCTGTATACGGCACTGCAATGCGGATGCATGCTACGATTTTTTCAAACATCTCATCGGAGATGCCATTATCAAATACATCCGGATCGATATCGTCGGCCCGACGGACACGCGGTACGCTGATCGTATGCGGCCCGACGCCTTTGCAGGCCTCCAGATGTTCTGCATGCATCAGAATGCCTGTAAAGTCATACCGGTAATTATTCAGGCCGAACAGCACGCCCAGTCCGACATCATCGATCCCGCCGTCCATCGCGCGGTCCATCGCTTCTGTATGATATGCATAATCGCTCTTTGGCCCGGTCGGATGCAGTTTTTCATACTGTTTTTTGTGATAGGTTTCCTGAAACAGTATGTAAGTACCGATACCGGCTTCTTTTAGTTTTCTGTAGTTTTCCACAGTCGTAGCCGCAATATTTACATTTACCCGCCGGATCGCTCCGTTTTTATGTTTGATGCTGTAAATGGTATGAATGCAGTCCAGGATGTATTCCAGCGGATTATTGACCGGATCCTCTCCGGCCTCCAGCGCAAGCCTTTTGTGTCCCATATCCTGCAGTGCGATCACTTCGCGCCGTACTTCTTCCTGCGTGAGCTTCTTTCTTGCAATATGCTTGTTTTTCGCATGATACGGACAGTATTCACACCCGTTAATGCAATAATTGGATAAATACAACGGCGCAAACATTACAATCCGGTTGCCGTAAAACTCCTGTTTGATCTCTTCCGCCAGTTTGCAGATTTCTTTGTTTTTATCTTCCAGCTCACAGTCCAGCAGGACAATCGCTTCCTTATGAGACAGCCCTTTCATTTTTTTTGCTTTTTCTAATATTTCATCGATCAGAGCCGCGTTATTTTTATTTTTCTGCGCGTACTCCAGGCAATCCTGAATTTCCTCGTCACTAATAAATTCTTCTGCTTTTGAAGACATCATGTTATACATATGTTTGGTCCTTTCTTTCTGTTTTTATTCACCCGTTAACCATTCGGCAGTCTGGAATATGCGACCTTGGCAGATACTCCGCGGATTCTGCCCAGTTTTCCGGACAGCGCGCTGATAACGTCTGCCGGAGCGTCCATTGCCACGCTGATTAACGATACCCCGCGTTCTCTGTGCGGAATACCCATCCTGCCGATAATATAATTGCTGCATCCATGAAGCAGTTCGTTTAATTCACAAACGCTTTCTTCCCGCTCCACGACAATCGCAACGACTGCCAGCTTTGTTTCTTCTGTTCCCATGTTCGGTCTCCTTTTGTCCCCAGCTACCGTGTCAGTTCCACTTTATCCAGAATGCCGTTTAAATACGCAATCGCTACTCCGTAATTTGTCATTGGTATCTTCTGCGCTTTGGCAGCGTTTACTCTGGACATGACATATTTACGGTTAAACATGCAGGCGCCGCATTGAATGACCAGACGATACGCGGACAAATCGTTTGGAAAATCCATACCGGATACAAGATCTATCGTCAGTCCTTCTCCAATCCTTTTGCGCAGCAGACGCGGCAGCTTCACACGCCCGATATCTTCCTCCAGCGGCGCATGCGTACAGCATTCCGCAATCAGTACTTTATCCTGCTCCGTCAAAGCCGCAATCGTTCGCGCCCCCTGCACGAAATAAGAAATATCCCCTTTGTATGCGGCAAACAATGTGGAAAACGACGTCAGGCGGCTTTGCTGCGGCTTTCTTTCATATATCGTCTGAAACGCCTGAGAGTCCGTAATAATCAGACGAGGCGGCTGGGCCAATACTGCCAGCGCCTGTTCAAACTGATCGGTTGTCGTACACATCGTCAGGCACTTTTTATCGAGCAGCTCCCGCAGCGTCTGTACCTGCGGTAAAATCAGACGGCCTTTCGGCGCCTGAATATCCTGCGGCATCACCAGCAGCACCAGATCCTGTGACGTTACAAGATCTCCGGTAATCATCCGCTGCGCATCCTGCAGACCGGCGGCAGCTGCCGTCAGTGCCTGTCTGAGCTCTGCAATCCCTTCTTTTGCGACGGCGCTCGTCTGTATCGGCGGCGTCAGAAATACTGCGGCGATCTGATCGGTCAGACGGCTCGTCGCCGCGGGAAGATCTGTCTTATTGCACACAACTACTACCGGCGTATTCTTTTTCTGCAGCAGATCATACCAGCGTTTTTCTTCTGCAAGCGGCTCCGTCCCATCTTCTGCTGCCGCAGCGGATTCTGGCGAGCATACGATCACCGCCAGATCCGCCTGCTGCGCAGCCTGCTGTGTCAGACGGATCCGGCTGGCGCCCAAAGTGGTGGGATCGTCAAACCCAGCCGTATCAATCAGGACGCATGGTCCGATGCCATGAATTTCCATCGGTTTTTTAACCAGATCGGTCGTCGTCCCGCCGACACCGGATACAATGGAAATCTGCTGCCCCGCCAGCGCGTTGATCAGAGAAGACTTTCCGCTGTTCATTCTGCCAAAAAAAGCGATATGCGTCCGGTCTGCACTGGGGGTATCGTTTAATGTCGTGCCCATAGTATTTCATCCCTCCCTGATGTTTTTATTTTCTTACTTCACCGAATTCTTACATAAACCTTCCATACGACAAAAAAACCATATCACATAAGATTTTCCGGCAATACTGTACCAAAAAGAATCTACCTGTCATATGGTAAATAAATCTGTCAGACTTCTTCTTTCCTTCAGCAGCTCTTCCGGTCAGTATATCTGTAATATTTTATTTTGTATCAGATGCAGATACGCAGGGTTTTCGCTTTATATCTGCATCGGTCAGTGAAGTTGTTTATCTAAACGGCCGCATAGTTTTCATATCCGCGCTCCTGCAGCTTTTCATCTTTTGCCTGAACCTGTTCCTTTAAATCATTGGCGTAATCTTTCAGCTTTTTCAGCAGCGCATCGTCAGAAACTGCCAGAATTTTGGCTGCCAGCAGCGCCGCGTTTGCACCGCCGTTAATCGCTACGGTTGCTACCGGTATCCCGCCCGGCATCTGTACGATGGAATACAGCGAATCTCTGCCTCCTAACGACGTTGTATGCATTGGTATTCCGATGACCGGCATCGGAAAGATCGCGGCGCACATCCCCGGCAGATGCGCGGCCATACCTGCGCCGGCAATAATTACTTTCAATCCTTTTTCTTCTGCGGTTTTTGCATATTCAAAAAATACATCCGGCTCCCGGTGCGCCGAAATAATTCGCATTTCAAATGAGATTCCAAGCTGCTTTAATACATCTGCCGCCTTTGCCATAACCGGCATATCCGAATCGGATCCCATTACAATTCCTACTTTTGCCATTTTGTTATCCTCCCTGTTGATCTGCATTTATTGTTCCAAAGGTATATTTAGCTGTTCTGTCCCGGGTACTACAAACCTTCCATCCCTTATGACGTCGATCGTGCTCCCATCCGGCAATATTGCGGTAATCGCATCCAGCTCATCATAAGGTATCGTAATATCGGTATGACAATTAAAATATGCTTTGGATGCGTCTTCTTTTCGTATCTGTGTCCGCTCATTATCCTTTGCCATAATTTCTTTTCCATCCGGATTATACACCTTCGTATCTTCCGCATGGGAATAACAGGTATCTCCGACCGCAAAATGCGGGCCTGTCTTTTCTGCAATTAAAATCGGCAGCTTATCGGCAATCTGAAAATCTCTCGCCATACGATACGCCGTTGTGTTCGTTCCGATTGCAAATTCTCCCATTGGCAGCGTCTCATGCTGCATCATTACGTTTTCATGCACATAGCGTTTATTTTCTTCCGGATCTGTAAAATTGGCGCATGTATAGCTGGTTACCATACCGTCGGTAAATGTCAGCTCAAGATCTTTATAATATAACTCGTTCAGGTACACGCCTGTGACGTGCAGTACCCCTGACGTTCCTTTCAAAACCGGAGAAGTAAATACCTCGCCAACCGGAATATTTACATCTGCCACACAGTTTTCAAATGCCGTCTGTTCATCCGGCCGCTCCAGTTTCCAGATCGAAACGTAAAGATCCGTACGGTTGCCTCCCTGTCCGGTAATATGCACCCGCTCAGCCTGATCCAGCACCTGAATCAGCCGATGCTGCATATTTCGGTAAAGCATATAATCCAGCGTATTTAAGCGAACCGTCTGTGCAAAAATCTGTTCGTAATCATCCCCAATCGCCGGCAGCGGATACGCGATAATGGTAAAGCTGCGCTCCTCTCCTTTTATATACTGATTTGTAATCTGTCCGGCCTGATTGGCATAATAAACAAGCAGCTTCTGCTGTTTTTCGTCATAATGAGCCGCCTCTTTTTTATTCGCCGGCGCGAACGGTTCTTCGCCAAATACCTCCTGTACGGCAGGGCCTGCAAAAACGGACGCGGCTTCTTTATACGTCTCGTATGCCTCCCGCAGCACCTCCAGCCTCCGTTCGACAAACGCTTTATCCAGATACCATGCATTGTCATTGCGATGATCAAAATCAAACTGACGGTTTGCCGCCGCAGAATAACAGCCGCGTTTTCCATGTCCTTTGTTGCCCATCGAAGAAATGGCATCTCTGAAAATCACGGTTTTTAGTCCTAACTTTGCAAAATTCTGCATGGCGGCCCGCACTACCCGCTCAAAGCCTATGGCGTAATGAATACTGACCGTTTTTTTCTTCGAAAGGTCTTTATTGGTCACCTCAAAGCCGATCCGGTACCCCTCTGTAAAAGTATCTGCCATGGCCTGAATCTGCTCCGCAGACAAACCGGACAGATACTCTGCCGTTTTTATCTCGTTATCTGAAATATATTCCCCATAACGATACAGATAAGTCAGCTGATTGAAATCTGCATGCCGCACAATTCCGGTAAAGAAATCCAGCTGCGGATCGATACTTTCCCGCACACTCTGCGTTACTAATATTTCACTGTAATCATGAAAATGCCAGTACAAAATACGCCGGATTTCCTCCCCGTCTGTACCGTTGCTGTCGCAAAAACAGGTATAAACTTCGACAAACAATTCGAGCAGTATCGTCATATCCGCCAGTCTGCCCTCAAACGCATATGCGATCAGCGCACGGCATTCTGTATACAAAAAACACAATGCTCCGCCAAATTCCGCGCCCAGCTTTGCCGCTGCATAGGCCGGATTTGCATAGCTGCAATCATAATTGTGCGGCAGGATATCTTCATACAGACGTCTGTTTAACTGTTCGCACTCTGTCAGAGAACGATGTTCCAGCTCTCCTTTGCCTTCCATATCGAGCACATCCGCGCTCAGCAGTATAAATTGCGCCGTCCGCTGAAAATAATCTGTAAAACGCTCCTGCGTCTCCGGCTTTGCCGCTGCCTGGCGGATACGTTCCAGTACGAGGTTATATCGTTCTTTCGCTTTTTCATTTTCTATTTGATAAATCTCACGATAACTCATAATCCAATCCATCCTATTACATACACGGTCATCCATCCTGCGAGCATCAATACGGACATTACAGCCCCGGTAACCGGTACTTTTTTTATAATATTTTCCTTACGCGCTTCCCGAACGGAAACACGCAGTGTCAATAGCGCTGCCAAAACCGCGGCAAATCCAATACATCCAATCGTTTCCTGTGCCCGGCCGCCCTGCAGATAGGAAACTGAAACCGCATAAATAAACAATACAAGCGGTGTAAATGAGAATACGAGCGCTACTGCGCCTGGCCTGGAATGCTTTTTGCCGGTAAATTTATAATTTTTATCAGCCCGTGCCTTTTTTTTCTTCATCTAAAGCTCCTTTGCTCCTTTCAACCCCATCTTATGACAGAAAAACAAAATGCGAAAGCAGACGTACCCGATCATTCCGCCAAGCGTATTTAAAATCATATCGTCTACATCGCAGCTCCCGACTCTCGTCACAAGCTGTATCAGTTCCACCAGCAGACTGACTTCAAAGCTGATAAGCGTCACCTTCCACAGACTGCGGCTGCGGCGCGACAGCAGCGGAAAAAACAGACCAAACGGCACAAAAGCAAGAATATTGCCTGCAAGATTTAAAAATACCGTATACGGGCCAATCACATCATAATACGTCAGATAACGCTGAATTTCTTTGAATGGCTGCAGGTTATAATGATATTCCTGTCCCATGGAAGTCCTTCCCATACTTTCAGCAAAAAACAGGAAATAGATCATGGAAACAAGATAAAGACCGAACAGCAGCCACGCCGCCATCCGGTACAATTTTTTATGCTTTTTATAATTCAATTTCCAATCCTCAGCTTATTTTGCACCATACTGTTTATAGTATGCATCCATCGCAGCTTTTAATGTATCATCGATGATTATTTTTCCTTTATATGGCGTCTGATACAGATATTGCGTCACTTCCTGCATCGTAACGATCGCGTTTGTTCGAATACCATATTTCTCCTGTATCTCATCCAGCGCGCTTTTTTCACTATAAAGTCCTTTTTCCATCCGGTTTAGCGAAACAATCAGTCCGGTCACCTGTACGTCTCCCTGCGCTTTGAGAATCGGAAACGTCTCTTCGATCGATTTGCCGGAAGTTGTTACATCTTCGATTATCACGACACGGTCGCCGTCTTTGATCCTGCTGCCAAGTAAGATACCTGCGTCCCCATGATCTTTTTCTTCCTTGCGGTTTGAACAGTAACGAATCTCCTTCCCATACAGCCTTGCGTACGCAATCGTCGTTGCCACGCTGAGCGGTATTCCTTTATATGCCGGGCCAAACAATATATCAAAATCGTCTCCATAATATTCATGGATTGCTCTTGCATAATATTCTCCCAGTTTCGCCAGCTGCGTTCCTGTCACATATGCGCCGGCATTCATAAAAAACGGCGATTTACGGCCGCTTTTTAAGACAAATTCTCCGAATTTTAATACGTCGCTGTCAACCATAAACTCGATAAACTCTTTTTTGTATTGTTCCATATGATTGTATTCTCCTTTATTTTATGGGATTTTTATCTCTTCTGTGTTCTTTGTCTTTCAACGATTTACCCATATCCGGCAATCCTTTCTGAGGAATGCGCAAACCAAAAAGATAAGTCTCAATATACTTTGTTTAGTATACCACCAAATCTTATTACTTTCAACTCACAAATCCAAACTTTTCCATACAAAAAACAGGAAACCTTTTCCTGATTTCCTGTCCCTGTGTGCCGTTTTAAGCAGCGGCGGTGATTCAGTTGTGAACAGACCGCGGTTTTGCTACTTACTTTCCTGCTGCTCGTCTGCTACCTTTTTCTTATTTTTGTTTTTACACCACCATGTACCTGCCAGGGAGCAGCTGCCGCCTGAAATAAACAAAATAAAAAAAACAATTGCCCACAAATCATCCATTACTAATTTCTCCTTTCACAGGCAGGGAATGTTAGAATGTAAAATCCTGCCTTAAAAAAAGTTTAATCTATTTTTTTCTAAATGTCAACTATTTTATACTTTTTAGTACAAAAATATTGCTTATCTTTTCAGTGATAAGCAATAGGGGTTTTGATTATTGAATTTTTCTGTATATCAGGATTGCGACGACCTCAACCGTAACTACAATATCGTATATCCATTGAACACAAAAGGCTACCGTATCGTAATTGATCGGTATACTGTCTGATATTTTTGCAAAAAAATTAACGATGACAATGAATACGATAATCGCAATCACACTTGCTCTTCCAATGATTGCCCGTCCTCTTTCATCACGGGAAGATTTTATAAAAAATAAGACAAGCAAAAGAAACGTAATCGGCTGGGCATACCATATCCCTGCCATCAGGACTGTTCGATTGTTCACAAGTTCATTCAGCATTTCAATCACTTTTCTACCTCCGAAAAATCAAATAAATCTTCAATCGTTACATCAAATACTTTTGAAATATTATACGCCAGCATCATAGAAGGATTATAGCGATTTCGTTCAAGCTGCATGATCGTCTGTCGGGAAACGCCCGTTAAATCGGCAAGTTCCTGCTGCGTCATTCTTTTTGTAGCTCTGTACACATGAATCCTGCTTTCAAACTGATATTTATTTTTTGACAATGTCCCGCCGCCTTTCTTCGCTTTTTTTGTTATTTTACAGATTTGAGTATAACATATTTCCTGCGATTTATGGAATAAAAATATCAAATATTTTCAAACAGCCTTTCCATTGCCTGTTCATGATTCGAAAATAAAAATTTTCTATTGACTTTTTTTCATTTTTGATCTAGTATGTAGCATGCTACATATTTTAGAGGAGAGTTCTGCGATGCAAGATCTGAAACGCTGTTTTAAAAAAATTCATAACCATCTGGACGCCAGTTTTAACCGCGCGCTGCGCCGTTACGGGCTGACTTCTACTCAGTTTGACTTCCTGATTTATCTGATGGAAAACAGCGTCGATCGTCCGACGCTTACCGATCTGGCTTCTCATTTTGGCGTCAGACATACGAGCGCGATTCATGTGCTGAAAATTTTACAGGACAAAGGGTTTATTGAAAAAGAAACTTCTTCGGACGGACGTTCCAAAATAATCTTACTGACAAACCAGGGAATGCGGATTGTCACAGACGTCATAGAAAAATCGCCTTTGATCAACAGCATTATATTCCGGGGATTTTCAGAAAGCGAACTCCATCTTCTTGAAAAAATGCTGGACCGGATTTCTGGCAATCTGGAATCCGATGCATTTGAAAATATGTGGAAAGTCTGAGATTCGTCAGATTTCCAAATCTTAAAAATCCAGGCTGCATCCAGCCAGATTTTAAATATCGCGAAAGGAGCATTTTGTATGAAAGACAAAACAACAGAAATTTTTCGGGACGCCCCTGTACCCAAAGCTGTCATCAGCAACGTAATTCCATCGATTATCAGCATGATTATGGTTCTTATTTACAATCTGGCTGATACCTTTTTTATCGGACAGACAAAGGATGCATACATGGTAGCCGCCGTTTCCGTAGCTACTCCGGCATTCCTGCTGTTTATGGCTGTTGGCATGCTCTTTGGTATCGGCGGTACGTCCCTGATTTCCAGAACGCTTGGCGAAGGAAAGAAAGAAAAGGCAAAAAACGCCTCGTCGTTCTGCTTTTGGACGGGCCTTTGTATCGGTCTGATCGCAATGATCGTCATATTTATTTTTGCCACGCCTGTAAGCATGTCCATCGGCGCCAGTGAAGATACGTCAGGTTATGCATCCCAGTATCTGCGCATTGTTTCCACCGCGATTCCATTTTTAATTCTCAGCAACAGTTTCAGTAACATTATCCGTGCTGAAGGAAATGCGCAGGCGGCCATGATGGGCATGATTATCGGTAATCTGATCAATATTATCCTGGATCCGGTTATGATTCTGGGCTTTGGATGGGATGTGGCAGGCGCAGCTGTCGCGACGGTTCTCGGCAATGTGTTTTCGGCGCTTTTTTATATCCGCCATCTGCTTTCCGACAAAGCGCTGTTATCCATTCATCCTAAATATTTTCTCGCAGGAAACGGGATTGCGACAGGTATTTTTGCCATCGGTATTCCGGCATCGCTGAATAGTATTTTGATGAGCGTTTCAAATATTATCGTAAATAATATTATGTCCGATTACGGAGATATGGCGGTAGCCGGACTTGGCGTCGCAATGAAAGTCAATATGATCGTCGTCATGCTCTTAATCGGACTCGGCACCGGTATCCAGCCGATTTTAGGTTACTGTTTCGGCGCCGGAAACCGTACGCGCTACCTGGCAGTGTTAAAATTTTCACTCATACTGGCATTCGGACTGAGCGCCATTATGACCGTCGTCTGCTACTGGGGCGCCGATCCTCTGGTACATGCTTTTTTGGAAGACGCCGACGCTTTTTCGTATGGCATGTCCTTTGCCCGCATTTATATTTATTCCGGTCCGGTCATCGGTCTGATGTTTGTATTTATCAATGCGATTCAGTCAGCCGGAGCCGCGCTGCCTGCGCTGATTCTTTCTGTCAGCCGCCAGGGTCTGATTTATCTGCCGGTTCTGTTTTTATTTCAGCGGATTTTTCATTCCGCCACAATGCTGGCAGCTGCGCAGCCGATTACAGACTATTTAACAACCATACTGGCTATCCTGTTATTTGTAATTACGTACCGAAAATTCTTTCCAAAAGAATCCGACGCCAGAGAAGATGCCGAAGCAAAAAAAGAAACCGCAATACTTACCTCTTAGCCCGGCAAACATGCATATTCAAACACGTTTTAAGGGGCGGAGTCCGGTTACAGACTCCGCCCCGTTTTTAAGTTTTTTCCACGCTTTTTTCCGCCAGACGCAGTATGGAAATCAGCGGCATAATCAACATCCCGCAAAAAAAATTGCTGATTCCATGCAGCACATCCCAGGGAAGTCCTGCCACAATCCACGCAATCATAGCTTCCAGACTAAGTCCAAACATCACCGCGTGTACCGGCGCATACAATGTTCCAAACAAAAAGCCATGCATGGCGCAAACCGTCATATATACAACCGGCTGAATCAGCTTCGGCATTTTCTTTGGCAGCAGCATAACGACTCCCCATAATACCGTCCAAAGATACAAATACGGAATCCACCACGCAGAAAATCCCGAAAAAATACCGTTCAAAAGCACATAAATATAGATCGGATACAGCGCCTTTTTACGATACACAACTGTAAATGCTATTGTAAATACACCCAGCAGATGAATATTCGGCGCCAGCTCCATAATCACCTTGGATGCGTACATCACAGCCCCCAGCATCGCAAAAATCGTAATTTCTCTCGTTGTCAGCTTCATGCTTTTTCCATTTTGAAACTATAACTGTCTCCTTCTTTAATCTCCACGGTATCTACGCCAGACTGTGCATATTCGTCGTTAATATAAAGAGCCCAGTACATACCGTCTGTATCATAATCGGCTGTTTTTCCATTCACGGTTTTTACATAAAGACCGTATTCGCCTTCCTCTCCATCGATCAGTCCGAGTTCAGATAACGCTGCTCCCAACATACTCTGATCTGTGTGAATTTCCAGCTTTACTTCACTTCCTGTTTCATCTGCAACGGTAAGCGACAGCTGCTTACTGCCTTCCCCGATTACACTGCCATCCGGCCATGTATCAGGCGCGCCTGTTTCTACGTCTTCATCTGACGAAGCTGCCGTGGAATCATTCCCTGCGCTGTCCTGCGCCTGTTGCGCAGAAGGCGTCTTTTTTGTACTGCCATTACAACCAGCTGTAAACGATGCCGTAGCCACAATCAGCATGATACAAAGGATGCATGACGTAAATTTTTTACTACCATTTTTTTGCATATCCGTATCTCCTTTGTTATTTTTTGATTCCTCTCTCTAACCGGTACCCGCAGTCTGGACAGAGGTATGTATGTCTGGATATTCCGGCTTGGCATTCTGCTGATCAGCCTTCTCAGATCTTCTCCAATGGCTTATATTCCAAATTGTGGCGTTTGGTCAGATCAGCAGCTTGTTGTACGCTTTACGGCGACGGACTCGCACAGGATTTTCACCTGTTTCCCCAGACAGTCCTATATTATAATTGTTTCCCGCTGCTTCGTCAATAAAAATGTGCCGCTGCGCAGACCGCCTGTCTGCTTCACCTGTTACGCAGCCGTTCAGATAACTCCTGAAACGGTTCGTATCCGGTACAAAGCAAAAACCCTTAGAGATCATCTCTCTAAGGGTTTTGATTAGCTGGCCCACAAGGATTCGAACCTTGAAATGACGGAGTCAGAGTCCGTTGCCTTACCATTTGGCGATGGGCCATTGTCATGTCGATTTGTGCTGTTCGCTTTCGACATGATGTATTATATAACGCTTTGAAAAAAAATGCAAGCCTTTTTTTAAATTTTTTTTATTTTTTTTTGAATCCCTGTCTTATACGATCGAAGCAACCTGAATCGGTATTATTTTTTGCAATTCCTGCAAAGTCAGTTCGATCTGACATCCTATTTTTCCTCCGCTGACCATAATCGTCTCCTGCTGTTCACAGCTTTGATCGATCACAGTCGGAAACTGCTTCTTCATACCGACCGGAGAACATCCTCCATGTATATACCCGGTAAGCGGCAGCAGCTCTTTTTCACGAATCATTTCTATCTTTTTCTCTCCTGCTGTTTCGGCAGCCTTTTTCAGATCCAGCTCCTGACAGACAGGAATGACAAATACATAATGCCGGCCGGATTTTCCGACCGTTACAAGCGTTTTAAATACCTGCCGCGGGTCCTGACCCAGCACGCTGGCCACTTCCTGTCCGCTGATCGCTTTGGTATCTTCGTAAAAATGGCTTTCATATACAATCTGTTTATTGTCCAGCAGACGCATCACATTTGTTTTTTCATTTTTCTTCATTTGCCAGCACTCCTCCGTTCGTGAAAAACATCGTTCCATCCGGATACGCTATCGGATCGCAGCCGCCTGATTTCCTGCCGCATCGGATCAGATATTTAAAAACAGATGAAATTCAGGATAATATTTTAATACTGCGCGTCCGATAATCTGATCCTTATGAACATACGTATAGTTCTGCGCCTCTTCTTTATTTTTTGCCACACCATCATCGATGGCACATTGTGCCCAGTATCTTGCGTCTTCTGAAATATTCCGGTTATCCCCGAGCATCAGATAGCTGTCCTTCGGCACTTCGAAAGAAAACCCGTTGTTTCCGTCTACCCATTTCTCCGGCAGATAGTTTTCTCTGATCGGCGTTTCGGATCCGTCGATATAAATTTCGCCATCTCTGATCTCCACCGTTTCCCCCGGCAGTCCGATAATTCGCTTAATATAAATCGTATCTTCATGCACCGGATATCGAAACATTACCACATCGTACCGTTTCGGCTCTTCAAACAAATACGACAGCCGGTATCCAAAAATACGATCGTCAACCGTCAGCAGATTTTCCATAGATTCCGACGGTATCTCCGCATTAATCAAAACATATCGGTTTACAGCTACCGCCGCTACGCATGCAAACAGAATGATCCATATATAACTTAACAGCTCTTTCCACCACGGGCGTTTCTGCTCCTGCATCTGTTCTTCTTCCTGATTTTTTCTTTTACCCAAATTCATAACCTCCATCCAGCCAGCTGTTTAGTATGACAGCAAAGATTTAAAATGTGGAAAATACTTTACGATTGCCCGGCCAAGAATCTGATCTTCTTCCACATATGCGTACTGCCGCGCATCTTCCATATTATCCGCCAGTCCTGCCTCCAGTGCCTTTCCTGCCCAAAACCTTGCATCCAGAGAAATATTCCGGTTATCCCCAAGCATCAGATAACAGCCTTGCGGAACCTCGAACACATACCCGTCGTTATCATCCACCCACTGTTCCGGCAGATACGGCTCTGTAAGCGGCGTATCCGCATCGTCGATATAAATTTTCCCCTGACGGATTTCCACTTTTTCACCCGGCAGTCCGATCACACGCTTAATGTAGTTTTGCGTCTCATCGACCGGATAATGAAAAATCACAACGTCGAATCGCTCCGGATCGTCAAATGCATACGCCAGGCGAAATCCAAACAGCCGGTCCCCCGGTTCGATCATATTTTCCATCGATTCTGACGGTACTTCCGCATTAATGAGCACAAACCTTGTCATTAACTGTGCCAGCAGAAACGCTATAATAAAAATCTCCGCAAAACTTAATAACTCCCGCAGGAACGACCTCTTTTTTGTTTCCGTCTCTTCTCCCGCTTCTTCTCCCTGCACCTTTTCCTGCGCATTCAGATATTCCTTTTCTTCCATTCCAGACCTCGATTTCCTTCTTTTATTTTGTTTATGTTCAGACAAAAATATGTATGCGACACACGCTGTATCATAAGACTGTCTTTACATTATAAACATATCTGACTGCTTTTTCAATCCGCTGTGGCATTTTTTCTCATTTAACTGTAATGAAAAAGGAATCGTTCCGGCGGGTCCGTGCATTTACCACGCTGTCGGTATAAAAATGCTGCAGCTGCAGGTATCAGAAAAATAAAACCGGAGCAAATCTGTTCCCATCACAGAAATTTGCCCGGTTTTGTATTTTTCCTTCATTCATTATCTATATTGCATATAAAACTCATACATTGACAAATCAAGCGCGCGTCCGGAATTCGTTGGATAACCGCCAGATCCATGCACACCGATCACGTATCTGCCATCACATATGGCGCTGCCGCTATTCCCACCAGCCGCATCGATTGTATATTCATAAATTTTGTTGCTGTATTTTGTAACATTACCTGTATGTGTCCACATCCGGGTATTGTCTGTCATTCCCTGTACCTCTTTTGGATATCCTGTAATTGTAGCATTTTTACCCACCTGGGAACTTCCTTTGACAGCCATACCATAGTAACCAATACTGCTGCCTAATTCGGATGATAATTCGACCATCCCCCAATCATCATCGATCTTTTCAGAGGCATACCAGTCTGCCCCAACATGGATATTCGTGGCGCTCACAACACCATATGGTTCTGCTGAACCATCTTTCGCAGCAATGATTACAACATTCGTTGCCCAGCCACCCTTTTGCGAACCATATAAAGCATGCCCACAGGTACCGGCAGCTTTCGGGCCAGTCAAAAATGCTGTTCCACGATAAGTTTTCCCGTTCGGAAACGTTGCTGACAGATAGCAGTTCCACCGCCACGGTAAAGACGTTGTATTTGTAACAGGCGTTCGGTCATCCGTTTCATTTACAGAAGACGGCATTGTGCTTTCCACAGAACTATCGAGCACTGGCAGTCTGGAAAATGCATCCATATCAAATTTCCCATCTTCCCTCAGCAATCCCATTTTCTCCAAATCTTCTTTTGCTGCCTGATCGATACCAAAATCCGTCTTCGGCATTGCTTTTGGTACAAAAGGCTCCGACCTGCTTTCTGATATCTCTGCAGCGCCTTCTTTTCTAAACGGAATGCTTACTTTCCCTGTCCCTGGTTCACAACTAACGACACCAAATGCATCTGTCCCTGACAGGCTTTTCTGCGCTTTATTTATTTTTGTGCTTTGTGTCAGTTCTTCGTCAATCGTTGGCAATTTCGCCAGCGCCTGAAAATCAAACTCTCCCTCTTGCGTTAACAATCCCATTTTTCGCAGTTGCTCTTTTGTTATTTCGTCGATACCAAACGAATATTCCGGCAGAACTCCCGTATCAAAAGGCTCGGCCTTTGTTACAACAGAAGTCCGATTTTCCTCGTTTTCGATAATTGTACGAATACTTACCTCGCCTGTATCCACTTTATAGCTGGCAACATCCGACTTTTCTTTTTGTTTGCCGCTATTTTTTGCTGCCAGTACGGACACCGGCAAAACCAAAAGTATACCTAATACCATTGCGGGTATTAATTTTCTTTTTACCATGCGGCCTCTCCTTTCCTAATTATGAGCTTTTATCATCGTTCTTATCGTTCTTATCCTTCTTATCCTTCTTATCGTTCTTCCATAACAGAAGAAAACATCTCCTCTGCTGACCAGAACTTCCACGTTTCCGGCTTTTATCACCCTCTTTTTTCAATGATCTTATACTGCTTGGCGCTTAGAATTGTTACTTACTGTTTTTAGAAAAATAACATCCGCAATCATTTCACATAACTAAAAGATTCTCATACTGCTACAACAGCAAATCAACTCTTTTATATTATTACACAATTTGTTATATTTGTAAATATATTCTACAGAAAATAAACTATTTTGCAGCAACCGACAAAAATACTTTCAGACATGCTTTTTCACTCTGAAAAATTTCCATTTATGCAATCCATTTATAAATCAGGCATCTGTCTGTTTTTATCCTGCATTCTTCCACACCATGATCTGTTACATGCTGCAATCACCATTCATTCCTGACCATTTTCACTCTGTTCTTATCATTCCTGCCTGCAATAATGCTGATATAATTCATATATTTTTTGCCGCATTCGCTCTATAAGCTCCACAGGCTCTAATACAGTAGCGTTCGTTCCAAATGGCAGCAGATAATCCGCAACCCATTCCAAAGTGTCTCTGCTGATTTCCATATCGATCATCCCGCCGCCTGTTGGGAATATCTTCAATCCGCCTGCAAGCAGACATTCGCTTTCGCAGCGTTTCACGCCTGTGTCTGTCAGACGAATTTTTATGTGGTAATCATTTTCAGCGACAGTCTGTTCAAGATATTCCTGCACAGACGCGGGAACAGGATATTTTCCCTTGAGATAAGGCTTTTCTTCTATAATTTCTTTGATTTCTATGATTTCTTTCATACGATCTACCCGAAATACTCTGATTTGCTCTGCTGTAGTACAATAAGCGGGGCAGTACCAAAGTCCGTTCATGGCATACAAACCGATCGGTATTACTGTTCGTGTACGTTCCGAATGCATCGACGAATACCGAATCGTTGCGGCACAATGGTTTATAACAATCTGAAACAGGTCGGCAAGCAGCGGCGAATCGCAATGCCGGTCGGGAATCCAAAATACTACCTTGTTCTGAATCTGCGTAATACTGTGTTGTATATCCGGCGGCAGACAATTCAGAAATTTTTTCAGGACGGATATCGTTTCCTGTTCAAAAGGCAGATCACGATAATACTTTAGAGCCTGGCAGGCAAAGAAAATCGCCTTTGCTTCGTCTTCCGAAAATGTAACCGGCGGTAGAACGCGTTCTTTCAAAACATGATACCCTCCCGCCGCCCCGACTTCGGAATAAAGCGGAAAACCTGCCCGTTCTAATTCCTGTAAATCACGCAGTATCGTTCTTTTTGATACGGAAAATTCTTTTGCCAGTTCGCCTGCCGTAAAATTCCTTTTGGCATTTATTGTGATCATCAGTTCAATCAGCCGTTCTGCTTTTGACATTTTTCATACTCCTTTCCGAATGATGACAGGTTCTGTCACCATTCTATGATATACTATTTGTATTCCAAATACAATATGGCACACGACAAACACAGGCAACGCATTCCTGGCCTGTGAAATCAGCCGCTGCCAGATGTCACACAATAAAAAACGCAAAAAATTTCAAGGAGAATCTGATATGGAAAAAAAGATGTACCTAATGATGATCAAAAAAAGCAAGACCTATTCAAAACTGACAAAGCAGACAGTTCTGGAACACGTAGAGAACATAAGAAAGCTGGACGATCAGGGAAAACTGGAAATCTGCGGTGTCTTTCACGGCTATCCCGGAATGGCGGGTATGTATATCCTAAAAGCGGAAAGCCTTGAAGAAGCTGAAGAAATCTGCAAGGCGGAGCCGTTGGTAACGAAAGGCTACGCAACCTATCAGTTAGCCGGCCTGGAGATTGCCAGCCGCGAAAATAATTACCTGCTGTAACTTATGGCAAACATCGCGGCAGAGACCGGCCGGATGCCAGCCTAAAACTTCCAGAGCGTGTCTGAATAGCGTTCCCGCGATCTGCGTTCTTTGCAAAATGTGAAGCACATCTCACTGAAAGCATTTGGAACGCATGTTTCAGACACGCTCCGGAGCACATGGTAAAAATCGTCAGTGTACGCCCGGTGCCTGCCAGCCGCAGACCCATCCGTTGCCTGTACGAATCCCCTTACTCAACATCACGCAGCGCATTTCCATTTTCTTCACCGGTACGTACCTTGACCACGCGTGCTACATGGAACACGAAAATCTTACCATCGCCAATGCGTCCGGAATAAAGCGCTTTTTTAGCGGTATCGATCACCTGATCGACGGGGATCTTATTGACTACCACTTCTATTTTGATCTTCGGCAGCAGCGTCGCGTCCATCTCAACGCCGCGGTAATATTCCCCTGCGCCTCTTTGAATGCCGCATCCCATCACCTGCGTAACTGTCATTCCGGTTACGCCCAGTTCATTCAGCGCTCTTTTTAGTTTCTCAAATCTGGACAGTTTCGCAATAATCGCGATTTTATACATTCCTGTGTCTGCTCGTATTCCCTCGTCTGCTCGTATCACCGGAACAGCCGCGTTCATCTGTGCCGGAGTAGCCGCCAGAGGATTGTCTTCTCCCAGATCTGTATTTTCATTTATGTCCAGCGTGCCCATCACATCATGAATGGCAAATCCGGAATATGCGCTTGCCAGTCCATGTTCATGCAGATCCAGGCCATCGATCTCAATTTCCTGTTCGACACGCAGACCTATCGTATGTTTAATCGCCTGAAAAATTATGGTCATCATAACTGCCACCCATGCAGCCACTGCCAGCACACCGATTGCCTGTATGCCAAGTAAGCGGAATCCTCCACCGTAGCATACGCCGCCATCCGTCGCAAACAATCCGACTGCCAGCGTGCCAAACATCCCACATGCACCATGCACGGAAATCGCTCCTACCGGATCGTCTATTTTTGCTTTCTTATCAAAAAACTCCACGGACGCAACGACCAGTCCGCCGGCAATCAGTCCGATCAAAAACGCGCCAAAAGGATCTACCACGTCACAGCCAGCCGTAATTGCAACGAGACCTGCCAGCGCACCATTTAAACACATCGATACATCCGGCTTTTTATAAAGAATCCAGGTCGCAATCAATACGACGCAGGTCGCAACTGCCGCCGCCAGATTCGTATTCATAAATATGAGCGAGGCAGACAGCATCGCTTCATCCGAACTCATCGATACTGTAGAACATCCATTGAACCCAAACCAGCAGAACCAGAGAATAAATACCCCCAAAGCCACAGCTGTCAGATTGTGTCCCGGAATGGCTCTCGCCTTTCCTTCTTTATCATATTTTCCAATACGCGGCCCCAGTGTGGCCGCTCCAATACATGCCGCAATACCTCCAACCATATGTACCGCGCAGGAACCTGCAAAATCATGAAAGCCCATCTCCGACAGCCAGCCGCCGCCCCAGATCCAGTGTCCGGAAACCGGATATACGATCAGCGATATGAGCGCGCTGTAGACACAGTAAGAACTAAATTTGGTACGCTCTGCCATGGAACCGGATACGATCGTTGCAGCTGTCGCACAAAATACCGTCTGGAAAATGACATAACACCATTTTGGAAGCGAGCCAAAATCATAATCCCCGCGTATAAACGGATCAAACCCTCCGATCAAAGCCCCAGAGCCTCCGAACATCAGCCCAAAACCAACCAGCCAGAATGCCGGCGTTCCTATACAAAAATCCATAAGATTTTTCATCAGTATATTACCTGTGTTTTTGGCTCTCGTAAGACCGGCCTCACATAAAGAAAATCCGGCCTGCATAAAGAACACCATTGCGGCGCCAAGCAGGGTCCACATCACATCAACAGATACATAAGTCATTGTCATCTTCCTCCTTAAATAATAAAATAAAAAAAGATACCATATCTGCATATCCACGGCTTCGTGGCTCCGACATGGTATCTTTTTTGAAAAACAAAAAGGTGCTGACGAGATATCCATCTCTCAGCACCTTTGCTTCATGTCATGTAGTATAGCAGTGTTTCGACAAAAAGTCAATTTTCAATTAATACAAATTTTACAATTATTTAATAATTATTTGTAAGATTTTAACAAATATAAAATCCGGATAAACTTATATTGTTTGTTTTGCGAAACACAGGTTCCTTTCCCTTTACTTTTCTACAAAGAATCCTTTACTTTTCTGTTTTTGAAGGTATAATAAGTAAAGAAAGAGGGTGTGCACTATGATTTCCTATTCCGGTCTGCTGCAAAAACTGAACGAAAAAGGCCTGACAAAAACTGCACTGGCTAAAGAGCTTGGTATTTCCTCCCGCACGATGGCAAAAATCGGACGGAAAGAGAAAATAGCCAGTCACGTTCTTGAAAAAATGGCTGTTTTTTTCGCCTGCTCCGCAGATGAACTATGTCAGACCATTTCAGATAACAGTTTGCTTCAAACGCTCAGAGATGAGAAAAACATTCGAATGTCAGGAGGTCTGTACCATGAACTTCAGGTCCGGATGACCTATAACTCCAATCACATAGAAGGCAGCAAGCTCAGTGAAGATCAGACCAGGCTGATTTTTGAAACAAACACCATAGATATCGGAGAAGGTATCCCTGTTGATGACATTATCGAAACTGTCAATCATTTTCGTGCCATCGACTATTGTATCGATATGGCGGAAGAACCGCTTACCGAGGATATCATCAAAGAGCTGCACCGCATTTTGAAGCAAATCACAAAAGATTCCTCGCTTGCATGGTTTGCCGTTGGAGATTACAAGAAAAGGGCCAATATGGTCGGCGGCCATGAAACTGCGAATCCAAAAGAGGTTGCTCCACGCATGAAAATTCTGCTTTCCGAATATGAAGCCACAACTGCTGTCACAATTAACGACATCATTTGTTTCCATTACGCGTTTGAACGTATTCATCCGTTCCAGGATGGCAACGGCAGGGTCGGCAGGCTGATCGCATTCAAAGAGTGTCTGCGTTTCGGGCTTATTCCGTTTATCATTGAGGATGCAAAAAAAATGTATTATTACCGGGGCCTCTCTGAATGGAAACGGGAGAAAGGCTATCTGACAGACACCTGTCTGGATGGACAGGATACTTTCAAAAAACTGATGTCCATGTTCGATATCCCGTCCTAAAACCCTCCCGCAGAATTCCCTGATGTTCGATTTTTCTCCCTGACCGGCTTCACCTGTGCTATACTACATATAAAAAAGGAGGTGCTTTATGTCAGCAAATATACCCGGTGATCCGGTAATACTACTTAGTTATATCAACACCCAGCTGCGCGACCATTATCCTTCTCTGGAAGAGTTGTGCGCTTCCCTGGACCTGGATCAGGCGTTTCTTTCACAAAAACTTTCCCAAATCGGATATGAATATCAGAAAGAGCAGAATCAGTTCCAGTAAAAAATAATCGGATAACAAAAAGACGGCGCCATCCGTATCGATGCGCCGTCTTTGTTCAAATGCCATTTTTCTTATTTCATCATATCCAGCAGACGTTTTGTATTTTCTTCCACATCTCCTTCAAAAACCGCGCTGCCTGATACAATAATATTTGCTCCTGCATCGAGCACCTGCCCCAGCGTTTCCAGGTTAATTCCTCCATCCACCTCAATATCCGTTTTTAATCCTCTGCTTTCAATCATCGCTTTCAGATCTCGTATCTTGTCCAGCGTATAAGGTATCAGTTTCTGCCCGCCCAGTCCCGGATTGACCGTCATGACAAGAACCATATCGACCCTTGGCAGGATATAGGCAAGCTCTGTCAGCGGCGTTGCCGGGCACAGCGCAATACCTGCCAGAAGCTCCCGCTCCTTAATCATATCCACAGCATGATTCAGATCGGTGCAGGCTTCTGCATGTACCGTAATAATATCAGCTCCGCAGTCAGCGATTTCCCTAATATAACGCACAGGCTCTTCGATCATCAGATGCACATCCAGCATCAGATTTGTACTTTTCCGCAAAGAATCCAGCACAGGCATTCCAAATGAAATATTCGGAACAAAACAGCCGTCCATCACATCAAAGTGAAGATACTGCGCTCCTGCCTGCTCCGCAGCCGCTACCTGCTCCCCCAGTCTGGTAAAATCAGCCGCTAATATTGATGGTGACAAGCACTTCATACATTTATACCTCCTCCATACTATTCTGCATCCGTACCTGTCTGCAGCGGATGCAGACTATCCTCATGTCCGCTCCCTGCAGCACTGCTCTTTCTTCCAATCGTCTCATAATAGGTGACTCCGGTAATCATACCGTCATTTTCACCGGCAATCATACCGCCCCTGGCATCTCCGATCAGATTGTTTGTATATTCCAGCGGAAACTGCCCCAAAGCGCCGCCGTCCCGTACCTGTCCGGCATTTTTGCCTACGATCCCTCCCAGATACAATCTTGCCGGCGCCTGCAGGATACCCGATGCCTGTATCATGCCATGGCTCTCACACGCATCGATAAAGGCTGTCTGTCCGTTGACCGCCGCTATGCCGCCGACATACAGTTCCTCTCCGCCCGTTACCTGATCTGCCGCTGACAGATTCAGCTCTGCTTCCACTTTTGTACGAATCATCCTCTGATCGTTGTAGACGCTGCCGCCTGCCATATTTCCATATGTATACACAGAACCATGCGCTCTGCACCGGTCGATCACCCCGCTGTTTTCGACGGAGAGCAGCGCAGCGTCTGTCGCAGAAGCAGAATAAATTACCGCACGTTCGATCGCACAGTTCATAATCATTCCCTGATTGACTTCCGTCAGTACCGAAGATCGTTTCTGTCCGGTACCGGTTATCCGTGCATCGGATACAATGACATGATCCAGTTCCCCTTCCACACCGATGACCCCAAACAGCGACGTATTGCCGTTATAATTCAGGATGCGATATTCTTCCTGCTGCGGCATACCCGTGTAGCTGCCCATAAACGGCTGCTTCTCACTAAAAATATTGCTGATAATATCGGACCTCAGATCAATATCCTGTACCTGTATAAAATGTCTGGACGGAAACTCTGCCATCCGTTCCAGATGTCCGGCAGTCGAAACTTCATATGGCTTTTCCCGCGTTCCGGTTCCCCGCAAAAACGGACTTTTCGCATAACACTGATAATAATGCCAGTTTCTCGTCGTATAGCCATCTGCTACTACCTTCAGACGAAATTCTCCCTCATAAGCGTTGCCCTGATCATCCTTTCCGTTCCATGTGACTGAACGATACTTTCCCATCGATACTGCTCCCAGATCTCTGGTCCAGATTGTCTCGCCTTTTCTGCTGATCAGATACAGCACCGTATGTTTGGACGCCCGATCCTGACGCAGCGTAATCTGCATCGTATTTTCGCCGCAGATAAAATCACCGCCGTCGCTGACTTCCGCATGTATCCCGGTTACGTTTACCGGTACCTTTTTCACCCGAACGCGAATACGAACAGTTTCGGTATTCGCGCCGTTTGTACAGGTAATATAAGTAACTCCCACTTTTTTTGGCGTAATATTGAGCGGAATTTCATTGCCAGTCCAGCTTCCCCAGCCAGCGCTGCAAATAGCCGGATCCTGGACTTTATAGCTGACAACCGCATCTTTCGTAAAGGTAAGCGTCACAGGCGTTTCTCTTTTAATCGATACAGACGATACGCTCGCACCATAGGTCTCGTTTACAATTACATGACATTTATATTTTGCATTACCAATCTTTGCCGTAATGGTCGCTTCGCCTTTGCGGACACCTGTGACTACTCCTGCCGAACCTACTCTTGCAATCTTCTTATTACTTGTCGACCATTTCACGCTCTTTGTAGTCCCTGTCACTTCCAGCGTCGTCTTTCCGCCGACACAAACGACTGCATTTGACTGATTCAGCCTGACTGCGGCCTGTGCCTGTGTACAATGCCCTATGCAAAACGTAATTGCCAGCATGACGCTATACACGATAAATTGATAGATTTTCTTCATGCCTCCGCTCTGTCCTCCAATCCCTGAAACAGCTCCCATGCCTGCTGATGCACAGTCGCTGTACTGCCTTACTGCAAATATATTACTTACGCGTCCAGCATACACTTTATCATATATCCCACTGACCATATAAAGCCGCCGACCGTCAGAGACAGCCAGCATTTTACAATCGTTACCACAACATAAAAGATTGTCAGCTCTCCAGCCCGATACGTAAGATACAGTCCGGCCAGCGGCCGTATGAGCATCCTCCAGATTCCAACATAAACCGCCAGTATGCTTCCAAGCAGCACACTCAGATGCCCTGCCGCTTTTCTGATTCTTTTTTCCATGTGTTCCATAGACGTTTTATTCGATACTCCTGTTCATCGCCGTAACCAGCGCATCGATCGACGCCCGTAAAATATCCGGATCGATCCCGATGCCAAAATACAGCTGATTATCCTCCCCTTTAATACCTACATATGCAATCGCATTGGAATCCGATCCGTCTTCCAGCGCATGTTCTTCATAACAGATAATCTCACACGGCTTTTCAAAAAATTCGGCAAAACAATTGCTGACTGCGTTTAATCTGCCGTTGCCAGTCGATTCAACGAGATTTTTCTTTTCATTTCTGATAATATTAACCGTCGCCGTAATTCCATCTTCCTGGCGGAAATGGCAGCCTTTTACTTCAAATACCGGCGTATAATCTTTATAACGCTTTGTAAAGATCTCATAGATTTCTTCCGGTGAAAGCTCTGCATGTGCCTTATCCGAAACGTCTTTCACCGCGTAGCCGAGATCTTCCCGCATCTTATAAGGAATTTTAAGTCCGTAATTTTTCTCAAGCACATAAGCCACGCCGCCTTTTCCAGACTGGCTGTTGATCCGAATCACGTCGCTGTCATACGTACGGCCGACGTCTTCAGGATTAATTGGCAGATACGGCACCGTCCAGCGCTCTTTGTTGTGCTCTTCCCGATATTTCATACCTTTTGCAATTGCATCCTGATGCGAACCGGAAAACGCTGCAAATACAAGTTTTCCGCAATATGGATGCCGCATATGAATATCCATCTGCGTCAGTTTCTCATATACCTGTGCAATATGCGGCATATCTGACAAATCCAGCTTCGGATCCACGCCCTGCGCATACATATTCATCGCCAGTACGACAATGTCTACATTTCCTGTACGTTCTCCATTTCCAAACAATGTCCCTTCGATACGATCCGCTCCGGCCAGCAGTCCCATCTCAGCGTCGCTCACTCCGCATCCTCTGTCGTTATGCGGATGCAGCGATAAAATGATGCTTTCACGACGATGCAGATGCTTGCTGACATATTCAATCTGACTGGCAAACACATGCGGCATGGACATTTCCACGGTTGCCGGAATATTAATATACGCTTTTTTCTGCGGTGTCGGCTCCCACACATCGATCACGGCATTACACACATCTACCGCATAATCCACTTCTGTTCCGGTAAAGCTCTCCGGACTGTATTCAAATAAAATATTTCCCTCAGCCTCTTCGGCAAGTTCTTTTAATAATTTTGCCCCTTCCACAGCGATCTGTCTGATTTCTTCCTTATCTTTATGAAAAACCTGTTCCCGCTGCGCCAGCGAAGTAGAATTGTATACATGTACAATGACATTTGGCGCGCCTTTCACCGCCTCAAATGTCTTTCGGATAATATGCTCTCTTGCCTGCGTCAGCACCTGAATCGTCACATCCTGCGGTATCATATTCTGATCGATCAGCGTCCGCACGAGCTGGTATTCCGTTTCAGAAGCCGCCGGAAATCCGACCTCAATTTCTTTAAATCCCAATTGGATTAACAGTCTGAAAAAATCCAGCTTCTCCTCCAGATTCATAGGCTCGATCAGCGCCTGATTGCCATCGCGCAAATCCACGCTGCACCAGATCGGCGCCTGATCTACATATTCTTTTTTTGCCCAGTCCAGACATTCCTGAGGCGGCATAAAATAATTTCTCTGATACTGCTTATAATCAAACATCGTTCATTCCTCCAGATTTACATTCAACTCCTATAATTATACCTGATTTTCTTCCATTTGAAAAGGGGCACAGATGATTTTTACATCTCTCCGGCTTTTTTTGCACATGCTTTCATTGCCTCTATCACGCTGCTGCGCATTCCTCTTTCCTCCAAAACACGCACGGCTTCGATCGTTGTACCTCCCGGAGAGCATACCATATCCTTTAACGCTCCCGGATGCATGCCTGTCTTTAGCACCATCTTCGCACTGCCAAGTACCGCCTGCGCCGCAAACGTATACGCCTGCGCTCTTGGCATACCGTCCGCAACCGCGGCATCCGCCATCGCCTCAATAAACAAAAATACATACGCCGGAGAACTGCCGCTTACGGAAGTTACGGCGTCCATCATCGACTCGTCGACTTCCTCCGCTTTTCCAAAACATCTGCAAATCCCTGCTACCTGCTCTTTTTCCTCCGGCGTAACCTGTACGCTGACACTATATGCCGTCATTCCCTCTCCGACCATCGCCGGCGTATTCGGCATCGTACGCACCAGCTTCACCGGCCTGCCAAACAACCCTTCGAGCCATGCCAGTGTTTTGCCGGGCGCGATCGATACGACAATCTGTTCCGGTCTGATCCTATCTTTTATCTCTGCGATTACCTGTGCATAATATTGCGGCTTTACCGCCAGAAAAATAAGATCCGAAAATTGTGCGACTTCCCGATTGGAAGCCGCCAGCTGAATCTGCAGGTCGTTTTTAATTTTATTGCAGGTTTCTTCACTTTTTGCCGATGCAATCAGCTCTTCATTTTTTACCAATTCCGACTGCAGGATCCCGTTTATCATTGCCCTTCCCATATTTCCACATCCGATAAATCCGATTTTCATTCTGGTTTCCTCCTGATTTTAAGCTCGTACCTTGTGGCACGCATGAGCGTGTCAGCCTGTAATGATATTATGCATTGTGGATGGGTAAAAGTCAATGATTGATCGGTGGAGTGTGTTTTTATATGGCTGTGCGGACGTATATGGCTGCGCGGACGTGTGTGGCTGTGCGGACGTATATGGCTGCGCGGACGTGTGCGTGACCGCCGGAAGGGGGCCTGGAGCGGGCGGCATGGGACTGAGCGGAC
>CAJTMV010000014.1 GCA_910577225.1 uncultured Eubacterium sp. | reverse complement strand
CACACGCCGAATGTCTTAGTCGCAGTTAACGATTAGTTCACCGCAGCGTTGCCCTGGTCCGCTCAGTCCCCTGCCGCCGGTTCCAGGTTTCTGCCAGCGGTCACAGACACGTCCGCGCAGCCACCTAACCGGCGCCACACTTTCTATTTACCGCCAGTTCCTTACCCAAACCTGCATTGACACCCCCTGCTCTGCCATTCCGAAAACGGCATTGTCATCTGAGCAGTTCGTTACGACAATACCTTATGCAGTACATCTGCCAGCGGTTCCATCGCATTTTTTACTTCCTCGTAAGTGTTGGTCTGTGCTCCGACTTCCACCAGCAGCGATTTTGGAACATAATGCAGATTGTAGCGGTATCCTTTCAGATATACAAATCTGGAAAATCCCGGGTAATACTCTGAGGCTGCAAGCTGCATCTGAAACGAAAACGCCAGATTATCTTCCAGATTCGGATTGTACAAATAGCTGATGTCTCCCTGTGCCGTTGTATGGCTCAGTCCGTTAAAGAACATGATGGTTGCCGTATCCTTTCCATTCACCTTCTCAACCAGCCTCGTATTTTCTGCCACACCGTCTCTATGTAAATCGATCACTACCTGAATGCCGGGGTGTTCCTTTAATATCTGCTCCAATGCCGGTGCTGCTCTGGAATATGCGTTATCGCGGTCTGGCACATCGTATTTGCCCTGATGATGCAGTACCCGATAGCCATATGTCTGTTCCAGTATCTGTGCCAGATACTCGCCGAGTCCGACTACAGACTGCGACACATCCCTGGAATCTGCGAATCGTTCCTGCGAATGCGTATGATAAATCAGTATTTGCGGTCCCTCCTGCTCTTTGTCAATGGTCATATCTTTTGCCAGCATTTTTTCCGCATTCAGCTGACGGCTATTTGTTGTCGTCGTACTGTCTACCCGATAAAAATTCTGAAGCAGATAATCAAAATCATTCAGCTTCTGTCTGGAAAATTTCTTTACTTTTTCTCCTGGTACAGCCGCCTGCTGCGTCGTCTGTGCGACGTCTGATACATGGTCGTCGGCCGTTCCCTGCAGATCGATTGCCTCCTGCGCAGCCAGTTTGTTTTCCTGTACAGACTGTGCGGCGTAAAAGTCGTCGATCTGAGGATATCCGCCGCAGCTGTCTTCCTCCCCGGGCAGTCCAAGGTTCCCAACTGCCACCTGCTGCTGTTGTTCTCTGGCATATCCATATATCGGAAGCATCTCATCCATATTTGCTGCAAGATATTCATAGATCGTCTTCTGACCAGACGATGGAGCATCATAAACAAGTACCGGAATGCAGCTGCGTACGGTCTGGTATCCCAGATTTTCCTGCACTGCCTGCCACACTGCGTCCAGTATCGTATGTTTCGTTATTCCGGCCGTATCCAAGATATAGATACATGCCGTTGCAGCAAGAAACAGCGGCATCGTGCCGGCCCACCATTTCTTTTTGTACTTTTTCCTGTCACGCATGAATCATCCTCCCATACTGTTCGTTTTTACCGATCACAGCACTTCTAAACAGTATATGAAAAGGCAGGATGGATTTATGTCTATTCAGGAAGACAGACGCAGGGTCGCCGTTGACACAATTCCTGTGAATTTGCAGCGTTATCTTAGGCAGGACAGATTTTTGGATGAACAATGGCTTATTTCGTTTTCTTTTTTTGCGTAACATAAGCAAGCAGCGCTTCTTTATCGGCTCCCAGACAATGATAAGGAATGATAAATGCCTGTACTGCGCTGTAAAAAATATAAAGGTATTCGTTCGTCGGGCAGATTTGTTCGATATCTGTGTATTTCACGCGAACTTCTTCCTGATCATTTTTTTCTACAATTTTATCGTCCTGAAACTCGATTTGTGCATGTTCGTGAAATGGCAGTTTCCCATCCGCTTTCATCTTGTTTATATTTTTCCGAATACTTTTTTCGATGATCTTCGGCACATAAAAAAACCAAAGGAAAGATACCGCGGTTAGCAATATGGCGTTCACCGCTATTTTACCAAATTCGGCTCCCGCAGAAAAAAAGACCGTTAATACGGCCAGCGAAAGAACAGGAAATGCAATCCGGGCCAGATTGACTGCACGTTTCCCGGCTTTTGAATGATTCGAGTAAAAAATGTTAAACTGTATGTAGTCCTCGTCTGTCAGGTGAATCATAAATTTCATTGCTGATACAAACCCCTTTCTTTAAACTTTATCAGAAATATCAGGATGATTCCTTTCTATCGATTGTAACACAATTGAATGCCTGTCACAAGTCCATACCTGGCCGGAATGCTCCTTGTATGTTAAAAAAATTACTATTTGGGGGCAATGTCATTTACTGAAAGGCGGTACGAAACTCTTAGATGCAGGTTCCGGTAATCAGTCATATCGTATTGCAGTTGAAATGACTGCCCGGACGTGTCCGTAACTGCGGGCACTGTTTACCGAAGCGTTTTAGACGAATACATTTCGTTCTGGTAAATTTACAAAGCCTGACATTTCCAGACGCTGCCCTGCGAATGAAAACTCTGCAGTGAGAAATCCCCTGAAAGGACAGCAAAGAGAAGATTTTTACAGAAGTGAAATCTGATACTTACAAAGATGTGATACCGATCTTGCAATCCATTGCATTTGATTATATCAGGATAAAATAATCAAAGATTATTACACTTAAAAACAGCCATAAAACAGTGTGCGTGACAGCCATTTAAACTGCAACATATTATCCAATTCATTGCAGTTTTTAAGAAAGAGTTCCGCACCAGTAAATTTTTCATGTATCTTCTTGACTTTTATTACGGTTAGTGATATATTTTATTACAGTAAACGTAATAAGGAGATGTATCCTATGAGGGACCATACAAAAGGTGGTGCGCTGACAGAAGTCACATTTTATATTTTGCTTTCCCTCTATACCCCAAAACATGGTTATGCTGTGATGCAGTTTATTGAAGAAACAACAGGCGGACGGCTTTCCTTAGGCGCAGGTACTTTATATGGCGCCCTGAATGCTTTACAGGAAAAGGGATGGATCGCACCCTGCAAAAATACCGGCGGGCGAAGGAAAGAGTATCACATTACTTTACAAGGGAAAGAGATCGCGGAAAAAGAGCTTGTAAGGCTCAAAGAGCTTATAAACGTTGCAGATGGAATTGTCGGAGGTGGCGTATGAGTAAAACATGTTATCGTTTTTTTGGCGGTCTGCTGACTGCACAGGAAAACTGGCTGAACAAAATGTCTGAAAGAGGGTATCGGCTCGTTCAGACGGGAAAATTGTTATATAAATTTGAAGAATGCAAACCGGACCAGGTAAGATACTGCGTGGAGTTTATCGGACAAAAATCCGCAGATCACGCAAAAGAATATCGTGATTTTCTGGAGGATATGGGTTACCGTGTATTTTACAAAAACATCAATCTCAACTATTCGATCGGAAAAATGCGTTGGAGGCCGTGGGCTGAAAAAGGCGGACGCATAGCGACAAACGCTACTACCTTTAACCGGGAACTGCTGATTGTTGAAAAGGAAAACGACGGAAAGGCGTTTGCGCTGCACACTACTTACGAAGATAAGGAAACGTATTATTCCAGTCTGCGTAATCCGTGGCTCTCCGTATTGCTGATGTTTGCCATATGCGCCATTTTGAACCGTTCTCCCATGATGTGTGTGCCTGCCCTGATTTCCTTATTTCCGGTTACAATCTATCAGACGCAGGTAATAAAAAACAGGCGGAAAGCAAAGACAAAGGAGTGGTGAACGCTCCGAAACAGGAGGTGTGTCCGGACTACATTTCCGGACCACTCCTTTCGTCTGCCTGACAGCGGCTATGAGAATGAGTCCTCTCCTTCCAACTCTTCCATACAAAAACTTTCCGTTTTCAGATCGCAATAACGCCTGCCCTTTCTTGCTGTAAACTTCAATACGCAATAGTCGGGATCCGCTGCTCCCTGTTTATAGTAGATCGTATCTCCTGTACGCCAGAGTTCCTGCCTGATCGCATCATCCTGCAAAACCTCCATCGTACCTGTCAGCATGACGCCCTGATACTTAAAACGGCCTCTGTTATAAAAGTAAATACTTGCTTTTGGATTTTTCAAAAACTGCTGTGCACGCATGGATGATGTATTCGTGGAAAAATAAAAACAATTCCCTTCTATTTTGCGCGGTGTAAACATCGCCTTTATATTGGGGAATCCGTCCTCATCCACAGAAGCGACAAAAGCTGTTTTCTGCTTTTGGATAAATTTAATGACAGATTCTCTCGTTTCCATCCAAAGCCTCAGCCTCCTTTCTTTTTCATTGTCTCAGGTATGTATGGTTTCTGCCAGTGTTTCCAGGATTCTTGCAAGATACTGTTCAAACTGCACCTGCTCTTTTTCTGAAAACCCTTGATAAAATAACGTATTCATCTGCTGCGATACCGCCTCGTACTTTGTCTGTAAAGATCTTGCGTATTCTGTAAGCGATACGATGGTCCGGCGGCGATTCCCGGGATCGATCCGGCGTTCTACGATCCCTTTATTTACCATGCCGTCTATGACCGCCGATACCGTGTTTTTAGCCAGGGAAGTTTTCTGACTGATCTGGCTGATGGTAAGATGATCTGTTTTCCATAAAACAAATAAAATCCTTCCCTGTCCGCCGCTTATTTCAATCCCGTTTTCAAGAAGCAGTCTGTCAAAAATCCTGTCCTGAAGCTGTTTGATCTGGGAGATATAAAACCCGCCCCTCGTTTCCAAGGTTTCACCTCAATTCTTCCTGGAACCGTTCGAATTTGAACGGTTCTGACTTAAACGATTCGAATGAAACGGTTCCAATTTAAACGGTTCTAATTTGAACAGTTCTAATTTGAACAGTTCCAATTTAAACAGTTCTAATTTAAACAGTTCTAATTCGAACGGTTCTAAATAGAACTATTTTAATCCTACCATAAATAATTACGAAAAGCAACCAAAATTATAAAACATACCGCCCGCATGCATCATTTCCGGAACATGTCTTAACATGCGTTTTAAAACACGTCCCGGCGTATGCTGCGCATGTTTACAATACCTTTCCTCCATCCTTGGTACCTGATACTTTTTCTAACGTTCTTTCTAATCTTCTTCTTTCTGCAGCGCCAGATTAATCCCTTCCGATACGGTAAAGCTGAGCCGTTTGACAGACTCGTCTACGTCCTTTGGCGTTACAAAAAGCGTATTCAGCTGCGGCGTTAAAAGCTCGCGTACAAGTTCGTATTTTTCCATCATATCCAGCTGTTCATACGAACTGCCAATCCGGCGCAGCTGCTCTGCCTGACGCATGGCATCCAGCAAATTGTTCATCGTATCGATGACAATGGTTGCCGCATCGACAACGGTCGGTATCCCGATTGCGATCACCGGTATCCCGATACTCTCATGATTCAGCGCATGTCTGTGATTGCCGACGCCGGAGCCTGGATTGATGCCGGTATCTGTAATCTGTATCGTCCGGTTCAGACGCTTCGTGCTGCGCGCCGCCAGCGCGTCTACCGCCAGAATCACATCCGGCGCCGTTTCTTTTGTAATGCCACGCACGATCTCCATCGATTCCATTCCGGTCTGCGCCATTACGCCGGGAACGATACTGCTGACGGACTTATGACAGCTGTCGCCAATTACATACCTGCCAAACTCGTTAATGATATGCCTGGTAATACACAAATTGTCCACGACTCTCGGTCCAAGAGAGTCCGGCGTTACCGCACGATTGCCAAGACCGACAACCAGAGTGGTAAACTCTTTTTTCTGCGGCAGCAGACGTTTTAATACCTTCGACAGCTGGATCGATATTTCTCTGTGATATCCTTCGTCCTCCTCTGTCATATTATCCGCTTCCAGCGTTACATAATTACCCTTTGGCTTTCCCATTGCCTTTGCTCCGTTTTCCGTCTCGATAATCACGCTGCTGATATGAATATCCGGCGTCGCCTGTTCTTCATCCAGACGCACTCCTTTAATCTCCACATGATCTTCTTCAAATTTCTCACGCGCCTCCAGCGCCAGATCGGTTCGTACCTGATACATTTTTCCTTACCTCTTTCATTGTAATCTTACCTACCCTAAGTTTTTACAAAAAATCTCATTTTATGTATTGACAGAACATTTCAATTATTCTATTATAATCTAGTGTGTTCGTTAATTTGTCCGTGTCCGCATAATGAACACTATTACATGAAAATTATAAATGGAACGGCAAACAGAAGCCGTTGCAATTTTACCGCAAATGGAGGTGTTTCAGTTGGCTAATATTAAATCAGCAAAGAAAAGAATTCTTGTCGCAGAAAAACGAGCTGCCAGAAATAAATCAATCCGCTCAAAAGTAAAGACATCTGTGAAGAAAGTAGACGCTGCGATCGCTGCGAACGATAAGGAAGCTGCGAAAAAGGCGTTAACAGCCGCAACCAGCGAGCTTGCCAAAGCCGTTTCCAAAGGCGTATATCACAAGAATACTTCTTCCAGAAAAATTTCCAGATTAAGCCAGGCTGTCAACAAAATGTCTTAATGTTCAGGACATCGCACAGCATTTTATAAACAAAGCCACTGATTCCCTCTTAATCGGTGGTTTTTATTTTTATATTTATTTCCATTGTTTTGCAGTCAGGAGGCGTATCGATGAAAACGATTGACGAAGATATCAAGTCTCGTAAATTTCAAAATATCTATTTATTATACGGCAGCGAAGACTATCTGAAACAACAGTATAAGCAAAAATTAAAGCAGGCGCTCATACCGGCGGATGACACGATCAATTTCTCCCGTTTTGAGGGAAAGCATGCCGATCCGCAGGCCATTATCGATCTGGCTGAAACGCTGCCGTTTTTTGCGGACTACCGGCTGATTCTGATTGAAGACAGCGGATTTTTTAAAAACAGCTGCGAAGCTCTGGCGAACTATCTGCCTGCTCTTACGCCTTCCACCATTCTCGTTTTTTCAGAATCCGAAGTGGACAAACGCGGCAAAATGTACAAAATAGCAAACAAAACCGGCCGTGCGGTAGAGTTTGCACAGCAAAAGGAGCAGCTGATTACCCGCTGGATACTGGGGCGTCTGAAAAAAGAAAATAAAAAAATTACCCAGTCCGTGCTGGAGCTGTTTTTATCCAAAACCGGCCCAGACATGGGTAACATCGATAAAGAGCTGGAAAAACTGTTATGCTACACGCTGCATAAAGAGGTCGTCGAAGCCTGCGATGTACAGGCTGTCTGTACCGAACAGATCACAAACCAGATTTTTGAAATGGTAAACGCAATCGGAAAACGCGACCAGAAACGCGCGCTTTCGCTTTACTACGACCTTTTGGCATTAAAAGAAGCGCCCATGCGTATTTTATATCTGATGAACCGTCAGTTTCGGATTCTGCTGGACTTAACGTCGATGCAAAAGGCCGGACTCGATGCGAAAACAATGGCGTCCAAAGCCGGCATTCCTCCGTTTGCAGTCAGACGCTCACTCGAACAGGCCGCCCGCTTTCAGGAAAAAGAACTGATCCAGGCGCTAAACGACGGCGCATCCTTGGAAACAGACAGCAAAACAGGCAAAATAACCGATCAGATCGCAGTAGAACTGCTGATTGTAACATACAGCAAACAGCCGGCATCACCTGCGTCTGTTTTATAAAAGAAAAAACAGGACGCTTCTGCTTAACAGGCGACAGCAAACCTGTTTTTTCTTTTACAGCGTAAAAGACTCTGACCGTTCGACACACAGACAGCTGTCAGAAAACGGCGTCGGATACAAACGGTTTCTCCCATATCTGATCGACGATCCCATTTTCTGACAGCATTACTATTTCATCGTCTCTTCTTTTCATTCCAGCCAGCCGGCATCGACTGCCCGCTGGAAATCCCAGTCGTTGCGGCCTTCGGTATGCAGCTTGTAGCTCCAGAATATCCAGCCGTCACAGACGCTCCACGCATCCATCTCCCACCGTCCAATGGTCCGGTACGCTTCTGCTTTTTCTTTTTCCGGCAGTTCTTTGATGCCTTCGCTTTTATTCGCAATACACCACTCGCCGACAATGACCGGATGGAACTGCTTTGCCCGCGCCAGCCGTTCCCTGAACTGCTTTTGAATCATCGCCTCATAAGAAGCAAGCCGACGGTCTGGCATCGCCGCTTCTTCCGAAAACAGATACATATGCGTATCGATCACAACTCCCGGATATTCCTGCGGCGGCATAAAATCTTCCCATTGTTCGAGCATAAACTGATCGTGAACGACAACCTTCGTTTCCGGTGAACAGTGTCTGCGTACCGCTTCATAACCTTTGTAATAAAACTCTTTCAAAAGCCCGGTCGGAACTGCCTCGGAACCGACTGCCTGTTCCGGATGTCTTGGTTTATAGCGAACGCCTACGGTCCGCAGCATTTCTTCCGATATCGGCTCGTTCAAAAGCTCGATACCATACAACGCTTCGCGTCCTGCATAACGCTGCGCCAGCCGTTCCAGTACCGACAGCTCAAACGCTATGTTTTCTTCCTTCTGATGCCACTTTACGACGCCGGAAAGTCCGCCGTTGTCAAAGCCATTCTGACTGTCCGGAGCCGTATGCAGATCGATCAGAATCTTTAATCCATACTTTTGGGCCCATGTAAACGCATTGTCCAGATATTGGATACAGCCAATCCCCGGCCCGTAATCTCCAAAAATAAAGTGCGGTACCGGAATCCTCACCAGATTCAGTCCCATGGTACGAATGCGCTGAAAATCCCGCTCCTGTATATAATAGCTTCTGTGCATATGCAGCCGCAGCTTTGCCTCTTCGCTGCTCAAATCTTCATAAAAAGCGCTTTCATCCTCTGCTTCCAGTCCAAGAAACAGTTCCTGACTCATCCATTTTTCCAATACGAGCCAGTTGCCAAGATTTACTCCTCTGATTTTCACGCATCTGCCTCCTTTTCATCCTGGAGAATCTCGCCGTTTGTAGCAATCACGTTCTGATACCAGTCAAAAGAATCTTTCTTTCGACGCGATAAGTCTCCCGTACCGTCGTTATGCTTATCGACATAAATAAACCCGTATCGTTTATCCATCTCACCGGTTCCCGCGCTAACCAGATCGATACAGCCCCACGGCGTATAGCCCATCAGATCGACCCCGTCTTCTTCCACAGCCTTTTTCATCTCGCAAATATGCTTTTTCAAATATTCGATCCGGTACGTATCATGAATACTTCCGTCCTCTTCCATCTTATCATACGCGCCAAATCCGTTTTCCACGATAAAAAGCGGCACCGGATAGCGATCGCTCAGCCAGTTTAACGCATAACGCAGTCCGACCGGATCGATCTGCCAGCCCCAGTCGCTTGCTTTGACGTATGGATTTTTCGTATAATCCCGGCCTCCACGGTAATCATAATCCGGATTATCTTCCCCATGCGACGCACAAAACGACATATAGTAGCTAAAACCAATATAATCTACACAGCCGGATTTTAAAACGTCAAGGTCTTCCTGCGTAATATCAGGCTGCATCTGTTTTTTCTCCCAATATTTTAAAATATGCGAAGGATATGCTCCGTGGACATGTACATCCGCATAATAATAACGCTTCTGCATGGCCTTTTCCGCCATCAGCACATCCTGCGGCTTACAGGTAGCCGGATAAATCGGGCACATTGCAATCATGCATCCAACCATAAAGTCCGGATCGATCTCATGCGCGCGCTGCACAGCCTTTGCGCTTGCCACCAGTTCATAATGAGAAGCCTGATACATCAGCTGCTCCGCATGTTCTCCTTCTTTGCATAAAATACCGGAATTGGCAAAAAACATAAACGTATCTCCGTCCGTAATGTCTGCCTGATTATTAATCTCATTAAAGGTCATCCAGTATTTTACCTTGTCTTTGTAGCGCAAAAAGCAGACTTCCGCAAATCTGACGAAAAAATCGATCAGCTTCCGGCTGCGCCACCCGCCGTATTCCGTAACCAGATGCAGCGGCATTTCAAAATGACTGAGCGTAATGACCGGCTCGATTCCATATTTGCGGCATTCGTCGAACATATCGTCGTAAAACTTAAGACCCTCTTCATTTGGCTGCTCTTCGTCGCCGTTTGGGAAAATCCTCGTCCAGGCAATACTGGTACGGAAACATTTAAATCCCATCTGTGCAAATAATCTGATATCTTCTTTGTAGTGGCTGTAAAAATCGATCGCATCGTGATTCGGATAAAATTCCCCTTCGATAATGCCATCCGTAATCCTGCGCTTTGTATTGACATCTCCGGCAGTCACAACGTCCATAATGCTAAGCCCTTTGCCGCCCTTGTCATATCCGCCTTCCAGCTGATGTGCGGCTACGGCTCCGCCCCAGAGAAATCCTTTCTGAAATCCCATATCTTCATCCTTTCCAAATCATGATCCTTGAAACCAGAAGCTGTTACAGCCAGTTTCCCTTAGCTGTTTTCCGTTCCCATCTTTTGATATAATTCGATAAACTCCTTTGCAAGAATACGGAAATTTTCCGCACTCATCAGCTGATCTTCCGCATGCATCAAAAGCATCAGACCGCCCGTTAACTCTCCGTTCGCATCCATCGTCAGAAGATCCGCGTGGCCGTTGTGCCCCTGCGCAAAAGCCTCGTCTCCTTCTTTCATCAGCTTCTGCGCTTCTTCAAAATTACCAGACTTCGCGCTCTGGATCGCATTGATAAAATGTGTCCGTGCCGTTCCCACATACGTAATCACCTGGAAACATAACATTTCAAATTGTTCGCTTACTTCTCCCATTCTTTTTCTCCCTGAAATTTGTTCTCTGATTTATTTTACCAGTCTTCGTCATCATCCTCTGCCGCACTCTGCTGTTCCTGCGTCAGACTGATCTTGTCGATACGCTTGATAAACGGCAGATAAACAAAGAACGAAATAATAAATATGACAACCTGGAGCAATGCGCTCTTCCATCCTCCAACCAAAAAGCCGGATATAATCGGCGGACAGGTCCACGGTACCTGTGTTGCTGCATACAGCGGACAGATTCCTGTATACAATGCAAAATACTGAATGACACAGGAGATCAACGGCATGGCAACAAACGGCACTGCCATCATCGGGTTCATAACAATCGGGATACCAAACAAAATCGGTTCGTTAATTCCAAAAAATGCCGGAACGATTTCTACTTTTCCCAATGTCTTTAACTGTTTGGATTTTGCAAAGAAGCAAAGGAAAATAGCCAGACCGATCGTAATGCCTGCGCCTGTGACATTAATAAACTGATCGTAAAACTGCTGCGTTACAATATGCCCGCCGTTTTCCAGCGTAAGCTCCATACCGCTGTCTATAATCGCCTGATTTTCCAGACTGTTTGCCGTTAACAAACCCTGCATAATTCCGCCGACTACGGTAGAGCCATGTACGCCGAACATCCATAAAAACGGTCCCGCAAAGCACATTAACATCGCTCCGCCCAGAGAATCTGTCATACCCTGCAGCGGCGTCTGAATCACCTTGTAAATCGTTTCCATCAGCGTCGTATGGAATCCCAGCGAACAGATTCCGTGAATCACCGTTGCGCCTGTAATAATAGCCGCTGCCGGAATTAACGCGGAGAACGAGTTCGCAACGCCTTCCGGAACGCCTGCAGGCATTTTTATTTTAATATTGTTTTTCAAAAACCAGGAATAAATGACCGGAACGATAAGGCCGATAATAATTGCGCCGATCATACCTTTTCCTGCGGTCCAGGATTTGTCAATAATCCCTCCTACCACTTCTCCGCTTTCTGTAACAATGTGCGAAGGCATCAGAAGCAGAAACGTAGCTAACGCGATCATCGAGCCGCTTAACGGCTCCTGACCTTCCAGCTTTACATATGTATAACTGATGCCGATGACTCCGATCATGGCGCTGATATTAAACGTTGCGCCGTATGCCTGATCCATAATGTCTTTCATTCCGGTCGATTCCAGAAAATCAACGACTGCCTGCACCGGAAAATTCGCCAGAATCAGGAACACAGAACCGACAATCAGCAGCGGCATGGAGTATACCATACCGTTTTTTATTGACTGTACTCCCTTGGTATTAATAAACTTAATAATCCTGGGAATCACCTTATCACTCAGATATTGCTGCACTGCTTTCTTCCACCTTTCCTCTTACTTGTTTTTCGCCAGCTTGTAAGCAAACTTTAATACATTCATCCCGTTGCACATACCATAATCCTGCATTGGAATGACGTCTACCGGAATCCCCTTCGGATCGCAGATCTGTTTCGCCTTGCCAAGCTCAAATCCGACCTGAGGTCCTAACAAAGCCACGTCGATACCATCTGTGAGTCTTTCCATTTCAGAAATTGGATACGCTGAAATATCCGCGTCTTTCCCTTTTTCCTTTGCCGCCTCCTGCATCTTCTTTACAAGCACACTTGTTGACATACCTGCCGCGCAAAATAAACGAATCACCATAACCTTTTCCTCCTTAAATTCTTTGCTGACGGTCGCGCCGCCGCTGTTTGATTTGTTACGATCATTATAGCAATCCGACTCTTTTTTGTCAGTAATCTGCCGCCGGAAAGGAATCCGTTACGTATCATTGGATTTTGTTACAAACAAAAAACAGTGCAGTCTTTTTTCTTGTGAAAGATGCACTGTTTTTGTCTCTGTTTATTATAAAATATGCACATATTTACCCGATTACGTTTTATTTGTTCCCATCATTTACCAATCCATCAGATCTTCAGCCGAATTATGAACGCCTTTGAGCTTTCTGCCCAGGTATTCGATAATAAACACGACTGCCATCTGGGAAGTCAGATCGTAATTTTCCTTATGATACGTTGGGATATAGTAATTAATATTGCAGTGGCTCATTTTTGCCAGCGTACAGTCCGCCCGGTTGGTCACGGAAATCAGACAGCACCCTCTGCGTTTCAGACGTTCCGCCAGTAAAATCGTCTCCTTGGTAACGCCTGAGACGGACAAAGCGATTACAGCTGTCTTTTCATTTTTTCCGCGAAATACAGGCGTAAATGGATCGTCGATCGCAAAAGAAAGCAGTCCTACGTTATTAAAATACCGCGCGCCATACTTTCCCATAATCGAAGAGTTCCCGACTCCGACAAAAATCACAGACGTGGATTTGATTAAATAATCCATCGCTTCTTTCATATTTTCCTGAAACGCCTTTGTCTGTACCCGCTGAAAAAAATCATGCAGCGACGTAATATCCATATCCAGCGCTATTTTACAGCTGTCTTTTAATTCCTGCCTGAGCTTTAGACGAAACTCGGAATACCCCTCGCAGCCTGCTTTTTTACAAAACCGAAGAATGGTCGTCGTCGATACGTGCACGGCGTCAGCCAGTTCCCGCACTTTCATATAAATAACCTTATCCTCATTCTGCACGATATAATTATATACATCCATTTCCAGCTGATTAAATGATTTTACCATCTCATGCGTAAACATCGATACCTTTCTCCCCTCCAAAAATTCTCCTGTGATTTGTTTGTCAGCAGCCAGATATCACCCTCGTCTCAGTCGCCTTTGCTGCATTTTTTTCCAGATATTTCTGGCCTGCGCACAGAGATCCGTATCAAGTCCCAGTCCGTCTGCCAGTATTTTCTGATCCACCAGATCCAGCGCTTTTTCGATCTGTTCTTTCTTTCTTACGATCTCGTCGACCTGAAACAGCGCCTCCTGAATCTGCCTGTCCGGAATCTGATCCAATACCGGCAGCATCACATTCCCAAGCTCTCCCGGCAGGATTTCCAGCACGCCGCCGCCGTAACTGCGACCGCATAATTCTGTAAACGCAAATGAAATACTGTTGTAATACGATAACACGATTCTTTCCGGATCGATACCGTCGTAAAATTTCAGCCGGTGCATCGTATCCGTGGAAACCGCTTCACAGCAGTTTAACACAAACTTGGGATACAAATTATTTCTGCGCAGAAAGAACGCGTCCGGTACCCAGATCGACGGCACCCGATACCATCTGTCCCGGATTCTGCATTTATATCCGGTATGCTCTTTATTTTTTTCCCCCTTTTTAATATAAGACCGATGCTTTTTCGGATAGCTTTCTATTGGTATATCCGGAAAATCGATCAGATACGCAGCTTTCCCGCCATCCGCATTGACGCTCCAGTCTTCGCTTTGAAAATAAACGCTGCCGGCATGCGCGCTTCTTCCAATCAACGGCCGCACCACATGCTCCAGTTCATATTCTTCCACGACCTTTTTGGTTACCGAAAAATATTTATTGTTGCCAGTCGTAATCCCAATATTGATTAACGCGGTATCCGACATTTTCTGAAACCGGCTGTCGTTCCGGATACGTGCAATCAGAGCGTTTTCCTCCCTGCTCATAAAATACTTTGTCCATTTCTCATGTACCTGACAGAGCTTTTGAAAACCGTTGTCCGGCAGCCGCAGCGTATCCAGATCTTCCAGATTACGCAGCTCCACAATCCGGATCCCCTGTTCCTGTCCTCCTTTTTCGCCGATCAGTATTACGATTTCCTGTTCAATATCCGGAAAGACCAGTTCTTCAAATGTAAGCAGCGTAATGCTGGAAAGACTTTGCGAAAGAAACAGCCGCAGCTCTTCGGCATAGGCCACCTGCAGGATCTCCGCGGGAATGACGAACGCGATTTTTCCGTGTTCACTCAGAAGATGTACGCAGGCGACCAGAAAGCCGACCCACGTATTGATCAGCTTATTGGCTTTCATCCCGTGCTCGGTCAGAATCTGCGACATTTCGGCGCGCTGCTGATCTCTGAGATACTGATACCGGATATAGGGAGGATTCCCAAGGATCAGATCATAACGCTGCTGCTCTTTATTTGCCGCGTAATACTCAAAAAAATCCATGGCAAGCAGCCGGATACTGGCGGACGGTTCTATCCTTTGCGCCGCCTTTTGTACTTCCGACGCTTCGATTTCAATCGCCGTCATACTGCCGCCGTTGTTTAACAGCCGCTTTTTTTGAACCATTTCCACAAACACACCGTTTCCGCAGCTTGGCTCCAGAATCGTATGAATCGAAGGATCCTCCTGAAAAAATTCCACCATCTTTTCGGCTACCCTGTAAGGCGTATAATATGCGCCTCTTAATTTCTGCTTTGTACTGTCTTGTTTTAAAATCATAATTTCTCCCGGAACTTTAGCTGATAGATGTCTGCAATCTGTGTTTCTATCTGTCTGATCAGTTTTTCCTTTTCACGCGCAATGACTTCCTTTGTCCTGCGGTCCGCCTTTGTCTGCAGCCGGTCGTTTAGCCGGTAGATCTGTCTGGTGTCTGAGACAACGGCGTCATAAGCTGCCTTCTCGTCTTTGTTTGTAACATCCGGCTCTAAAAACGGAACTTTTTTTAAAACGTAAGTGCCTCTTGCCGTATAACCGCCTTCAAAATCGCTCCCCATCGTGCGGAGCAGCTGTTCGGTATACGGATGGTTCAGCCATGCCTGAATATAAGCCAGATCATAGCTGCAGTCCAAAGGCGCTGCGATCGCGCAGTATCCTGCCGTACCGCCGGATGCAATCAGCATGTCCTGCGTATCGTATGCGTACATCGGCTGTCTGCTTAATACCCGTACGATCAGCTTTGGCGTATGGACAAACGCGGTCAGAGCCTGTGTGCGGCCATACTGATACCAGTTGTCGTTCGTGGCATTTTTGATATCGCGCCCCACGCCGTTATTCAGACACTTTGGCACAAGCAGATCATAGCAGGCACACAGATAGGCATACGTTCCCGGATATTCCCGCTGCATGATCTCCCGCGGGATCAGACTGCCGTCTTCTGTATAAGGAAAAATAATGCGCTTATCCGTCTTTAAATGCGAGTACGTCTGCATCCCCTTTTCGTCCGCTTTCGTCGGTTTAAAGTACGGCTTTAAAATTGTTTTTTCAATCTCGTAGACAGCGCCAAACTTTCGAATCTTTACCTGATCCGCCGTCTCTTCCAGCACTTCTTTCTGCGTAAACCAGTAAACGGGTTCCGGCCGCTCCGCGCTCGTTTGTATGCCGTTAAAAATATTTACGATTTCCCCAAGCGGTCTGGCATATTTTTCCATCCGCGCAATCATTTTCATAAACGCAATATCGGTCGACAGCCGCCATGGCGCGCCTCCGAGCGACTCGTTTGCAACGATCAGCCGCTCCTGCTCCTCTCCGGTCCAAAGCCCGGCCAGCGAAGACACATTGTGGTATTTCATCTGCGTACTTTGCGCGTTCCTGCATAAAACAATCGAGCTGTATATCGTCTTGTCCGGAAACAGCTGCATATCTCCGAAATCATCCAGCTGTATCATCTTATCCGACAGACACTGCCGCAGCTTCTGCCCCGCATCCGTTTTATAAAACTTGTTCGGCACGATATAGCAAAGCGTCCCGTCCGCCTGCAGCAGCTGCAGGGCACGCTCGATAAACAGAAAATATTTATCAAACTGTTTGTAAGCGGTCTGGTATTTTTTCTTATAAATGGAAAACTCCGCGTCAGATTCCAGCGTGTGCATATCCTCGGTCTTTACATAAGGCGGATTCCCTACGATTACGGTAAATCCCGGTTTTCCATTTTTATCGTTCCAGGAAGTATCCCAATCGTCCGGCTTCGGACTGTCGTATCGCTTCCAGTCCGCCTTTTTTGCGCCTTCCCAAAACGAATCCCATGCAAACGGAACTACTTTGCAGAGCAGATCGACCGGACAGTCGTTGTCAAGATCCTCTCTTGAAATCAGCGCGTTGCCGTTTCTGATATTCTCGTTCAGATCCGGCAGCGCAGGCACACAGTCATGCATCGACGCCGGCGTCTCATCCTCCATCAGCTTGATCAGCAGGTTAAACCGGCTCACCCAGACCGCATGCAGATCGATATCCGCTCCATAAATGCAGCTTGTCAGAATCGCTTTCTTTTCTTCAAACGGCAGTTTCTTTTTTCCATTGCTCTGCTCAGGCAGTACATCCGGCTTATGCTGTAAATACCATTCCACGCAATAATCGATCAGATACTGATAGGCCTCCTCCAAAAAAACGCCGGATCCGCACGCAATATCCGCAATCCGAAGCGAGAGGATTTCCTTTGGCGTCTTTTCAGTACAATAGGGCTGCAGCGCAGCTTTGACCATATATTTTACGATTTCTGCCGGCGTGGACACCACAGACCGGTAACGATAGGCGCCTTTGGCTGTCAGCGAAACTTCCCCCTGTTCTGCGATCAGACATTCCGTTAAAAACGATTCGTAGATTTTGCCTAAAATCCCCGGTTCTATCATATGAAACAGATATGGATTTTGCGGATAGTACAGCGCTTTGATAATCTCGCAGATAATGTCCGCATCCAGATCGGAAAGAATTGCATGTTGTACAAACAGTCCGGAATTATACCGCCTGTCCGCCTCCTGAAACAGACGAAGCATCCGCACACGCAGTTCTTTTGGACGATCCTGCACGCCGCAGATCGTCTCTTTCAGACTTTTATATAACGGCAGCCTGCGATCCTCGCAAATACGTAAAAAAATAATCTGATTGATAAATTCCTGTACGACGTCGTTTAAATAGTCCATATCCTGATATTTTAAAGACTTCGGATACAGATTCCTGCCGATGTTAAGCCGCCACGTATTCATCTGCGCGAGAAATATTTCGTCGATCTCGGACGCATATCTGCCGCTGCTTTGAAAATTACCGTTCACAAACGCGTCAAACGCGCCGGAATAAACGCTTTCTTTTGACAGCAGACTGCCGATCTCCTCATAAGCCTGTACGTACTGCAAATAATGGTAGCAGCGATAAAGCGACACCGACGGCAGATCCCCTTCGTGCGGCTGGTTCGTCGTATCGTAAATCATCAGATATTCAAAATTCGTCAGTACCGAGATCTTATGCTTTGCATTCCAGCCATAGCTTCTGGCCTGCTCCGCCGGCGCGGTTTCCAGACGAATTTCAACCGCTGGCTTTTTGGCTTCTACAAAGATTTTGGATACGCCGTTCAGGGTCAGCGTATAATCCGGCCGCTCGTTTCGTCCGGAAAACTTCTCCATAACGACTTCTTTATATTGCGGCGGCACGCCTTTTTTATTATGTACATCCCAGCCAAAACACTCTAACAACGGGCTGATAAACTCATCCCGGCAGTCCTGTTCGTTATATTCCTTTGCGTTTTTATATGTTTTTGCATTTCGTTCGTACTGGCTGATCAGCCTCTGCAGATCCTCTTTATACATCACGGGCCCTCTGTTTCGTATATCGATATATTTTGTTCTCAAATATTATAGCGGATTTCTCGTAAAATAGCAATCATATGTTCTGTCGTAGCGCCGCGCCACTCCAAATAAGAAAGGGTTTTAGGAGACTGAAATTGCTTTCATTCCCATAAAACCCTCTCCTAAGCGGATCTGTTCTTTAAAACTGCGGCCCCTTTTTCTTATCCAGTGCCTTTAACGTCGTCTTTTCATTCAAAAGATTTATAATATCCGGCAAAATACCGTCTATTTCGTCGTTCGGCAGCTGGCAGGTTCCTGCGTTGCGGTGTCCGCCTCCGCCGTAATAATGACAGATCTCGCCGATATCGATCGTAGAAGACCGATTGACAATCGATTTTCCAATCGTAACCGCCGTGTTCTGCTTTCGAAATCCCCACATCACATGCACGGAGATCTTTGCCTGCGGAAACAGCGCGTATATCAAAAACCGATTGCCGGTATAGATGATTTCTTCGTCTTTTAAGTAAATAACCGCCACGTCGCCTTTCATCTTCGTCACACGCATCAGCTGCGCCTTAAATTCCTGCTGCTGGCTGAAATACAGATCGACTCTTTCTTTGACGTCCGGCAGCTCCAGTACTTCCTCTACCGGATGCTCCAGACAAAAATCGATCAGCTGCATCATCAGATCATAATTAGAGATACGAAACTTATGGAAACGTCCCAGTCCGGTTCTTGCGTCCATTAAAAAGCTCATTAATGTCCAGCCCTTTGGATTTAAAATATCGTCCATATCAAACTGCGCAGAATCCGATTTGTCTACGGCCGCCATAATTTCCTCAGAAATCCGCGGCAGCTTTTCTTTTCCCCCGTAATATTCATACACGACCCGGGCTGCAGAAGGAGCGTCCCCTTCTATGATATATGCCGGCTTTTTCTCGTCGTCAGTCACTTCGCTGGAATGATGGTCGAACGCCAGATGCACGCCCTCCACATAAGGCAGATTGGTCGTAATGTCACGGTTTGTAACCGGAATCAGCCCGTCCTGCATATCTTTGGGATGTACAAACTTAATGTCGTCGATTAAATCCATCTCTTTTAAGATCATTGCACATACGAGTCCGTCAAAATCACTTCTTGTTACCAAACGATACTTTTCCGCCATAACGGTTCTCCTCCTGCGTGATTACTGTTTTAATTTATGAATATATACACAGTTTGGCGTCTCCACTTCTACCGGCTTTCCATGCATCAGGAAATATTTTCCTTCATAATTCATCGAGAAAATACCGATCGAATTGCTGTCATGATTTAAGCACATGAAGTTTTTCCCGTCCGGAAATACGGCGATCGCTTTTGGAAATTCACCCCCGATACGGTTGTTGCATACAAGCGTCAGCTGTCCGGTCATTTTATCGACTTCAAAGACAAGCACCGCGTTAATGCCGGCATCGGTACAGAATAAATAATTGCCGTCCGGTGAAAATTCCATCGTCGTTGCGCTGCAGATCTCGTCTTCTGTCGGATCCTTCGTCGGTATTGACTGTATCTTTTCAAATTCCGGATTTCCATTTTCGGTCAGATAATACTGATACACATTTACAACATTTGTAAGCTCACACAATACGTACGCGTATTTCCCATCCTTGCTAAAACGCATGGCGCGCGGCGCAGAATCCAGCGGGCATCTTAAAATATCGTGATGGATCAGCTGTCCGCCTTCATAATCCAGACGGTATATTTTGATATGATCGAGTCCGCCGTCTACCGCACACAAAAACTTCTGATCCGGCGTTACCTTGACGCAGTGCACATGCGGTCTGGAATTACGCTCCGCGATACAGCGTCCCATTCCTTTATGGAACACGCCGTCTGCAATGCCTTCGATGGAACCGTCTTTATTCAGGCGCAGCATGGATACTCTGGCGTCATGATAACCGGCCACAAATAAATATCTGTCTTCCCTGTCAAGCTCCAGATAACAGCCTCTCATACCCCCGATCCATTTTTTATTAATCTTTTCAAGATCTCCGTCTTCCAGAATATGAAACGCCTCCACACCTTCGTCCGCGATAGAATACAAGATCTTTCCGCTGTGCGAAATAATCACATCTGACGAATTACTGATCGGAATCATTTTTCGTTCTTCAATCCTGCCATTTTCTACATCCACGTCATAAATATGGATGCCCAGGCTGTTTTCATGTGTGTACGTACCTACATAGGCTACATATTTGTCCTTTCCCATTGTTAGTCCTCCTCTTTTCTGCGTAGAATATCATATGGATCCAGACGTATGGATCGATCCTGCATACCTTCCAGCTCCACATACAGTATCTGTTTCGGATGCGGCGCAGATTCCATCACGGTTCCTTCCTCATCCGTAATCGAGCGGACCGTTACCGTAAGGTCTGTTCCGTCCGGTTTTATCGCCTCGATCTGTTCCCCGACCGAAAACTTATTTTTCTGTTCCAGCCGGTATGCACCCGCCTCGTTTGCGCCTTCTATGATACCCAGATATGTATAATTTTTTACATAATCGTTACTGTCATAGACCTGCGCCTCTTCAGATGGTTTTCCATAAAAAAATCCTGTTGTAAACTGCCGGAACGTGCCGCTCGCAATCTGTGACAAATACCACGGAAGATTCTTTTCATAACAGGACTCCGCTTTCCTATAATCATCGATCGCTTTTCGATACGTTCTTGCCACAGTCGCGATATACAGCGCCGTCTTCATACGGCCTTCGATTTTAAAGCTGTCGATACCGGCCTGCACAAGCTGCGGAATGTGCCCGATCATACACAGATCTTTGGAATTAAAGATATAGGTTCCCCGTTCATTTTCATAAACAGGCAGGTATTCTCCCGGCCGTTTTTCTTCTACCACCGCGTACTGCCAGCGGCATGGATGGGTACAGGCCCCCTGATTGGCGTCTCTTCCGGTAAAATAATTGCTCAGCAGACATCTGCCGGAATAGGAAATGCACATCGCTCCATGTACAAACGCTTCGATTTCCAGATCGTCCGGTATCCGCTTTCGTATTTCGTAAATCTCTGCGACCGACAGCTCTCTGGCACAGACCACGCGTTTTGCGCCCAGCCTGTGCCAGAACAGGAACGACTCATAGTTCGTAGTATTCGCCTGCGTACTAATATGCACCTCTGTCTGCGGACAGACTTCCCTGGCAATCGTAAATACGCCCGGGTCGGATATAATCAGAGCATCCGGCTGTATCTCCTTTAACTGGTTAAAATACATCCGCACACCTGACAGATCTTCATTGTGCGCAAAAATATTTGCCGTGACGTATACCTTTGCCTGATGTGCATGCGCAAAGGCTATGCCCTCCGCCATTTCTTCCAACGTAAAATTTTTTGCATTTGCACGCAGTCCAAACGATTCTCCGCCGATATATACGGCGTCGGCGCCGTACATGACCGCTATTTTCAGCGTCGTCAGACTGCCTGCCGGAACTAACAATTCCGGACGTCTCATTTCTGACCTCCCAAAGCCTTTGTCTGTGCTTTTTTACTACTGACCGTAATCCCGTCGCCTACCGGAAATACCGCCGTTACGAGCTGTTCGTGATGGGTCAGCTCGTACAGATACTGGCGCATTCGTCTGTGTATCGTACGGTTACGGCGGATGACCGCATATCTGGATTCGATAATATCCCCATCCTGGAGAATATTGTCTGAAATCAGCACGCCGTCCGCTTTTAACAGCCGGACGACATGCGGCAGGAAATGAATATACTGTCCTTTTGCGGCATCCATAAATATCAGATCATAAGGTTCTCTTAACTGCTCCAATACGCGCGCTGCGTCTCCTTCCAGCAGGGTAATCGACTCTTCCACGCCTGCCCGCCGAAAATTCGTACGCGCAATGGGAATACGTTTTTCATAATTTTCGATCGTCGTAATCGTACAGTCCGCCGGATTATATGTTTTCATCAATATCGCTGAAAATCCGACCGCCGTGCCAACTTCGAGAATCCGTTCCGGTTTTTTCATCGCCAGAAACAGCTTCAGACATTCCTGCGTTTCTTTGCGGATTACCGGAACGTCCGTACCGAGCGCTTCCGTTTCGATCTCTTCCAGCAGCTTAGTATTGCCGCCGCTTAATGAATTTATATAGGTTACGAATCTTTCATCAACAATCATTGCGATTTTTCCTGCTCTGTTTCTTCGGTTTCTTCCTGACTCATGATCTGCATCATTTCTTCTGCCTTCATCGAAGTGTTCAGCGTATAATGACCAGATACGATCCTGCCGCTGTATCCGGATAATTTCAGCTGTAATACAAACAGCATAGAATCCCGAATCAGTCCCTTTTCCTCCAGCAGCGCTGCAATATCCTTATCACTCATTGTATTTTTAATCTGTACCAGCCTGTCCCTGCCTTCCCCTTCGGACACCGGCGGTTCCGCAAAAATACGGTAGCCATAGCTGTACGAACGAAGTCCCAGCTCATACAGGCCGTATACGACCATTAAAAAGATCAGCACCGTAAAGCTGATGCTAACCAGCCTCATTACAATTTTACTGGCACTCATGATCAGGCTTCCTTTCCTTTAATCGATAACAAACCCCAGATCAAAATCCATACTTTGCACAAGCTCCCAGTTAATCCGCTGAAACAGTCTGCAGATTCCAAGCTCTGCATTCAGGTATTCGTTCACAAGCGGATCTTTGCGAAACTCGATTCCCTCACGCTCCAGACCGTCTACCTGATCATACAGGACCCGTTCATTTCCATGATTCTGCACTTCGTAATTTTTCTTGCGAAACGCATGGATTCTTTGTTCCAGCTCCGGCTGTTCGTGCACCTTCGCGCGTATTTCCTGATAGTGTTTATACTCCTCGCCTTCCCAGATTGCCCTGATCAATCCTTCCAGCGCTTCATTTATCTGACTCATAACCCGGTTCTTTTTCTCCTTTTATACTTCCATAATAATCGGAATAATCATCGGACGACGCTTCATCTCTTTCCAGACAAAATCGCCTAACGTGTCTTTAATCTCCGTCTTGATTCTGCCCCAGTCGGTAATATGCCTGTCCATACAGTTATCCATCGTGCCGTTTAACACATGCTTTGCCTCGTCCATCAGGCTTTCCGAGCCTCTGACATAGACAAAGCCTCTGGATACGATGTCCGGCCCCGCTACAACCATACCGGAAGCGCTGTCCAGAGTCAGCACGACAATAATAATTCCTTCTTCCGCCAGATGCTGACGGTCTCTTAATACGATATTTCCAACGTCGCCGACGCCAAGTCCGTCTACCATCACATCGCCGACATGGACTCTGCCGGCAACTTTTGCGCTGCTTTCGTCCAGCTCTAACACATCTCCGGTCGACAATATAAAAATATTATCTTTGGAAACGCCGAGCTCTTCGGCAATCTTTGCCTGCGCTTTTAAGTGCTTATACTCTCCATGCACCGGAATCGCATATCTTGGATGCACAAGCGAATAAATGAGCTTGATATCTTCGGCGCACGCATGACCAGATACATGCACATCCTGAAAAATCACCTCGGCGCCTTTCATCGATAATTCGTTAATAATTTTTGTAACAGCCTTCTCATTGCCGGGTATCGGACTGGAGCTTAATACGATCAGATCGTTCGGCTTAATCGAGACTTTGCGATGCATCCCTCCCGCCATTCGGGATAAGGCTGCCATCGATTCTCCCTGACTTCCGGTTGTAATAAGCACCGTCAGCTCGTCCGGATAATCTTTTAACTGCTCGATATCGATCAGCGTATGCTCCGGAATATTTATATATCCAAGCTCCGTCGCCGTACTGATAATGTTGACCATGCTGCGTCCTTCGATGACGACTTTTCTCCCGTGATTGTAAGCGCAGTTAATAATCTGCTGTACACGGTCCACATTCGACGCAAAGGTAGATACGATAATACGGTTGTTTTTATGATCGGTAAAAATCGAATCCAGTACTTTTCCGACTGTTTTTTCCGACATCGTAAATCCGGCGCGCTCTGCGTTCGTACTGTCGCACATCAGAGCCAGTACGCCTTTTTTGCCGATCTCGCCCAGTCTCTGCAGGTCGATGGCGTCTCCAAATACCGGCGTATAATCTACTTTAAAATCACCGGTATGAATCACAACGCCGGCCGGCGAATAGATAGCAAGCGCCGCCGCATCCTGAATACTGTGGTTTGTTTTAATAAATTCTACCCGGAAACATCCAAGGTTAATATGCTGACCGTATTTTACGATTTTACGCTTTACAACGCGCATCAGATCATGCTCACGCAGCTTGTGCTCAATAATTCCCACGGTCAGTTTTGTCGCATAGATCGGCACGTTGATCTCCCTGAGTACATACGGGATCGCACCAATGTGATCCTCATGCCCATGAGTAATAAAAAATCCTTTTACTTTTTCAATATTCTCTTTTAAATACGTAATGTCAGGGATTACAAGATCGATTCCGAGCATATCGTCCTCAGGGAATGACAATCCGCAATCCACAACAATAATACTGTCTTCATATTCAAAGGCAGTAATGTTCATTCCAATCTGTTCTAATCCGCCCAATGGAATGATCTTTAATTTTGATTCCGCCACCTGTTAATCTCCTTTTTAAATTTCAATATTCATGTCTTCGCTTAAAAGTTCTGCAAATACTTTGCCGACTGCTTCCAGCTCTGTATCGTCTTCTACCAGCTCTAACTCCATCGACACTTCCGCGTCTTCTGCCGTATGCTCCGCAACCACTTTAAAAATATATCCGTCCGCATCCTGGTTTACTTCCTGCGAAGCAAGCAGATATTCTTCTCCATTGATCTTCGTCCGCTCTAATACAAAAAATTCTACAAAACCTTCCTGTTCCTCATCATAAAATGATATTTTTTCGTACCGTGGTTCTCCTGACGTCATTTCTTCTACTTCTCGTAATAAATCATCCATACTGTCGTTCCTTTCTTTTCACTCTTTTTATAACGGTGCAGACAGGCTGCCCTGTTCATGCTCCTGTTTGTTTTGAATAAAATCGAGATATCCCTGCAAAATCAGTCCCGCAGCGATTTTATCCACGTATTCCTTACGGTCTTCCCGCCGGATACCGCTTTCTGCCATAATCTGATCCGCGGCAGCCGTCGAAAGACGCTCGTCCCACAATATAACGGCAAGTCCTGTTCTTTGTTCCAGCATATGGCAAAATTCCCGCGTCTTTTCGCAGCGCTCTCCTTCCGAATTGTTCATATGTTTCGGATATCCAAGCACAATTTTTTCCACATCATATGCCGCAATCAGCTCGTCGATACGCGCAAGCGTCTGTCTGAGCTTTCCGGGAGATTTGCGAAAAATCGTCTCCAGACTCTGCGCTGTTACAAGCAGAGCGTCGCTCACCGCCACGCCTACCGTCTTTGAACCGTAGTCCAGTCCCATAATCCGCATTCCTTTGTACCTCCCATCCTTCCCAAAAGCCGGATCCCTTTCCTCTTACTGGAAATTCACTTTGATATACTCTTTGAGTATTTCTTCCACCAGTTCGTCACGTTCTACTTTCATGACCATACTCCTGGCATTGTTATGGCTGGTAATATAAGTCGGATCGCCGGACATGATATACCCTACTATCTGATTCAAAGGATTGTAGCCTTTTTCACTCAAAGAACGATATACATGCTCGATAATGTCCTTTACCTGAATTTCCGGTTCCTTCTCCACTCTGAAAAATTGTGTATTACTTTTATCCTGCATACTTCACGACCTCGTTCCTGCTTCTTTCGTTTGCTTCATCCAAAGCATTACTCTTTTCTATTTTAATATACCTGCCGCTAAAATTCAACCATAATATAAATATCCTGCGTCAGATATCCGGTAATTTTCCCTCTGACCACAGTATTGGAGCGGTTTTTCTCCGATTCTACGGCAATTTTTAAATATTCTTTTGTATATCCGACCTCATATTTTTTTCCGTCGTATACAAACGGCTCTTCCAAAAGCACGCTGCTTTCTGCTCCGATAAAACTGTCTCTGTAATCTTTGGACATCTTTTCGCCGAGCGCAATCAGCGCCGCGCTGCGCTGCGCCTTAACCGCTTCGGGTATCTGTCCGTCCATGACGGCAGCTTTTGTTCCCTTTCTTTTGGAATATTTAAAAATATGCATTTCATAAAAATGAATCTGCTGTAAAAACTGCGTGGTTGTTAAAAATTCTTCTTCCGTTTCTCCTGGAAAGCCGACAATCACATCGGTCGTAATTGCAGGATTTTTAAAATACTTTCTCAGAATCTGACATTTTTCTGCGTATTCTCTGGTATCGTATTTGCGGTTCATACGCTGTAATACCGTATCAGAGCCGCTTTGCAGCGATAAATGAAAATGCGGGCAGATTTTTTCCATTCCCGCAAGCGTCTTTGCAAATTCTTCGGTAATAATGCCCGGCTCCAGCGAACCAAGCCGGATCCTTGAGATTCCCGCAATCGCGTGAATTTCTAAGAGCAGTCCGATCAGCGCGGACCCCGCCGGATGCGTGTCAGGCTCCTTTGTCTGCGTTCCATAAGAACTCAGATGAATGCCGGTCAGTACGACTTCTTTACATCCGCCGTCGGAAAGATCCTGCACTTCTTTTAAGATGTCGTCCGGATGGCGGCTGCGCACCCGCCCTCTGGCATAAGGAATGACGCAATAGCTGCAAAACTGATTGCACCCGTCCTGAATTTTTATAAACGCTCTTGTATGTCCGGCTGTCTGACGGATAAACAGCCTTTCGTACTGTTTCTGTCCCCGGTTGATGTCTTCCCAGTCGGTCGCCGGCGTCTGCGTTTTCTGATATTCGTCCAGCATCCGGATCAGGTGTTCTTTTTTATTATTGCCAAGTATAATGTCCGCAATTCCTTCTTCCAGCAGATCCGGCCCGGCTGCCTGCACATAGCAGCCGGCCGCTACCAGCACTGCATCCGGATTTAACCGGCGTGCGCGGTGCAGCATCTGTCTGGATTTGCGATCTGCGATATTCGTTACCGAACAGGTATTGACGACATATACGTCCGCCTGTTCTCCAAATGCGACAATCTTATAGCCTGCCTGTTCCAAAAGCTGCTGCATGGCCTGTGTCTCGTAGGCGTTTACTTTACAGCCCAGATTGTGAAGCGCTGCTCGTTTCATAGTTTTTAACTCTTTTCTTTTCTCATATATTGACTTTTTCAATTAAAAACGTTACTATAAAATGTGATGAAGTATCATCTGAATACTACGACCAAAGGAGGTTACATAATGAAAACCGTACAGATTTCCTTAAATTCTATCGATAAGGTAAAATCGTTCGTCAACGCGATCACACAGTTCGATTATGATTTTGATCTGATTTCCGGAAGATATGTGATTGACGCAAAATCCATTATGGGTATTTTCAGTCTGGATCTTTCAAAGCCGATCGATCTGGCAATTCATGCAGAGGAAGAACTCGAAGCAATTTTAGAAGTGATCAAACCTTACCTTGCTGCATAATGATCATGCACGCCGCATCAGGCAGCGCTGCCTGCATGCCGCAAAGCCCGCCCGCAAGGCGCGGGCTTTTTTCACGCCTCCACACGGATCGTCTCTGCCGTTTCTATCGCCTCCTGCATCAGCGCATCGATCTTTGGTATCAGATGCGTCTCGGACTTTCGAATCGACTTTAAATTCGGCTTTGTTACCGGATGCTTTGCAACGAATATCGTGCAACAGTCTTCATACGGCAGCACGGACGTTTCATAAGTTCCGATCTTTTGCGCGATATCTACGATATCCTGCTTGTCAAATCCAATCAGCGGCCGATAGACCGGCATGGTACAGATCTCATTCGTCACTGCCAGAGACTGCATCGTCTGACTGGCAACCTGTCCGATACTTTCTCCGGTAATCAGTCCCAGATCCTCGTTTTCCGCCGCAAAATGCTCCGCCAGCTTCATCATATAACGGCGCATAATAATCGTCAGCTGATCATGCGGACATTTATCATAAATATAGAGCTGGATTTCTGTAAAATTAATAATATGCAGACGAATCGGGCCGGCATATTTTGCCACCGTTTTTGCCAGATCGATCACTTTCAGTCTGGCACGCTCACTCGTATAAGGCGGCGCATGAAAATAAACCGCGTCGATTTTCACCCCGCGCTTTGCGATCATATATCCGGCCACGGGACTGTCGATTCCTCCGGACAGCAGCAGCATGGCGCGTCCCGCGCTTCCTACCGGCATTCCGCCCGGGCCTTTGATCGTCTGTGAATACAGATTGATTTTGTTGCGTATTTCCACATGCAGCGTCACCTGCGGGTGATGTACATCGACCTTTAGTTCCGGAAACGCCTCCAGCAAACGCTCGCCTAACGCTGCGCTTACTTCCATCGACTCCATCGGATAATTTTTTCTGGCGCGTCTTGTAACTACCTTAAACGTCGCATGGTGCGAAGGAAACGCCTCACGTGCGTAAGAGATTACCGTCTGCGCCAGTTTTTCAAATCCTTCGTCTTCGGTTAATACGACCGGACAGATACCGACAATGCCAAATACACATCGAAGCGCCTCAACCGCTTCTTCCAGATCGAACGCGGTCTGCGCCTCTGCGTAAATTCTTCCATTTTCCTTGCGTACGACAAACTCGCCGTCTACGTTTTTCAAAGCGTTTGCCGTCTGACTGACGAGCGTGTCTTCAAAAATATGGCGATTTTTGCCTTTGATGCCAATCTCACCGTATTTAATTAAAAATGCCTGATACATAAAGTACCCTTTCTACTGTTTTTTCTTTCTAACGTCTTGTATATCTGCGCAGTTTCAGCGTTAATTCCGCCAGCCTGTCAGTCGCATAATCGATTTCTTCCATTCTGGTATGCGTGCTGAAGCTAAAACGAAGCGCAGACTGTATCAGCTCCGGTTCCAGATGAAGCGCCTCCAGCGTATGCAGCTGCGCCGGATGATTCGACGAACAGGCGGAACCGGCAGATACGCAGATGTCGTATTCTTCCAGTGCATGAAGCATCACCTCGCTGCGGATGCCGGGGATGGACAGGCTGACAATATGCGGCGCACTGTCCTGCCCTGTTGCACCGTGAACTACCAGGCCTTCGATGCCTGCCGTCCACGCAATCAGACGCTCTTTGAGACTGCGCAGGTATGCCGCTTTCTGCTCCAGATCTTCATGCGCCTCTGCCGCCGCTTCGCCGATGCCGGCGATTCCCGGCACATTGTGCGTTCCGGAACGAAGTCCCGCCTGCTGACCGCCGCCAAACAGAACTGGCTTTATTTTCGTCTTTTCTTTGATATACAAAAATCCGATGCCTTTTGGTCCATGTATTTTATGTCCGCTGACTGACAGCAGATCCACGCCCATTTTCTTTGGACGAATCTGCATTTTACCATAAGACTGCACAGCATCCACATGAAACAGCGCGTTCGGTCGTTTCTCATGAACGATCGCTGCCGCGTCGGCAATGGGCTGTATGGACCCGATTTCATTGTTTACCTGCATCATGGAAACAAGAATCGTCTGATCGTTGACCGCCTCCCTGAGCGCGTCCATACAAACAATGCCGGTCTGATCCACCGGCAGATATACGATCTCAAATCCCTGTTCCTTTAAATATTCCATCGTATTTAATACGGACGGATGCTCGATCTGCGTCGTAATCAGCCGGTTGCCGCTGCGTCTGTGCGCCATCGCCGCGCCGATCAGCGCGAAATTATTCGATTCCGTCCCGCCGGATGTAAAAATAATCTCCTTTTCGGATACTTTCATCGTTTTTGCTATTTTTTGCGCGGCTTCTCTTACATACTGCTCGGCTTCCAATCCTTTTTTATGCATCGAAGAAGGATTGCCATAGGCGATATCCATCGTCTTTCCTACAATTTCCTGCACGCGCTTTGAACATCTTGTCGTCGCTGAATTATCTAAATATGCTTCCATTCTTCTATACTCCGCTCGCCTCGTCCGTCTGACCTGACTGTTCCATCGATTTCATCTGCTTTAGCTGTTCCATCTGCTCCATCGTTTCCAGATGCAGCATCAGCGCCGACATCATGGTAATTGCCGCTGTATCTGTCCGAAGAATCCGTCTCCCAAGAGAAAGTACCTGCATCTTTTTTCTTACTGTATCGATTTCCTCAGACGAAAATCCGCCTTCCGGCCCGATCATAACGCTGATGCGATCTCCCGTACGGATTGCCCGGAATGCCTCCGCAGCCGACTGCATCCCGCGTTCGTTTTCATACGGCACAAGCCGGCAGTCGCATTCCATCGCATGGGATACGGCTTCTTTAAAATCCATGACCGGATGCACAGTCGGAATCCGGCTGCGTTTGGATTGTTTGGCCGCGCTCTCTGCGACTGCCTGCCAGCGCCTGACTTTTGCCTGCGCCCTGTGTTGGTCCAGCTTTACGACGCAATATCTCATGGAAACCGGAACAATCTCAGAAACGCCCAGCTCCACGGCTTTTTGTATGATCGTTTCCATACGGTCGCCTTTGGGCAGCGCCTGAAACAAAAAAATCTGATTTGACAGTTCCGTCCCCGCAATCCCCGCGTCCTGAATATCCAGCTGGACAAACGTATCCGTCAGCTCCAAAACGCTGCAGGCATAATCCTGTCCGCCTTCGCTGCTGACGCGCACAATTTCTCCCGGCCTCATCCGAAGAACATTTTTGATATGATTGACATCCGGTCCTGTAATCGTAATAAAATCCTTTCCAACCTGTTCCTCTTTTACAAAAAACTGATACACAATGCCGCTCCTTTTTTTGAGTCCTTTCCCATAACCGTCTCGTTTGCGGACGGCTGCGCAGACTTTATTTCGGTTTTTGCGCCGTAATATTTACCCATTCGCCGTCGTAGTTTGTCTCAAGTATGAAAAAACCGGTATCTGTCAGCGCTTTGTGAACTTCCTGTTCCTTAAAATCAATAATTCCGGACGTAATCAGAATCCCTTCCGGTCCAAGACACTGATACAGAGCCGGCGCCATCGGAATAATCACATCCGCCAGAATATTTGCGGTAATCAGGTCATAGCCGCCGTTTCCTTCCCTTTGCTGCATCGACGGATCTTCGATCAGATTGCCACAGTAAAAATTCCACAAAGACTCGTCCAGATGATTCACCTGCATATTTTCCCTGGAAGAAACGATACAGTTCTCGTCGATATCGATACCGGTTACATGCGCGGCGCCCAGTTTTAACGCCACAATAGACAAAATCCCGCTGCCGCAGCCTGCGTCGAGCACGCGCAGTCCGTCTTTATCGCTGCTGGTTTTCGTCTCCCGCAGCAGCTGCATATACTTTTGCAGCTGACGGATACAAAGGCGGGTCGTTTCATGTTTTCCTGTACCGAACGAAATGCCGGGATCGATCTCTATGAGTATGCGGTCCTGATCTTCTGTCTTTAATGATTCCCATGTCGGCTTGATTAAAATATCGCCAATCGTAAAAGACTGAAAAAACTGTTTCCAGTTATTCATCCAGTCTGCGTCTTCGGTCTGTTCCTTTGTAATGACGCCGGAACCGATATCGAGATATTGTTTTTCTTCCTCCAGCGCAGCCCGCACCTGCTCCAGCAGATCTTTCGCGTCCTGCGCAGCGTCCAGATAAAAGCTGACTCTGCTCGTTCCGTCGTCCGCAGGCAGCTCCGGCGGAAAATCGATAAACATCCCTCCAGCCTCTTCCTCCGTCAGAGGCACATAATTTTCAATCTCCACTCCCTGAATACCGAGTTCGCCAAGCATGGCGCTGATAATGTCTTCGGCTGCCGTAGTTGTAGCGATTGTATATTTGTCCCATTTCATAATATTCTGACCTTTCTGCCGCATCCTATCCCTGCAGCTTCGCCATCAGACGCTGGTATTCCCGGTTGATTTCCTGGATCGCGTCCGTATCCCCGCATTTATTGTCCGGATGATAGATTTTCAGCAAATCCTTATACCGCTTTTTTAAGGAACCCATGCTGTTGACTCCCGCAAAGAACATCGTCCCGTGGATCGATGCCGGTTTTGTACGGATATCTTCTTTCTGATACGCTTCTACCTGATCGTAAAAGCTCTTTTTTTGTTCAAACTGCTTTTTTTCCTCTGCCAGCTTGTACAGTTCTCCCTCCAGAATCTGTCGTTTCATTTCCAAAAGATGTTCTTCATGCTTCTTTTTCGTCTCCTGAAACTCCTGCTGACGATAAAAATGCGCTTTTTCAATATTCAGCTGAATGCGTTCCTGCTCGATCTGGCGTGTCTGCCTGCGCAGATTCTGCTTTCCTGTCTCCAGACGCTCGGTCTCCTCTTTCCGCCACATTTCAAACTCGTGCTGTCTGCGTATGATTCGTTCCGACGCCTGATCTGACAGACTTTTTACAGGCTGCTTTTGTTCTGGTTTTTGTATTTCCGGCTTCTGCAGAAAGCCGCCATTCCCCGAACGGACTCCTGGTACCTGTTTTGTCATTCCATTCTCTCTCCTGTTTCTGCCTGAGGCTGAACTATAATTAAGACTCTGTTCTTTATTTTCGCTAATATTGAATCAAAAAACAAGTGTTTCTCGTACGAAATTTAATTTTTCTACATATTTCACAACTGGCCGGTCTTTCTGTCCCCCATTTTCTGTACGATTGGCAATAAATGACGCGGTCTTTTCCATATATACAACAAATAAGACCTGCCAGATCCTTACTTTCTCAAATCTGACAGGCCCTTTCTTTTTAAATATCGTCAAAAATGTCTTTTACTTTATCTTTAAATGTCTTACGTCCGTTCTTTCTGCCGCCTGCCGCGGATGCGTCAGACGAATTTTTTAAAGAACCGCCGCTTAGCTCGTCATATTTACGCAGCGCGTCTTTTGCCTCTGCGCTTAAGCTGGTCGGCACCTGTACGACAAGCGTCACATACTGATCGCCGCGGATATTTTTGTTCCGCAGGGACGGTACGCCTTTGCCTTTCAGCCGGATTCTTGTATCCGTCTGCGTTCCCGGCTTGACATTGTACAATACGTCGCCGTCGATCGTACTGATCCGGATCTCTCCGCCAAGCGCTGCCTGCACGAAAGAAATCGGCGCTGTGGAGTAAATATGCATATCCTGTCTCTGGAAAATCGGATGACTGGTAATCATTACTTCGACAAGCAGGTCTCCTCTCGGACCTCCGTTGGACCCCGGTTCTCCTTTTTCACGAATCCGCACACTCTGACCGTTATCGATGCCCGGCGGAATGCTGACTGCAATCTTTTTCTTATTGGACACATATCCGTTTCCATGACAATGCGGACACTTTTCCTTAACAACTTTACCAGTACCGCGACAGTCCGGACAGGTCTGTACATTCTGCACCATACCAAACAGGGACTGCTGTGTGAACATCACCTTGCCTTTGCCGCCGCACTTTGTACAGGTCTCAGGCGTCGTACCAGGCTTTGCACCGCTTCCATGGCAATCCGGACAATCGTCTTTTAATACCAGTTCCAATTCTTTCTCACATCCAAAGACTGCTTCTTCAAACGTAATCCGTACACTGGCGCGTACATTGGCTCCTTTCATCGGCCCGTTGCTGCTGCGTCTGCTGCTGGAACCGCCGAAAAAGTCGCCAAATATATCGCCGAATATATCGCCAAAATCCATTCCGGAGAAGTCGAAACCGCCTCCTCCGCCGCCCCCGCCGCCTTCAAATGCCGCGTGGCCAAACTGATCATACTGTTTGCGTTTTTCCGGATCGCTTAAGATCGCATAGGCTTCGGACGCTTCTTTGAATTTTTTTTCTGCTTCTTTATCACCAGGATTCATATCCGGATGGTATTTTTTTGCGAGGACACGGTATGCTTTTTTAATCTCCGAATCCCCGGCATTTTTTGCTATCCCCAGAACCTCGTAATAATCTCTTTTCTGCTCTGCCATAACTTTTCCTCTGCCTGCACAATTTTATTTCTGTTATTTCTTTTATCGCTTCTTCCTTGTAACCTGTCGTTTCATTTGTGATATTCTTTACACTTCTTTAAAATCCGCGTCTACCACATCGTCTTCTGCCGCGCCCTGGCCTGCGTCAGCTGCTCCTGCCGCGCCTGCAAAATCAGACGGATTCGGGCCTGCGCCTGCGCCCTGTGCAGCCTGCGCGTTCTCATACATCTTTGCAAATACTTTCTGTGCGCTCTCTGTCAGCTTCTCTTTGGCAGCCTTAATCTCGTCTACCTGGGAATCTGTCATATTTTCAGCCTGCGGATTTGCTTCCAGCAATGCTTTTAATGCGTTCAGATCTGCTTCTACAGATGCCTTGTCTGACGGATCCAGGCTCGCGCCTACTTCTTCTAACGCTTTTTCTGTCTGGAATACGAACGAATCCGCATCGTTTCTCGTATCGATCGCTTCTTTGCGCTTGCGGTCCTGTGCCTCGTACTCTGCCGCTTCTTTCACTGCGCGGTCGATCTCGTCGTCTGACATATTTGAGCCTGCGGTAATTGTAATATGCTGCTCTTTGCCTGTACCAAGATCTTTTGCGGATACGTTAACGATACCGTTGGCATCGATGTCGAACGTAACTTCAATCTGCGGAACGCCGCGGCGTGCTGGCGGGATTCCGTCCAGACGGAACTGTCCCAGTGATTTATTGTCTCTCGCAAACTGTCTTTCACCCTGCACGACGTTGATATCTACCGCTGTCTGATTATCTGCCGCCGTAGAGAAAATCTGGCTCTTCTTTGTCGGAATCGTCGTATTTCTTTCAATCAGTCTTGTTGCAACGCCGCCCATTGTCTCGATCGATAAGGATAACGGCGTAACGTCCAGAAGCAAAATCTCTCCTGCGCCAGCGTCTCCGGCCAGCTTGCCGCCCTGAATGGATGCGCCGATCGCTACACATTCGTCCGGATTTAAGCTCTTGTTCGGCTCTTTGCCTGTCAGCTGTTTTACTTTGTCCTGTACGGCCGGAATACGTGTAGAACCGCCTACGAGCAGTACCTTTGTAATATCGCCGTTTGTAAGACCAGCGTCTTTTAACGCGTTCTGTACCGGAATTGCCGTACGCTCTACCAGATCTCTTGTTAATTCGTCAAATTTGGCTCTGGTCAGATTCATATCGAAATGCTTCGGCCCTTCAGCTGTCGCTGTAATAAACGGCAGGTTAATATTGGTCGTCGTCGCAGAGGACAATTCTTTCTTTGCTTTTTCTGCCGCTTCTTTTAATCTCTGCAGCGCCATCTTATCGTTGGAAAGGTCTACGCCTTCGGTTTTCTTAAACTCTGCGATCATCCAGTCGGTAACCTTCTGGTCAAAATCGTCGCCGCCAAGTCTCGTATCGCCGTTTGTGGATAATACTTCGATGACGCCGTCCCCGATTTCAATAATGGATACGTCAAACGTACCGCCGCCAAGGTCGTATACCATAATTTTCTGCTCGTTTTCGTTATCCAGACCGTAAGCTAACGCAGCGGCTGTCGGCTCGTTGATAATACGTTTTACTTCCAGACCCGCGATCTTGCCTGCGTCTTTTGTCGCCTGTCTTTGCGCATCGTTAAAGTAAGCCGGAACCGTAATAACCGCATCCGTTACTTTTTCTCCAAGATAGCTTTCTGCATCTGCTTTCAGCTTCTGTAAAATCATTGCTGAAATCTGCTGCGGCGAATATTTTTTATCTTCAATGGTTCTGCCGTGATCGGTACCCATATCTCTTTTAATGGAAATAATCGTCTTTTCCGCGTTTGTTACTGCCTGACGTTTTGCAGGCTCGCCAACGAGACGTTCTCCTGTCTTTGTAAAAGCTACAATGGAAGGTGTCGTTCTTGCGCCCTCCTGGTTTGCAATAACGGTTGGTTTGCCGCCTTCCATAACTGCCACGCAGCTGTTTGTTGTTCCAAGGTCAATACCTATAATTTTACTCATTGTCCATTCCTCCTGATTTTGTATCCCGCAGCAGGCGATACTTTCTGACATCTGTCTTCCTGCAGGACATACTATGATCGATGTTAATATTTATATGATAAATTATAAATGGCAAACGTGATTTCATCAGCTGACGACTGCCACCATACTGTGTCTTACGACACTGTCGCGGTACGTATAGCCTTTCTGCAGTTCCTGCGCGATAACGCCGGATTCATATTCTTCGCTTTCGGTCTGCATCACCGCGTTGTGCAGATTCGGATCAAATTCTTTGCCAACCGCTTCGATCGGCTTTACTTCCGCCTCTTCCAGCATCGTCATCAGCTGCTTATAAATTTTATTCATACCCTCTACAAATGGGTCTTCTTTGTTTTCTTCCGGTACGGCTGCAAGTCCGCGTTCAAAATTGTCTACAACCGGAAGCACTTTTTCGATAATACTTTTCGCGCCGATCTCATACATCTGCGTCTTTTCTTTTTCCGTACGCTTACGGAAATTATCAAACTCCGCCATCTGACGCTTCACCTGATCGGTCAGCTCTTCGATCTTTTCATCTTTTTTATCTTTTTTCTTATTTTTTTTGAAAAACCCTTTTTTCTCGCCAGCCTGAACGGATTCGGCATCGGCTGTTCCATTGGTTTCTTCGCTGTCCGGCGTTTCCTGTGTATCCGCATCGGACGTATTTACGTCCTCTGTTTCAGCGTTTCCTGTTTCGTCGGTCTCCCCTGGCTCAGATGTCTGCGCTGTATCCTCATCTACTGTTTCCGTATTTTGCAGGATATCTTCCTCTACCTGCTCCTTATTTTGTTCCACGCGTCCTGCTCCTTTCTATTTTAACCATCTGCTGGTTTTTCATCCTTATGATAAATACCGTCCAGCTGTTTTTTTAAATGCTTCAGATTACTTAACACCTTTTCATAATCCATACGTTTCGGACCGATAATGCCAATCGTACCGGTCACGCCGTCGCCAAGCTCATAAGTCGCCGTAACGACGCTGCAGTCTTTCATCGTCTTGATCGGACTTTCGTCCCCGATATACACCTGTATTCCGGTTCCCGGCTCGCGTTCTCCCAGCTTATCGGTAATCATATTCGCCAGTACCTGCTTTTCTTCAAAGGCAGAAATAAACTCGCTTGCTTTTTCCGAATTGCTCAGCTCCGGATATTTAAAAATGTTGGTCGCGCCGCTTGTATAGATCTGCAGATCTTCGTCTTCACCGATCGCTTCCGCTACCGCGTCCAGCACGTCGCTGACTATTTTACTATGAATGCCTGCCTGTTCTTTTAATGCGGATATGGTGCCGAGATTAATCTGTTCGATCGATAATCCGTTCAGACTCGTATTCAGAAGAATATTCAGCTTTAACATCTGCTCGTCTGTCAGTTCTTCCTGAAGGCGCAGCATCTTGTTTTTTACGATATTACCTTCCAGAACAATCACGCAAAGCAGCTGACCTGCATCGACTCTGGACAACTGGATAAATTTCAGTTTGCTGTGATGGTACTGCGGTCCGGTAATCATCGCCGCATATTCGGTATTATTTGCCAGCAGCTTTGCAACTTTTTTTAACACCTGTTCCATCTTTTCGGTATGCTCTATCACAAAATTCTGCATACTGCTGATTTCCTGATTTTTTTCTGCGATCAGATTATCCACATAAAACCGGTAGCCTTTATCCGATGGAATTCTCCCTGCCGACGTATGCGGCTGGAGAATGTATCCCAGCTCCTCCAGATCGGACATCTCATTACGAATGGTTGCAGAACTCAGATGCAGATCCGTATACTTGGAAATTGTCCTTGAACCAACCGGTTCGCCGGTATCCAGATAATTTTTTATGATGGCCTTTAGGATCTTTGTCTTTCTTTCATCCAGTCCCTCCATAAAAGCACGCTCACAGCCTTTCTTTCATGATCTTTCATCTCTCTTTTTTTGCAAACTGGAAATTTTGCTTTTGTTAGCACTCAATGAATCAGAGTGCTAATATCGATATGACTAAGATAACACTCCCCATTTTCTTTGTCAACATATTTTTGCAAATTCTTTTAAAAGAATATATGAAGATTTTATAAACCAACTATAAATACTTTATAAACATATAAGAACTATCTGCAATTTCTCTTACGCCTTCTGCGTATGCCGGCACTTTGGATAATTGCTGCACCCAAAAAACTCTCCATATCTGCCCCGGCGTTTTTTCAGTTCTCCTCCGCAGAGCGGACATAAATGCTGCTTTATCTCTTTTTGTATCTTCGCCATCTGTTCATAGCACTGCTGATTCATCAGACAGTCGGCTAACGCCCTGTGCGCCCCTTTCGTATCGATCTGAAAATATGCCGCAAGATCGGTCAGCTTATGATGCGCAAGCTGCGGCAGACACTGCCTTGCCATATAAAGCGTATCCAGATAATCATTGCGCACATCTGTTCCATATAGCTCCCTCGCGGCTTTATAAATGAATCTTAAATCAAACGACTGTATATTATGTCCGACAAGTACGCGGTCTTTGATAAACGCAAAAAACTGCGGCAGCACATCGCCAAGAACCGGCGCGTCCTCCACCATTTCATCCGTAATGCCATGAATCTGTGACACACCGTACGGAATCGGACACTGCGGATTTACCAGTGTGGAAAATTGCTCTGTAACAACTCCGTTTTCTGCCCGCAGCGCCGATATTTCCACAATCTGGTCTTTTTTAAAATTTGTGCCCGTCGTTTCCAGATCAAATACAACATAATCCGGCACATAGGTAACGATCCGTTTTCCTGTTTGATATTCTGTCATTTGTATTCTTTACAGGCAGCTGTTTCCAGATAAAGAGACCTGGCAAAACAGCCGCCTGGATATCCTCCTTTATAATTGATTTATTTATTGATGCTGCAAAGTCCTGGTATGAACAGGAACGTCTTTTCAAACGCTGCATCTCATGATATAATAGCAAAGTATATCATCAATATCAATAAAGAAGTTACACATGTACAGAAAGGACAAGTAATGGAAGAACATATCGAAACAATGGACGACTACAAAGCAGAACTGGAAGCGTCTTTCCGGCGCATTCGCGAAGGCGATATTCTGACTGCAACGGTAATTGCCGTATCTGAAGAAGAGGCTTCTCTGGATTTAAAATACTATGCCCCTGGAATTATCAAAGCCGCTGATCTGAGCGATGATCCGGATTATTCCATTATGCAGGATCTGCATCCGGGCGATGAAATCCAGGCTGCCGTGATCTGTCTGGACGATGGAGACGGCAATATCCTGTTATCCAAAAAAGAAGCGAATCAGACGCTTGGCTGGGACAGGTTAAAAGATGCCATGCAAAATGAAACGATTCTGACCGTCCGCGTCAAAGAAGCCGTAAACGCGGGTGTCATCGCATACGCCGAAGGACTGCGCGGATTTATCCCTGCTTCCCAGTTAAGCCTGGATTATGTGGAAGATCCTTCCTCTTATGTCGGAAAAGACCTGCAGGTGCGCGTCATTACAGCCGATGCCGGAAAGGAAAAGCTGGTACTGTCTGCAAAGTCTGTTTTAAAACAGCTTGCGCAGGAAGAAAGAAATCACCGGATTTCAATGCTTGTGCCCGGGTCAGTTGTGGAAGGTACGGTGGAAAGCCTGACCAATTACGGCGCGTTTGTAAACATTGGAGACGGCCTGACCGGACTCGTTCATGTATCCCAGATCTGTGAACGCCGGATCCGCAAACCTTCAGAAGTCTTAAAAACCGGACAGACGGTACGTGCAAAAATACTGAATACGAATGACAACCGCATTTCTCTCAGCATCCGCGCCCTGGAAGAGTCGTCTGAGGCAGATCATGAGGAATCCGCGCAGGCGATGGAATATCATTCCAATGAGTCGGCATCCACTTCGCTCGGAGATCTGCTTGCGAAGCTGAAGCTGTAAAGCGTACAGACCGCACCTGATACAGACTCTTTTCCGCTGACGGACACTGCAAAAACGGCATCTGCTTTCAGATGCCGTTTTGTTCTTCGCTCTTATGTTCGCTATCTTCTATGCTTTTATTTTCTTCTCTGCTTTCCTGAAAAACTTCTCGTTTTCAATAATAAATCGCTCATGCGTTCCCTGTCCGATCAGACCGGCTTCGTCAAACGCCTGCACGTCAAATACGAGCTTTCTGCCGTCCACTTCCACCAGTTTACTGACACAGCGCACCTCCATACCTACCGGCGTCGCCGATACATGATGAATCGTCAGGCCGGTTCCAACCGTCCCGCATCCCTGATCCAGTTCGTCCTGCACGCTTTTCATGCAGGTCTCTTCCATCAGAGCGATCATCGCCGGAGTCGCATAGACCTCCAGCATCCCGCTGCCAAGTGCTACAGCAGTAGTTTCCTTTGTCACATTCCTGTTTAATTCATTACTGATTCCGACCGTCAGCATATTGTTCTCCCCCTGACAAATATCTTGAAAAGAAATGTGGCAACAGTCCGCGGTGCAGACTGCCACGAAAAATCATTATACTCTTGATAAATATTCCCCTGTTCTTGTATCGATCTTGATCGTATCTCCCTGATTCACAAACAGCGGAACATATACGGTTGCGCCTGTCTCTACTGTCGCCGGCTTCGTAGCGCCTGTCGCCGTATCGCCCTTTACGCCCGGCTCTGTCTCGGCGATTGCCAGCTCTACAAATAACGGAGGCTCTACGGCAAATACCTCGCCATTATAAGAACAGATCTTTACCATTTCATTCTCTTTTACGAATTTTAAAGCGTCTCCAATCGTAGCCGTTCCGATCGGAATCTGATCATAAGTCTCTACATCCATAAAATAAAACAGATCTCCGTCTGAATATAAGTACTGCATGTCCTTACGATCGATACGCGCCTGCGGACACTTGTCCACCGGACGGAACGTTTTCTCCACAACGCCGCCGCTCTTGATATTTTTTAATTTTGTTCTGACAAACGCTGCGCCTTTGCCTGGTTTTACATGCTGAAACTCAATAATCTGATAAATATTGCCTTCAAATTCAATCGTAATTCCGTTTCTAAAATCTCCTGCTGAAATCATTCGATTATTTCCTCCTTAAAACAATCTGGGTTCTATACCCACTTTTTCTATCATATAATAAATGCCTTGTTTTTTCAACTGTTTTTTACGCGATTTTAATCTCTGTTTTCAATCTCATGCAGCATATCGATTCTGAGCTGGTGTCTGCCGCCCCCTTCAAATTCTGCTTCCAGATATGTTTTTACAATGTCTTTGGCTGTCTCAAGACCTACGACTCTGGAACCAAACGCAATAATATTCGCATTATTATGCTGCTTTACCAGCCGCGCCGTCGTAGTTTCTGAGCAGACTGCCGCACGTACGCCTTTCACTTTATTTGCCGCAATCGAAATACCCACGCCGGTTCCGCAGATTAAAATACCGCAGTCAGCCTGCCCCGCGGCGACTGCGCGTCCTACTTTTTCCCCAATTTCCGGATAATTACAGCTTTCATCTGTGTCCACGCCAAAATTAACGACTTCATGTCCAAGCTCTTCAAGGTATCTGACAAGCTGCTTTTTCATTTCTGGCGACGCGTGGTCGTTTCCAATTATAATTTTCATTTCTCTTCCCTCTCCTGTACCGTAACGGTAGCTTTCTTCGTGTTTTTTGTTAGCGATGCCTGTTCGAACTGCGAATGCCGCGATCCGGCTTTTGTTTTTTCAGCCGTCTTTTATAAAAATATAGAATCAGCTTCTCCGGATAACGTTTTAATACGATCTGTATCTCTTCTTTCGGATCGATCGGCTTTACAAGAAACGTCCGGATGCCGGCCCGGTTTGCTCCCCAGATATCGGTAAATATCTGATCGCCTACAAACAGCGTATTGCCGCGGTCCGTCCCCATCAGACGCATGGCCTTTTTATAGTTTGCCGTACGCGGCTTATGCGCCTTGAAAATATAGTTTACCTGAATCTGCTCGTTAAACGTCCGTACTCGCGGTTCTTTATTGTTTGACAGCAGACAGCACTCGTAACCCATTTTTTTCAAAGATGCAAATAAACGTTTCGCGCGCGCGTCTGCCGGAGCGCCGTGCGCAACCAGCGTATTGTCGATATCAAATATAACGCCCCTGTATCCTTCTTCATATAACCGCTTAAAATCGATCTGATATGCCGAGTCCGGATACTCAGCCGGATAAAACATTTGAAACATCCGTCTCCATCCTTTTATTTATCAAGTATTTTTTTCAATTCGTCCATAAAGGTATTGATATCCTTGAACTCCCGGTAAACAGACGCAAAACGTACGTATGCGACCGCTTCCAGATCTTTCAATTTGTCCATCACAATCTCGCCGATGACAGTGCTTGGAATTTCTTTTTCTTCCATATTGAAAATTTCTGTCTCGATGTCGTCCACCAGCCGGTTAATTGTTTTGACAGAAATCGGACGCTTATGACAGGCGCGCAGAATGCCGGCTTCTATTTTCGAACGGTCAAACTGCTCCCTGTTGTTATCTTTTTTTATGACAATCAGGGGGATTGTCTCTACCTTTTCATATGTGGTAAAACGTTTTTTACATGCATCACACAGTCTGCGGCGGCGTATGGAGCTATTATCGTCCGCTGGTCTTGAATCGATAACTCTGGTATTATCGCTGCTGCAAAATGGACACTTCATATTGTTACTCCTCTCCAGCTTTTCTTACGTATCTGTCGCCGAAGGATCGCTGGCAGACACCTATAGGTTCAGTTTAACCTTTCATGTAAGGCCTGTCAACGGATTTTTACATTTTTTGTATCTGCCGCTGTTCTTATAACTTATGCGTAGCTTCCTTTTCATCGATGTCCACAAGGATAATTTCCGGGCCGATTTTTTTTACGTCGCACCATGGAATAAACAGTTCGTATTCACGACAAAAAATGCCGAAAAAGTGTCCCGGCCCGGGAAGAATCAGTGCACGGATGCACCCGTCCTTTTCATCCAGATCCAGATCTGCCACATTGCCAAGACACTTACAGTTTTTCATATTAATCACACTTTTTTCCTGTAATTCACGCAGCCGCATATGCCAACCACCTGTTTTTTTATTAGTATATGCAGGGGTTTTTCATGGGACACTGTTTCACGGTATTTACACATTAAACCGGAACACGATGACGTCTCCGTCTTTGACGACATACTCTTTGCCTTCCAGACGTACGAGTCCTTTTTCCCGAACTGCCGCGACGCTTCCGCCTGCGATAAGATCCTCGTACGCCACGACTTCCGCACGGATAAATCCGCGTTCAAAATCCGTATGAATCTTTCCGGCCGCCTGCGGCGCCTTTGTTCCTTCTTTGATCGTCCATGCCCTTGTCTCATCTTCTCCGGATGTCAGAAAGCTGATCAGTCCAAGCAAATGATAGCTGGCCCGGATCAGCTTATCCAGTCCGGACTCCTTAAGACCAAGCTCTTCTAAAAACATGGCGCGCTCTTCATCCGCAAGCTCTGCAATCTCCTGTTCGATCTGCGCGCAGACAACAAATACCTCGCTGTTTTCTTCTGCCGCCAGCTGACGCACTTTTAAGACGTTCGCATTCGACGCGCCGTCATCCGCAAGATCGTCTTCCAGTACGTTGGCCGCGTAAATGACCGGCTTTGCGGTCAGCAGATTGTACGTTTTAAACCATACCTGATCGTCTTCATCCTCGCCCAGATCAAAGGTTTTCGCCGGCTTTCCTTCTTCCAGATGCGCCTTAAGCGCTTCTGTCAGCTTTAGTTCTTTCGCCAGCGTTTTATCCATGCGGGCCTGTTTTGCTATTTTGGCGATTCTGCGTTCGAGGATTTCGATATCTGAAAAAATAAGTTCCAGAACGATCGTTTCTATATCTCTTCCCGGATCGATGCTTCCATCCACATGCACGATATTTTCGTCTTCGAAACATCTGACAACATGTACGATCGCATCTACTTCGCGGATATTGGCAAGAAACTGATTCCCCAGCCCCTCCCCTTTGCTCGCTCCTTTTACAAGTCCCGCAATATCAACAAATTCAATGACCGCCGGAACGATCTTTTTCGAATGATACAGCGCGCCCAGTTTGTCAATTCTCTCATCCGGTACGGATACGATGCCTACGTTTGGATCGATCGTGCAAAACGGATAGTTCGCAGATTCTGCGCCTGCTTTTGTCAGCGAATTAAACAGCGTGCTTTTTCCTACGTTCGGTAAACCGACAATGCCAAGTTTCATGTTCTTAACCTTACAGAACGCCTTTGCTCCCAGGCAATTCTGCCTTTCTCTGTATTTTCTCTATTTTCAACACAACAAGTTTCTATCATTTTCCATTTATTGTCCATCTTTCAATCTCTGGATTCTGCCAGAATCAGGATTCCGTCTTTGAAATCCACGACTGCCTCTTCCTCCACAATCTCATTGCTAATCCCAAGAGATTCAAATCCGCCCAGCGTATAATTACGCAGCGGATATTTAAATCCGGTCAGCGTAACTTCGGATACCTGCGTTGTCAGCGGAATGAGCGATACGTAATCTCCATACTGTTCGCTTTTTTTCAGTACCGTCCGCTCCCGGATCAGACGGATTCTGTTATGCGCGTCTACAAGATAACAGGGCACTCCCCGCTCCATCGCAAGTCCGGGCAGACGCACCGTTCCAAGCATATGATCCAGCCTTGTTCCCGTTCCGCCTAAAATATGAATCTCGCTGCTTTTTTTATCCAGCGCCAGCTCCAGCGCCAGCTGCGTATCTACCGCGTCTTTTTCCGGCCGATACTGGTGAAAAATAATATGGGGATCCCTGCGCAGCTGCGACAGCTGCCCGGGATCTGCGGAATCAAAATCCCCCAGCACCTCGTCCGGCCGGATACCCGATTGTATAAAAAACCGGATACCGGAATCTGCCGCAATCAGATAATCAAAGCTGTGCTGTTTTACATAAGACCGTGCAAATGAGACGTCTACGGTACCGCCTGTTACGATTAATGTTTTCATCCTGAAAGCTCCATTCTGTCCGGTTATAGTATCTGCCGCGTCAATATTTCCTGCGGTTTTTCAGCTCTTCATACAGCATCCTGTAGTTTTCGTAACGTACCGGATGGATACTGCCCGCTGCCGCCGCTTCTTTGACACCGCAGTCCGGTTCGCTGATATGACTGCATCCCTGAAATCTGCAAAGAGGTTCATACTGCGCAAATTCTGTATAATAGCCGGCGAGATCTTCTTTTTCTATCTCAGGCAGAAACAGAGAGCTGAATCCCGGCGTGTCCATAATATACGTACTTCCTTCGACATGAATCAGCTGCGTATGTCTGGTCGTCTGTTTTCCCCGTTCGATCTTGCGGCTGATCTCCCCTGTCTCCATCGACGCCTGCGGCTGCAGCAGATTGATGATCGTAGACTTGCCAACGCCGGAAGGTCCGGACGCTGCCACTGTCTTATTATGAATCGCCTCCCGCAGCCGGTCGATTCCTTCCTGATTTCTGGCGCTCGTAAAAAGCACCGGATAACCGCATGCTTCATACACATCTGCCAGCTTCGCCCGCTGCTCCTCCTTAAGCAATTCCATTTTGTTAAAGCAGATCGTGACCGGCATCTGCTGCATCTGCATCAGTATCAGAAACCGGTCCAGCAGATTCAGGCTGGGCTTTGGACTTGCGGCTGCAAAAATAACAAGCGCCATATCGATATTCGCGACAGCCGGCCGGAACAGCTCGTTTTTTCTTGGCAGTATCTTTTCTACATTTCCGGTCTTTTCCGTCTCATCGAGAACCGCGATCTCTGCCAGATCTCCGGTTAACGGTTTGATGTTCTGCCGGCGGAAAATTCCCTTTGCCCTGCATTCATAAATTCCGGATCCTGCTACGTGTACGTAGTAGAATCCGGAAATACCTTTTAAAATCTTTCCCTGCATACCTGCTTCCTGCTATTTCTGATCAAAGTTTACCGACACTGGCTGTGTCTGCGTCTCTCCGTCATCCAGTACCCATTCGATGGAAATCGTTCCGGTACTTGTCGTAATCGTCTCGTCCGTATGGAGCAGATATGGAAACGATGATATCGGTATGCCGTCCCACCGGTCGATTTCCGCTCCGTTCGCATCCAGCAGCGTAATATTCGCGGAAATTACAAACTCGCTGTTTTCCGGCTCTTCGATCTTTCTGTCCTTCATCTGGTATACGATCTCTTTTTTGCCAAGACTTACGACATAATCCACTTTACTGTGCGCGTTGACGCTTGTTCCGGCTTCCGGCGACTGACTGATAATATGGCCTTCCGGTATGTTGTCGTCGTACGCGGACTGCGGATTTCCTCTTTCCAGATTGCTGTCCAGCAGAAGCTGCGCAGCTTCATTTTCAGACCGTTTTTTAAGATCCGGTACCTGCACCTGCTCGATCCCTTTGCTTATCGTAAGCGTCACCATATCGCCTTTTTTTACCATTGCTCCGGCTTCCGGCGACTGTCGGATCACCGTTCCTTCCGGCAGTTCGTTGTATTCGTATTTGGACTCCGGATTGACCTCCAGTCCGCGTGCCGTTAACATATCCCGCGCGGTTGCCGCCGGATTGCCAGTCACCCTGATCAGTTCAAAATCTGCAGGGCCGCTGCTTACGGTCACCTGAATGACCGTTCCCTTCGTCACAGACTCTCCCTCTTTTTTATCCTGCTCGACGATCTGCCCTTCTTCGTACTCATCCGAAGCGATCGTTCCAAGCCTGCGCAGCTCCAGTCCCATATCCTTTAGCTCTTTGCGCGCCTCGTCCAGCTCTTTTCCAAGCAGACTGATCATCGTTACCTCTTCTTCTGCCGTCGTTTCGGTATCGTCCTGCGTATCCGAATCTGCCGCAGACGTCTCGATATCCGGAAAAGTAACTTCATCCTGCGGATCCTTCTTACCGCCAAACTTAAAGCTGCCAAACATACTTACCGCCAGATAGACGACAATTAACACAATAATCACTGCAGCGACTATCCCCATCACAGTCACTGCCTTTTCCATTTTCGGATTCAAAAACCCGCCTTCTTCCTCTTCTTCCTCATCCTCTTCTTCCGGTATCTGACGTCTTAGCGTGTCGTTACGTATTTCCCGCTGGCTGACAGGAATACCGGCTGTCTCTTCCCGGATCTGATTCACTTCCTCTGCGGAAATCATCCGCGTCTTATCCTGTATAAACGCAGGAGCCAGCACAACGAAATCTTCGTCCGGATTTACGAGCGCATGACGCAGATCCTCCAGCAGATCTCCCATTGTAAAGTATCTTCTGTCTGCGCTTTTCTGCGTACATTTCAAAATGATTTTTTCCAGACTGACCGGCAGATCCGGAACAAAGTTACGCGGCGATACCATCTCTTCCTGAAGATGCTGGATCGCAATCGCAACGGTCGTATCCCCGTCAAACGGCACCCGTCCGGTTACCATTTCGTACATTACGATTCCAAGAGAATAAATATCGCTCTTGCCGTCTACAAATCCGTTTCTGGCCTGCTCCGGCGAAGAGTAGTGTACCGACCCCATCACGTCGGAATGAATGGTATTGCTCGTTGCCGCTCTTGCGATACCAAAATCGGTTACTTTTACTTTTCCTTCGGTAGATATCATAATGTTCTGCGGCTTAATATCCCTGTGTACAATATTTTTATTATGTGCCGCTTCGATCCCGCGTCCTACCTGAATCGCAATACTGATCGCTTCTTTATAAGACAGCTGACGCTTTTTTTCGATATATGTTTTAAGCGTAATGCCTTCCACGTACTCCATCACGATAAAGTGAAAGCCATCTTCGCTTCCTACGTCATAAATATTCACGATATTGGGATGCTCCAGCCCTGCCGCTGACTGCGCCTCTGTACGAAATTTTGTAACAAAATTGACGTCTTCTGCAAACTCCTGCTTTAGTACCTTGATCGCCACAAACCTGCCAAGCACATGATCCTTTGCTTTATATACGTCTGACATCCCGCCTGCGCCTGCTTTGACAAGTATCTCATATCGGTCTGCTACAAACCTGCCTTCTCCTAACATCTTTCCACCTCATCAGAAAACGGATCAATGATGATCACTGATATATTATCCTTTCCGCCATTTTGATTGGCCGCTGCAACAAGCCGTTCCACACTCTCTACAATATCCCGCTGGCTGCACATAATCCTGCGGATTTCACTATCTTCCAGCATATTCGTAAGACCGTCGGAACACAATAAAATACGATCCCTGCGCCTTAAACGAACTTCAAAAAAATCTGCCTCTGTCTCTCTGAACGCGCCGACTGCCCGCGTAATAATATTTTTATCCGGATGTATCCGCGCCTGCGCCTGATTCATCTCGCCCATGCGTACCATCTCCTGCACCAGGGAATGATCTTTTGTAATCTGAACAATCTCCTCATTTACAATATACAACCGGCTGTCGCCCACATTCGCAACATACAAACAGTCCTGTGTGATTGTAGCTCCTACGAACGTCGTACCCATTCCCTGCAGCCGCTTATCGTTTGCCGCCAGTGCCAGCAGATCGGCGTTCACCTGACGCAGCGCCTCTGAAAATAACGCGATCGGACCAGACAGTCCGCTGTCAGCAATGGCTTTTACAACATGCTCTACTGTATATCTGGAAGCGAAATCTCCTGCATTATGACCGCCCATCCCATCCGCAACGATAAAAAGGTTCGCAAGATTTCCAACCGGAGTCTCGGACGTATAGATATAATCCTGATTCATTTCCCGACGCCTTCCAACATCTGTCATGGAAAATGTCTTCATCTTTCCCGCCTGCCTTTCACACATCTTTTGCCATTACATCGTACATTTCCGAATGCATGATCCGTTTCAACTGCTATCATTGCAAATACTTTTTTCGCAATTGTCCGCATGCGCCGTCAATATCACGGCCCAGCTCTCTTCTTATAGTAACATTTATTTTATTTTTTTCAAGTTTATTTTTAAAATCAGCTGTAGTATTATCGTCCGGCTGCCTGTAACCGCACTCTCTGACCGGATTGACCGGAATCAGATTCACATGACAGTTTTTATGTGCGAGCAGCGCGCACAGCTGCTTAGCATCCTGATCCGAATCGTTCACGCCGCGTATCAGACTATATTCAAAGGTCATCCGTCTGCCTGTCTGCGCAAAATAATAATCGCATGCATCCATCACGTCCGAAAGCGCATATCGTGCGGCAACCGGCATCAGGGAAAGACGTTTTTCCTGCGAAGGCGCATGCAAAGACAGCGCAAGCGTAATCTGCAGCTTCCGGTCTGCAAGCGCACGAATCTTTGGGACCAGCCCGCAGGTAGATACCGTAATGCTGCGCTGACTGATCTTAAGACCATGCGCATCGGTCAAAAGCTCCAGAAAACGCAGCAGATTGTCATAATTGTCCAGCGGTTCGCCGGTCCCCATAACGACCACATGCGATATCCGCTCGCCAATATCCTGCCCGATCCGGTAAATCTGTTCCAGCATTTCCGAGGGTTTTAGATTTCTTACCAGACCGCCAATCGCAGACGCACAAAAACGGCATGCCATCCGACAGCCTGCCTGTGAGGAAATACAGACCGAATTGCCATGCTTATATTTCATCAGCACGCTTTCGATCCGGTTTCCATCCGGCAGCTGAAACAAATATTTTCTTGTGCCGTCCTGTCTGGAAATCTGCACCTCGACAGGCTCCAAAACCGTCAGCGGAGCTATCTGCCGCAGCGTCTGCCGCAATTGTGCGGAAAGATTCGTCATTTCGTCATACGTACGAACCTGCTTCTGATGCATCCATGCGAACAGCTGCGAGGCACGATACGGCTTTTCTCCGAGATTTTGCAAAAAACGCTCCAGCTGCGGGATTGTCATCGATTTTATATCTGTATCTGCAGATGCCAGATCTGTAATATTCTTATTTGTCTGATCGATTTTGTTATCCATTTGTTTTACCTGTGTCTTCCCTGTCCATAGGCCGATATCCCTTACGGTTCTTTCCTAAAATGCGCAATGTAAAAACCGTCTCCCTCCATCGGTCCCGGAAGAATCTGCCTGCTGCCTAACATCTTAAAATCTGTATGCTCTTTTAAAAACCACATCGCATTTTCTTCATTTTCCTGCCGGCTTATGGTACATGTACTGTATACCATCCGCCCGCCCGGTCGGACATACTGACTGACTGCGGCAAGTATCTCACGCTGCAGACCGGCCAGTTCCGTAATTTTTTCCGGCGTCATATGAAAACGGATGTCCTTTTTCCTGCGCATCACTCCCAATCCGGAGCACGGCAAATCTGCCACTACCAGATCCGCCCGCTGCGCCAGTGCCGGATCTGGTACTCTCGCATCCCAGATCTGCGGCTGGATATTGGAAACCTGACACCGCCTGATATTGTCAGTCAGAAGATTTACTTTATATTCGGTTAAATCTCTTGCCAGTATATGACCGGCGCCATGCATCATCTGCGCCATATGTACCGCCTTCCCGCCGGGAGCGGCGCAGACGTCCACGACAAAATCGCCTTCGCGAGGCGCGGCTGTATGGGCGACAAGCATGGAGCTTACATCCTGTACATAAAACAGTCCTTCTTTAAAACCGGATAACGCTTTTAAATGATCGAAGCCGGAAATAGAAAACGCGTCGGACAGATCTTTACACGGGACCACGTCCACGCCCTCCGCCGCTAAACGCGAAGCCAGCTCATCGGGCGTACAAAGATTCGTATTGGTACGAATCGTCACAGGCGCAGGGTGTAAAAATGCCTGCAGCATTTGTTCCATATCCGTCAGCTCCGTCAGCTCTGATCCTCCGTACAAATCCTGCCGCCACATTTGTATCATCCATTTAGGAATCGAATAGCGCACCGACAAAAAGGTAAGCGGATCGTTTTCTTTATCCGGCCAGACAATCCTGTCTTTGCTGCGGCTGATGCCTCTGAGTACCCCGTTGACAAATCCGCTCAGATTTCGGAACCCTTTTTTCTTTGCAAGAAGCACTGCTTCGTTGCAGGCAGCGGCATCCGGCACCGCATCCATATAACGAATCTGGTATACGCCGCTGCGGATAATATTGCAGATGACCGGCTTCATCTTACGGACCGGCACTTTGGAAAACTGATCGATAATATAGTCGATCTGAATCAGGTATTCCAGCGTCCCTTCGGTCATCCTTGTAAGAAACGCCCGATCCTTTTTATCCAGATACTGGTATTTCTCCAGCACCTGCTGCAGTGCAATATGACTGTATGCCTCCTGCTTTGTCACTCGTAACAAAATATCCAGTACAAGCTGCCTGATATTGACCGTTTCTGACATTCGTATCTTCCTCTTTCTGTCTAATCGCGGTTCCTGCCGTTTGCAATCAGCACAAGACGCAGCAACTGCAGAATCGCTGCCGCCGCTCCCGCAACATACGTAAGAGCCGCCGCTTTCAGCACTTTTTTTGTGTAAGGAAGCTCCTGTCCGCTCAAAATACCGGTGTCGCCAAGAATACGCACCGCGCGGCTGGATGCATTAAACTCTACCGGCAGCGTTACAATCTGAAACAGCACTGCCGCAGAAAATAAAATAATACCGATCTTACAAATAAGGCTGCCGGCGCCGCCAAATACGATACCCAGAAGAATCAGCGGCCAGGCGGCAGCCGAGCCAAAGTTCGCTACCGGTACAAGCGCGCTGCGCATCTGCAGCGGCGCATACCCCTGCTGATGCTGTATCGCATGTCCGCATTCATGAGCCGCGACGCCAACGGCCGCAACTGAGGCCGAGCCGTATACGGAATCCGACAGATTCAGCGTTTTATTGCGCGGATCATAATGATCGGTCAGATCGCCGGCGACATGCTGTATTCTGACATCGTAAATACCCGCGCTGTTTAATACGCGCTGCGCGGCCTGCGCGCCCGTCATATTCGTACTGCTGCGTACTTTTGCATATTTGTGAAACGTGGATTTTACCCGCATGGATGCAAACATGGATATGAGCGCACCGATCAGGACTAATACATACGTAGGATCAATAGAATACCCATAACGATATCCAAACGGCATATAGATTCCTCCTTTTTCCTTGCGAAAGCTGTTTTTCCTCTTATATTATAACTGCTTTATCACGATATTATATTCTGAATCAGATACGGGTATTTTAAACATACCGGCTCTGACTTTCCAAATATTCGTTACAGCTGCTGCCCCTGCACAACCTGATACCCGCGCAAAAATGCGTCGGCCTGCATCCGTTTTTTCCCTTCCAGCTGCACTTCCAGCAGACAAAGCTGTCCTTTTCCGGTCTGCACAATCAACTTCTGTTTCTCTGCGCAGACGATCTGACCGGCTTTCTGACTGTCTCCGCCTTCCAGTACCGAAGCGTTCCAGATTTTTAACGTCTTACCATGCAGCGTCGTATACGTACCCGGCCATGGATTCAGACCACGGATCAGACGCTCGATCTCAGCCGCAGGCCTGGTCCAGTCGATTGCTCCCATCTGCTTCGTAATCATGCCTACATGCGTTGCCTTTGTCTCATCCTGTTTCGTACGCGTCACCGTACCGTCCATGATATGCTGAACCGTCTGTACGCACAGCTTTGCGCCCGCCCGGGACAGCTTCACAAACAGGCTGCCTCCGGTTTCGTCTTCCGCCAGAGGAACCTCCATCGTTTCCAGTATATCGCCGGTATCGATACCGATATCCATCTGCATCGTCGTTACGCCTGTCACCGGCTCTCCCTCGATCACTGCCCACTGAATCGGCGAAGCGCCGCGGTATTTTGGCAGCAGCGACGCATGGACATTGACGCAGCCATACTTTGGCATCGTAAGAATCTCTTCGGAAAGAATCTGTCCAAATGCCGCCACGATCATCAGATCCGCCTCAAACGTTTTTAAATGCGCAACGCATGCTTCCTCCCGAATCCGCTTTGGCTGATACACCGGAATCTGATGCGCCAGCGCCGCCGTCTTTACGGCAGAACACTGCAGGAGCTTTCCCCGCCCTTTTGGTTTATCCGGCTGCGTGACTGCCAGCACGACTTCATGTCCCGCCTGAATCAGAGCCTCTAAGATCGGCACCGAAAAATCCGGCGTTCCCATAAATATGATTTTCAATTGAACCACCTGCACTTTTTCTTTATCATTCCTCATCCATCACCGCGTCATGAATCTCTCCAATGACATGTTCCATATACATATGACCGTCCAGATGCTCGATCTCATGACACAGCGCACGGGCCAGCAGCTCCTCGCCCTCTATCTCGTACTCTTCCATTTCCTGATCGAACGCATGGACAATTACATGGTTCGGCCGCTTTACTTCTCCTGCCTTGCCCGGAAGGCTTAAGCATGCTTCATCTCCGGTCTGCTCGCCATCCTCTTTTATAATCTTTGGATTTACGAGCACAATCGGCCCGTCGCCGATATCTATAACTGCAATTCTTCTTAAAATGCCTACCTGAGGCGCTGCCAGTCCCACGCCGTTTGCTTCATACATCGTATCGAGCATATCCTCGATCAGCGTCTGCATTTTAGGCGTTAACTCTTTTACTTCCTTACATACCTTGTTCAGTATCGGGTCTCCAGCCACCCTGATCTGTCTGATTGCCATCTCCTGTCCGTTCCTCCTCCATATTTTATAAAATCTTTTTTCAAATCTGTTAAAACTCCATCAATATATTAACCGTTCATGGGATTAAAGTCAAACTGTATACTGACTTTTTTCCATTCTGTCAAATCCCGCAGCTTTTTTTCCAAAAAATCTTTCACTTTTACCAAAACCGCATATTGGGGATGCTTCATATACAGCACCTTCCGATAGACGTCGCTGATCTTTGCGATCGGCGCGTCTGCCGGTCCGACTACCTGGAGCTGTTTCCAGACCGTGCCTGCTCCTGCCTTTTTTAATTCTGCTTCGATCCATGCGGCGATCTGATTCATACATGCCTGCGCAGCCTCCTGCTTTTCTGAGGCAGCCTGGATATGAAGCATATTCCAGACCGGCGGGTAATGCGTCAGCTTGCGATATAAGATCTCTTCCTGATAAAACGCCTGATAATCCTGCGCCTTTGCAGCCTGAATGCTAAAATGATCCGGCTGATACGTCTGAATAACGACCGTTCCCGGCTGCTTTCCCCGCCCGGCACGTCCGGCCGCCTGCGTCACCAGCTGAAACGTACGTTCCGCAGCCCGATAATCGCTGACATTTAAAGACATATCTGCCGCAAGGATGCCTACCAGCGTGACATTCGCAAAATCATGGCCTTTGACAATCATCTGCGTCCCGATCAATATATCTGCTTCCTGTCTGGAAAACGCAGATAAAATCTGTTCATACGAATCTTTGGAGCGTGTCGTATCATAATCCATCCGCAAAATCCGCGCCTGCGGAAAGCGCTGTGCCAAAAGCTCCTGAATCTTTTGTGTGCCGGCCCGAAACGCTCCAATATAAGAAGAACCGCAGGATGGACAGCGATTTGTCAAAGGTATTTCATACCCGCAGTAATGACAGATCAGCCTGCCATGCTTATGCTGACTGAGCGATACGTCGCAGTGCGGACACTGCAGCACGCTGCCGCAGGCACGGCAGGATACAAAGCCCGCCATACCCCGACGATTTAAAAACAACATGATCTGCTGTTTGTTCGCCAGCCGCTCTTCCATCAGCTCCTGCAGTCTGCGGCTTAAAATCGAACGATTTCCCGCCCGCAGCTCTAAACGCATATCGGCAATCTCGCAGTCCGGCAGCGCCTGTGCCTGCACTCTGCGGTCCATCACAAGCAGCCGGTATTCTCCTGCCAGCGCACGGTAATAACTGTCTACCGAAGGCGTTGCCGAGCCAAGAACCACGCTTGCTCCCGTCATCTGCGCCCGCGCGACCGCCACCTCTTTGGCATGGTATTTCGGTACCGTCTCACTTTTATAGGTATTTTCATGCTCCTCGTCGATAATAATAAAGCCTAAATTTGAAAACGGTGTGAACAGAGCCGATCTTGGGCCGATCATAATATCGATCTCCCCGTTCTTTGCCCGCTCCAGCTGATCGGAACGTTCTCCCGGCGAAAGTCTGGAATGCAGCACAGATACCCGGTCGCCGAACCGCTCATAAAACCGGCTGACCGTCTGAAACGTCAGTGCAATCTCCGGAATCAGCATAATCGACTGCATACCCTTCCTGGCCGCATGCGCGATCAGCTCCATATAGACTTCCGTTTTGCCGCTTCCGGTCACGCCATGCAGCAGCCAGGTATGCGCTCTGCCGGCATCCGATTCCCGCAAAATGGTTTCTGTCACCCTTTGCTGGTCTTCATTTAACCGGATCTGATACGGTTTGCTGCTCCTATGGGCTACCGGATTGCGGTAATACCGTTCCCGCTCGATCAAAAGCGCTCCTTTTTGCTCCAGCCCACGGATCACCGACGACGGAATTCCCATGTCTTTAGTCAGATGTCTGTAAGACTGCGGCGAACATTCCATCAGCTCCGCCAGAATCTTTGCCTGCGCCGTATAATGCCTGCGTTCGCATTCTGCATGAAGACGAAGCGCTTCGTGTTCGTCGATCCTAAGACGCACCTGTTTTCTTTCCTTCTGCTTTTCCCTGCGTTTCACCGGCAGTACCGTTTTCAGCGCCTGATTCATCGTTCCGCCGTAGTTTTTGCGAATCCAGGCCGCCAGCGCGATCAGCTGCGATTCGATTACCGTCGCTTCCTTCACAATCGAGCAGACCGGCTTTATTTTTTCGACGTCATATTGTGCCACGTCAGTCAGTCCGACGACATATCCGGTAATCCTGCGGTTCCCAAACGGTACTTCGACACGCATCCCCTCCGCGATTTCTGATTCTAACTGCGCCGGCACCATATACTGAAACGTCTTATCCAGTTTTTCGTGTGAAATATCTACGATTACATCTGCATACATCATCCATTCCCAATCATATTCTGCGTCATACTCTGATCGGCCCTGGCCGTAACTGCCTATTTGCCCGCCAGTATATCCGCGATCAGAACCCGTTCGTCCATCGGATATTTCTTTCCCCGGATTTCCTGATAATCTTCATGTCCTTTTCCGGCCAAAACGATCACATCGCCGGGTCTGCCGTTTTCAATCGCATAACGGATGGCTTCTTTCCGGTCTGCGATTTCGACGTATTGTCCATTCGTTTTTGCAATTCCCTGCTTAATATGGTCGATGATCGTCTGCGGATCTTCGTTTCTTGGATTATCCGACGTAATAATCGTTAAGTCCGCAAGCCCGCCGGATACTTCTCCCATTTCATACCGGCGGTCTTCGCTGCGGTTGCCGCCGCATCCAAACAGGCAGACCAGCCTGCCGGGCTCATAGCCGCGCAGGGTAGTCAAAAGACTTCGAAGACTCATCGCATTGTGTGCGTAATCGATCATCAGCGTAAAATCGTCCGATACATGCACCATCTCGATACGGCCTTTGACCTTCGCCTGTTTTAACGCCCGTTTCATATTTTCTACCGGCACATTTAAATGTCTGCATACCGCGATAGCCGTCAGAGAATTGTACACGCTGAACGTCCCCGGCATATCGATTTCCACGTCAAAATCGCAATTTCCTGCCGCATGATACGAAACGCCCAGATATCCCGGTCCGCGAACCAGATTCACATGTTCCGCCCGAAGATCGGCCCGATCGGAAAATCCGTACGTTCCGATCGTACAGGTATGTCCCTGAATCACCTGGTGCATGCGCGGATCATCTGCGTTTACAATGCCGGTACGACACTGTCGAAACAGCATTCCTTTACAGAACAGATAGTCGTCAAACGAAGCGTGTTCATTCGGCCCGATATGATCCGGCTCGATATTGGTAAAAATGCCGATATCAAACGTAAATCCGCTCACACGATGCATCATCAGTCCCTGGGAAGATACTTCCATTACACACGTATCGCAGCCAGCGTCAGCCATCCGTTTGAAATACTGCTGGATCAGATAAGATTCCGGCGTTGTATTTTTCGACGGTATATGTTCGTCCCCGATGATCGTCTCGATCGTACCGATCAGGCCGACCTTTCTGCCGGTGCTCTCAAGAATCGACTTTATCATATACGTCGTCGTCGTCTTGCCCTTCGTTCCTGTAATACCGATCGTCAAAAGCCTTTTCGCCGGATGACCAAACCAGGCCGCCGACAGATGCGCGAGCGCCAGCCTCGTATCCGATACCTTTATGACGGTCAGTCCCTTTGGAATTTCGGTCTCCCGTTCCACTACAACGGCCGCCGCATGCTTTTCGGCAGCTTCACGCACACATGTATGCCCGTCGAAGCTGGCTCCTTTGATACACACAAACAGACATCCCGGCACAAGGTCCCCGGAATTGTATACAAGTGCCGAAACTTCCTGATTCTTACTGCCGGAAAGAAGCTGATCGTCTATCTCCTCTGTTAATTGTTCTATTGTCATGTACAAACCTCCTGTTCCATTTTCAAATGCGATACCATCTATGACCAGGCAGCGCTTTTGATGTTTCAAAGATAAACCCTGATCCCCCTCAAAAACGCAGCCGTTTCACCATCCAGCCGGATCTATGCTTTCTCACTCTTTCATATTATACACATCCATGCAAAACGATTCAATGAAAATCTGGTAATTAAAGCCAGAAATTATTGACAATCATTCCGCAATTTGATATATTGTTTTTAGTTATAATTTACAGACAATTTACATTTTCCAACAAATATATCAGTTATTTTTACCTGAATTTTATTTAAAATCCAACAAAAAGGAGGCAATGCCATGTTATTCCAGACAACACCAGAACAAGAAGAGCTGCGGGCGAAAATTCGTGCGTTTGCCGAAGAAGAGATCAAACCGATCGCTTTTTCCCTAGATCAGGAGAACCGTTTTCCTGACGAGGCCGTAAAAAAACTCGGAGAAATGGGCCTGATGGGTATTCCTTATCCAAAAGAGTACGGTGGCGCCGGACTCGATGTAAACAGCTATGCGATTGCAGTCGAAGAATTGTCCAGAGTAGACGGCGGTTCCGGCGTTATTTTATCCGCTCATGTATCGTTAGGCTCGTTCCCTATCTTCGCCTTTGGCAATGAAGCGCAAAAGCAGAAATATCTCGTTCCGCTCGCAAAAGGAGAAAAAATCGGCGCCTTTGGCCTGACGGAACCAAACGCAGGCTCTGACGCCGGCGGCACGGAAACGACCGCTTTGGACAAAGGCGATTACTATCTGCTAAACGGCGGCAAAATCTTTATTACAAACGCTCCAAAAGCGGATACATACGTGGTATTTGCCGTTACGACACCAGATATCGGTACCCGCGGCATTTCTGCCTTTATCGTGGAAAAAGGCTGGGACGGTTTTGAATTCGGCGATCATTATGACAAAATGGGCATCCGCTCTTCGACGACCGCAGAACTGATTTTTAACGACGTCAAAGTTCCGAAGGAAAATCTGCTCGGCAAAGAAGGCGAAGGATTTAAGATCGCCATGGCAACGCTGGACGGCGGACGTATCGGCATTGCCGCACAGGCGCTTGGCATCGCGCAGGGCGCTTTTGAACAAGCTCTGGACTACGCGAAAGAGCGCGTTCAGTTTGGCAAACCAATCGCCGCGCAGCAGGGCATTTCCTTTAAGCTGGCCGATATGGCTACCAAACTGCGTTGCGCAAGGTTTTTGGTCTATTCCGCGGCAGAATTAAAAGAGATGCACAAACCGTATGCCATGGAAGCTGCAATGGCTAAAATGTATGCTTCCGATATCGCTTTGGAAGTTACAAACAGCGCGCTGCAGATTTTCGGCGGCACCGGATTCCTAAAAGGAATGGACGTTGAAAGAATGTACCGCGACGCCAAAATAACAACGATCTACGAAGGTACCAACGAAATCCAGCGTGTCGTAATCGCAGCGAATCTGATTGGAAAAATGCCGAAAGACTCCGGCGGCGGCAGCCGTTCGGCCGCAAAAAAGCCGGCTCCCATCACCGGTGTGCGCAAAGGACATATCTTCCGTGACGGCGCCGCAGGCGATAAAGTAACCGCTCTTGTAGAAGCTCTGAAAAAAGACGGACACGACTTTACCGTAGGCATTGCTGCCGACACTCCGATCGCACAGGCGGAACGCGTCGTTTCGGCCGGCAAAGGCATCGGCCCAAAAGAAAATATGAAGCTGATCGAAGATCTGGCAAAGGCAGCCGGCGCAGCCATCGGTTCTTCCCGTCCGGTCGCTGAAACGTTAAAATACGTACCATTAAGCCGCTATGTGGGCATGTCCGGCCAGAAATTTACCGGCAACCTGTATATTGCCTGCGGTATTTCCGGCGCTACCCAGCATTTGAAAGGCATCAAGGACGCTTCCACCATCGTAGCCATTAATAAAAACGGCAACGCGCCGATCTTTAAAAACTGCGACTATGGCATTGTCGGCGATGTCAATGAAATTCTGCCGCTGTTAACAAAAGCGCTGGATACCGGAGAAAAACAGCCGGCTCCGCCTATGGTTAAAATGAAACGCCCGCCAGCTCCAAAGCCGGCTCCAATCGGAAAACGGTACGTATGCGGCGGATGCGGTTATGAATATATCCCTGAGCACGGAGATGAAGACGCCGAAATCGCTCCCGGCACCTTATTTGAAAAACTGCCGCAGGACTGGGTATGTCCGGAATGCGCAGAAGGCAAAGACCAGTTTATAGAAGCGTAAATAACGATGAACATCAAATTTTAGGAAAGGAAAAGCTATTTATACGTTAAGTAGCAGGACATCTCATGTATTGTGTACGTAATATCACAGAGGATTTGTACTGGGTCGGCGCGAACGACCACCGGCTCCATTTATTTGAAAATATACACCCGATTCCATATGGCGTAAGCTACAACGCATATCTGCTCCTGGATAAAGAGACCGTACTGTTTGATACCGTAGACTGGTCCGCCTGCCGTCAGCTTTTGGAAAATCTGGACTATCTGCTGGAAGGCCGCTCTCTCGACTGGCTCGTCGTAAATCATATGGAGCCTGATCACGGCGCCTGTGTAGAACAGATCCTGCTGCGCTATCCGCAGGTAAAAGTGATTTCTACAGAAAAAGCCTTTATGCTGATGCGTCAGTTTGGTTTCCATCCGGATCAGCACGAATGCGTTACCGTCGCAGAAGGAGATACGCACTGCTTTGGCAGCCATACGGTAACGTTTGTAGCCGCACCGATGGTACACTGGCCGGAAGCCATGGTTACTTTTGATACGACAAACGGCGTATTGTTTTCCGCGGATGCGTTCGGTTCTTTTATCGCACTGGACGGCAAACTGTTCGCGGACGAAGTGAACTTCGACCGCGACTGGCTCGACGAGGCGCGCCGCTATTTGGTAAATATCGTCGGAAAATACGGTCCGCATATCCAGCTGTTGTTAAAAAAAGCCGGCGGCATCGTAGACAAAATCAAATACATCTGCCCGCTGCACGGCCCGGTATGGCGTGAAGATTTTGGATATTTTATCGATAAATACGACAAATGGAGCCGCTATGAACCGGAAGAAAAAGGCGTCATGATTGCCTACGCTTCCATGTACGGCAATACCGAAGCCGCTGCACAGGCGCTTGCATGTAAGCTGTGCGAAAAAGGCTGTACCAATGTAAAAGTACACGACGTATCGAATACCCATGTGTCTTATTTAATTTCCGACGCGTTTAAGTACAGTCATATCGTACTGGCGTCCGTCACTTATAACCTGGGTATTTATCCGGTCATGCATAATTTCCTGATGGATATGAAAGCGCTGAATATGCAAAACCGTACGTTCGCTCTGATCGAAAACGGCTCCTGGGCATGTAAGTCCGGCGACCTGATGCAGAAATTTATCGATGAAGAATTAAAGAATATGACGCTATTAAATGAACGTCTCAGCATTGCTTCTTCGATGGGCGCCGATAAAAATATCGAACTGGACGCGCTGGCAGACGCTATTATCGACTCTATGAAAGAAGACTGACGACATCCTGCCAGACGTACGATTGCAAGATTCTGGTATAAAATCCAAAATTCTGTACATCCTGTCTATATGAAGAACTTACAAAACTTTATGATCTGCGGTCTGACCGGCTGGTGCATGGAAATATTATTTACTTCCACAGGAAGCATATGGAAACGGGATAAACGGCTGATGGGCCAGACTTCTCTCTGGATGTTCCCCATCTATGGGATGGCCTCTGTGATCGCTCCGGTATCCCGCCGCCTTACCAGCTGTCCCACACTCCTGCGGGGAGCCATTTACAGCGTCGGTATTTTTACCGGAGAATATGTAAGCGGCAGCTTTTTAAAAAAACACAAAATGTGCCCCTGGGATTACAGCAGGGCAAAATCAAATATTCACGGCATTATCCGTCTGGATTATGCCCCGCTGTGGATGTTCGCGGGACTGGCTTTTGAAAAGATTCTTGCCATTGCAGACGCGCAGATGTAACCAAAAACGGCGGCTGTAAAACAGCCGCCAGACGATCGTATCTGATGATCCGATCCTAATTTTTATTTTTCTTTTTCGCTGCCGCAAATACCGCCTGCAATACGATAAAGAAGCAAAGCAGCGCTGACAATGTAATTCTTACCCACCAGCTGGACAGCGTACCCTGTGTCGTAATCAGACTCGTGATCGTTCCTTTAATCAATACGCCAAACAGCGTACCGATAACCGTACCGACGCCGCCGCTTAACAGCGTACCGCCGATAACGGCAGAAGAAATCGCATCCATCTCCAGTCCTTTCGCCTGCTCTACGAATCCCGCGCAGCTGTTTAAGCAGAACAAAAATCCGCCAAGACCCGCTAAAAATCCGTCCAGTACGTATGCCTGCATTTTGGTCCGCTTCACGTTAAGTCCCATCATGACAGCGCTCTGCTGATTGCCGCCGATCGCATACAGTTTACGTCCGAACTTGGAATATTTAAGCATAACGGAAATAATAATGACAACGATAAGCGCGATAACAACCGTCGGATAAATATAAGCTGCAATAAATCTGCCTTTTTTATTGACTGAACCAAACGGCATATTAATTCTGTAATTGGCCCATTTCAAAAACAGTTCGTTTTTGATCGAGATCATTTCCGTACTGACCATCGCCGTCATACCACGGCCAAAGAACATGCCGGCCAGCGTTACGATAAACGGCTGAATCTCCAGATACGTAACCAGATATCCCTGCACCAGACCAAAGCAGATACCGATAATCAGAGAGAAAAATACGGCCATCCAGGCGCTCATACCTTTATTTTCCATTACATAAGCGGATACCATACACACAAGTGCGGTTACCGAGCCGACCGAAATATCGATACCTCCGGTTATCATAACGAGCGTCATGCCACAGCCAATGACAATCAGTCCGGCGTTGGAAATAAACAGGTTCAAAAACATCTGTGGTTTTGCAAAGCCCTGCTCGCTAAATATAATCATACCAGCGACATACATGACTACGAATAATACAATTGTAATGATCAGCAAAAATGTATTGCTGTTTATCTTTTTCTTTTCCATGCTTTCTGACCACCTTCCGATTATATTGCCTGCGTCCGTCTTGCCTTTGCCGCGGCAAGATATTTCTTAAATACAGGACTCTGAAGTACAACGATAATGACAACGACTACTGCCTTATAGACCGGAAGCCTGTCAGAAGAAACACTCATGGCGTACAGTGTGGTAGTCAGCGCCTGGATCGTGTACGCGCCGATCACTGAACCCATCAGGCTGAATTTACCGCCGCCCAGCGCGTTACCGCCCAGCGCTACCGCAAGGATGGCATCCATCTCCAGGTTTAATCCGATGTTATTTGCATCTGCCGAATAAATACGGCTGGAAGCTACGATACCAGCGACACCCGCCAGCACGCCGCAGATTACATACGTCAAAAACTTAATCATCGTAGAATTTAATCCGACCAGTCTGGAAGCAGAACCGTTAATTCCAACGCTTTCGATATATAAACCGAGCGCAGTTTTTTTCAAAATCAGATTTACAATGATTACCATAATAATTGCAAAAAAGATCGGTGTCGGTATCGGACAGCTGCCGATATAACCGCCCATAATTTTGTAAGAATCCACACGTACATAAGTCGTCTGGCCTTTTGTAATTAACTGTGCAATGCCGCGGCCCGCTGTAAACAAAATAAGCGTCGCAACCATCGGCTGAATTCCCAGCTTCGCTACCAAAAATCCGTTAAACATTCCGCATAAAGCAGCTGCCGCAATCGCTGCAACGACCGCCAGAATGAGCGGATTTGCAAATGCGTTCGCCGATACTTCCCCGCCTGTTAAAATCTGGCAGCAGGCTGCCGCCGCAACAGCCATCACCGCTCCGACGCTGATATCCTGCCCGCCGGAGGCCGCTGTTACAAGCGTCATTCCGATCGCAAGGATCACGAGCTCGGACGCACGGTTGATGACATCGATAATATATCCGTTTAATACGCCGTTGGTAATCGATACTTTAAAAAAGTCCGGTGTTTTGATCAGATTCGTCAAAAGCACCACGATCAGACACACAATCGGCAGAAACAAACGTTTTTTCGTCAGCTGTTTGAAATCAAATCCTGTTTTTGTATTATCATTCGCCATAACTATTTTTCACCTCCGGCAATCGTCTGCATGATCTTCTCCTGCGTTAAGTCGTCACCCTCTATCTCTCCGACCTTTCTGCCGTCGCGCAGAACCGCCATTCTCGAACAGGTACGCAGCATCTCTTCTACTTCTGAAGAAATAAACGTGATGGACTTTCCTTCATCTGCAAGCTGCAGTACCAGTTTTTGGATCTCGGTCTTTGTACCGATATCGATACCTCTGGTCGGTTCATCCAAAATCAGGTAATCCGGATTCGTTAACAGCCAGCGGCCAATAATGACCTTCTGCTGATTCCCGCCGGATAAGCTCTTGATCGGCGTTTCCCTGCTGGCCGTCTTTACCTGCAGCACTTTGATATATTTATCCGCAAAATCTTCCATCTCCTTACGGCTCATCGGGTGAAACATCCCCCGTTTTGCCTGCAGCGCAATGATAATATTTTCCCTTACGGACAGGTCTGCCAGGATTCCGTCCTTTTTCCGGTCTTCCGGCAGATATGCCATACCAGCCTGCATGGCGTCTAACGGCGTATTGATTTTTATTTCTTTACCTTTTACCTTCAGCGTGCCGGAGTCCGCTTTATCTGCGCCGTATACCGCGCGTACCAGCTCGGAGCGCCCGGAACCTAACAGGCCGGTCAGACCGACCACTTCGCCGGCATGAAACGTAATATCGAACGGTCTTATCGTTCCCTGGTGTCCAATGCCTTTTGCTTCGATGACCGGTTCCGTTTTTTTCGCCTGTGTCTTGCGATCCCCCTTGATATCAGCCAGATCGTCAAAGTCTTTGCCCATCATCTTTGCGACCAGCATAACGCGCGGCAGCTTTTCTGTCTCAAATTCACCGACTAACTCGCCGTTTCGAAATACCGTGATCCGGTCGCAGATTTCATAGACCTGCTCTAAGAAATGGGTAACAAAAACGATACCGACGCCTTCGTTTTTCAAACGACGCATTAATACAAACAGCTTTTCTACTTCGCTGTCATCCAGGGAAGAAGTCGGCTCATCCAGAATCAGCACTTTACACTTCATATCTACCGCGCGCGCGATTGCGATCATCTGCTGAATCGCGATCGAGCATTCGTCCAGCATCGTTGTCGGAGAAACGGCAATATCCAGATTCTTTAACAGCTCCTGCGACTTTTTATTCATCGTTTTCCAGTCGATCATCCCAAATTTTCTTGGCTCACGACCGATAAACAGATTTTCAGCCACCGTAAGGTTCGGACAGAGATTGACCTCCTGATACACCGTGCTGATACCGTTTTCCTGTGCTTCCTGCGGCGAATGATTGATAATTGCCGCGCTCTTTCCATCCATGCGGATTTCTCCTGATTCAAATTCATGCACCCCGGTGAGCACTTTAATTAAAGTTGATTTTCCCGCTCCGTTCTCACCCATCAGCGCATGAACCTCGCCCTTTCGCAATGTAAAATCCACATGCGACAATGCTTTGACACCCGGAAAGGTCTTGCTGATGTCCCTCATCGTCAATACTACATTTTGATCCATACTTTTCACCCGCTTTCCGAACATTGTTATAAACACAGACCTGCAGATCGTTTACAACATTCATTCTTTATTTTTGAGCGCAGAAAACACGCGATACAGTACATTCCTTTGTTTCTATACCGCGTGCCTTTCCCGCTTTATGTATTTATCAGTACGTCAGCGATTGCCGTTCCTTCCTGATTCGCAGCGGTCTGACCCGCTTACGGAACAAAAACGCTTTATCTTTAGTACTGATTAATATGCACGTCCGTCGATGACTTCCTGTGTAACTGTAGTAACTGTATATTCTGTATCATTCACTTTGATGGAAGGTACGTCTTCTGTACCTGCGAAGATTTCTTCATCTACGAACTGCTGTTTTTCTACCTGTTCGCCTGCTTCCAGCTTTTTAATGATTTCTTCTACACGAGGCCCGTGCAGTGGATTACATTCTGTATTGCAGATAATCTTGCCGTTTAATACGTCTGTCAGACCAGCGTTGGTAGAGTCAAAGGACATTACAAGAATATCTTTGCCAATTTCTTTTCCAACCGTCTTACCTGCAGCTTCAATCGCGTCGATTGCGCCAAACGCTTCGTTATCGTTTTCACAATATACCACGTCGATGTCGTCATACTGTTTCAGCAGGGATTCCATGACTTCCTGTCCTTTTGCCTGTGTGAACTCGCCGCTTTGCGCTTCTAACAGCTTCCAGTTGTCATGCGCTTCGATCGCTGCTTCCAGACCTGCCGTACGTCCGATCTGTGCAGATGCGCCAATCGTACCCTGGATATCGATAATGTTAAGCTCTTCGCTGCCTTTGCCGGTTGCCTCTGCATAAGCCTCCAGCCATGCGCATGCTTTCTCGCCCTCTAACTGGAAGTTGGAGCCTACCCATGCCGTATAAAGCTCTTCATTGGAGATATTTACCATACGGTCTACGATAATTACCGGAATTCCGGCGTCATACGCTTCCTGTAATACGGTATCCCAGCCGGTCTCTGTAACCGGAGCCAGTACGATATAATCCACTTCCTGCTGAATAAAGTTACGGATAGCTGCAATCTGATTTTCCTGTTTCTGCTGTGCATCGTCAAAAATGAGCTCGTAACCGTTTGCTTCTGAAAACGTCTCCTTCATAGAAGCAGAGTTTGCAGTTCTCCAGTCAGACTCTGCGCCTACCTGCGAAAATCCTACGGTAAGCGTACCGCCTGCCGCGTCGTCTCCGCCTGCCGCATCGTCTCCGCCTGCTGCGTCGTCTCCGCCTGCCGCATCGTCTCCGCCTGTCGCGTCATCTGCTGCCGCATCGTCTCCGCCTGCCGCATCGTTCGAGCTTGCGTTATCTGTGGATGCATCTTTACCGCCGCATGCTGTCATGGACATTGCCATACAGGTTGCCAAAAATAATGCTACGATTTTCCTTTTCATATATATCCTCCTTTTCCAAGCCGCCGGCTTGCTTTGTTGTTATAAATTTATTATAGATATTTTATTCTAAAAATTCCATAAAGATTCTTCATAGTTTTGTTTGTTATCTTACGTTTTTTCTATAAAAAGTTAAATATTTTCCGATTTTGGTTGAAATTTTTCCGATATTGGTATGCAAATCTGAACACAGGTGCCTTCCCCATATGCAGAAGTAACCGTCATACCGTATGGTTCCCCGAAAAACAGCAGCAGGCGTTCCTGTACCGCGGACATCCCAAACCCAATACGCTGTCTGTTATTTAACGCCTTGCGTAACTGCTCCAGGCGCTCTGCGGCAATGCCGATACCGTTATCCCGCACCCGGATCACAACGGTTTCTCCTTCCTGGCAACAGGTAATCCAGATCTTGCTCTTCCCCCGCTTTTCTTTTACACCGTGATACAGCGCATTTTCTGCAAGCGGCTGCAGCGTCAGCTTTGGCAGACAGACTTTTTCAAGCTCTCTGGGCAGCGATATCTCAAAATCCAGAATATCCCGGTATCGTACCTGCTGGATGTCCAGATAACTGCGCGTATGCGTCACCTCTTCCTTTAAAGAAATAATATCTTCCCCTTTCGAGAGCATGGTGCGGAAAAAAACGGACAAATCGCCCAGCATACGGACGGCTTCGTCGTTCATCCCGCATTCCACCAGCCAGACAATCGTGTCCAGCGTATTGTATAAAAAATGCGGATTAATCTGCGCCTGCAGCAGCTGCAGCTCCATTTTATGATGCAGCATTTCTTCCTGTTTGACATTTTGCAGCAGGCAGCTGATACGTTCTGCCATCTTTCGAATACCTGTATCCAGCTTCGCAATCTCGTAATCGTCGATCTCTATCGTATCTACCTGAAACTGTCCTTCCCCGATTCGCCTGACATTCTCGCACAGGCTGCCGATCGGTCTGGTAATCCCTTTGGAAAAGTAAAAGGAACGCTGCAGTACGGTAACGACGACAAGCAGCATGATACACCCAATACAGACGATCGTAACCATGATGCTGTGTATCATCTCCTTTCCGATATCGGATAAGTAAGCGGCTTCGTAATAAATATAATCCAGCATTTTCTCCCGAATCAGATTGGTCAGTACATAGATATTATTTTCCAGCTGCATCTGACGGCTGTCATAATCTTCTGTCTGTTCCAGCATATACATGCGTGATTTGAGGTTATCGCAGTAATCCAGTACGTTTAAGAGTGCCTGACGGCTGTTTTTATAACTGGTCGTTGCCTTTAAAGACTGTGCAATACGCACCGCTTCCTCCACGTCTTCCACCGGAAGCCGCGTCTGTTGTCTGCTGGATACCGAATAATGGTACATTTTCAGATCAATATTTTCCTTAAAATTCAGATTAAAACTGCTTCCAATCGTCACATTATGCGTAACCTCCCGATACTGCCACGCATAATACGCAAATACGCCGAGCGCTGCAATCATGCAAAAGACAAGCGGCAGCGCCAGGCTCAGTATGATATAACGCAGTTTCTGATGCAGACTCATATTCTGATATTTTTTTTTAAACCGTTTCTTCATATCCGCCTCCCAAAACTGTTCTGATCTATGTATACCCCTATGCGTTGTTTATGTTTCTGGCTTTTCCAGATCCGGCTGTCTGCTCTGGCTGCGGTATCCGCTTGGCGTACAGCCCTGTGTTTTTTTAAATAAAAAGCTGAAATAATGGGCATCCTTATATCCGACCTCCAGAGCAATTTCCCCAGAACGCTTGTCACTGCAGCGCAGCAGCTCTCTGGCTTTTCGCATCCGCAGTCCTGTCAGATATTCGATAAACGTCTGTTTCATTTCCTGTGAGAACAGAGCGCTAAAATGGTTGGGGCTGACGTTTGCAGCGCACGCTACTTTATTCAGATTCAGCGACTCGTCCGCATAATTTTCCTCCATAAACTGCACGGCGGTCTGAATCATCGTTTTATATTTTCCCCTCGTGCTTTCCTCCCGCATCCCGATCGCACAGGTAAGTATTTTTATCATTTTCTCACGCATCTGCCCGGGATTGCCCGGACGATCTACCTGAATATCCGATATCTGCTCCGAAAGCCGCATTTTGTCAATGCCAAGCCCCTGTACAAACGAAACGGCGCAAAAATAGATGTTCAGCAAAATATACTGACAAAACATCTGCGATTTGAGCGCTTCTTCTCCGATCAGATGAAAATAGTTTTCGACAAATCCCTCCGCTTCTTCCTGCAGTGCCTGACATAAAAAGTTGCGGATCATATCCGGATTCACAGCGTCTGTATCGATCGCACGCAGATCGACGTTGGCATGCTCCCGCTGTCTGTCCGGCTCCTCATACGAGATGACATGCGAATAACCGACATAACGCAGCGCAAACGTCTTCATCGCCTCTTTATAGCATTTCCCCAGCAGACTCAGCCGGTCGACCGGCGTCGCATGGCACATAAACCAGTCGATGCGTTCTTTTTCAAATATCTGCGTCAAAAGCTCCATACATGCTTTTGTCTGCTGCACAATCCCGCTTTTCGGCGCTTTTACAAGCACAGCATAGCTAAACATCTGGTTTCGGAACAGCAGATACTGCTCATTTTGCTGAATCAATATATCGATCTGTGTCAGCAGATTGTCCATCTCAGGCGTATAAGCATCCACGATCTCTCTTTGCTTTTCTATGGAGGCGACCGAAAACAAGACAAGATTATAGCACTCCGATAATATATCAATCCCAAGCTGCTCTGCCTTTTCATATATTTTTGTCAGCTCTGCCTTGCCTGATACAAGCATTTCGAAAAAATCCCTGCGCGTATTTTTCTCATACTCACGGATATCTTTTTGAAATTTTTCGATATAATCTTTTTGTTCCACTTCTTTTTCATACTTTTCACGAATCTTTTCCAGCACTTCAATAAACGCGGACTTTGTCACCGGCTTTAACAAATACTGCTCGACGCCGAGCGATATCGCCTGCCTTGCATACTCAAAGTCGTCATAGCCGCTTACAATAATAATCTTCGTATCCGGCAGCTCTTTTAAGACAAGCCGGCTTAATGCCAGTCCATCCATAAACGGCATTTTAATATCTGTAATCAGCACATCCGGCCGTATGCTGCGAATCGCCGGAAGCGCCATTTCCCCGTCTTTGGCTTCGCCTGCAAATTCAAATCCGTATTTTTCCCATGGAATCATCTTGTGGATCGCTTCGCGGATAATGATTTCATCCTCTACTAAAAATATTTTTATCACAATTACTGCTCCTTTACCAGAACGTCTTTTCCGACCAATGCGATATCGGTTGCCATGACAAAGATTATAGCACATCTGTTTTGTTTCTTCTACTATTCGTGATGAAAATGCGGAGGTGTGTTATTTATGTGGCTACGCGGACGACGCTGCGGGCGGCGAATTGGAGTTTGGGGCGGAGGCATCCCCTGAGCGGACTGGGGCAACGCTGCGGTGAACTAATCGCTAACTCCGACTAAGACACTCGGCGTGTGGGCCTCGTGCCTAAGTCTGCGTAAGCGCTGGATTTCACCTCCGCTAAAAGCGCCCCCTGAACGTCCTTTCAGTCCCATGCCGCCGCTTCCCGGGCCCTTCCAGCTGTCACGGACACGTCCGCGTAGCCACTAAAATAACCCATCCCCTAAATTTATTTTTCACTCTTGAATTTTATCCTTCTTTATTATATGATTGTAAAAATGCCCACGAACTGACATTTCAAAATTCAAGGAGGACAACCTATGAAGCACTTACTTAATCCGTTGGATTTTTCTGTAACCGAGCTGGATGATCTGTTAAAACTGGCGAATGCCATCGAAGCAGACCCGCAAAAATATGCGCATGCCTGTGAGGGTAAAAAGCTCGCGACCTGTTTTTATGAACCGAGTACAAGAACAAGGCTTAGTTTTGAAGCTGCCATGTTAAATCTCGGCGGCAGTGTGATTGGCTTTGCCAGCAGCGATAACAGCTCGGCTGCCAAGGGGGAAAGCGTATCGGATACGATCCGTGTCATTTCCTGTTATGCAGATATCTGTGCCATCCGTCATCCAAAAGAAGGCGCTGCCCTTGTTGCCAGCAGCCGCTCGTCCATTCCGGTCATCAATGCCGGCGACGGCGGTCACCAGCACCCGACGCAGACGCTGACCGATTTACTGACGATCTATTCTCTCAAAGGTCATCTGGACCATTTAAAAGTTGGTCTTTGCGGCGATCTGAAATTTGGCCGTACGGTCCATTCTCTGATCAATGCCCTGATTCGCTATCCCGCTATTGAATTTGTGCTGATCTCACCGGAAGAGCTGCGGGTCCCTGGCTATATCCGTGAAGATGTGCTGAACGCGGGACATATTCCATATAAAGAAGTAGAACGTCTGGAAGACGCCATGGCAGATCTGGATCTGTTGTATATGACACGCGTACAAAAAGAACGGTTCTTCAATGAAGAAGACTACATACGTATGAAAGATTTCTATATACTGGATAAGGCAAAGATGAAACTTGCGCCAAAGGATATGCTCGTGCTTCATCCGCTCCCGCGCGTCAATGAAATCTCCGTAGAAGTGGACGACGACCCAAGAGCCGTCTATTTTAAACAGGCACAATATGGCGTCTATGTCCGTATGGCGCTCATTCTGACGCTGCTTGACATACATATCGATTAGAAGGAGGATCCCTTATGCTTAATATCAGCGGAATTCAGGAAGGCTTTGTACTAGACCACATCCAGGCAGGAATGAGCTTTCAGATCTACCACGATCTGAAGCTGGACCGGCTGGACTGCTGCGTTGCGATTATTAAAAATGCCCGCAGCAATAAAATGGGTAAAAAAGACATTATCAAAGTAGAATGTCCGATCGATGCACTGGATCTGGATATTCTGGGTTTTATCGATCATAACATCACGGTGAATATTATTAAAAATGAAAAAATTGTGGAAAAGCGGGAACTGTCCCTTCCAAAAGAAATCAAAAATGTCATTCGCTGCAAAAACCCACGCTGCATTACTTCGATCGAACAGGAGCTGGAGCAGATCTTTCTGCTGACAGACGCTCAAAAGCAGGTGTATCGCTGTAAATATTGCGAAACCAGATTCAAAGGCAGACGCAAGCTGACCTTTTTAAAATAGTTTCCCTGTCGCATCTCAAAAAAGAGGAGCCGTTTTGTAATTGTTTTACGCCTGCGGCGTATACAATGATCCAAACGGCTCCTCTTTCTGTTATGTTCTTAAATCATTTGATGCAGCATATCCTGGAAGTTATAAAACCTGCTTCACCGGACCGGTCGATTCCCGTACTTCCAGCCTGGCTTCAAAAACCTGTCCGCCGTCGCACGCATTCCCTTCCATCAGCGCAAACAGCATCTGAACCGCCGCCTTTGCCATCTCATTGACCGGCTGATGAATCGTCGTAATCGAAGGATGATAAAAATGCGTCAGATCGAGTCCGTCAAATCCGGCTACCGAGTAATCCTGCGGTATCCGGCTGCCGGATTCCAGTATCGCCTTACATACGCCGATCGCGGTCATATCCGAAGCCGCAAAAACAGCCGTAAATTCTGTTCCTGAGGCTAACAGCTCCTGTGTTACCGCATAACCGTTTTCCGCGGAAAAGCTCGCCAGGTCATGCTTCATATAGCAGACCAGCGCAGGGTCCGGCGTAATCCCGTTTTTCTTTAGCGCCTCAAGATATCCTTCATAACGCAGGCTGCCGACGCCTCGTTCTTCCTGCAGCGATGTAATAATGGCAATCCTGCGGTGTCCAAGGCTGCACAGATAATCGACGATCTTAAAGCTCTCCCTGACATCGTCGATGGTTACAAAATGCGCCGGACTCTCTCCGGGCCTCTGCGGCTGACGTACCGTACAGAGAATGTACGGTACGTTAAGCAGGGCAAAGTCTTTTGTACCTTCCCGAATGCGCCCGCCCAGAAAAATAATTCCTTTTAATTTCTTTTCTTTTTCCAGCTCGAGCGCAACGTTTATCTCATCTTCATCAAATCCGACCTTCTGCAAAATAAATGAATAATCTTTCTGACTCAGCATTTCTTCAAAAATACGAAACATTCCCTGAAAAAACGGATTATCAATGCCTTTCATTAACAGTGCGATCGTATTCGATTCGGTGCGTTTTAAATTTCTTGCGCTGTTATTAGGAATATAATTGTGTTCCTCGATGACCTGCATAATCTTTGCTTTTGTTTCAGGGTTAATGTCGGGGTGATCGTTCATCGCACGCGATACGGTGCTCACCCCGACTCCGCAGAGTTTTGCAATATCCCTGATCGTAATATCACTCATGTTTATTTTCGCTCTGCTTTCTTTTCCGAATCTTTCCTGCCGTCTTTTCCCGCGGACTTCCCAGCTGCAAATTCCGCAGCTTTATCTGCTACTTTGTCAGATACCTTTTCCAAAGCTGCTCCTGCTGCCCGGCTGATCGCTTTGCCTGCAGCCGCGGCTGCCCGGCCAAAGTCTTTACCGACTACTTCCGCTGCCCGGCCAAAGTCTTTTTCCACAGCCTCCGCCGCCACTTTTTCCAAATCTTCCAAAATCGTTTTTGCCGCAGATTTTTCGTCGCTCTTCGCCGTCTCATCTGCCGCTTTTTCACCGCTTTGCTTCGTCTGGTTTACCGCTTCGTCCGATACGGATTTTTGTATCTCTTTCCCGCTGCTTTGCTCCGTCTGATTTACCGCTTCGTCCGATACGGATTTTTGTATCTCTTTCCCGCTGCCTTGTTCCATCTGGTTTGACGCTTCGTCCGATACGGACTGCTTCGCCGGTTTTTCGATATCTTCCTCCGCCGGTTTTTCGCTTTCTTTTACACGAGCCGTCTGTACCGGCATCCGGCCATACGTTTTGGTCAGCTTTTTCATCAGAAGACCTGCCTGCGGCGTCAGCTGGTTTGGCAGCAGCCGCCATCTCCAGTTTTTGCCCAGTGTCGACGGTTCGTTGATTCTTGCTTTGTTATCCAGGACAAGATAATCCTGCATCGGAATGATGCACAGGTTGGCGGAACTTGCCTGCGCCAGGCGGATCACCTCTGCAACCATTTCCTCTTTGTCTTCCACCCTGCGCCCCAGATACCGTTCGATCATTCCGTAATCCGCCTTCGGAATCGAATCCAGCCAGCCGCGCAGTGTTTCATTGTCATGCGTACCTGTATATACCACACAGTTTTTATCATAATTGTACGGCAGATAATCTCTTGGACCGCTGGAATCTCTCGCGTCAAAAGCAAATTCCAGCACTTTCATATTCGGAAAACCGACAGCGCGGACAAGCTCGCGGACAGAATCGGTAATATATCCAAGGTCTTCCACGATCACATCCAGATCGCCAAGCGCTTTGTTTAAAGCGTCAAACAGACCGAGCCCCGGTCCTTTTTCCCATTTGCCAAATTCTGCCGTCTGATCTTCGGCAGGAATCGAATAATACTCGTCAAATCCGCGGAAATGATCGATGCGAATCACATCGTACATCTGATAGCATGCGCCGACACGCCGAATCCACCAGGCATACTGCGTATGTTTATGGTACTCCCAGTTATAAAGCGGATTTCCCCACAGCTGTCCGGTCGCGGAAAATCCATCTGGCGGACAGCCTGCCACAGCTGTCGGCTTACAGTCTTCGTCAAACTGAAACAGCTCCGGCTGCGCCCATGCGTCCGCACTGTCCAAAGCTACGTAAATCGGGATATCTCCGATGATCTTCACACCCTGTTTATTCGCATAGCTTTTTAACTGTTCCCACTGGCTGAAAAATTCAAACTGCAAATATTCATAAAAGAGTATCTGCTCTTTCAGCTGTTCTTCATACTTCTTTAACGCTTCCGGCTGACGCAGGCGGATATCGTCCGGCCACTCCACCCAGCTTTTTCCTTTGAAATAATCTTTTAACGCCATAAACAGCGCATAGTCGTACAGCCAGTCTGCTTCCCGCTCCTGAAACGCTAAAAACTTCACAAACTCAGTGTCCTTGATATCATAAAACAACTGAAACGCTTTCTTTAACAGCCGGTAACGCACCCGGTACATTTTACCGTAATCCACGTCCGCCGGATCCTTCCCAAAGTCAGCGGCATCACAGTCCTTCTTTTTTAAAAGCCCTTTACGGATCAGCTCTTCGAGACTGATAAAATACGGATTGCCGGCAAACGTTGAAAACGACTGATATGGCGAATCTCCATAACTCGTCTGTCCAAGGGGCAGAATCTGCCAGTAGCTCTGCCCGTTCTTCTTAAGGAAATCTACAAACTGATACGCCTCCTTAGAAAAACATCCAATTCCATATTTGGATGATAAACTGCTCACTGGGAGCAACACTCCACTTGCACGCATGAAAAAAGTCCTCCTAACCTTTTACCGCTCCTGCAACGACACCGTCTACAATATATTTCTGACATGCGATGTAGAAAATAATGATCGGGATAATTGCCAGTACAAGCATCGCCATCATAGCGCCCATATCCACCGCGCCATAACCGCCCTTTAAATACTGCACTGCGATCGGTATTGTTTTCCATCTTTTCGTATCCAGGACGAGGGACGGGAGCAGATAATCGTTCCAGATCCACATCGCCTGTAAAATTGCTACGGAAATACAGGTCGGTTTTAAAATCGGCAGCACTACCTTGAAATAAGTCTGAATTGGCGTACATCCGTCCATCATGGCAGCCTCTTCGATCTCTAACGGAATCGCTTTTACAAATCCGCAGAACATAAATACCGCAAGGCCTGCGCCGAAGCCAAGATACACTATAATGATACCAACCGGATTTCCTAACTTAAGCATATCAGATATTTTGGATAATGTAAACATTACCATTTGAAAAGGTACAATCATGGAAAATGCGCACATGTAATACATACCGGAAGAAACTTTGTTTTTTACACGCGAAATATACCATGCGCACATCGAAGTGCACAAAATAATCACCGCTACGGAACAGATCGTTATAAACAAAGAATTTTCAAATGCAGAGAAAAAATCGATCTTTTCAATACCGCTGACATAGTTTTTCAGACCTTCAAATGTCTTCTCGTTTGGAAGGCGGAACGGTTCGCGGTTGATATATGTCTTTCTCTTAAACGAGTTGATCAAAACAACTACAATCGGCATAATATAAAGAAAAGATAATAACGTAAAGATTGTCGTATAGATCCATCCATTTTTTACCGGTTTTTTATGTTCCATTATGCCTGTACCTCCTTACTCTTTGTCATACGCAGCTGGATAATCGCAACTGCTGCCACGATCATAAAGAATATGACTGCCTTCGCCTGACCAACGCCTTCCCATCCTACTCTGCCATAGAACGTATCGTAAATATTCAGCGCCAGCATCTGCGTCTTATTGGACGGCGCGCCTGCCGTCAGCGCAAGGTTTTGGTCAAACAGCTTAAATCCGTTGGTCAGCGTCAGGAACGAGCAGATTGTAATCGACGGCATCAGCATCGGAATCGTCACGTTTTTTAATACCTGCCATTTGCTGGCGCCGTCGATCTGCGCAGCCTCCATCAGATCGCCCGGAATATTGTTAATGCCTGCAATGTAAATGATCATCATATATCCGATCTGCTGCCAGTTCATCAGCACGATGAGTCCCCAGAACCCATATGAAGCCGAATACGTCAGCGTACGCTCAAAATTTTGTAAAATACCATTGAAAATCAGCTGCCAGATATAACCGAGAATAATACCGCCGATCAGGTTCGGCATAAAAAATACGGTACGGAAAATATTGGTACCTTTTATGCCTTTTGTCAGAATCATCGCAATGATAAATGCAAACAGATTGATCGTGATAACCGAAACGATCGTAAATAATACCGTAAACCATAATGAATGCATAAATGTGTCGTCGGCAAACACCTTTGCAAAATTTTTAAGTCCGACAAATCTGGCATCTGTAACGGTTGTAAATTCACATAACGATAAGTAAATACCAAGTAAAAACGGAAGTACAAATCCGATTGTAAACGCTGCCATCGTCGGAAGCATGAAAATTGGAAAATACTTCTTAATCGCTTTATCCATAACTGTCTCCTCCTCTTTTTTGTTTCTGTTATTTACGATATAAAACAAACAGATTTATGAAAAACGGGCGGTTGGGAAAACCGCCCGTTACTTAGGGAAATATAGGGAATATTGAAAAGAAACCTTTGGTTGTTCATTTTTTACGAAATATTGAATTTTTATTTACGCAAAATCTGCCTGTTAGTTGCCGCCGTTTGCAGCTTTATATTCGGCTGCCCAGCCATCCACGAACGCTTTTTCTACCGCAGACCATTCGCCGGTACCCTGGGCATATTCCATCAGCGCGCTGCCGACATCATCTTTCCACTTCTCGGAAGGAATCGTCGCGAAGTTCCATGAAACCGGTGTCTTGCCGTTGCTGATATATTCGTTTGCGATCTTAAGAAGCGGATTGCCTGCCTGATAACCATCGTCAAACGTATCAAACGGAGTTACAAATCCCATCGTATTTGCCAGACTGTCGCGTCCGGTATCGCTTGTAATTACCCAGTTTAAGAAATCCAGCGTCGCTTTGATATCTTCTTCCGGCGCGTTTTTATTGATACACCAGTAGTTTTCAGATCCTGTACAAAGCCCCTGATTTTCTTCGCCTTCCACACCGATATAAATTGGAAGCATTCCGATATCGTCATCTGTCAGGCCGTCGTTCATAATTTCGTTGTAAGCCCATGTACCATTCTGATAAAATACAGCGTCGCCAACTGCAAATTCAGCTGCCGCATCGTCTCCTGTCATACCAGAGATCATGCCCGGCGCACAGGTCGAATCTGCCAGATAAAGATCCCAGATCTGTTTGTACTGGTCAAGGTACGTACCCTTAATCGCTTCTGACGCGTCCACATTATCTGCTTTGTATTCATAGTAAATCGGCAGATTTGCAAGATGTGTCTTGAATCTCCAGTCTGAGCTGGAATCCATACCTGCAGAAGTAAACGCGCCTGCAATGCCCAGATCATCCTTCTTTGCCTGGATATCGTCCGCTACTTCTTTTAACTTTGCAAAGCTGTTGATCTCATCCGCGGACTGAATCTTTGCGCCATCCAGCGCGATATAATCGTTTAACAGCTTTTTATTGTAAATAATGCCGTAAGTCTCAATTACATATGCAATACCCGGTACTGCTTCTCCATCTTTTAATACGAAATCATCGCTCTTTACATGCTTATAAACTTCTGTATCTTTCAGATCATAGCAATAATCCTTCCAGTTCTGATAGCCGACCGGACCGTTTACCTGAAACAGTGTCGGAGCTTCTGTTTTTGCCATTTCGGACTTTAACTGTTCTTCGTAGGTTCCTGCGGCCGCTGTCTGTACATCGACCGGCACGCCTGTCTCTTCCGTATATTTTGCTGCCAGATCTACCCAGTCCTGCCCCTGTTCCGGTTTAAAGTTCAGATAATACACTTTGCCAGAACCTGCGTCTGCCGATGCATCCCCATTGGCATTCTCATCCGGCGCGTCTGCCTGATGATCTCCTGACGCGTTATCGTTCTCAGACTGACTGTTGCCCTCGCCGGAAGAACCGCATCCGGTCATGGAGGCTGCTGTCATTGCCGTACACAGGAGTGCACACACCAATTTCTTTTTCATACTTTTTCTCCTTTTTACATCATGTTTGTGAATAGTTGCAAGTCGTTCCGATACCGTTTCCGGAAACGATATCGGTAACGTTTCCGATAAATAGACTATAACACCTGTCTGAAAGAAATGCAAGATTTATTTGCATGTATTCTTATTTTTGGCCATTTAAACAAATCTGACTAATCAAATTTATGAATTATTCACAATAATTTTCTGCTTTTTGCATAATTTTTCCGCAAATTAATAATGTAAATTTCAGGCAAATAATTGCATTCGGAAGACCTGCTTCTATGCTATTCCTTCCACGGCTGTTCCAAATACCATTTCTATCACAAATTCAGCCCCAGCGTCTAAATGATTATAAAAATCGATCTATCCTATTGTATTTCGGTTTGTAATTTTTTATAATGTAGTTACAGACATGGCAACGCCAGAAAAATGAGAGGAGATTGTATCGATGAAAAAATGTAAAACACTGCTTGCAAAACTGTTTCTGTTTCTCCTGTTATCCTGCACCTGCACCTTAGATGCACCGCTGCAGTTTCAGAATGCCACACAGCCAGCGATCACCGCGAATGCTGCTGCCAGCTACAACAGAGCCACGATCAAAAAAGTACAGAAAAAACTAAACAAATACGGTTATGACTGTGGCACTGCAGATGGCATCGCCGGCAGCCAGACCAAAAAGGCTGTGAAAAAATACCAGAGGGACAATGATCTGACGGTAACCGGCTCTGTCAATGCAAAGCTGCTAAAATCCCTTGGTGTAAAACCTGTAAAAGACGCGCCGGCAGCCAGCGATCGTTCTGCCGATTCTTCGGATACGAATGAGCTTACCGTTTATATTACAGACACCGGAAGCAAATACCACGCGAACGGATGCCGGTATCTTAGCCGCTCGAAGCATGCCATATCCAAATCAAATGCGCAGTCTGCAGGATATGACGCATGTTCTGTATGCCGTCCATAATCGGCTGACTAACTACACAAAATGATAGAAAAAAACAGGACGCCAGTCATTTCTGACTGGCGTCCCGTTTTACCATCACATCGGGCCTTTATTTTATCTCTGCTCCGGTATCCATATCAAATCGAAGCTCTTCGATAACGGCTCCCGTATCATATTCTGTCTTCGTATAAATAATCTCACGCGCCTCTTTATCCATCGTGGTTTCATACACGTAGCGCACGCCGTCTTCTATTTTTTCCACATTGCCGATAAAATACGGATAGTTCAAACCCTTTTTCTCAGCCGTCTCATCCAGCTGATTGGATACCTGGGCGCTGACTCCTTCCTCTGTTATCAGCTTATGCGCAATATCCGCATATTCGCCGGTCTGTGCCGTTCGATTGATTTGTTTCAAATACTTCTCCGCATAGGCTTTTTCCTGTCTGCTCAGCTCCTCGCTTATTTCTTCGGTAACAGAAATGCATGCCTCCTGCAGGGACTCTGGAAACATCTCACGAATCGACGGCAAATAATGGCCTCCGTCCCCCGGCCACTCCATTTCTTCCAGCATATATCCATGCCGTTCATCCTTGGAAAATTTTATGACTGCAGGAATCACGCCGGTTCCCGAATCTTTGATAAACTGGCCGTTCTGAAACGCATACTCGCCATACATGGTCAGAACATATACGGTCAGCAGTCCGTTCTCTTCTTCCTGTCCCAGAATCTTATGACCTTCTGCCACACATTCCCCGCCTGAATAGCGGTCTTTATTTTCCGATAAAATCGCCTGCCCGACTGCCTGCTCCAAATCCGCATGATGAAAAGCCGCCTGCTTTGCATCTGCTTCAATGTTATCTGATCGATCGGACGCAGCTGCGTTCGGACCTTTTTCGACTGATTCCGGCAGCGTAAATTCCCTTTGTTCGTCCGGCACTGCATGTTCCCGGGCCTGCTCCTGTCTGCCCGATTCCTGTCTGGCCGTTCCCTGCGCCGGTTCCTGTCTGGCTGTTCCCTGTGCCGGTTTCGCCGTACTAACGCTTACAAAGCACAAAACAGACAGCACACCTGCCAAAATACAGCCCGATACCGCAGCTTTTTGCTTGTTTGCAATTCTTTGTAATCTTTGCTTCATATTATGACCTCCTCCTATCATCATTCCCGTAAAAAAGAAACGCTGGTTTTCTTCCGGCTTCACAGCAATAAGGCTAAGCAGCGTCTTTCCATAAGAAATCCGTTCTTCCTGTCCCAGATATGCCATTGCTCTCTCATCGCAGGCAAGTTCACAATCCTGTTTGGATAAATATGCCGCCAGCCATACAAGCGGATTCCACCAGTATACGATCATACACACCGCGCGCAAAAGCGACCATATCATGTCTCCCTGCCTGTAGTGACAATATTCATGTGCCAGCACATAAGAAAACCGTTTCGGCTCTGTCGTCAGCTCCGGCGTCATGTAGACGGCTCTGCCATACAGACAGGGAGAAGGCAGTCCCTCCACGAGCCAGACCGGCAGCGGACTTCCATCCTGCTGAAAACGCACCCTTTCTGTGCGAAGATATTTGGCAAACCTCAGATTCCCTGTTAAAAAATACAGAAACATGATCACGCTTCCGATACCGGCGATCCAGATGCATAACCATGCCTGTTCCGATTCTTTCAAACCCGAATCTGCAGCGTCTTTTTTACGATCTGCTTTCCCATTTCCCTTACCAGCCTGCGCCTGTTTGCTGTCTGCCTGTCGTAAAGCGCTTTCCAAAAGCCATCCGCCGGTTCCTGCCTGCCGCGCGTCTTTTTCAACCGGCAGCTCTTTCGCCTCTTCCTGCTGCCCGCTCTGCCACTGCCCGGCCAGCCTCTGCACGGACAGTACGCTCTCAAACCTTGGAACAGGCGCCAGCAGGAGCTTTAACGCCACAAACAGCCATAGCGCATATTGCAGCCTCATACTGATTTTTTTATGAAACAGAGCACGCAGCAGCACAATCGCCAAAATAAAAGCAGATGAGGTTGCTATTCCTATCATAATCTCACCAAATGGTTCTCTCATCGTTCTCCCCTCCACTCTCAGTCAGTTTCATTTTCCTGCAGAATCTTCGAAAGTTCGTCTAATTCCTGCTGTGACAAAGCCTTCTGCTGCACCATCGCATTGAGCATCAATCCAATTTTCCCATAAAATACTTTATTTAGAAAATCCTCCGTTTCCTGTATTTCCACGTCTTCTCTTTTCCAATCTGCATAGTACCGTTTTGCCCTGCCGCCATCTTCATAATGTACGGCTCCCTTTTCTTCCATCCGCTTTAAAAAAGACATTACCGTATATTTGGTCCAGCCGGTTTCTTCTTTTAACAGATTGGTGATTTCCATCATCGTTCTGGGCGATTTTTCCCACAGGACCGCCATAACCTTCCATTCCGCATCGGTTAACCTGCTTTTCATCTATACGTTCCTCCTCCTTTCTCTCCTCCTGATTACCGGTTACCATTTGTATGGTTGGCGTTTGTCAACCTTATATGGATACTATAGCACACTGGTAAGCATCTGTCAACCTGATACGAAAAATAAAATGACTGATCCCCTGCATGGGACCAGCCAGATAAAAAAACACCCAGCCAGACAATTCCCTGTCTGACCGGGTGTGAAACATCTCTCTGTTCTTATTTTTCTAATTTCCAAATCTCATCGTTATACTGTTCGATCGTGCGGTCTGCGGAAAAGAATCCGGCCTTGCTGATATTGACAAGCATCATCTTCGCCCATGCTTTGCGGTCTTCGTATGCTGCGAGCGCCTCGTCCCTGGTCTTTACATAATCTCTGAAATCCGGGAACGTCATAAACCAGTCTTTGTTCAGCAGTTCGTTGTAAAGTCTCTCCAGATTCTCTGCGCATCCGACAGCCTTCATTTCATCGCTGACAATAAAGTCTACGGCTTTTTTGATATCCTCGTCGTTTTCATAGTATTCTCTGGACACATAATCTGCTCTTGCATAACGATCGATCACCGTCTGGCTTTCCTCACCGAACGTAAATATATTATCTTCGCCGACGAGTTCAGCGATTTCTACGTTTGCACCGTCTTTTGTGCCAAGCGTTACCGCGCCGTTTAACATAAACTTCATATTGCTCGTTCCGGACGCTTCTTTTGAGGCCAGTGAAATCTGCTCGGAAATATCGCAGGCAGGAATCAGTTTTTCAGCCAGCGTTACATTATAGTTTTCTACCATAACGACTTTCAGATACGGACTTACCTGCGGGTCATTGTTTATAATCTCTGACAGACACAGGATCAGATGAATAATATCTTTTGCGATCGTATACGCCGGAGCTGCCTTTGCGCCGAAAAATACGGTAATCGGACGCTGCGGTTTTTTGCCTGCCCGGATCTCAAAATACTTGTGAATCACATATAATGTATTCATCTGCTGACGTTTGTATTCATGCAGACGTTTTACCTGAATATCAAATACAGAATCTGCGTTAATATCGATGTTCTGCGTATGTTTTAAGAAATCACGCAGCACGATTTTTCTTGCCTCTTTGATGGCCAGCAGTTTCTCGAGTACCGCATCGTCATTCACAAAATCAGCCAGTTTTTCCAGTTCCATGGCATCTTTTTTAAAGCCCGGTCCAATCAGTTCCTCAATCAGCGAGGTCAGCTGCGGATTGCAGTATAACAGCCAGCGGCGGAACGTAATGCCGTTTGTCTTATTATTAAACTTTTCCGGATACAGCTTGTAGAAATTATGAAGCTCGGTATCTTTTAATATATCCGTATGCAGTGCTGCCACGCCGTTGACACTGATGCCATAATGGATATCGATATGCGCCATGCATACACAGTTATCGCCGTTGATAATCGCTACCGACGGATCGTTGAATTTTTTATTTACCTTGTTGTTCAGCTCATAAATAATCGGCACCAGATGCGGAACTGCCTGCTGCATAAAGTGCATCGGCCATTTTTCCAGCGCTTCTGCAAGAATCGTGTGGTTTGTATAAGCGCATGTCTTAGATACAACCTCGATCGCCTCATCCATCACAAGACCGCGTTCCATTAACAGACGGATCAGCTCCGGAATGACCATGGTCGGATGCGTATCGTTGATCTGAATGACTGCATAGTCTGCAAGATCATACATGTTGGAGCCTTTTTGCGCACATTCATCCAGAATCAGTCTCGCAGCGTTTGATACCATAAAATACTGCTGGTACACACGCAGCAGACGGCCGCTCTCATCACTGTCGTCCGGATATAAAAACAGCGTCAGGTTCTTTGCGTACTGGGATTTGTCAAAGTAAATGCCATCCTGTACCAGAGATTCGTCTACGGATTCCACATCAAATAAATGCAGCTTTGTCGTACGGTTGTCGTATCCTGCGACGTCGATATCATACATTCTGGACTGTACGGCAAATCCGCCAAAGTGAATCTTATATGTCTTATCCGTTTTGGTCAGCCAGGACTGCGGCGTAATCCATGGATTTGGCTCTTCTTTCTGAAGGTTATTTTCAAATACCTGACGGAATAATCCAAGATGATAATTTAAGCCCACGCCGTCCCCGTTTAAGCCGAGCGTTGCAATCGAATCCAAAAAGCATGCAGCCAGCCGGCCAAGACCGCCGTTGCCCAAAGACGGTTCCAGTTCGATTTCTTCGATTTCTGCAAGGGATTTTCCGCATTTTTCAAGTTCCTGACTGACTTCTTCATATAATCCAAGATTGATCAGATTGTTGGATAAAAGTTTTCCAATCAGAAATTCCGCGGAAATATAATACAGTTTTTTCTTCCCCTGATTGCTTTCTTTTCCTTTTGCCTGTTCCTTTACGTATTCCAAAAGAGCCGTATAGATCTCTTCGTTTGTGCATTCGTCCATATACCGGCCGAAGCGGGATTTTACGTATTCGTTTGCTGTCATTGTGTGATTCCTCCCGAATTTTTATGATGATGTTCTTATTCTGTTCTTTTTGTTCCTGTCGATGAGTGTATTATATGTCAGATCATGGATATTATTCTTGCAATATCCTATGATGATATGGTACAATTCTATCAATTTGAAAAAATCGTTGCCAGAAGCGCACATTGTTACGGAGTCTTTGTACATATGAATATACTGGAATTTGAAAATTATCAGGAGAAGAAAAATCACTTTGACGCTTCCTTCCCTTACAATACGTATCTTTGCTGTATTCCGCAGGACTTTTCGTCCGTGCCTCTGCACTGGCATCTGGAGATGGAAATTATTTATATCAAAAAAGGATGCGGCATCGTATCGATCGATCTTGCTTCTGAACCGGTAAAAACAGGCGATATTATTTTTATCGCTCCCGGACAGCTGCACGGTATCTCCCAGCAGGAAGACAGCCGTATGGAATATGAAAACATCATCTTTGACCTGAATATGCTGGAATCAAAGATTCACGACAGCTGTACTCTGGATTTTTTCGCTCCGCTGCGCCATTCGCATATGCTTATCCAAAACATTTATACGCCCATGGACGCCAAATACACAAAAATCGCATACTGGCTCGATCAGGCGGACGAAATCTGCAAGACGTTTCCGCATGCCTGCCAGCTTTACATCAAAAGCTGTCTGTTTGGACTTTTTTATGAACTGTTTCGGGACCAGAAGATCGCTGCCGCTCCCAAAAAGGCGCTGACTACTCTGGAAAAGCTCAAAATCATTATCAAATATGTGGAAAATCACTTTCAGGAACGCATTACGATAAAGGATATGGCGACTTATTGCGATTACAGTCAGTCGCATTTTATGAAATATTTTAAAAACGCGATGGGTATGTCTTTTATTGAATATCTGAACGATTACCGTCTGATGATGGCGGCAAGACTGCTGCTGGCCTCAGATTCCAGCGTACTGTCCATATCACAGGAAGTCGGATTTGAAAATCTGTCTTATTTTAACCGGAGCTTTAAAAAAAAGTATCACATTACGCCGAGCGCATACCGAAATACCCTGTTAAAAAACAACGAGAAAGGAACCTGACCGATGCACTATCAACATCTTATCTTTGACCTGTACGGAACACTGGCGGATATCCATACCGACGAATCCAAAAAAGAATTGTGGAAACTGCTGGCCGTCTGGTACGGCTCTCATGGAGCGGCCTATACTCCATGGAGTCTAAAAAAGGAATACCGGCTGCTCGTACAGGAAACGATACGCCAGACCGTCCTGCGGCATCCGCAGTATACAGCTGTCGATATCCGTCTGGAAACCGTTTTTGAACGCCTCTACAGCCGCCGGGGGATCCGGGCGTCCAAAGAACTGACGATGGAAACCGCCCTGTTTTTTCGAACCATGTCAAGGACGTACCTGCGACTGTATCCAGGCGTACGGGAAACCCTGCGGCAGCTAAAGGCACAGGGCAGACATATCTGTCTTCTTACCAACGCGCAGGCAGCATTTACGCTGCCCGAACTGCAGCTGCTTGGCATTACAGATCTGTTTGACGCCATCGTCATCTCTTCAACGGAAGAATGCAAAAAACCGGACCCGCATTTTTTTCAGATACTGTCTGAACGATACCAGGTAGAAAAAAGCAGCGCACTGATGATCGGTAACGATCCGTATACGGATATCGCAGGCGCGAATGCGTACGGCATCGACTCTGTCTATCTCCATTCCGGACTTTCCCCGACATGGACCGGACGGCCAGACAGCACGTATATCATTCCGGATGGCAGACTCGAAAAGCTGAAAAAACTGTTATCCTGATGATTTCGCCCTGTCAGGAAAACGCATCTGCTCCATATACATGGTCTGAAAATCCGCATCGTCCTCCAGCCGGATCGTTCGATTTTTTTTACGGATCTGCTCCAGCTGCTGCGCGCAGGAAGGATCGGTTAAATACGCGATCGCGCCTTTTAAGCTCGTATTCGCACACAGTACGATCTTTTCTTTCCATTCGGGAGCAAACAGACCGATAGAAACGGCCGTTTCTGCAGAAAGATAATATCCGAATCCTCCGGCCAAAAGGATCCGGTTCACTGGTATCTGTCTGGCCGGATCAAATTCTTCCTGATATCTTTTTTGCAATACGCAAAGTCCGGCCCGAATCGCAGCTTTTGCCATCTGTATTTCCCGAATATCCGCCTGCGTCAGACAGAGCGGACTGCCATCCTCCCTCTTTGCCAGCTCCATCCCGTTCGTAAACAGCTCTGGCGCAAGTAACCCGTCTGCATCCATCTGCCCTTCCGAAAGCAGCGCCGCCACTGCCTCCATCGCGCCGGTTCCGCAGATCCCGCATGGTTTTTTCTGACCGATCGTGCGGATACGGACTCTGTGATACAAATAAGAGACATTACAGATAGCGCCCGGGATACCCGGTACTCCGCAGCTTAACCGTCCTCCTTCAAAAGCTGGCCCGGCTGCGGTCGACGCCGTTACAAATCCATCCCGGCTGCCATAGGCAAGCTCTCCGTTCGTTCCAAGATCGATAAATATTGCAGGTTCTTGTTTTCCGGTCTGCCAGAATCCGCTGCTGAAAAGTCCTGCCGTAATATCCGCTCCAAGAAACGCAGACATTCCCGGAAGTAAATACACTTTGCTGTCCTCGCATCCTGCTACCGGAGCGAACAGCTGTCCATAGTCCAGACATTCCAGATTTAAATTGACCGGTTCAAACGGCGCCTGTCCCAGTCTTTCGCACGAATAACCACGCAGTAAATGCAGCATCGTCGTATTTGCCGCAATTGCGATCCGCTGAATTTGTATCTGCTTCTGCTGGCTGCAAACGAGTGTCTGAAACATCTGTTCCAGATCGCGGCAGATACATGCTTTTAACAGATCACGCTTTCCTTCGTTCGACGCCTGTATGCGTGAAAGCACATCCGCCCCATACGCCCGCTGCGAATTTACGGCTGTCGACTGCGCCAGAACATTTCCCTCCCGGTCTGTCAGCACAGCGGCCAGCGTCGTACTGCCAAGGTCGACGGCAATGGAATACTCCTTCTGACGCTGCGCCTGCTTCGGATGTTCCTGACAGCTTTCTCTTTTTCCATCCCCGTCTGCCGGCGTCTGTTCCAGACCGACTGACTGGATCGGCATCCCAGGCTCTGGGACGCAGACCGTCAGATGATCCAAAACTTTGCACCTGCATGCCAGACGATATCCCTGCGCCAGCTCCTGACTGGTCAGAAACTGCCGGTCCGGACCGGATATGGGCACATCCCCTTCGACAATCCGTACCCTGCATTTTCCACAGCTGCCGGTACCGTTACAGTCAGCTGCCGGCGCGGCCTGCCGCTTTCTTAAGACATCCAGCAGACTCTCGCCCCGCTCAGCGCTCACCGTCTGCACCCTGTCCGGTTTTGTAAAATAACTGATGGTATACGAAATAGAAACATCTCCCTTCTTTTTTCCATTCTGAAAACCTCTTTGACGGCGCCTGACGCCCTGCTTTCATTCTTCCGTTTCATCATTACAATAATAAGAAAATACCCGTGTTCTTAATTCCGCCATCTGATCATAATACCTGTGATTGATGACAGAAAATTTAAATTTTCAATGCTTTTGCAAAAACTGTTGTATCTGTTAATAGATTTTCCTTGCATAACGCTTCATATCCTCTTTCAGAAAACGATTTTCACATCGTTCATATTCAAACAGATCGATCTTTGTCAGCGTATCGATCGCATCGATACGCTCTTCCAGTTCGTCCATATCCGGAACTCCCGATACGATAAAATCCATATCGCTGTATTTCGTCCATGTTCCCTTTGCATAAGAGCCAAAAAGCGCCAGATGCTTCACACCGCACGACCTGCATATATCCGTTACCTGCCTGATAATACTTTCTGCTGTCATACGATTTACGGCTCATCCACAATGCCCATAAATAACGGCGTCCCGGCGTCCATGTCCATGATCAGATACAAAAAAGAACGATCAAAACGAACGGACGGCTTATCCGGCATCAGCGCCGAACCTGCGGAAATTCCGCCAATCGTGGCAGCCGCGGCCTCCGTACCTTCCTCTGCGACACGAATGACAGACTCCTGCAGCACAAAGCTCAAAAACAGGTTCCCGTCATCTTTCGATGTCCCAAGCAGCGTCAGATTCGCCTTTTTTTCATCAAATGCCTGCCTGAGTCCCAATTGCTTCAGACTCTCGTTGAGTTTTTTCTTACAACGGATTTCAAATTTCGGAAGCGCCAGCTCTACGTCTTTTGTTTCCCTGCCGTTTAGCAGCGCCGTCAGCTTTTTCGCCGAATAAGACGCATACCAGTCCCGAATACTTTCCTCTTTCAACGGCCGGATCGCCACAAACGCAAAACTGCTGTCTTTGTAAGGAAGTACGACTCCCTCCGACGTATCGTCTTTCAGATAGCCGCATTTGTAATTTCGATGATGCATCAGCTCCGCCTTTTTCGTTTTCCCATTATCCAGCTTAAAATTTTCCTCAAACGTACCTTCCGGCAGAAACTGCTGCTGCCAGTCTGCCTGAAAATACAGCGCGTTCACAAGCGCCAGTCTTGTCCTGGCATCCATTTTCTTATGCAGCAGTTTTGGAATCCGATTGCCCGTCCGGTCGCTGACCCATCGATTGAGCCTGTCTTTGGCTGCTTCCGTACTCAGATCTTCTTCAAACACATCCGCCTGGAACTGGTTTTTTGCCGCGTCCAGCCATGCTTTTTTCGGAGCAAACTGATCGTCCAGCCATGCGGAACTGGCTACGGTCAGCTTTACCCCGTCTTTTTTCTGCGGCAGCGCACGCGTCAGCTCCCTGGAAACAGACAAAAGATCGCTGCCCAGTACTTTTTCAAACTCTTTTTTTGTCGCTCCTTTTGCCCCATTGCCAGCCATGGAAAGCATGATATACGCGGATACCGGAGAAAGCACCGGATTTTTTTCCACAGTATACTGCTCCATCAGATCGTATCCAAACTTCTGTACCGACTGCATCCCCGCTTGTGCGTCAGCTTTGGTTTCTTTAGCCACGACGCTCGTAATTCCGCCAGCCGGCTGCACATACATTCCATATCCTGCAGCAGAGGCCGCTGCCAGAGAAAAAGTCAGCGCCCTGATCCATAATTGCTTTTTCATATACGAATACTCCTCGTATAATAAGTTTGTAAGCAAGAAAAACAGCTTACAGACTTATTCTTTT
>CAJTMV010000013.1:15118-91297 GCA_910577225.1 uncultured Eubacterium sp. | reverse complement strand
GATCGGGTAGGAGGCTACCCATTAGTTGAGTAGCCGACCTCCCACACCACTGTACGTACCGTTCGGTATACAGCGGTTCAATAGTTTTCACGATACTTTTAGATAATAGTCAGGCATGGAGATATAGCCCAGCCTGGCTATTATTTTATTGGTAAGGGCAACGCTTAATATCTGTGCTGTCCTCCAGTAACCTTTCCGGCTGTTGGCTATCTGATGCACCTGCCATTCTTCAAGCTTTAACGCCCTTAGGTTTCGGTACCTCGTCTTCACCTTTTTCCATTGTTTCCAATAGATTGCCCGTATCCTGCGCCGGAGCCATTCATCCGTCTCCGTCATCAGTCCTTTCATGTCTGCAAGTTTGTAGTAATTTATCCACCCTCTGACATACTCCGCAAGTTTCTGTCTCCGGTAGTCGTTACTCCACCCTTTGTTTTTCTGGGTGATCTCCCTTATCCTGCCTTTCATCTTTCCGGCGCTCTTAGGGTGTACCCGGAATCTGCACTTCCCTCTGTTCCTGTAAAATGCGTATCCCAGATATTTTATTTTGCCCACATGGGTTACTGTTGTTTTGGCTCGGTTTACTTTCAGGAATAACTCTCCCTCTATGAATGGGATGATGTTTGCAAGCGTCCTCTCCGCACTCTTCCTGCTCTTACAGAATATCAGCGCGTCATCCGCATACCTCACGAACCGGTGCCCCCTGCTTTCCAGTTCCTTATCCAGTTCATTCAGCATCACGTTCCCACACAGCGGACTTAACGGCCCGCCCTGTGGTACTCCTTCCTCCGTTTTCTCAAAGTATCCGTTCTGCAATACTCCTGCATTCAGGTATTTGTGTATCAGCGATACCACTCGTCCATCCTTGATTGTCCGTGACAGTACCTCTATTAATTTGCTGTGGTTTACCGTGTCAAAGAACTTCTCTAAATCCATGCTCACCACATACACATATCCTTCGTCTGCATTCTTCTTACAGGCCTTCAATGCGTCATGCTGGTTCCTCCCCGGTCTGAACCCATAGCTGTTCTCTGAAAACTGTGGTTCAAACAGGGGCGTCAGTTCCTGGGTGACCGCCTGTTGAACCAGGCGGTCTACCACTGTGGGGATTCCTAATTTTCTGACCTCGCCCTTTTCTTCCTTGGGTATTTCTACCCTGCGGACTGGGTTGGGTTTATATTTCCCTTCCCGTATCTTCCGGATTATTTCGCTCTGGTTTTCTTTCAGGTAGGGCAGAAGTCCATCTACCTGCATTCCGTCAATTCCGCCTTTGCCTTTGTTTGATTTCACTTTCTTGTAAGCCTTGTTTAGATTGTCTTTCCGTAAAATCAGTTCCAGTAGATTGTCCGTCCAAAAGTCCGTGATGATGTCGTTGTTTTCAGTAATCCGCTGATAGACGGACACTCCTGCATGCTCTTTCTGTTCCGCAGATACCATTTGCAGGTAGTCTTCCATATGAAGTTGTCTGTCCTTAAACCCATCTTTGGTTACATTCATTTACTCACATCTCCTAAAGTTCAGTCCTTCCCACCACGTTTGCAACCGTAGTGGTACTATGACCTCTGCTGACTTCTCGTGGTAAATCTTGTTTCAACCGCTCCCGCGAATGTTCTATCGCTTTGGATGCGTCCACGAGACCTCCCCGGGTACTCACACGCTCTTTCCCTCTTATACTCGCTCCATAACTACTAACTACAGTTCCGTGCAGTTATCGGACTTTGGTTTGTTTGGCAACCTTATCCCTGTATTTAGCCTCAAATGTAGCAAGCCAGAGTTTTGCCTAATCCTTTCTTCAGATTCCACCTCGCGGTGGACACCCTTGGCTTCAGCTGTATCCTTCCCACTGCCGGGCGGATTGGGGACTTTCACCCGTTAGAACGTATGCCCACCGGGCACACCAAAAAAAGCCTTCTGATTCTATACCAGACGGCTTTTTAGTACAATGCAATAACTCTGATTCTGTTTTTAATCGGTACCGACTCCGAAAAGTCTCAATATGACAGCGTTTCTAACAGAAACCATCCATATGACAGTTATCCAAACGTCAAACTCCCCTCACATTAACGGATGTATCTGTTCAAATTCAATACAACATATAAAAAACTATACTTCAAACTATACTTCGATGAAAAAGCACAGACCTGTTCTTTCCCTTCCCGATAAATCAGCAGATCTGCCACATTCAGTACAAGCCATCTGACAAAAAATATCAGTATCACAGCCTGCCCAAACCCACTTATCAGCACCGCTTAAACCCTCTTTTGCATAAAATATTTGTGTAATGTTATGCAAATCCCTTGATGCATTGTGTATTTTTGTGTATAATCCTTTTATAAGGAGAACAGAAATGAATCCACGAAACACAGCTATCAAAGATCTGAACAACTGCGGATATACCTTTAAACGGAGCGTCGGGAGCCATGATATCTACTACAATCCGGAAACAAAATATTCCATACCGCTAAAGCGCGGACATTTCGATGAAGACGATCTCCGCTATATACGCAGGGAAATCAAACAGGGCGGCAGGTAAATTCTCACCGCCGCCAGTAAAGGAGGCTGACTTATGAAATATATCTATACGGCTACATTCGTACCAAATGAAGACGATACCAAATATTACTGCAGAGTACCTGATCTGCCTGGATGCATCACCACTGGCAGCAGTATTGATGATGCCATTGAGATGATTACCGATGCGGCCAGCGGCTGGCTCATAGTGGCAGAGGATGAAGGAAACGAAATCCCTGCTGCCACCCCGCAGCACAAGCTGGACATTCCCGAAAATGCCGCCTGTTCCATTATCCGTGTTGACACGCTTGCATACCGGGCCGCAACCGACACCAGGGCAGTCCGCAAAAATGTCTCCCTGCCTGCATGGATGGCTGCCCTGGCAGAAAAGCGTGGTGTGAACTGCTCCCAGGTTCTCCAGGATGGACTTATGCAGCTGTTCAATGTCAGTCATGCAAGATAAGACTGACAAAATTGAACGATTCATATAAAAAGAAAAGGCATGTGTCACCGCTGCACATGCCTTTTCCTAATACTGCCGCATCCAATAAAAAAATCTATTGATTACCTTCATCTGTCACTTTAACTTTTTCTTCTAACCACTGACTAAAATCGCCGCATAAACAGATAAATCCTTGATAAAATAGAACCAGTAATTTTCGGCATTTATAAAAGGTGTCATATACTCTATAAACATCTGAAATTGTCTTCTTTATACAATTGCTTTTTTGAATATTATTTACATTTCCTTCAATATCATTGCCCCTAACTACCGTAAAAATCTTTTCAAGATAATTTCTATGACATCTATCTATTATTCATATACTATGCATCTTATTTCAACTTTTACCAAAACAAAAAGGACTGTAAAACCAGTCCTTTTCGATCCAATATCACATTTAATTTTTATAGGGTTTTCTTCACTGAGTACCGTATTCTTCCAATATGTCAATGATTCCCAGTAACTTTACTTTCATTTCCGTATCTAAATAAGAATAAAATCTTTTGCCTTTCTCTTCTCGATAAAGTAGTCGATCTGCTACATCAGGGCAGGCGACTTGACGAAAAATAACGGGATCAGAGCCCTTTCCAGGCAATAGCCTCCAAAACATTCCCTAACACCCCTCAATCATCCCACACAACTTCTCTACCACCCCATCCCACTGATAATTCCTTTCCACATACTCCTCTGCCTTCCTGCACATCCGCTGATAACGTTCATCCTCGTACCCGGATATCTCGTCCATCTTCTGTTCAAAATCCTCATACCCGCAATAATACACTCCTCCGCCGCTTCGGATACAGTGACCTTTGAGTACCTCGCACTCCCCGTTCACAAATCCCGGCGTACCAAGTGCCATCCCTTCCAGCAGAGCGATGGACAGGCTTTCGAAGCGCGACGGCAGCCAGAGCCATTTCGCAGCTGCGATGGCTGCATATTTGTCTTCTTCTGAAACATATCCCAGATAATGAATATCTGCGCGTTTTGGAATCTGCATTACGGCTTTTCCGACGATTACCAGCTGCAGACCGCTGTCCGGATGTCTGCGTTTGTATGTCTGAAAAAAAGTAAACATCTCCTTACCGTTCTTCCCCAAATCCACTCTTCCGGCATAGATTACATAATCTCCGCGGATATGATACTTTGCCCGAAACGCTTCTTCTGCCTTTTTTATCGTATGCGGACGACGAAACTGCTCAGGCAGATCGATGCCAATGCCGATGACGTTATGCGGCAGATACGCGTTCTCAAATGTCTGATGCACAAATTCTCTTTCTTCCTCTGTCAGATAAATGATTCCGGCTGCGTTTCGGAATATCGGCCGGTAAATCGGCAGATGGATATACGGTTCGTCATGCGCGGTTGGAATCAGGATCGATTTTACGGCGACCTGGGGAAGGCCCATGACCGTTGTATAATACAGATATGTGACAAAGATAAAAACGTCGTACTCCTGTGCGTGCTGCCCGATATATGCGATCAGCTGCGGCGTTTCCGGTCCCTGTGCCCTGACCCACATCCGATCGGTATGAATGTGTATTTTTTTTAACAGGAAGGTAGCTTTATTTACAATACGAAATATCTTCATGCTGCGCTGTCGTCTGACCGGAAAACGAAGGACTCTGACCCCGTTGACGTTGTCTGTTCCGGCCGGATATTCATTTTTCCAGGTATCGTAGCTGATCGCTGTCGTGGTCAGTACGGTAACGTCAAAATAAGATTTCAGATGTTCTGCGATCAGCCTGGTATAATATTCGGATCCTCCGTTGACCTCTGCGCCGTATCTTTGATTAATGACTGCGATTTTTTTCATACTTTTTCAGTTCCCTGTCAATTTGTTCCAGTCTGTCCCTGATTCTGGCTGCTGCCTGCTGCATACTGAGTTTGTCTTCCATATATTTTTTTGCTCTTTGTGCGAGTTCTTTTGCAAATGCTCTGTCCTCGTGCAGTTTTTTCATATACTCTGCGGCCTGCGCGACATCCGGATCTGCCCAGCGGCATCCGGCATGAAATGGGGGCAGTTCTTTTTCCAGCGTTACGAACTCATAATCTGTCATACAGGCGATTTCTTTGTTCATAAATTCTGTATTTGCCGACCAGTTTGTCGCTATCACGGGCGTGCCGAGCAGCATGGCCTCTGCCAGTACCAGACCAAAGCCTTCTGCCCTGTGCAAAGATACGACGACATCCGCACACTGAATCAGGTTGTTGACTCCGTTCCGGTCCAGAAGTTCCTTAATCAGGTAGATATTTGTATATCCGTTCATAATATTCTGGATATGCCGCTCGTCTTCTTTCGCAGCATGATTAATCTTAATCACGAGTCCGACGGACTGGTCCGATGGCGCGAACGCTTTTTGAAACGCATGCATGACTGCTTCCGGATTTTTCCGTTCTGCACAGCTGCGGCTGTCATACATCATCAGAAATAAAAACCGTTCTTCTGGCAGATGAAAATGTGCTCTTGTATAACTTTCGTGAACGGGTGCTTCTACATAATAAGGCATGCAGGTTACCGGCAGCGACGTTTTTTTTCGTATCGCTTCGCAGGTAAATGCAGACGGCGCCCAGATTTCGTCCAGACCCTGAAAATACATGGTCCATTCGTCCGGAAATTCTTCCAGTTCCCACAGCCAGAACGCGATGTTATAGCGGTAATCCCAGGCATGCGGGTCGATTCTGCAGTATGCGGTTCCAAGCTCCAGCGGATTGATATGAATCAGATTGATTTCATAAGGCAGTTCTTTGGATAATTTTGCGTCCCATGCTGTATCTGCGTGATTCGCCTGACCAGACGGCGTATACTGATAAATGTTGAGCGGTATTCCGGTCTGCTCCAGCGCAGACGCCACGAGACGACAGCTCTGTCCCAGTCCCGCATCGGATCGGATATTGCCGATCAGATTGACGCCTTTTTTGTAATGTCCTGCTTCGTAAGGATGGACATTTGCAAGAATTTTCCGAAAACTGCGGGCAGTGATCACATTTCTGATCTTCCAGAGCACTGGCAGCGGCACTATTTTCATAAGCAGCGGTTTGATCCTGCCTGCTGTGTCAAACAGGATCTTCGTTATCACGGACATCTCTTAGTTCTCCATCAATAATTTTTCAAACACTTTCCGATGCCTGTTTATCATCAGCTCGTGTGTATATTCGTTTTGTACCATACGTAGTGCGTTTTCTCCGTATTGCCGGCGCATGGAATCGTTTTCTGCCAGTTCCTGCATGGCAGACGCCAGTTCGCGCACGCTTCCCGGGCGGACCGTTTTTCCGGTTACCCCGTCCAGGCTGACGTATGGTACGCCGCTTTTGAGCGCGGTATTAATGACCGGTTTTGCAAATGCCATCGCCTCCAGCTGTACGACAGCGAATGCTTCTGCTTTTGATACCGACGGCAGAACAAGAAAATCACACGCTTCGATCTGTCTGAACTTTTCTTCTTCTGACACCATTCCGGTAAATATGACATTTGTAAGACGCAATGCTGCCGCCAGATCTTTTAGCTCCTGTTCCAGCGGTCCTTTTCCGACCAGTACAAGCTCGCAGTCCTGCCGGCGCATTTTTGCAAAGGCTTTCAGCAATATATCGCAGCCTTTGTACCATACCAGCCTGCCGATAAACAACATGCGGATCCGTTTGCGAGGCGCTCTTTCTTTCTGCGCATACGCCTTTCCCCGCTGCAGGCATTCGTCGCTGACGCAAAAAGGAATCACGGTACACTTTTTGCGAAAATGTCTGAGCGTTTCAGAATGATCGATATTTCCTTTGGAGGATACAAGAATCCGGTCTGCCTTTTTTAACGTATGCAGCACAAACGGACGATAAAACGGCGCCAGTTTTTGATATTTTTCAAATCCGCAGTGCCACCATACAACCAGTCTGCCGGAATATAGCCCGAACAGTATGGCCAGATCTGTCATCGGATATGGAAAATGATAGATAACGATATCCGAATCTTTCGTACGCTTTTTAACGTCGAACAAAAACTGCAGGGATACCGGCGTCGACAGCACGTCGAACAGCTGTCTGCTTCTGCGCACATGCACTCCCTGATAGCGGTCGTCCGCGCTTTTTTTATGTCTGGTATTCTGACATACAATCATCTCCTGAGTGCAGTCCGAAAAACCTTCCGCTATGCTTTCCATGACTTTTGCAATTCCACCGCCGTTATCCGGCCAGTAGATCTTAAATAATTGTGTGATTTTCATAATTTTCCTTTATTTTTATCTGTAATGCAGCTCATGCAGGAAAATGAAACGCATTCTAATGGTCAATATAATATATATTTTTAGCGACTATAAGTATTTTATATGCTTTACACACTTTTTGCAACTCTTATCATAAAATTTAGCAATGTTAAACAATCTTCTTTCGATCATTTCGAGCGGTCTTGATGGATATTACACAAAAAAGTCTCCGGAACCTGACATTCCGAAGACTTTTTACAAATTCTGATTCTATTTTTCTGCCATATGAATGACCTTTTTCGGACACTTCTCTACACATGCGCCGCATCCGGTACATTTTGCATAATCGATGTGCGCGATATTATCTGTCACATGAATCGCGTCATGTTCACAGTTCTTCTCGCACAAATGACATCCGATACATCCCACAGAGCAGGCTGCCATAACTTCCTTGCCTTTTCCTTTGGAATTGCAGTGTACTTTTACCGGAGCGTCATAAGGTACCAGCTCGATCAGCTGATTCGGGCATGCAGCCACGCATTTGCCGCAGGCTTTACATGCTTCCGGATCTACGACCGCGATGCCGTCTACGATATGTACCGCGTCAAACGGACAGGCCTTCACGCAGGAACCAAAGCCCATACATCCATAATTACAGGATTTTGGCCCTTTATTTGGTACATAGGCAACTGCCTGGCAGTCTTCCACACCGGTGTACTCATAATCCTGGTTTGCTTTTTCACAATTGCCGCCGCATTTTACAAACGCGACTTTCCTTCCGCCTTCTTCTGCGGCAACACCCATAATCTCGCCAATGGCTGCCGCTACAGACGGTCCGCCGACCGGACACTGACCGACCGGAGCTTCGCCTTTGACGATCGCTGAGGCAAGACCGGAACATCCCGGATACCCACAGCCGCCGCAGTTGTTGCCAGGAAGGACGCCCATGATCTTTTCTTCTCTTTCATCGACTTCAACCTTTAAACGTTCTCCCGCGATGCCAAGTATCAGGCCGACCAGGATTCCCGTGCCGCCGACCGCTGCGGCGGCAATGATAATAGCTGTTATATTCATCTGACTGTCCTCCTATATAACTCCGGAAAATCCGAAAAATGCGATAGACATCAGTCCTGCTGTAACAAGTACGATGGCAGATCCCTTAAATGTCTCCGGCACATCATTGTACTCGATCTTTTCACGCAGGCCTGCCATAATTACGATGGCAATAAAGAAGCCGAACGCAGTGGAAAAACCATATACGACCGTCTTTAAAATGCCGTATCCATAAGTAACGCTGTTTAATGCCACGCCAAGTACCGCACAGTTTGTCGTAATCAGCGGCAGATATACGCCGAGCGATTCATACAGTGCATGCATAAATTTCTTTAAAAACATCTCTACAAACTGAACAAGCGCTGCAATAACAACAATAAACACAATCGTCTGCAGATAATCGATATTCGCCGGATGCAGGATAAACTTATAAATCATACCGGTCACAAATGCTGCCAGAGACGTTACAAAGATAACTGCGGCGCCCATGCCTGCAGCTGTGTCTACTTTCTTTGATACGCCAAGGAACGGACAGATTCCAAGGAACTGGCTGAGTACTACGTTATTTACGATTGCCGCGCCGATGGCGGTTAAAATTAATTCTGTCATCTTCCGATCCTCCTACCCTTCATTTTTCTTTTCACTGGAATGCAGATGACCGCTGCATAACGCATTCCCGCACGAAGAACAGTCTCCTGCCAGACATCCCTGTGCCGGAGCTAACGGTTTTCCTTTTGCTTCCGCACGTTTTCTTAATATATTCATCACAGCGACAAGCATCGATAATACGAAAAACGCTCCCGGTGCAAGTACAAAGATCGTAATCGGCGTATAACCTGCCTTTCCAGCCGCCGCGTCTGCGAGCGGAAGTACCTGTGCGCCAAAGATCTGCCCCGCGCCAAGTACTTCACGGAAAATACCGATCAGCGTCAGACCGCAGGTAAATCCAAGTCCCATACCAACTCCGTCAAAAATAGACGGAATGACCGGATTTTTCGATGCATAGCTTTCTGCACGTCCTAAAATAATACAGTTTACAACGATCAGCGGAATATACAGACCGAGCGAAGCATACAGATCGTCAAAATACCCCTGCATCAAAAACTGGATAATCGTAACGAACGAAGCTACGACGACGATAAACGCCGGCATACGCACACCGTCCGGAATCACTTTACGCAGCAGGGAAATCATCAGGTTGGACATAATTAGCACAACCGTTGTAGACAGTCCCATACCAACCCCGTTCATTGCCGATGTGGTAACCGCAAGCGTCGGACACATACCAAGCATCAGAATAAAGGTTGGATTTTCTTTAATAATACCATTCGTAAGACGTTCGGTACAAATTTGTCCCAGACTGGCGTTTTTATTATTTTCTGCACCCATTAATTACCGCCTCCTATACTTCTGAAATAAGCGAGTCCTGCGTTAATCGCATTCGTAACGGCTCTTGTGGAAATGGTAGCGCCGCTTAACGCGTCGATTTCGCTGTCGGAAGACGCGCCTGTTTTTGTAACTGTAAATGTTTCCACGCTTTTGCCTTCAAACTGAGATTTAAAATCAGCGTCAGCGACTTTGGAGCCAAGACCCGGAGTCTCACTGATAGCCGTCGTCTCATATCCGTTTAACACGCCTTCCATGGTAACGCCCATAGACAATGTAATGTTCGCCTGGCTGCCTTCTGTGGAAGTAACGGTAATCACGTAGCCAAGCGGATTGCCGGACGCGTCCAGCGCCACCTGCGCTCCTTCTACAAGATCGTTGACAAAGCCGGCGTCCGCCGCTGCCTGCGTCGCTGCATCTGCGTCAAAATCCGCGTACTCTTCAAAAGAATCTGCATCTTTAAATACGTTCCGGTAAGCCGCCTGCTGTTTTTTAAATGTCGCGTCTGCAATCGGCTTTAGTGTCACATCATGTACAAGCCCAAGCAGAAAGCCAGCTACAATCGTAATAACCGTAAGGATTACGGCATCGTGGAGAATCTTGTTTTTCATGCCTGCTTCCCTCCTTTGCCAAATGCTGTCGGAACTGTAAACCGTTCAATCAGCGGAACCAACAGGTTGCTGAAAATAATCGCATAAGATACGCCTTCTGCATTTGCGCCGAAGATACGGAAAATACCCGTCAGCAGTCCTAATATAATACCAAAGACAATCTGACCAAGCGGCGTAATCGGAGACGTCACATAGTCTGTCGCCATAAAAAACGCTCCAAGCATAATACCGCCGCCGCAAAGCTGGGCAGTTACAAACGTCCAGTCAAATCCATGTCCGCCGAAAAACAGAATAAAAATCGTAAACGTAATAATATAGGAAGCCGGAATTCTAAGATCGATCACTCCCATTAAAATCAAAAAGATCGCGCCAATTAAAATCGCAATCGCGGAAGTCTCGCCGATCGTACCGGCAGTCTTTCCGATTAACATATCCATCACGGTCACGTCCAGCTGTTCCCCGCTCTTTAATAACGCCAGCGGCGTTGCCGTACTTACGCCGTCATAGGTAAACGCCGTCATGCTCCCGGTAAAGGAAATGAGCAGGAAACATCTTGCGCCGAGCGCCGGATTCATAAAGTTCTGACCCAGACCGCCGAACAGCATTTTAACGACAATAATTGCAAACACACCGCCTAACACTGCCTGCCAGTATGGCAAAGATACCGGAAGGTTTAACGCCAGCAGCAGACCGGTTACAACCGCGCTTAAATCCTTGAGCGTATTCGGTCGCTTTGTAATCTTTTCAAAGATCCATTCCGAAGCCATACAGCTTAAAATGGTAATCACGATCAGGATCAGGGCCCGCAGTCCAAAGTTATAAACGCCGAAAAGACTGGTAGGCAGCAATGCCAGAATAACATACAGCATAATTTTGTCCGTAGTATCCTTGGCACGGACATGTGGTGAAGATGAAACTTTTAACATATCACTCACAGTTGTTCACCTCTTTCTTCGTATTCCTTATAGTTCTTTCTTCTTTTTTCAATTCTATCTACTTCTTTCTTCTATCCGCCAGAATGTTCTTCTTCATCGTCTTAATCGACTGTGCCAGCTGCCTTCTGGCCGGACAGATAAAGCTGCAGCTTCCACATTCCACACATTCCATTCCGTTCCACTTTTCAAACGTCTCTTTATCCCCATGATCCGAAAACTTCGCGAGTCTGGATGGGATCAAAAGCTCCGGACAGGCGTCTACACAGCGTCCGCAGTTAATACATGCGGTAGGCGCGCAGGCTGCCACTTCGTCTTTTGTCATACAAAGCAGCGCGGAACTGGTCTTTGTCGCCGGAATATCAAGTCCGAATAATGCAAAGCCCATCATCGGCCCGCCTGCAATCATCTTTTCCGGAGGCAGCTTGCATCCGCCGGCCGCGTCCAGAATCTCCTGGAAATTCGTTCCCGTACATACATAAAAGTTGCGCGGATCGCTGACCGCGTCGCCAGTTACCGTAAAAATACGATTCATGACCGGTTTGCCAAACTTAACCGCATTGTAAATGGCTACCAGCGTCTCAACATTGTCCACGATACATCCCGCATCTGCCGGAAGCATTGCAGAGTTGATCGATCTGCCGGTAACGGCATAAATCAGCTGTCGTTCGCCGCCCTGCGGGTATTTGGTCATAAGCTCCGCCACTTCCAGACGCGGATCGTCTTTCACGATCTCTTCCAGCTTTTGGATACAGTCTTTTTTATTATTTTCCACACCGAAAACCCCTTTTGCTTTCGGAAAAAGCTGTAATACGATCTTCATCCCTTCGACAAGCTGCTCCGGGTTTTCCATCATGCGCCTGTAGTCCGATGTCAGATATGGCTCACACTCTGCACAGTTGGCTATTATGTACTCGATTTTATCCGGTTCCTTTGGAGAGAGCTTGACATGCGTCGGAAATCCGGCGCCGCCCATGCCGACAACGCCCGCGTTTTTCACCTTTTCAATAATTTCCTCTTTGGACAGCAGTGAAATATTCGGAGCTTCTACGTACTCCGTCTCCTTCATCTCCCCGTCGCTCTCGATAACAATCGAGTTCACAAGATCCCCGACCGGCACACGGCGCGGCTCGATCTTCTTTACAGTGCCAGATACCGAAGAATGAATCGGGGCAGAGACAAATCCTCCTGCCTCGGCAATGACCTGGCCTCTTAATACAGTATCACCGACTTTTACAACCGGCTTTGCAGGTGCGCCAATATGCTGTGATACCGGAAATACCAGCTCTCCTTTTGGGAGCAGTTCCTGCACTGGCTTTTCCTTGGACAATTCCTTTCCTTCGAAAGGATGGACGCCATTTTTAAATGTACGTAATCCCATATTTTACGTCCCCTTCTTTCTAATTAGTATTTAAAGCATGCATGCATCACGTATGCAATTCCACCTGTCGATTATAACATACCCTCTCCCATATATATGATCAGATTGTATTTTTCAGAATACAGTTGTGAAAAGCAGGGTTTCGAAATACACGCATCCGTGATATGATAAATCTGTAGCAGCTTCTGCCTGGGACGAAGCACACCCGTCCTGACAGTTCCATCTGCAGATAGTAAATTTATCATACAATCTTTTTTATTATAATACTTTCCGAAAAATTGTGCAACATGGAGATAAGAAAAATGAAAAATATCAAAAAAAACAATATTTTGCCTAAAGTGCCCGATCATCTTCCTTTTCCAATCGAACACACGTTGTTTCTGGACATCGAAACAACCGGTTTTTCCGGTTCCCGCAGCCGTCTTTATCTGATCGGCGCCGCTTATGTGCAAAACGAAACGCTTATTACCGAACAGTTTTTTGCCGAATCTTTGGACGAAGAACCGCTGCTGCTTGCCGCTTTGGAACATCTGTCCGAATCGTTTGACACCGTCGTTACCTTTTATGGAAACCGCTTCGATCTTCCGTTTATGGAAAAATGCCGCGAACGGCTGCATCTGGATTCGGTTTCCCATAACATAAATTATGTCGACCTGTATCCGACTGCCCGTTCCTACAAACACCTGTTTGGACTGGCAAATGCAAAACAACAAACACTGGAACTATTTTTCGGACACAGTCGAAAAGATACTTACAGCGGCGGCGAACTGATCAAAATCTATGAATCTTATGTCAAAGATCCGCAGCCGGAGCTGCTGGAGCTGCTGCTGCTGCATAATCTGGACGACGTGCTTGGCATGATACATCTGCTTTCCCTTTATACATTTGACGCGTTTGTGAACGGCGGATTTCAGCCAGAAAGCTGTACGCTTGTTTCTTACCGGAAAATGGACGGCTCTGTGGGAAAGGAGCTGTCGGTCGTCTGCCGTCCCGATCTGACGCTTCCTGCTGTTATTTCGTGTAAAAACGACCATTTTTACCTGCATGCCAAAGACGGTCAGGTCTGTTTTCGTATCACGCTGCTGGAAGGGGTATTAAAATATTTTTATCCGAATTATAAAGATTATTATTATCTGCCAAAAGAAGATATGGCCATTCATAAAAGCGTCGCGTCTTATGTCGATGCGTCGCATCGGGAAAAAGCAAAAGCCGCAACCTGTTACAGCAAAAAAGCAGGCGTTTTCCTTCCCCAATATGAAGAAGTCGTTACACCTGCGCTTTTTACACAATATAAAGATTCGGTATCCTATTTTGAATGGACGGATGCATGCAAAGAAGACCGCCTGCTCATCAAACGATACTGCCTGCATATCCTGCAGACGTTAAAAAAAGGTTCCTGAACACGCTACTCGTCTTCCTCTACATAAATCTCATCCAGAGCTTCCGCCGCGTTTCCCGGCTGCTTTGCCGCATCCGGATCACTGATCAGGATGCGGATAAAATTCGTAAAAACACGTACCGAAAAGGATAAATATACAACTGCGATCAAAACAAACAGTATCGCTAACAGTCTGCCAAAAGAAAACTTCCTTTTGCACTTTTTTTTATCGGCTCTGTGATCTGCAGCCGGCTTACCCATGTCCTTTACCGGTTCCTGTTTATCTGGCTCCGTATAATTCATTATTTCGACCCTTTAATAAAGAAGAAAGAAGAAGATCTGTCATAATTCAATTCTTTGTAATTCATGATCTGTTCCGTGCTGCCGATAAATAAAATGCCTTCTTTTTTCAATGCCTGATTAAATTTGATATAAATCTCTTCCTTTGCATCGTCAGTAAAATAAATAACGACATTTCTGCAGACAATCATATCGCATCCGGTCGGATAGGCGTCGCGCAGCAGATTGTGTTCTTTAAATTCCACCCGTTTTTTAATCTCGTCTGAGATCTGATAGGAGGCGCCGATTTTGGTGAAATATTTTTTCTTAAGATCATCCGGTACGTTTGCGATGCTCTTTTCATTGTAAAGACCTACCCGTGCCTTTTCCAGCACCTGTTTATCGATGTCCGTCGCCAGAATATGTATCTGATTGAGCGGAATATGCTTAGACAGCGCCATAACAAGCGAATACGGTTCGTCTCCCGTAGAACATGCCGCGCTCCAGATTTTTAAGTTTTTTCCAAATTTTTTAATCAGCTCCGGGAATACTTTTTTGTCCAGAATCGACCACTGATCCGGATTCCGGTAAAACTCAGATACATTGATCGTCAGAAAGTTTACAAACTGTTCCAGTACAGCTTTATCGGTCTTTAACAACGATACATACTGGTCGTATGTCTTTGCCGTCGTCTTTCCAATCAGTGTATCGATCCGGCGTTTCATCTGCTTTTCTTTGTAGCAGTTTAAGTCTATTTTTGTTAACGTCAGTACGTCTTTTTTAAATTTTTCGTAGTTTTCAAACATGCGGTCCAAACTCTCCCCTGCTAAAATTTTCTAATTACAACTGATTGATAAAAACAGCATATAAACAACCGTATGCATGCTGTCTATATGCTGTACTTTGATGTGTCGGCCGCGATTGCCGGTTACATCGTCCTTTTATACCTCTTCTTCTGCCTGCACAGCATTTTCTTCCTGAATTAATGCTTTCATGCTTAAGCTGATCTTACGCTCTGCTTCGTTGAAATCCACAATCTTCGCTTCGATCTCCTGTCCTGCTTTTAATACGTCGGACGGTTTGTCGATATGCTCTTTGGAAATCTGGGATACATGCAGCAGCGCGTCGATTCCCGGAGCCAGCTCTACAAATGCGCCAAAATCTGTCATTCTTGCAACTCTGCCGGTAATGACGGTACCTGCGGCGAATTTTTCCGTTGCGTTGTTCCATGGATTGTCTTCCGGGAACTTCATGCTGAGCGCGATTTTTGTATCGTTGATATCTTTGATAAATACTTTTACGACATCGCCCACTTTAAACGCTTTTTTCGGACTTTCCACACGTCCCCAGGACATTTCGGAAATATGCAGCAGACCGTCCGCGCCGCCCAGATCGATAAATGCGCCAAAATCTGTAACGTTCTTTACGGTTCCTTCCACTACGTCGCCTACATTGATTCTTTCGAACAATGCTTTGCGCTGCTCTTCTTTCTTTGCAACCAGAAGCTGTTTGCGGTCGCCGATAATTCTTCTTCTTCTTGGATTGAACTCGGTAATTACAAACTCGATTTCCTGTCCGTCGTATTTGGTAAGGTCTTTTTCATACACATCGCTCACCAGGCTGGATGGAATAAAGACTCTTGCTTCATCCACAATCACGCTTAAACCGCCGTTTAATACCTGCGCTACTTTTGCTGTAAGCACTTCCTGATTTTCAAACGCTTCTTCCAGTCTCTTGCTTCCTTTTTCTGCGGCAAGCCGTTTGTAGGTTAATAATACCTGTCCGTCGCCGTCGTTTACTTTTAAAACTTTTGCCTCCATAGTACTGCCTGTTTCAATCAGGGTAGTAAGATCCACGTTTGGTTCATTGGTGTATTCACTGCGCGTAATGATACCATCTGACTTGTAACCGATATTAAGCACGATTTCGTCTGGTTTTACATCGATAACAGTACCTTCAACAACCTCCCCGTTTCTTATTGTTTTAAAAGATTCTTCCAACATTTGTTCAAAGCTCTGTTCTGACATACTTTTGAACCTCCTCAATAATTTTCTTTGGGGTGGAAGCCCCTGCGGTAATACCTACGTTATCAATGTGACCAGTCTCAGATAAATGTAAATCTGCTACGGTCTGTATATAGTAAGTATTTGCACATTCTTCTTTGCATATCTCATACAGTTTCTGCGTATTCGAACTGCTCCTTCCTCCAATGACAATCATTATATCGGAAGTTTCTGCCAGACTTGCTGCTTCATTCTGCCGTTCTTCTGTAGCGTTACAAATTGTATTCAATACACGTATATCTCTAATATAACCTTTTTTTTGAATAATTTCAACTAATTCTTGAAATTTCTTGTAATTAAAAGTCGTTTGTGCCACAATACACACTTTTTTGCCGGATTCCGGCTTATAATTTTCCGCTTCTTTCTGATCCGCAATCACAGTCGTATGCCCTGGATCACACCATCCCCGGATTCCTTCCACTTCCGGATGTGAGCTGCTGCCGATGATTACGATTTCATAACCGTCATTTGAAAACTCCTCTACGATCTGATGGATTTTAAGAACAAACGGACAGGTCGCGTCTTCGATTTCAAACCCGCACTGAGCCAGACTTTCGTAAACTTCTTTGGATACGCCGTGCGAACGAATAATCACGGTGCCTCCTTTTTTCTTTTGTTCGTCTGTCAGCTCGTCCAGATCATGCAGTACCTGTACGCCCTTTTCCTCCAGATCTTTGACAACCTCTTCGTTATGGATGATCGGTCCGTAAGTATAAATAGGCCCTCTTTTTATATCGGCCTGTTCATAGACTTTATTAACCGCCCGTTTGACTCCAAAACAAAAACCGGCGCTTTTTGCTACTGTAACGTTCATTCTTTCCCTTTCATCACTGCTTTTTCATAAATAGTTCGGATGACTGAAAGCACTGTCTCAATATCCATATCGGAAGAATCTACCAAAATGGCGTCGTCAGCCTGTTTTAACGGCGAAATCTCCCTGTGCATGTCGCGATAGTCGCGATCGATAATATCTGCTTCGATCTGATGATAATCCGCCTCTTCGCCCTTTTGAATGAGTTCGTCATATCTTCTTTTCGCGCGTGCAGATACCTCGGCCGTCAGATAAATCTTAACCTGTGCGTCCGGCAGCACGCAGGTGCCGATATCGCGGCCGTCCATAATGACGTTGCTCGTCTGTGCCAGCTTTTGCTGAAGCGCCGTCAGTTTTGTACGAACTACCGGATAAATACTCGTATTCGACGCCATAATACCTACTTCCTCGGCACGAATATATCCGTTGACATTTTCACCGTTTAGCAAAACGCACTGGATACCGTCCTGCCAGGCAATGGTGATGTCGATCTTTGTACATGCGGCAGCGATCGCCTGCTCATCCTTCGGATCGATATTTTCCCGTAGAAAATAAAGGGCCATCGCGCGGTACATGGCGCCCGTATCTACGTATACAAATGATAACTCATTTGCAAGGCGTTTGGCAATGGTACTTTTTCCCGCTCCGGAAGGTCCGTCTATTGCAATGTTAAAGCCCATGGAACTGTTTCCTTTCTCTCCTTCTTATCCTTTCTTCTTTTCCCCTGCTGCAGCTGCGTCTGACAGACTCTGCGCTGCGCTCATGCCGGCCAGATAGCCGCTGGACCATGCGATCTGCAGATTAAATCCGCCCGTCAGAGCGTCTGCGTCGATTAATTCTCCGGCAAAATACAATCCCTGCACCAGCTTTGATTCCATCGTGGAAGGATGGATTTCTTTGACGCTGACGCCTCCTCTTGTAATAATCGCTTCGTTAAAATCACGAAGCCCTGTCAGATGCGCCGGAAAATTTTTCAGCTGTTCTGTCAGATGTCTTCGCTCTTCCTTTGTAATCTCATTGACTTTTTTCTCCGGTTCAATTCCGCTTAATTCGATCATTACCGGAATCATCTTTGCCGGGAGCAGATGCTGCAGCGTATTTTTAAACTGTTTGTTCTGCGCCTGTTCAAAATCACGCAAAATACGCTTATCCAGCTGTTCCTCTGTCAATGCCGGCTTTAGGTCGATGTTCAGCCGCAGCGGTCCTTTCTGCAGCCATTCCTGAACAAGAGCGCTTGCACGCAGCATCAAAGGTCCGCTGACCCCGAAATGTGTAAATAAAAGCTCCCCGAAATCGTCATATAATACTTTGCGGCCGTCAGAAATCCTGGCACGCACGTTTTTTAACGCCAGTCCCTGCAGCTTCGGAATATACGACTCCTTTGTATACATGGCTGTCAGGCTTGGGTTTGGCGGGATCAGCGTATGTCCGAACCGTTCGGCAAATAAATATCCATCTCCGGTCGACCCGGTGGACGGATACGACAGACCGCCCGTAGCCAGGATGACTTTTGCCGCATCATAAACCGTGCCATCGGTATCTGTGACAGAAAACATACCGTTTTCTTTTACCACCGACGCGATCCTCGTATGGAGCCGGACCGTGACGCCAAGACGTTCCATCGCCTTTGCCAGCGCACGGATAATATCGGAGGAATGATCCGATACCGGAAAGACGCGTCCGCCCCGCTCTGTTTTTAAGGGAGTCCGGTTTTGTTCAAAAAAATCCATGACCCGGAAATTATCATACGTATAAATCGCGCTGTACATAAATTTGGCATTTCTGACAATCTGCGAAAAAATCTCGTCCGTCTGACAGGCATTGGTCACATTGCAGCGTCCTTTTCCGGTAATATACAGCTTTTTGCCGGTTTTTTCATTCCGCTCCAGCAGTAAAACACGACTGCCCTGCGCGGCTGCTGCAATTGCCGCCATCATTCCGGCCGGCCCGCCTCCTGCCACTATGATCTGTTCAGACATTTCCTTCTCCTTTATCATACACATTCATCCATCATACACATTCATCCTGATCTTTTGCCTGTGCATACCGCATTTTTAGCTTATCGTCAATGTAGTCGATTTCATCGTTCTCGTACACCTGATAGTCGTCCCAGATCTGCTCTAACGACTCAAGCGTATCCGCCACCTCATCCTGTCTGCGCATACACAGCGCGACAATCAGTGCGTTGATCACGCTTAACGGCGCGACAAGAGAGTCCACAATGGACGCCATATTGCTTTCTGCGATCAGATTGCAGGAAGAGTAAAGATTCATCGGAGAATGAACGCTGTCTGTCAGCGTAATTACCTTCGCACTCCGATGATTGGCAAATTCCAGCGCTTTCAGGGTACGCAGGGAATATCTGGGAAAACTGATCCCTATAATCACATCCTCCCTGCTGATACGTACCATCTGCTCAAATATTTCACTGGAACTGTTTGTATGTAACAGTATCACCCGATCAAAAATATAGTTTAAATAAAACGCCAGAAACGCGGCAAGCGGCGCACAGCTGCGAATACCGATCACATAAATCCGTCTGGCAGTTAAAATCGTCTCCACAGCCATCTCAAATGCATTCTGATCGATCTTTTCACAGGTATCTTTTATCTTTTCCATATCTGACTTTAGCACAGAATCAAGCACTCTGGACCGGCTGATTCTGCCGTATGTAACTTCGATACGTGAAACCGCGTCCAGTCTGCCGCGTACCATCTCTTCCAGAGCTCTTTGAAACTGCGGATATCCTTTATATCCAAGCTGCGCGGCAAACCGTACCACCGTAGATTCGCTGACGCCGACGGCCTCCCCTAATCTGGCCGCCGTTAAAAATACAGCTTTATCATAGTTATCCGTTATGTAAGTCGCCAGCAGCTTTTGTCCTCTGCTCATCGTGCTATAGCGTTCGTTGATACGGTTCGTCAGATCATTTGTATTACCCATTGTTTTTTGACAGTGCAGAATTCATATAATTGGGAGCTTCTGCCCAGATCGTACGGGTCCGCTGCACCATATTCCCTTTTTCGTCTGCATACTGGTATGTAATTCTGTAAGTGCCTATATCCGCAATGAAAAGATCTGTGCTGTCTGTCAGCATGATCGTTGTCTCCACTGTGTCCGGATTCAGCTGATAAGTAATCACATACTGTATCCCATCTGTCGTTGTGGACATTTTTTGTGTGCCGTCCGACATGGTCGTCGTCGTATTCACCGAAACATTCTGCAAAACGTTCACAACAGACCCTGCCGCGCCGAAAATATCAGACGGTATCAAAATCACATGTACCGCGGATACTTCCGTTGGTTCTGCCGGCTGCGACGGGTTTACTGGCTGAACCGGTTCCGTCGGATTTACCGGCTGTTCCGGATTCCCTGGTTCTGTCGGATTTACCGGCTGAACTGGTTCCGCTGGATTTACCGGCTGTTCCGGATTCCCTGGCTCCGTCGGATTTACCGGCTGCTCCGGATTTTCTGGTTCCGTCGGATTTGTCGGCTGTTCCGGTTCTTTTTCAGCCACGACCAGCTTTCTTTTCTTTTCTGCCACGAGATATTTTCCGGTTTTCAGACTTTTTTCCGGATTGGAACAATAATAGTGTACTGTGTATGTTCCCGCTCCCGCAAATTTGTAAGAACCGTTTTTAGAAACCGTCTTTAACTTTCCATCCGGGTCCGTGACTTTGATACTGATTCTGGACGTCATATTTTTGCCTGAGACCAGCTTTGCCGTCACACCGGAAATCAGTTTTTTGTAATTCACCGAAGCTGTGCCTGCTTCGAGCTTCATAGCGGAAAAATTATCTTTACTTTTTATTTCCGGCTTTTTCGTATCTTTGACAATAATCTTCATGTATTCTTCTGTCACCAGCTTATTGGTCGGATTTTTCAGATAATACATAATCCGATACGTTCCGGTATGATTCAGCTTCAGATTTTCTGCACGCACACCCTTATATTCTTTTGTTCCCGGCTTGCGCACTTTGGTTACAATCTTATCGGTCAGAACCGTACCCATGGAATTTTTAGCCGTAACTTTGGACCGCAGATTCACTGTCGATTTATATTCTTTTGTAATCTCTTTCCGTACTCCGGATATCGTAGCCTTACTTGCGTCGCCAACCGTATATGTGACTGTCACCGAAGCGTTCCGGCCAAAAGAATCCGTCAGCGAATACGTAACCGGATAACTGCCCATTTTCTTTGTATTGACCGTACCGGAAGTGTGAATCCATGCCTGACTCAGCTGATTGCCTGCCGAATCATATGCCTTCATTTCCACCGGAGTAAATTTGCCGTTATACTGTGCCTTCACATTCGTGCTTTTGACAACGATTTTTGGCTGTGTGTTTTTCGTAGCGTATGTATTGTCCGGATCCGGATCGGTCGGATCCCAGCCCATGCGTGCGGCAGCGTTCACTTTGATAAAAGCCGGCTTGCCAAGCGGATCGTCGCTGGAATTGCCGTTAAAGATAATTACCTTCGTACGCAGCGGACAGTTGTCATAAATCCATTTTGCCGCGGCAGTCGTAACGCGCACACATCCGTGCGAGGCAAGCGAACCGAGCCTGTTATACTGCACATAAGACTGCGTCGTTTTATTTTGAGCAAAATACCATACCGAATGAAACAATATGGAGCCGGTAATTCTCGTACAGTACTGACCATAGCTTGGACCATCCAGCGTCCACCAGGTATATTTATTCATCGTATAAAACGTCCCAATCGGCGTTGCATATCCGGCTGAGCATATAAAAGCGGTATAAGGTTTATCGTCATGCGTATAGACCGTTACCACGTTGGTTCCCTTATTTACTTTCAGATAGTAATTCCCCGTTTCTGCTTTTACATTCGTCTGAAAACCCAGAATCATCATACTGCACAAAAAAGCAAGCAGCATTCCGCGCAGCAGAGTCTTCTTTTTCAGAGTCTTCTTTTTCATAGATACCTCCCTGATCGAGTGTAAAATTACATTACAATCTCATTTGATATAAAAGGTGCTGCAAACGTTGTTCACAACACCTTTTTCCTTTTTATTAAACCGGATATGCCCCATTTTTCGTATCAGCCACAGAAGCGTCTACTTTCTTTTGCTGTGCTTCGCGGTATTTGAAAAATTCGGTAGCTACCTGTGGGAACAGAGCGTAAGACAATACGTCCTCATCCTGCTGCTTCCACTGTTTCATCTCCGCTTCGATCTTGGACAATTCCGGCTCCAGCAGATCTGCCGGACGACAGGTAATGGCGTTTTTCTTATCTTCGCCAAGTACTTTGTCAACGACTTCCGGGTTAAAAGGCTTTACCGTCTGACCGTATTTTCCAAGTAATACGTCTTTCGTCTCTTTTGTAGCAACCTTATATCGTTCGCCCATCAGTACGTTAAATACAGCCTGTGTCCCTACGATCTGGGAAGACGGCGTTACAAGCGGCGGTTCTCCCAGGTCTTTACGCACACGCGGCACTTCTGCAAGCACTTCTTCGTACTTGTCTTCCTTTCCCTGCTCTTTTAACTGGGAAATCAGGTTGGACAGCATTCCGCCCGGCACCTGATATAACAGCGTTTTAATATTAACGCCGAGTACCTTCGGATTCATCAGACCGCTTTCCAGCGCTTCTTCACGCATCGGCCGGAAATAATCGGCAATTTCCGCCAGCAGGTTCTGATCCAGACCGGTATCATAGGCAGAACCCCGGAATGCTTCTACCATAACTTCTGTCGCAGGCTGAGACGTACCAAGCGCGAACGGAGACATTGCAGTATCCACAATATCGCAGCCTGCCTCCACCGCTTTCATATAGGTCATGGACGCCACACCGGACGTATAATGCGTGTGCAGCTCGATCGGAAGATCTGTGGAAGATTTCAGCGCACGCACAAGCGTATCTGCCTCCTGCGGCACCAAAAGTCCTGCCATATCTTTGATACAGATCGAATCTGCTCCCATTTCTTCGATTTTCTTTGCCATCTGTGTCCAGTATTCCAGCGTATAAGCGTCGCCCAGCGTATAGGACAGCGCTACCTGCGCATGTCCCTTTTCTTTATTACATGCCGTCACTGCTGTCTGGAGATTCCGAAGATCGTTCAGACAGTCAAAAATACGAATAATATCGATGCCGTTTGCAATCGATTTTTGTACGAAATACTCTACGACGTCGTCTGCATACGGACGGTATCCAAGAATATTCTGGCCGCGGAATAACATCTGCAGCTTTGTATTTTTAAAACCTGCTTTTAATTTGCGCAGTCTGTCCCACGGATCTTCTTTTAAGAAACGAAGGGATGCGTCAAATGTAGCTCCGCCCCAGCATTCTACCGCATGAAAACCGACTCTGTCCATCTTATCGACGATCGGAAGCATCTGCTCGGTCGTCATTCTTGTTGCGATCAGAGACTGGTGCGCGTCACGTAATATCGTTTCCGTAATTTTTAACGGTTTTTTTGCAACTTCTGCCATCTTTTTTATTCCTCCCTGTTATATACCAAAGATTGCCATAAAGGTTCCGGCTGCTACTGCAGTACCGATAACGCCTGCAACGTTTGGTCCCATTGCGTGCATCAGTAAGAAGTTTGTCGGATCTTCCTCAGCGCCCACCTTCTGGGATACACGCGCTGCCATAGGAACTGCGGATACGCCTGCAGAGCCAATCAGCGGATTGATCTTTCCATGCGTCAGTACGCAGAGCAGCTTTCCAAGCAGTACGCCTGCCGCCGTACCGAATGCAAACGCGATCAGACCAAGCGCCACGATCTTTAACGTACTAAAATTCAAAAATGCTTCTGCGCTTGTAGATGCGCCAACCGATGTACCGAGCAGAATAACCACGATATACATCAGCGCGTTCGACGCCGTGTCTGTCAGCTGTCTGACAACGCCGGACTCGCGGAACAGGTTGCCAAGCATCAGCATACCTACCAGCGGAGCGGTCGTCGGAAGCAGTAAACAGACGATAATCGTTACAACGATCGGGAATAAAATCTTCTCCAGCCTGGATACCGGGCGAAGATTCTGCATTTTGATCTGACGTTCTTTTTTTGTCGTCAGCGCTTTCATAATCGGCGGCTGAATAACCGGTACCAAAGACATGTACGAATACGCCGCTACCGCGATCGGTCCCATCAAAGCTGCCTGTCCGAGTTTCCCGGCCAGGAAAATAGACGTCGGCCCGTCGGCGCCGCCGATAATGGAAATCGCTGCCGCTGCCTTATCGTTAAAGCCCATCAGAATCGCCATAAAATAAGCCATGTAAATACCAAACTGTGCCGCGGCGCCCATCAGAAAGCTGATCGGATTGGCAATCAGCGGCCCAAAGTCTGTCATCGCCCCGACACCTAAGAAAATCAGTGACGGAAGGATCGACCATTCGTCTAACGTATAAAAATAATACAGTAATCCGCCAACACCATTGCTTGTTTCTTCCGGACTCGCCATAATGTCCGGATAAATATTTACAAGCAGCATTCCAAATGCAATCGGCACAAGCAGTAACGGTTCATACCCTTTTGCGATTGCAAGATATAAAAACACACAGGCAACCAGAATCATCAGATAATTGCCCCATGTCAGGTTAAAAAATGCTGTCTGGTGCAGGAGGTTACTCATTGTCTCTCCAACGTAACTAAGCATATTTGTCCTCCTAATATGATCTGTTCACTAATTCATGGTAGCCAGTAACGCGCCTGATTCTACCGTATCTCCAACAGCTACTTCTATGCTTGCTACTGTGCCGTCCTGCGGTGCGACAACCGGCGTTTCCATCTTCATAATCTCCAGTACAAGAATCGGATCGCCCTTTTTCACCTGTTTGCCGACTGCAGATTCCAGCTTGAATACCTTTCCTGCCGCGCCTGCTTCGATTTTAATGCTGCCTGCGGCGCCGGATGCCTTTGGCGCTGCTGCCGGAGCCGGAGCCGCTGCTCTTGGAGCCGGAGCTGCTGTCGGAGCTGCCTGGGATGCGCCTGTTTCTTCTACAGTAACGTCATAAACATTTCCATTCACGGTAATTGTATAGCTTTTCATTTTATTTCCTCCTGTTATATGCTAAAATAATCTCTATTTTCTTCTCTTAATGGAACGTACGACAAATCCGTCTGCCGCAGCCGTTCCTTCAAAAGCTGCAATTGCTGCTGCAATTACCGCTACAAGCTCCGCATCGTCCTGCTGCGGTTCGCTGGCCGGCTCCTGCGTCGCCATCGGTACAGGAGCTGCCTGTACAGGCGCAGGTTCCGGTATTGGAGCATTCTTCGCTTTTGCTTTTTGTTCCAGATACGGGATTACTTTAAACCCATAAATAACCAGACTGATCAGAATCAGAATCATAAATACGGTTCCAAGTCCCATCAGCGTATTCATTGCAGCCTTCTGCATTTTCTCGCCAAGAGAATAGTTTTCATCCAGCGTTACGCTCGTCACCTGCATATCCAGATAATTATAGACGCAGGTCAGCGTCAGATCCCGCCCTGTAAAATCCATGAACTGTGAAGTCGTCAGCGTCTTGCCGGATTTATCAACGGAAAGCTCGCCGAGTTTGACAAAGTCGCCCACATCCGTCTTTATTTCTTTCCACTGCTTCATCAGACCAACGATGACTGTATCGCCGTACTGCTCGTAGTATGCAATCCCTTCGTCAATCTGTTCGTCTGTAAATTCTGTCAGGCTCTGGGCAAGATTTTCACTCATCGACTTTAAATCGTCGTAAGACTTGCCGTTATAATCCATTTTTTTCGGATCTTCCCCACAGGCAGAAAGGCCCAGTAAAAGCAAACACAGACTGACGATCAGACATAATTTTTTCTTCATATGATATCCGTCACCTTTCTACTTTGTACCATGCTTCTTATTTGGCTGGTCCACCCGTTTTGTATACAGCATCTCAACGGCTGCGATCAGGTACTTTCTCGTACCCGCATAATCGATCAGACGATCCACATAGCCGTGAGCTGCAGCTGCCTGTACGCTGCCCTGCAGCGCTTCGTATTCCGCTGCCTTTTTCTCTATCACAGAGGCAGGCTCATCTGCGTACATAATCTTTGCCGCCAGCTTTGCATCCATCATTCCGGTCTTTGCATCCGGCCATGCGTATACAAGATCCGCGCCGAGCGATTTGGAGTTCATAACTGTATAAGCGCTTCCATACGCCTTGTCCATAATCAGATTCACCTTCGGCACAGTCGCGCCTGCGAACGCGCTGACCAGACGTCCGACTGCTTTCGCAAGATTTTTCTCTGCGCACATGGTCGCACGGAATCCAGCCGCGTTTGTAAGCGTAATAACCGGAATATCAAAAGCGTCGCAAAACGTTACAAACTCCGCGGCCTTGTTACAGCCTCTTGCAGACAGCGCCGCGTCAAATTCATCCGTCTTATTCCCCTGCGCGTCATAAAGCTCCGTACGATTTGCAACCGCGCCGACGGTCATACCGTTTAATTTAATAAATCCGCAGGTCATTTCTTTTGCATAATCCGCTTTGACTTCAAAAAACAGGTGCTGATCCGAAATCTCGCCAAGCACGAATCCCGGATCGCCTTTCATTGTATCCAGACTCTGGCAGGCACGATTTAAATCGTCTGTACATTCGTCCACGCATCCGCCCTGCGCATTATTGGCAGGCAGGATACAAACAAGCTGGCGAATTTTGGCCAGTATTTCGTCTTCTGTACCGGTTGCGTCGATCGTTCCGGTTTCTGCGCTCTGAAACGCTGCCGAAGATGTGTCGCATTTGTCGATGCGGTTGCCGTCGATGGCATTTGGAGAATTGATAAACATCTTCGCCTTATCCGTCTGTGCAAATGTAAAATCGCTTAACGCCGGAACGACTGCCAGTCCGCCGCCGCAGGTGCCAAACACCGCGCTGATCTGCGGAACAAGGCCGGATGCCGCTGCCTGTTTGCTGTAAATCAGACCGAATGCTTCCAGCGCGTCTACCGATTCCTGCAGACGAATGCCTGCACAGTCGATCAGACCAATGACCGGAGCGCCCATCTTCACTGCCATATCGTAGATGCCGGCAATCTTTTTTGCGTGCATCTCTCCGACTGTACCGCCAAGCACAGACGCATCCTGACTGTAGACAAAGACCAGATTTCCGTCGATCAGACCATGACCGGTAATGACACCGTCGGAAGGAGTATCTGTCTGCGCCAGATTGAAATCAGTGCTTCTTGCGGTAACAAGCGAACCAATTTCCATAAAGCTGTTTTCGTCGACTAACTTTGCAATACGCTGCATTGCAGAGTTATCTTTACTATTACTCATTCTTTAGCCCTCCATCTATTTTGAAACTTTTCAAAAATTTCGTCAGTATAATAGTAACGCTTTTCAACTTAATATTCAATAGAATTTTGTTAAAATTTTCACTTACCGTTTTTTCGCAAAAAAAGAAAGCGGTGATCCGCTTTCTTTTTGAACGATAACTTACGCTTCCGGCTCGTCTGTCAGTACCGTTCCATCGGAAACGGCTACGCCTGTTCGTTCAAAAATATGGATAAAAATATCTGGAAAGCACAAGCATAAAATACCACTTCAGAGAACGTTTTTCTATATTTTGCGCCGCCAGTACCGGCATCTGCGTCGCAAGCTCTCCGTTTATGTAATAATTCAGCGAGCCGATTCTTGTATCTTTTTTTACCGGCGCCTGCAGTTGTCTGGGCAGCTCTGCCCGTACCTGCACCACATCGGCATCGGAAAGAAGCATGTTTTGTTTGTACTGTTTGACCGTTAGCGGCAGCTGTATCTTTGTTTTCAGCAGACGGTCTTTTCCCGCGCCGTTTTCCACCGGAATCGGATTCGGCTGATAATCATAGTTTGTAATGTCTTTTTGATAATAATGATCGATGCCGTACTGAAACAATTTTCTGGCGTCTTTCCATTTATAAGTCTTGTTATTGGGCCAGCCGCAGGCCAGCAGCGCAATTACGAACGTACGTCCCTTACTTTCAAGCGCTCCGACATAACAGTATCCGGCATTTCCGGTAAACCCTGTTTTTCCGGTCAGGGCGCCGTCCATCATATGCAAAAACGCATTGTGATTCACGCACGTAAAGCTGCGTCCGCCCGGTGCCGCCGCCTTCCCTTCTTCTTTCTCATAATTTTGAAACGTATGGCTCTGCGTTCTTGTAATTTTTAAAAACTGGTCTTTTTGCGGCGACTGTCTGATACAATAGCTCATGATTTTTGCCAGATCTGCAGCCGTTGTCGAATGTACTTTCGTACTGTCTGTGCCGTCTGCGTCCGTTACCTGCACAGAAGCGTCCAGTCCGTTTGGCGTTATAAAAAATGTATCCAGACAGCCGATGGACTTTGCTTTTTCATTCATGAGCTTCGCAAATCCTTCCACACTGCCGCCGACATGTTCCGCGATTGCAACGGCAGCATCGTTATGTGATTCCAGCATTAACGAATATAAAAGATCTTTGAGTTTATAATGCTCGCCTTCCATGATATGAAGCTTTACTTCCGGCATTTTTGCCGCATAAGCCGATACGGTCACGATATCGTCTGTCTGCGCGTTCTCCAGCGTCAGAATGCAGGTCATAATTTTCGTCGTACTTGCCATCGGCATTGGATGTTTTTCATCCTTTCCTGCCAGTATCCGTCCGGAATCCGCATCCATGAGTACCGCGGAACGTGCAAACAGCTGACCGGGATCAAACTCCGCCTGCTTTTTTGATTTTGCCTGTACCGAAACAGACAGGGAAAAAATGTCTGATAACATAATTAATATCGCAGTCAGATAACAGAAGAATCGCTTCATAATGATAGAAATGCTCCGAAACTGTATTTGCTTTCATCTTATGCGGTATCCGCGTCTGATATTCCAGGCGGAGTATAAGATTATACTTTCATCCGTATTTCCATTTCCGCCTCCGCTTCATGACGAAACTCTTCGACCTGCTCCGGCTGCGGCTGCGGCAGTTCGTCTATCGAATTGACGCCGAAGCTGCGCAAAAACTCCTCGGTCGTACCAAACAAAAGCGGTCTGCCCGGTACGTCCAGTCTTCCGACCTCGCAGACCAGATTGTATTCCACCAGCTTGTTGACCGCATGTCCGCTGGAAACGCCGCGTATTTTTTCAATCTCGATTCTGGTCACCGGCTGCTTATAAGCAATAATGGATAACGTTTCCAGCAATACGTCTGTAAGCACCTGTTTTTTCGGCTGTCTGGCGATTCGAATCAGATATTCATACATCTGCTTTTTGGTACACATCTGATATGCGCCTTCCAGTTCAATAATCTGGATACCGCGATTTTGCTTTTCGTACTCAGACATCATCTGCTGTATAATGTATTTTGTATCTTCTTTTCCAAGCTCCAGTACCGCCGCCAGTTTTTCCAAAGATACGGATTCTCCCATTGTAAATAAAATCGCTTCTATGATCCCTTTGATCTCTTCGGTATCTTCCGGAGACGACGCGTCATTTTTTAACTCTTCGGTATCTTCCGCATCACTTTTGACCTGTTCCATCGCTTCGATACTGCTCTCTGCGGTCTCGTTTCCGACCTCATTCTGCTTCATTCTTCTCACCAATCCTTCTGCGTGTGGATTCCCTGCAGGCATTGTTTTACCATGCTTTATGCAGCCGCAATCCGGGACGTAATGCTGATATCGTCAAACGCCTGCTTTTGAAATATTTCGATTTTACCGGTTTTCATCAGTTCCAGGACTGCCAGAAATGTCACGATCACCTGCACGCGGCTGGACTGGCGCTCCAAAAGGCCCCGAAAGCTGAACTGCTTATGTACTGCGGCATATTGTTCCAATATGACGACTTTTTCTTCCAGCGATACTTCTTCTTTTTCAATACGGCCAAATTTGGAACGTACCGGATCCAGCTTATCGATCTGACGTTTCATAACAGATTCGAAAATGGCGTTTAGTTTGCGCAGCGTCAGGCCGTTTAGAAGCTCGTCCATATTCAGCGGCGGCGCGTACTCCGATACCTCGTCCGGTATGGTAGGCGCTTTGTACATCACACGGTCTGCGTCCAGCTGACGATCCTTTAGTTCATAGGAAATGCTTTTATACAATTTGTACTCCAGCAGCTGCTGTACAAGTTCTGCACGCGGATCCACTTCTTCCTCATCCTCGGTTACTTTTTTCGGCAGCAGCATTTTGGCTTTAATATCGATCAGCGTCGCGGCCATAACCATAAATTCGCTCATAATATCCAGATCCTGGCGCTCCATTTCCCGAATGTATTCCATATACTGGTTGGTAATCTCGACGATTGGAATATCGTAGATATTCACTTTATTTTTCTCAAGTAAGTGCAGCAGCAAATCCAGCGGACCTTCAAACTTTTCCAACTTTACGGTCAGTTCCATAACATTCCTCCATACTATTTTTTGTTCCCGCGCCAGAGAAGACGGCTTTTTTAGTTATTTTTCCGGCTTTACCGTAATTACGACGAGTTCTGCGCGGTTAAACACGCGAATATGAAACGTATGCGTGCCAAGTCCGCGGCTAATGAAAATTTTTCTGTCATCTACCGTAAATTCACCCGCGTCATATTTGGGAAATGGTACAAACTGCGGCGATATAACGCTGCCGATGCCCGGAATACATACAAGTCCTCCATGATTATGGCCGCACACCGTAAGATCTGCGCCCCATTTTGCATACTGCGCGGCAAACGCCGGATGATGCGCCAGCAAAACCTGCAGATGCTCTTTGGACGGTTCCCCCAGCTGACGATTCAAAAAATCTTTTTCCAGACAGGGCTTTCTCCCTTTTTTATAGCTGGACAGCGGCAGCTCCAGGCCGCTGACGCGCACATCCGTGCCTCCGGCCGAAACTTCGCAGCTTTTGTTGTTCAGCACCGTAACGCCGGTCTGCCTGAGCTGTCTGTCATACTGTTCATATACGGACGCGCTTTCGGATTCCGGCAAAGCCGCTTTACTCTCATGATTTCCGTTGCTGAATAAAACCGGCACGCCAAGCGAGCATAGCTTTTGCGCAAACCGGAGTGAAATCTCATACTTTTTCGTCTCTGCAGTTACAATCAGATCGCCCGGAATCAGAATCAGGTCCGGCGCCGCATTTTTTACCGCTTCAAAAAGAAGTCTGTTTTCCTTTCCATACGAAAAGGAGTGCAGATCTGAAATAAGAACCATATTTATTTTCTTTCTGACTTTTGACGATGTCATTTCATACCGTGTAATTTGAAATTTTTTGAGTTCCTGATACTGCCAGACCAGATAAATCATTACGATAACGCTAATTATACCAATTAATACATTCATATTCAAACCTTTTTCCAAAATATATTTTCACCAAAAAATGCTTCAAAAGAAGCGGCAAATCCGTCATTTGTTCTAAAATCGCGAAGGATCCGGATGACCTTTCGTGTCTGCAGCTGTAAATTTTTCCCGGACAATAATACTTTAATGATTGTGCGTTCATATGTCAATGCATAATTTGTTTGTATTCCCCAAATATCCATATTTGCTTATTTTCGTCGATATCAGGAAACTGCGTGGTCCATAACGGATTCTGACCACATCAGTTTTACAATAACAGCGCTGCAGCAAACAAAACGCCCCGGCAGCTGAACAGACTTTACACCCGCAGCCACATACGCTATAATGATTGTAGTAAATAATAACTGCATCTATCCTAAAGGCGGTGAGAATATGGAGGTAACAGAGGAAATGAACAACGGAGAAATTATACAAAAAGGACTGGAAGACTTCAGGAATATTCAGCGTTATATGCGGTTTGCAAAAAAAGAACATGCAACAGAAACATACGCCGAATTAAAAGAGCAATACGCTTCTTTAAAAGCGTTACTCAACAGTCTTGGTGTAAATATGGCAGAGATTGACATCATCAAAGAATAACATCCGCTTAATCTTCTGCAACAAAAGAAGTGTAAAGTCTATGGAATCGCCATGCACTTTACGCTCCTTTTATTTTCGGAAAGTTATTAATTTCGCTTGTTATGCTGATGTAGTATAAAAAGCGGAATCCTTTTTGTATCTCCCAGAACAAGGCGAATGATATCGGGAATGATTTTCCAGCCACGCTCTGGTATTTCAAAAAGATATACTCTGAGCAGAATATGTAATTAAGAATGCACAAATCAGTCATATTTTTCAATATTCCGTACTAAATTATAAAAAAGAATTTCAGGTATCACAACTATGAAGCGTTTTGTCACTCTGTTTCTGGCGCTTGTCTTATTTCTATCCGCATCCTGCCCGGTGCACGCCAAAAAGAAAAACTCCACTTCCAATCCTTCCCTTGACGTTTCGGCTCCCAGCGTTCTTTTAATGGAAGCGGAAACCGGAACTATTTTGTATCAGAAAAAAGAACATACGCCCCGTCCCCCAGCCAGCGTTACAAAAGTCATGACACTCTGTCTGATTTTTGACGCCATAGAAAAAAATCAGATTGCGCTTACGGACGAAGTAACTGTATCTGAATATGCTGCCAGCATGGGCGGCTCACAGGTTTTTCTGGAAGCCGGAGAGGTACAGACCGTTGAAACGCTGATCAAATGCATCAGCGTCGCAAGTGCCAACGACGCCTGTGTCGCCTGTAAATTGAGGAACAAAGAGCCGGTCATACGCGGATGAATCCTGTCAATGCGTATGACCGGCTCTTTATTTCTCAGGAATTGGTGGCAGCTGGCTGACACAATTACAAACTGTATCGATAACTTTCTGTCCTGCCTTGGATTCCATTGGTTTTACGTTAATTTAATCCAAAACCCCCTTATATTGTAAGGCCATTTCCACTGACAACCCTGGCATATCACAAAACAGAAATGCCACTTGCTCTATTTCTTCTTCTGTCAGCTTTGCACCTGTCAGCATCTTTCCGAATCCCAATCGCCCAAGTTTCAACACTCCTTTTCCTAAAAGATCTTCTGCAACATTCCAAAACGCACCTTCTATATCTCCCTCTGATAAATTTGACACTGCACTCAGAGAGCTGCAGCCCACACCTAAAGCCATACTCAAACCTGCAAGCGCAGCAAGCGAACCGCCTATGGGGTTACAAATACCGACCCCAATACCAATAGAGGTAGCAATAAATCCAAGAATCTCCAGTCCCTGCCTGAGCGCTTCCGGATCAATCGTATAATTAGCATAACTATCTTCCATCGGTTACCTTCCACCTCTTTCCTTATCATTATGCAAATCGCATACACGCAATCATCTGTAAAAACAACGGTTTCCACACGTCCTGATCCTGTTTGGTACAATTACAGGATCCCACAAACAACCGTTTCCCGATCGACGAAAAAAACATCAGATTATATACGTCTGCATCTAATGCCGGCGAAATAAAATCGAACCAGGCAACCTGCTTTTCTCCGATCTGACAAATCTGCTTTTCTATCGTCTGACTGGATGGATACAGTCTCAAAATGATCTGCTCCACAAGATCACGCATCTGCACTTCCTGACCATCCTGTATGTTATCTTTTTTATGGGAAAACGCGATATTTACGTCTCCCATTTCATTCATATAAATAATCTCCGGCCTGTTTTCGTTTAGATATTTCATCTTTGCCAGCTGTCTGCTCATCAAAGTAAAATTCTCCGGCAGCCAGATCCAGAATTTCTTCTTAACAATTTCACGCTCGGCAAACTGAAGCGGTTCCTCACCCACAAATACAGGTCCCTGCTGAATATCCTTGTTTCGGGACAGCACCTGCCTGTTTCTAAGCACATTCATAAAACGTTCATCACCATACTGTTCCATCTGAACCCTCCTTTCCAAACAAACGTTTTATCATTTTTATCATTTAGATGAAATCGATCCGTACAATTATTTTTATAATACTATCAATACTTAAAATTGTCAACATCATTTAACTATACTGTTTTCCTCTCAAAGCATCATGGTTGCTGTTCACCAGGACTTTGCACTCGCTGCAAAATCCGTAAGAATGCGTAAAATACGCCAGGAGAAAATCATGTCTGCCGCGCCGGGCATATAAAATGCAGCGGCTGCACGGATCCACATACATACCACCGTCGTTACTCCGCGCCAGAATTATGAAACTGACACCAGACAGTTACCGAACCATCTGCATGCACTTCCATTCGGTGAATCAGTTCCAGCACCATATCTCTTGTTAATTCTGTTACGTTCATAAAATCTGCAAAATTCTCCGCCCACGGATCAGGCGTGCTTTGCTGCTGTTCCGCTTTTTTTTGCATCGCAGTTTGTCTTATCTGCAGTTCGTTTATCTGGTCGTCATATTCGCGGATATATCGCAGATAGTCTTCCCGGGAAATCACCTCTTCCAGATAGTTGTGGTATGTCTTTTTTTTGAACGATTTGATTTTATCCATTTTCTTTTGCAGATCCGCTATCCGTATGTTCGTATCGTCCTGCGTCTCATATTGTGTAATCCGTTCGTTTAATTCTTCCACATCTTCCCGACTTAAGATCTCCCGTGCCTGCTCTTTTAATGAAAAAAGCACCGCATCTTTTAACGACTGCATATCGATACTGTGACTGTCGCAAAATTGCTTTCCATATGTCTTATACGTTTTGCACTGATAGCCGGTGAACGCTCTGTTTCCGCGTCTGGCGTATTTTCTTACCATCGCATGTTTACAGTCCGCACAGTAAATCATCCCGGCAAATATGCTGTTTTCTTCTCCTGCGTCCACGCTTCGGATCCGTGCTTTTTGCAATTTCTGCACGCGGTCAAATATTTCCGGCTCGATAATCGGTTCGTGCGTATGCTTTACAACGATCCACTTCTCTTTTGGCAGCAGCTTTTTCTTTTTATCTTTATAGGATATCGTATTCGCCTTGTTTTGGACCAGATTGCCGATATAAGTTTCATTATTTAATATCGTATGTATCGTCTGATAAGACCAGTTTTTCGTCGTATCCAGCGATCTGCAGTTGTAATAATTCTCGCCCAGCACCTGCCTTTTATATAAGGTCGGTATTAATATCCCATCGGAAGATAACATGGAGCCTATTTTCGCTTTTCCGTAACCGGACAAATACAGCTGATAAATTCTTTTCACCACATTTGCCGCATATTCGTCGATCACCAGATGATTATGATCGTCAGGATCTTTTCGATATCCATACGGACAGGAAGAACCTAAGAACTGACCCGCTTTCATTTTTGCCCGTAATGCGCTTTTAATATTTTTGGATAAATCCTCGCAATACCATTCGTTCACCAGACCGTTGATCTGTCTGCTTTTTTTATTATCCTCGTTATCCGTATCCACGCCGTCGACCACTCCGATAAACCGAATACCCAGATTGAGAAGATCATGATGCAGATATTTTTCAATATGCTCCATATTTCTGGAAAACCTGGACTGCGTTTTTGCAATAATAATATCAAACGCATCCATCTTCGCGTCGAACATCATTCTTTCAAATTCCGGCCGGTTATCGTATAACCCGCTTTCGTCATCGTCAGAATATACATTTACAATCTGAAACTGTTTCGCCAGTGCGTAATCGGTTAATAACAATCTCTGATTGACAATACTCGCGCTGTCATCGCCTTTCTTTACTTTGTCCACATCTTCTTTACTTAATCTCAGATATAATACCGCACGATTCCCTTTCATATCTCCGCTCCAATCGTCTTTAAAATATATCGTCATTAAATTATATTCTCATTAAATTATATTGTTATGAAATTATCCTGCGCTTATGATTGTTCTGGTTCAGGTACCTGATATCCGTCTGTTTTCTGCTTTTCCAGTGTCTGCGTATGTTATTTTTTATGCAGCTCGTCTGCATTTCTCCTCTCTGTGTTTAAAACTTCATGTTCCATCGTATCCGTCTGCTTTTTCTCCCTGAAATGTTTACAAATAATACGTTCCATACAGTCCGTCAGTTTTTTTTCTCCATAGACGATGGCGACTCTTACGTTTTCATTTTTTTCACTCAAAATCCGTTTTTCCACATGATATCCCGGTTTTTCTTTCCATTCTATTCCTGCCTTTTGTATCTTATTCAAATCACAGCCCATTTTTCCGCATCACGACATTACAGACGGATTTTTTTCGCCAGATTGTCAAAATCAAACTTCAATGACTGTTAGATTATACAAAACATATGTTCATGCTATGAATAATACTTCTAATATAGTATAATACCAATAATATGGAATGAAAGAGAGGTAGCTATCATGTATGTGAAGTTATTATTACCTGATTTATTAGATGACAGAAACAGATTTATAAAGCTCAGTTATTGTGACGCCTGCAAAATTCCGGAACACGAACTGGATGGATTCCTGATCCGATATGGATATGAGCCGTCCCTCTATCTGGACAACACGCAAAAACTATATAAACTAAAGAACCATTTCAGAAACGGAATGAAAAAAGAGAAACAGGGATGGTCAGATAAAAGTTCAAACAGTCTGATTAATTTATTAAAGTTTGGTATATAAGACGGATACATACATCCTGCTCTTTCACAGACTTTTCATTTCTCATATATCATTTACTTTGATTTATCGCAAAAGGAACGTATCCATACTACTACTATCCATATACGCTTCCTGTGTCGCAATGGCAGAGTTCATCTGTGGCAGTGAAGAAGAATTTGTCGCGCAGATGAACAAAAAAGCTGCCGATCTTGGCATGAACGATACGCATTTTGTCAATTGCTGCGGCCTGTCCGCAAACGGGCATCTGACAAGCGCCTATGACATCGCGCTTATGTCCAGGGAGCTGAGCGTCCGGCATCCGCAGATTCATGACTACTGTACGATCTGGATGGAAAATATTATTCACCGCACCAAAAGAGGCGATTCGGAATTCGGTCTGGCCAATACCAATAAACTGCTCAAACAATATCCTTACGCGACCGGTCTTAAAACCGGCTATACGGCTGCCGCCAAATACTGTCTGGCCGCTACCGCTGAAAAAGACGGCGTAAAGCTGATCGCTGTATTGATGGCTGCTCCGGATATTCCATCACGTACCGCGGACGCGCAGACACTGTTAAACTACGGTTTCTCTGTCTGCCGCGTCTATAAAGACAAAAATCCTTCTCCACTGCCTGATCTGGCCGTAAAGAAGGGGGAAAAAGATACGGTATCGCTTGCTTATGAATCGGATATGAGCTATGTGAGTACAAGCGGAGAAGACCTAAGCCAGATCACCAAAAAAATGCGGCTGCCAAAATCTGTAACCGCGCCTGTCACAAAGGGCGAACCAGCCGGAAAAGTGACCTATTACCTCGGTGATAAGGAGCTGGGACATATCAATATCCTGTACGCAGAAAGTATCAAACATGCCGCATTTGCCGATTATTTTTTGCATCTTTTGCAAAAATTGTTTTTTCTGATGTAAACATTCCTACCATGCTGCTCCCATTCCCAGCCGGACATTCTTTCCGAGGCGGAAATGGGAACAGCAATATGACCGTTTTCCGTTTGTTACAATAACGGCGCAAAAAGTTTGAGCGCAGTCTGCGCTGCCCATAAAAAGAAATTCGGCTCTTTCCACTCTTCTTTCAAAATCTGGCGCGAGCATGCAAACGTCTGCTCCATATCTTCTTTCAGCTGCATAACCGCCTCGCTGCGGTACATCCAGACCCCACATTCAAAATGCAGATACAGACTGCGGTAATCCAGATTAATGCTGCCAACGGCAGCTGTCTCATCATCACAGAGGAAACATTTGGCATGAATAAATCCCGGCGTATATTCATATATTTTGATGCCGCTCTCAAGCAGCACTTTATAATTCGAGCGTGTCATTAGAAAAATAATTTTTTTATCCGGTATTCCAGGCGTTACCAGTCTGACGTCCACTCCGCTTTTTGCCGCATTGCAGAGCGCCGTCTGCATTTCCTGATCTATAATCAGATATGGCGTATAAATATATAAATAATGCTTTGCCTTATTGATCATATTCAGATAGACGTTTTCTCCGACGTTTTCCCGGTCTAACGGCGTATCTCCGTAAGGCTGGACAAAACCGTGCTCCTGCGTGTCGTACTCCGGCAGTCTGGGACGAAACTTTAGATAATCGTCTTTCTCCTTACGGATATAGTCCCACATTTCCAAAAACATTGCCGTAAAATTAAAGACCGCTTCTCCTTTGATCCGTATTCCGGTATCTTTCCAATAACCGAACCGGACTTTTTCATTGATATATTCATCTGCGATATTGATTCCGCCTGTAAATCCCAAAATGCCGTCGACGACGAGTATTTTCCGATGATCACGGTTATTCATCACAATGCTTAACACTGGCCAGAACCGGTTAAAGACCGCGCAGCGGATACCGATCGTTTCCATATATCGGACAAAATCTACCGGAAGTGTCGCCACACAGCCGACATCGTCATAAATCAGCCGCACATCCACGCCCTGGCGTACCTTTTGCTCGAGTGCGGTCAGCAGACGTTCGAACATAATGCCCGGACTGATAATAAAATACTCCAGAAAGATAAACTGCGTGGCCTGCCCGATCGCGTCCAGCATATCCTCAAACATCTCTTCTCCGCACGGATAGTATTTCGTTTCCGTATGCTCGTAAACCGGAAATTTTGCCTGCCGCAGAATATATTCGGACTGGCGAAGGATATTGGCATCGGTTTCTTTGATATGTTTTCTTACCTGAGCATCCTGCTTTAGATGAATCTCAACTCCCAGATTCACCTTTTCCATGCCTTCTCTTGTCCGCTTCGTCAGTTCCGGCCTGCCGAACACAAAATAAATGAGGATGCCAAGAAGCGGCACTGTCAGCAGTACGACGGTCCACGCCAGCTTTGCCGCGGGATGAAACGGCCTGCTGATCACATAAAAAGCAGTCAGCATACCGATCGCAGTCACAATTACATTTGCAAACGTATGCTGGGCGCTGAACTGATACAGCACAAGAAACAGCCATGCCAGCTGCAGGACAATGCCAAGCGCCACTACAAACAGCCTGCTGAACAGTTTCTGAACTGCTTTTCTTATGATACGAAGTGCCTTGAATATCAAAACCAATTTTTTACTCCTTTACCTTTGGATCCTTCCGCTCACCGCTGCAGCAGCTTCCTGACGTCCAGCGTTCCCCAGCAGGATGCCTGCTGATCCGTCGTCAGCTTCTCGTAAAACCTCAGCTTTAATCCAGCCGGCGTCAGCTGCGGATATCTGTCTAACGCTAACGCACATGCGCCAGAGACGACAGCCGTAGCCATCGATGTCCCGCTTTTCACAGTATACCCATTTCCTGAAAAATGACAACTGCGAATTTCCGTTCCCGGCGCAAGAATTTCCGGCTTGCATACACAGCAGTCCGTCGGTCCCATACCACTGTAGCCTGGATACAGCCCTCGTCTGCGTACGAGCTGATCTCTGTCGTCGCTGCTTCCTACCGTCAGTACCGTGCTGCTGGCGCCCGGAATTGTTACGCTGCTTGAAGACGGCCCGCCGTTGCCCGCTGCAGCTACCGTAAATACGCCGCTGTCCCACATATGGTCTACCCATTCCAGCATCTGGTTCCGCTCTCCCGTCCTGGACTGCGGCAGCATTCCGACAGAAATGTTAGCGATGCGGATCTGATACCGCTCACGATTTTCAATAATCCATTTCATTGCTTCCACAACATCTTTTGTATTTCCATTTCCTGTACGATCGAGTACTTTCAAAACGATCAGGGACGCCATAGGCGCAACGCCACGGTAACGTCCCCTGCTCATGCGCCCATTTCCTGCAATAATGCCCGCGATGTGAGAGCCATGGCCATTATCGTCATAAGGATTATTTTTGTGATTGCAAAAATCGTGAAATACCCGGATACGTTCTGCATAATCCGGATGCAGGGCAATCCCCGTATCCAGGATAGCAATTCCAATGCCGCGTCCAGTGTAGCCAAGGCGGTGTATCTGGTCACAGTTTATTAAATTTCGAACCCTGTCCATATATACGCAATCCTGCATTTTTTATTATCATATGAACCGGATGTCAAAAAGTGAATCATCCCAGATGATGCTGCAGTACACGCATGCACTCTCCAATGTCCAGCGGTTTGGCAAGATGATCGTTCATTCCCGCATCCAGACACTTTTGCACATCGCCTTCGAATGCGTCCGCAGTCATCGCAATAATCGGCAGACTGTCGTCCGCACGGCCAAGCGCACGGATCGCTTTTGTCGCCTCATACCCGTCCATGTGCGGCATACGAATATCCATCAGTATCGCGTCATAATACCCGATTTCCGATTTTTGGAACATTTCCACGCATTCTCTGCCATCCTGCGCATGTTCCAGCTGCATTCCGGTACTGGATAAAATCTCATTTGCAATTTCCCAGTTGATCTCCATATCTTCCGCCAGCAATACCCGTTTGTTTTCAAAAGAAAACTCTTCTTTTAATTCCTCCGCGGATACCGTCTGCTCTTCATATCCTTCCATATACTTACGCAGACGCTCATACAGACGAGAAGCAAACAACGGTTTGGAAATAAATCCTTCAATGCCGGTCTGCGCAGCCTCGTCTTCTACTTCGCTCCAGTCGTCTGCCGACATTAGAAAAATCGGCAGATCTTTGCTGACCTGTTCGCGAATCATACGTATGGTCTCAATCCCGTCCTGCCCCGGCATTTTCCAGTCGATCAGTAAAAAGTCATAATCCCTGCCCTGTTCCCTGCGTTCTTTTACCATGGAAACAGCCTGTACGCCGCTTTGCGTCGATTCGCAATGAACGCCCAAAAGCTCCAGATTGGATACGGCGCTGGAGCAGAGCTGTTCATCGTCATCCACAACAAGCACGTCCCATTCCGGCAGCTTCATCAGCGACAAATCGGTTGACTCCGCCTTTTCTACGTCCAGCGTAATATGAAAAGAGCTTCCTTTTTCAAGCTCGCTTTCCACATCGATCGTTCCTCCCATCAGATCTACCAGACTTTTTGTAATAGACATTCCCAATCCGGTGCCGACGATATGACGTACCTGATCTGTCTCTTCTCTGGCAAACGTATCCCATATCTTTTCAAGAAATTCCGGCGACATCCCCATTCCCGTGTCTACAATGGAAAAATGCGTACGTACATAAGCGTCTCCCAGCTGCGACGGCTCCTGGTTCAGATAAATATAAATCCTTCCTCCTTCAGGCGTATATTTGACCGCATTCGACAAAATATTGATCAGCGCCTGATTCAAACGCACGTCGTCGCAGCAAATCCCTTCGGAAATAATATTTTGAATAAAAATATCAAAATGCTGTTTTTTCGCCTTAATTTGCGGCTGAATAATATTCACAAGATCGTCCATCGTATCCCGCAGCGAAACCGGAGCGATATTTAACGTCATCTTTTTACTTTCAATTTTGGACATATCCAGCACATCGTTAATCAGTCCAAGCAGATGCTTGCTGGACAGACGGACTTTTTTCAGGCAGTCGCTGACCCTTCCGGGATCCGCAATATTGCGCTGGGCAATTTCAGTCATTCCGATAATCGCGTTCATCGGCGTCCGGATCTCATGACTCATGCTGGATAGAAAATTACTTTTGGCCGCGTTGGAATAATCCGCTTCGTTGCGCGCCTTGACCAGCTCTTTCATCTGCTGGCGTGACAGACGGTAATACAAAATAAAAATAACGCCCATCGCAATTAAAATCGTAGCGGCTGACGTAAGCATGATCAGATTTCTCGTACTGTCCAGATTTCGGATCGATTCCATCAGTATATTATTCGGCATGGCCGCGATCAGATACCAGCTGCTGTTAGAAATCAGCGGCGTACAGTACATATCCATTTCCTGCCCGTCCATAGAGACGGTCGTTGCGTAGACATCCTGCCGCTGCATGGCATCTGAAAGCTCCTGTACATACATTTGCGGCGTTTTACCGTTCAATTTCTCAAAACGATCCAGCATACGTTCGAAATAACTTTCCCGAAATGCGTCTCCGCTTCGAATGACAAAATCCCCCCGGGTATCTATAATATGATAATATAGCAATGATTCATTCTGATCTAAAAACAAAACGTCGCGCAGATAGTCCATCGGCATTCCGACAAACAACGCTTTGCTTTTACTGCCGTTTTTCATTGGATATGCCGCATTCATCCCGATCATCAGCATTTTTTGTCCATATTCATTTTTGGCTTCTCCGACTGCATATGCGCCCGGCTGCATCGTCTTTGCAATCCCGCTCTTTTGCACCAGCTCGATGGAACTCCCATACAAATCTTCCAGCTCTCCGTTTTTTGCGTACAGACCAACATAAGAAAAATTCCGAATTTTTGCATTTTCTACCAGATTTTGGCACATCTGCTCTCCATAAACTGCCGTCTCCGGCGGATACAGGCCAATCATCGCTTCTACCTGTTCCATCCGCAAATGGATGATCGCTGTAAACTTTTCCTGTACCTGCAGACTCATTTCCGACATATAGAGACTTGTCGTATTTTTAATCACATGTTCCGTCCGTGTCCTCATATAATAAGTCAGAAAAAGAAACACCCCTATACATAAAAAGAAAATACTGACAACGCTTCGTGTAAAAAATCTTTTCGTCTTTTTATCCATAATATTCTCATGCACCCATACAAAAACGTGTTTGAAAACCCGCTTTTTGCAATTTTCAAACACGTTTCTGGCCTTTTTGCCAAATTTATTCTGCATACTTTTCTATACAGGCTACAATTTCCTCCTGTACAGGTATTACTTTCTTTAATATTTCTTTTGCCTCTTCCGGCTTTTCTGCCCGCAGCAGATCCATAATCTGTGAATATGCTTCAAATACCGGCGTAATTGAGAGATTCCCCGACGTTCCTTTAATCGCGTGCGCTTTCTCCTTGACGTCTTCATAATCATTCGTGTCAAAATCCGGTGAAACCTGCTGCCCTTTCATCGCTTTTACAAACGTATTTAAAAGTCTCTTATAAAGCGCCTCATTTCCGCCAATCCGTTTCAGACCGCCGTCCACGTCTACGCCCAGTACTTTTAAGTCTTCAAATAATCCCATAAAAAACCGCCTTTCGAACTAAATTTGCATTATTTTATCACATCTGGTATCTTTTATCAAGAAATTTTTTATCAGGAAATATTGTATGTAATATCATTTTTACATTTTTTCAAAGTCAGAATCAAAACTGATATTACTCTGTGCATACTCTTCTCTCAGAGAGAATTTTGCTACCAGATTCTTAAGGACTTCAGCCTGGCTGGAGAGTTCTTCGCTCGCTGCAGCGCTTTGTACCGCAGTCGCGGAATTTGTCTGTACGACGCTCGAAATCTGATCCACACCGACAGATACCTGCTCTACCGCACCCGCCTGTCCTTCTGCCGCAGTCGCTATCTTTCCTACCGTAGCAGTTGCCTCGCGCACTTCATCCACAACCTGTATGAGCGATTTTGCCGTTGCGTTCGTAATCTGTGTTCCCTGTGATACTGCTCCTATCACGCTTTCAATTAAGTCAGACGTATCCTTGGACGCCTCCGCACTCTTGCTGGCAAGGTTGCGTACCTCGTCTGCGACAACGGCAAAGCCTTTGCCTGCCGTACCTGCGCGGGATGCTTCTACCGCCGCGTTTAATGCGAGAATATTGGTCTGGAACGCGATATCTTCAATCGTCTTGATAATCTTGCCGATCTCATTGGAAGTACGCGTAATCTCTTCCATCGCCCTGGTCATATCTTTCATCTGACGGTTGCATTCTTCTACTTTATCCCCTGCAGAATTGGACTGGGTTCTTGCCGTAGCCGCATTTTCCGCCGTTTCCTTTACCTGCTGGGAAATACCCGCAATCGTTGCAGCCAGCTCTTCTACAGAAGCGGCCTGCTCGGTAGCTCCCTGAGAAAGCGCCTGCGCTCCGTAGGATACCTGATTCGCGCCGGAAGATACCTGGTCTGCACTGGAATTAATCTGTGCAAGCGTAGAACTTAAATCGCGGTTCTGTTTCCGAATCGAAGATAACAGACCCTGAAAATCTCCGACGTAACGTTCTTCCGCTTTTGTGCGCACATCAAAATTACCGTTTGCCATTTCACTTAACAGTCTGGATGCATCCGCAATAATATCTCCCAGAATCGAAGCCATATCACGGAACGCATTTGCAAGACCTCCCAGTTCGTCTTTGGAACGATATGCAATCTGAAAATCAAAATTACCTGCTACAATCTTACCTGCAGACGCTACCAGCTCGTGAATCGGCTTTGTAATCATTCTTGTCAGATACAGGCAAAGCACAATTGTAATCAGTAATGCAGCCGCAGCCAGCGCAAGTAAGGAATATGTGATAGATTTCTGCATCGCTAAGGAATCGTTAAAGTTTTTATCTACGCCGGCCTCTACCTCATCGCTGATCTGTTTTAAAGCGCTTACGGCAGCTACCACAAGCGGCTGATATTCCTCGATTAAGATCTGCTGTGCATGCGTTTTATCCGTCTTTGACAATGCAACGACCGTTTCCTGCATATCGACTGCCTTAAGAATATGTTCCGCAAATACGTCGAACGCATCGGATTCTGTCTTTAAATTCTGGCTGATCCAGGCTGCGTTTCCTTCCAGCAGATCCATTTCCTCCTGCATGTCGCTCTGATAAGATTCATATCTTTCCGCATCGTCATCGATCGTCATAAACGTAAGATCCTTGACTATAATCTGCAGTCCGCGGCGCATACTCATCACCCGCTGCGTAATCTGATATTCTTCATTATAAAATTCCGAATATTTATCAGAGCCCTGACGCAGTCCGGATGTCGCTACATAAACCGTTCCGCAAAACAACGCGATGATAATCATAAACGTTAGCAGCAGCTTGGTTCCTATTTTCAGATTCTTCATAAATACACCCTCCTAGTATTTCCCAAAATCGTCTTCCAGAGAAATTACCGGTTCGTTTCTGTCTTCAGTATTGTCTGTTTCAACACTGCGATAATCAAATCCCTGACTCGTATTTTGTCTGCCTGCCCCCAAATTGTAAATCGAAAGCATATCTCTCATCTTGGCCGCCTGATTGGAAAGCTCTTCGCTGGCCGCCGCACACTGCTCGCTCGTTGCCGAATTTGTCTGTACAACCTGAGAAACCTGTGTAATCGCCTGCTCGATCTGTGCGACTGCGGTTGCCTGATAATTGGAAGAATCCGCAATACCATTGATAATGCCTTCACTTTTTTGCACTACATCTGTTATTGTTTCAAGAGCGACTGCGGTCTCCTCCGCAATCTGTGAACCGGTACTTACCTTTGTAATGGAATCCTCGATCAGCTCTGCCGTCTCTGCGGCTGCAGCCGCGCTCTTTGCCGCAAGACTTCTGACTTCTTCCGCCACCACTGCAAAGCCTTTTCCTGCTTCTCCTGCTCTTGCCGCCTCAACCGCTGCGTTTAACGCAAGGATATTGGTCTGAAACGCAATGTCGTCGATCGTCTTAATAATCTTGGAAATACTTTCCGACGACTGATTAATCGCCTGCATCGCGTCCGTCATATCTTTCATCCGCAAATTTCCGTGTTTGACGTCTTCGATTGCCTGTTCGATCAGATTTGCCGCTGAATTTGCCTGCTCTGCATTTTCTTTTGTTTTCTCGGCAATCTCGTCGATCGAAGCTGTAATCTGCTGAATCGCGCTTGCCTGCTGCGTCGATCCCTGTGCCAGCGCCTGGCTTGCGCTTGCCACCTGGGAAGAACTGATCGTTACCTGCGTACCAGATTCGCTAATGTTCGACAGCGCATGATAATTATCTTCCACCAGCTTCTTTAACGAATTGCCAAGCAGATCGTCTGAGGATGTCGGAGTGACTGTAATCGTCAGATTCCCATTAGATACTTCCTCTGCGACATGCGCCTGGTTTTTAATATTCTGGATCACTTTTTCATACTCGTCTACTAACTGTCCCAGCTCGTCGTTGCTGTACTTTTTGATCTGAATATCCACGCGCCCTTTGGCAATCTGTCTTGCCGCATTGGATAATTCTTCTACGGACATCCGAATCTGCCGGATGATGACAAACGCAACCCATAAAATAATAATAATGGAAATGATTCCGACGGAATACGTAAAAATAGACGCGTTCCTGTTATAATCTTTTAACGCTTCACCGGAATATCTGGCTGCCATTCTGGTGGTAAGTTCGCTGAATACAATATTTAAAATTGTCATTATAATACTGATAAAAAAACCCAGCATTAATTTTGCCCTTATCGTCCAGTTTTTCATCGTTACACTACCTCTCATTCTTCTTCACTTAACATATTCGACTGTTCTACAGACGAAAGATCCACATCACGCAACAGCTTATCCGGATCTAACAGCAGCTTAACCGTTTCGCCGATTTTGCCAATACCATAAATATACTTGCGATTTCCCTGATCCGCGCGTGAAATAGTAGGCGGCGGCAGAATATCGCTGTCTTTAATCTCCACAACGTCTGCAATCTTTTCTACGATCAGGCCAACCATAATATCGTTATACTGAATCACAATAATGCATGTGCGGTCATTATATTCAAATGCCTCCTGGCCGAACCTCAGACGTACGTCGATAACCGGGATGATTTTACCGCGCAGATTGATCAGGCCTTTGATATAATCTTCCGTTTCCGGAACTGCTGTGATTGCCTGAATCTGAATAATTTCATTCACATACTGGATCTTCAGTCCAAAATATTCGTTGCCGGACTTAAAGGTCATATACTTACTTTTATGTTCTTCCACTTCGCTGTATCCCAGATCTAAAAGATCCGATGAATCATTCAAATTGCTTACCTCACTCATATGGTCCTACATTCCTTTCTCTTTATTTTATACAATTAATCCGCCCGGATCCAGAATCAGAGCGATGCTGCCGTCTCCAAGCTGGGTACAGCCCGTCAGACCCCTGATTTTTTTAATATAAGAAGGAATCGGCTTTACTACAATCTCCTGCTTGCCTACCAGCGTATCTACAAACAGACCAATCCGCTTGTCATCCACCTCTATAATGACCATCATGCCGTCTTCCACCGCTTCCTGGTAACCGCTTAAGCCATACCATTCGCCAAGCCTTATGACAGAGAAGCATTCGCCGCGAATCATGATATACTCATCGCCGTTCGGCTCATGAATCATCATATCTTCCCGAACGCGTACAAATTCTTTGATGACGCCGGACTCCATGACAAAGGAAGAACCGCCTGTCTCCATCACAATTCCGTCGATAATCGCAAGCGTCAGCGGAATTTTTAAGCTCATCGTACTGCCGTTTCCCGGATCGCTTTCAATGTCGAGCATACCGCCGATTTCCTGAATATTTCTTACAACGACGTCCATACCTACGCCACGGCCGGAATATTCCGTAACCTGTTCATTCGTGGAAAAGCCCGGCAGAGTGATAAACTGATACACTTCCTTGTCAGAATAAGAGCTGTCCGGCCTGGAAGCGTCCAAAATCCCCTGTTTTCTCGCTTTTGCAAGAATTTTCTCCCGGTCAAGTCCGGTTCCGTTATCCTGAACCGTGATCCATACTTTACCGGCTTCCGTCTTCGCCGATAGCGTTACTTTTCCTTTATCTGTCTTTCCGCTGGCCGCACGTTCTTCATTTGTCTCAATCCCATGATCGACCGCATTTCTGACCAGATGCATCAGCGGATCGGAAATATGTTCGATAATATTTTTATCCACTTCCGTCGTATCCCCGACCATTTCAAACTCAATATCCTTACCGAGCTTGCGTGATACGTCAAATACGATACGGTTCATTTTCTGAAACGTATTTGTCAAAGGAACCATACGCATCGACATAATTACATTTTGCAGATCCGTTGAAATTTTGGATAACTGTGCAGCCGCTTTGTTAAAATTATCCAGGTTCAGTCCCGGCACCTTAAGATCCGAACTCTGCAGTACGACAGATTCTGAAATAACAAGCTCTCCGATCAGCTCCATCAGCTGATTCATTTTGCTGACATTCACGCTGATAAAAGACGCTTTTTCCGCTTTTGGCTTATCTTTGGCCAGTTTTTTCTGCTTCCCTGGTTCTTTCGACTTAATGACGAAATCGCCGGGAGCTATTTTGGCCTTATCTTTTGCGTCCGCTGCCACGACTCCCTGCGCGTGCGCTTCGATCGCTTCCACACTGGAATCCAGATCGATCTGAACATCCCCGCCGCTAAAACCGCGGACATATTCTTCCGGACTGCATTCAGTTACGTCTACCTTTTCCACCGAATATCCTTCGGAAACAATGGAACGTATTTCAGCCGGATCCGCCTGCGTCTGCAAAAGCATTTTAAATCCTTCTTTAATAATCACTTCTGAGCTGCTCTCGTCCGAAATAATATTTTCCGGCGTATAAAGCAGATCTTCCGCGATCTCCTTTAATGCGTATACGGTCTTATACGCATGAATGTTTGCCATTTCGGTATCTGAATAAAATGTAATAAAAATCTTGTAAAAATGACTGTCGCTGGTCGCAACCGGAGCGATGTAAAACTGCTTTGGTTCCTCGCTTTTATTTGCCGGCGGCTTGGATGCGCCGTCGGCTGTCCCGCCTTCTTCCCCTTTGATTTTATTCAGAAATTTATCCAGTTCCGCAATAATATCGCTGGAGTCTCCGTCTACCGGATCTCCATTGCGGATTTTCTCCATTTCGTTTGAGATAAAATCCTCGACATGCAGCACATGTTCTACCAGCTCCAGATGCGGAACGTTATCCGGATGAGATTCTCTCAGATAAAAGAAGATATCCTCTAATTTATGCGACACTGCCGTAATATTATCGAACATCATAATGCCTGACGAACCTTTGATCGTATGCATCGTCCGGAAGATTTCGTTAATGCTGTCTTCGTCAAAACAGTCTGCATCCTTTTGTTCCAGCACGGTATCCTGAAGCTGTTCCAAAAGCTGTCCGTTCTCAAACAGATACATATCCAGCATGTCTTCTGTATTAAATCCTTCAGCCATATTCTTCTCCTTTTTGTTATATTTTTGCGTCTCTTTTCGTTTCCGTCCTATAGTCAGGCCTTCGACTGACAGATCAGATCAGATTCAGCTTTTTAAGCGCCTGTTCAAATCTGTCCTGATTGATCGGCTTTCCGGAATAAATCGTACATCCCAGTTCAAACGCCATTTTAACATTTCTTTCTTCATTCAGCGCTGTCGTCATAATAACTTTTACAGCTTTGTCTTCCGATATATTTTTTTCCTTTTCCAGCTTTCGGATCGCAACAAGCGCCTGATAGCCGTCCATCACAGGCATCATGATATCCAGGCAGACGAGATCATACGGCTCCTCATCCTCCAGCGCCATCATGAATGCGTCTACGGCTTCCATACCGTCTACGGTTACGTCGCATTCCCCGTATTTAGATAAAAAATTCACCATAAACTTGCGGGTTACAAAATCATCTTCTGCCAACAAAATTTTCATTATCTATTCTCCTTTTACATTTTATTTAGTATCATATATGTCCTCGCAGCGATATCCGGCAGCTTTACCTGCTGCTCTACCGCTCCGATATCATATGCCACCTTTGGCATTCCGTATACGATGCATGTGGATTCGTCCTGACCGATGGTCTTTGCGCCTGCATTCCGCATGGCTAACAATCCTTTGGCTCCATCGCCTCCCATTCCGGTCAGTATAATGCCAACCGCATCTTTTTTCACGGTTTTCGCCACTGATTCAAACAGCACGTCTACGGATGGACAATGACCGTTCACTCTCGGCCCGCTGCGGCATTCCACCTGATAAACGCCGTTTACTTTGACCACACGCATATGCTGATCGCCCCCAGGAGCAATCAGTACATGCCCCGGGCGTACCGTATCTCCGGTCTGCGCTTCTTTCACACGTACCCGACACTGATCGTCAAGCCTTTTTGCATACATGGACGTAAAGCCCTGCGGCATGTGCTGTACGATTACAACGCCTGGTATATCCGGCCCAAACCCCTTGACTACTTCAAAAATCGCCTCCGTACCGCCTGTCGACGCTCCGATCGCCACAAGCAGGTTACTTTTCCCGACTGTCGTGCCGCTAAAGCTCTGGGGCGCAGGTACTTTCTTTTTAATATTTCCGATTTTTGCCGTAGAAGCGATCTTGATCTTGACAAGCAGCTCGTTACGAATAAAATCCTCCAGCTGCATCCGGTTCGTAATCGCCGGTTTTCCTACAAAATCTACCGCTCCCGCGTTCATCGCGTCGAATACTTTATCACTCAAAGCGCTGATAACCACAACCGGCAGCGGATACTGCGGCATCAGCTTTCTTAAAAATTCAATCCCGTTCATACGCGGAAGCTCCACATCCAAAGTCATAACGTCCGGTTTATACCGGATAATAGCATCCCGCGCTTCATATGGATCTTTTGCAGCTGCTACAACTGTAATTGCAGGATCTCTGCTCAGGTTTTGAATTAAAAGTTCCCGGAATACAAGCGAATCATCTACAACTAAAACTTTTATTGACCGCATAACGCTTCTCATCCTTCCTTTTTTCGAAATATAGACGGCTGGACTATCTCAAACGGCGTAGAACTCCGATCGAGCGTCTCTGTGGTACCTATGAGCAGATACCCTCCCGGTTCCAGAAAATCGTACACCTTCTGCACCAGCTGCCTTTTTGTAGCGTCGTCAAAATAGATCATCACATTCCGCAAAAACACGGTATGCATTTTTCGTTTGAACGGAAAAGGAGACATCAGGTTAAACTGGCGGAATAAAACTCCTTTTTTTATCTCGTCCGCCGCCACATATTTCCCATCTTTGGTCTGTCTGAAAAACTGTCGTTTCCACTGACCCGGCACACTTTCCAGCTGCTGAGCCGTATATACGCCGGCAATTGCCTGCTTTAAAATACCAGTCGATACGTCCGTCGCCAGAATCCGCAGATCCCACTGGCTGCGCTCCATGCCGAAAAAATCAGCCAGTACCATAGCGATCATATAAGGCTCCTCTCCGGACGAAGCGGCTCCGCACCAGACGCGCACGTCTTTTGTATGCATTTCTTTCTTTTTAATCCATGGCAGTATCTCTTTTCGAAAAAAATCAAACTGCTCAAATTCTCTCATAAAATAAGTATGATTTGTCGTCAGAAGATTGACAAGCATTTTTTCCTGCTTACCGGTTTTATCATGCTCCACAGCATTCATAAACTCATTGAAGGACTTCCAGCCGCCCGAACGGATGTAATTTTCCAGCCGTCCGTTCACAATTACTTTTTTCTGGCTCATATCGATACCGTAGTGCCCCTTCACATAAGTGGATATCCTCGTAAACTCCTCATCTGTTATCAAACTCATCACCCCGTTAGCTATTTACAAAATCTATCTCTCATTTCTTTTAACAAAACTGTCTGGAAATTCTGCAACAGATCTGATAAATATCCGGATTAAATCGGATTCCCTCGTCTTTTTTCATGATTTCCAGCGCATCCTCCCTCGTATGCTTTTTCTCGCCTGTCAGTACACAGTATGTCTCCATAATGGAAACGATCTGCGCCGCCACCGGAATCTGCTCCTCTTTCAGTCCCTGCGGATAGCCGCTGCCATCCCAGTTTTCATGATGAGAGCGGGATATTCCGATCGATATATTCAAAAAGTCGTTGTAATCGCTGTTTACATGCAAATCCGTCAGCAACTGCGCGCCAAGCTCGGTATGACTGTGCAGTATTTCTGTCTCTTCCTGTGTAAACCCCGTCTCTTTGCGCAGCAGCTCTTTTGGTATTCCGATATTTCCAATATCGCAAAGACAGGCGGCCAGCTCGATCGCATCGATGTAATCGTCAGAAATCTGATCTTCAAATCTCGGCGACAGCTGCATGCCCTGTGCCAGTATCCGGCAGTTGCGGCGCAGACGCTGCATGTGTCCCTGCTCGAAGCCGGAGTTTTTCGCCGCAATGTTGGCAAGCGCATACAAAATATTTTTTTTCTCTTCCTCCATCTGCCGCAGCTGCGCGTCTACCGATATCTGCAGTTTCCGGTTCGTTTCCATCAGCTCGTGCTTCACAGAATACAGATGCAGATGCACCGCCACGCGCGCCTGCACGACTTCGGTAATAAACGGCTTCGTAATATAATCCTCGCCGCCCAGCTTTAATCCCTTAACAATATCTTCCGCTTCGTCAAACGCAGAAATAAAGATCACCGGAATTTCTTTTGTAACCTTATTCGCCTTCAGGCTCTTGCACAGCTCAAACCCATCCATTCCCGGCATCGAAATATCGCTTAAAATGAGCTTCGGACGGCTTGTAGATGCGATTTTTAACGCCTGCTGTCCGCTTTCCGCCAGCAAAGGTTCACATCCCATATTTCTTATAATCTCTTCCAGTACCATCCGGTTAATCTCAACATCGTCTACAATCAGAATCTTTGCCGCGGCGGTATCTTTTTCGTTGTAAATCATGCTTATCCCCGCTTTCCTGTTTCTATTGCCAAAGTTTTAAAAATGACTGTCTTCCAGAGCGGCTTCCAGTTCCTTATACTGCGCCGCAACCTTCTCGTAGTTTGCCTTTTGCACCGCCATTTTTAACCTTAAGATCCCGCGGCCGATCTCCCGCGGCGCTCCTTCGGTAAGCTGGCGGATCGTCTCCATAAACATCTCCGCTTTTTCCCAGTTTTCCATCTCTACACAAAGAATGAGTTTCGACAGATTCCGTTTTAAATTATCGATATTTTCCGGCGTCCCGAATTCTTTAATATGATCGAAAGCATCTTCGTCTTCCTCCGGCTGTTCAAACGCATAGACCGGATTCGCTCCTTCCTCTGTCTGCTGTGCCGCTTCATCTTCTTCGCTGATTCCAAGCCAGATGGAAAAAGAAAACGTCGTTCCTTTGCCCTTTTCTCCTTCGACTTCTATCCTTCCGCCCATCAGCTCGGTCAGCTGCTTGCAGATATTCAGGCCAAGGCCTGTGCCGCCGTATTTTCTGGATATGGAAGCGTCCGCCTGTGAAAAGCTCTGGAACAGCTTTTCCTTATCCGCCTGATCGATACCGATACCGGTATCTTTTACGATAAAAAACAGCTCGATCTTATCGTTTACCCGCGCCGTCCGTACAACTTCAACCGTAATCTTTCCTACCGACGTAAACTTTAACGCGTTTGACAAAAGATTATTTAAGATCTGACCGACGCGCAGCTCGTCTCCGATCAGATACTCCGGCACCTGCGGCGATACGGTCATAAAAAATCCAAGTCCTTTTTCTGTAATTTTATTGATATGATGCGACCGGATATAATCGAGCATATTTCGAAAATGAAACCGTCTCGGTTCTAACGTAAACTTTCCGGCCTCCAGCTTGGAAAAATCCAGTATATTGTTAATAATTTTATTCATATCCCCACAGCAGCGTTCAATAATCTGTAAGGATTTTAACGTCTTTTCATCCGTTACAAAATCAAACATCTCCCGAACGTTGCCGAGAATTCCGTTGACCGGCGTACGCAGCTCATGCGTCACGTTTGCGACAAACTCGGATTTTACTTTCATTGCCTGCTGCGCTTCCTGGCGCACCTGCTCGACCTCTCTGCCCAGAAATTCTTTTTCCAGGATGTCGTTTGCCATGCAGATATAAATCTCGTCTCCATATATAAACCGCATTATCCGCGCTTCTACCGGAAAGCAGGTCAGATTTTTCCGATAAGCTACGAGATTCTGCGTCTCGTCTCCAAACACATATTCCGTAAAAAATCCGCTCTCCGACGCTTTGAACGTATTGGGAAACACCTCGCTGATATGCTTGCCTTTCAGTCCTTCCTCAAATTCCAGCTTGGTATTCGCAGCGTCGTTTGTATATAAAATGCTTCCGGATCCGTCAAAAATCAGAACCATTTCCAGCGCTTTTTCTATCAGTAACAGATTCGCCTTGCGGTCTGCGTCATTCATTTGTTCCATTTTCCAACTGCCTCCTCAGATACACGAAACAAAGGCAGCAAAAACATGCCTTGTTTGCCGCCTGCATTTGTGAAATATCATACAAATTTTAACATTTTAATTACTTCGCAATTAAAAACATCTTCTTTTGCAAGTGCAAAACACTCCAGTATATCCGGTGAAAACTGACCGCACTCGCCATTTGTAATCATATCATAAGCTCTTTCCTTGGAAAACGGCTCTTTGTATACTCTTGGACTAATCAGCGCGTCATACACATCCGCAACTGATACGACCTGTACGCCAATCGAAAGCTCCTCTCCCCTGAGATGATCCGGATAGCCTCCTCCGTCCCAGCGCTCGTGGTGATGACGACAAATGTCATAACTATAGCGGTAAAAATCACTGTTCTTGTTCCGATAGGATTTTTCCAGTATCTCACATCCTATCGTCGTATGCGACTTCATAATTTCAAACTCTTCCTTCGTCAGTCTGCCCGGTTTTAACAGTATGGAATCCGCGATTCCAATCTTGCCAATATCGTGCAGTACAGATGCGCGGACGATCTGATCGATCTGATATTTATCCAGCCCGTATTTCGGAAAATATTCCTGCATATATTCAAGCATAATTTTGGTAAAATATTTCATCCGCTGCGTATGCTCTCCGGTCTCCACGCTGCGGAACTCCACGAGCGAGCTGAGCGCTTCCAGCATCACTTCGTTATTTTCCCGAATTTCTTTTTCCTGTTCCTTGATTTCAAGTTCCTGTTGCCGAAGCCGCAGCTCCATCTCCAGCTTATGCTGGTACAGGTCAATAATGTTCTGGCTTCTCTTTTTTACGATATGTGGATAAAACGGTTTATGTATGACGTCTGCCACTCCAAAAGAATAGGCTCTGTCCTCACTGTCAATCACAGTTTCTCCGGTAATCAGAATCACCGGTATTTTTTCCAGTAAATTCCGTTCCTTCATATATTCCAGTACATCAAATCCTGTCATTACCGGCATTGAAATATCTAAAAGAATCAATACCAGATTACGACTCTTTGCAATCATTTCGACAGCCTGTTTTCCGTTTTCCGCTTCCAGTCTGTCATATTCTTCAAACATTGACTTTAGTACTTCCCTGTTGATCGCTTCGTCATCTACGATCAAAATCTGTTGCTCTTCCATATATCTGCCTCGCGATTTCTCCCTGTAATCATATTTTTCCTCGATTATAACAATGTTAACCTTTTTCTTCGATATTGTCAACCGGAATCGAAAAGTTGCATGGAAATAATTTATAGATTTTTTATACTATTTTTGGAGTTTTTTGTACAGCGCGAATACCTGCTCCCTGTTTTCACCGTACAGAAAATAGTAATCGATCTGTTCGCTGCCTTCGGTATACAAATAATTTCCATACATTGGTATCGTGCAGCACATAGCCGTCTTTTCCGCGGACACGCCGATTCCGTAGCCGTTTGCAGAAACGAGCAGCGGCATACGCATCTTCCTTCCTCCAAAGCTGATATACCTTGCCTTTTGATTCAGACGCTCCCATTCATCTGCCAGCAGTCCCTTTGCAAACAGCGGTTCGTTTTTGGCCCAGTCAAAATAAACCCAGGTTTCCGGCGTGTCTGTGTTCTCGCACTGACGCGGCATTGCCGCTTTTTCAGATAACAGCAGCTTTTTTTTCGCATTCAGAAACTGCAGCGCTCCTGTTTTTTTGTCTGCCTGTATGAAGATGCTCCCAGTCGTGATCTCTGCCAAAAATTTCCCGTCTTTTGCCTTCCAAAATCCTTCCCGCTCTGGTTCGCAGTTCCAGTAACCTGCTTCGAACTGCGCCTGCGTCCCTTTTCGAAACTGTACGCGAACGATATCCTCCCGCACCGGAGTCAGACGCAGAATGCCGTAGCTGCCGATCAGTTCAATATATTTTTTTGTCTTTCTTACCATTCGTATCGCATGATCTATACGGCTGTGTCCCTTTGGCCGCAGCAGACTGGTATCCGGACACTGCAAAAAGCGGTACACAGACGCGTTGACAGGAACCGCGCTCTGCGACTGTAACCTTTGTTTTCGTTCCGACAGGATATCTGTCATACGCCCGGGATCCGGCCGCTTATCTGACAGGCCTGCCGGTTTCTTTTGCGCCGGCTCCTTTACCTGTATCGGCTTTGGTCCCAGATAACTGCGTGCCGTCCGCTCTTTTTCTCCCTGATCTGCTTTTATCAGTTCTTGTTCTCTTGCTGTCAGTTCCTCTTTTTGATAGCGTATGTGTTCTTTTCGCATTTCATTTTCCAGCGATTTCATACGCTTTGTTTCTGATACCGGTTTGGCAATCAGATCGGTCAGATTTCCATCATGCACAATCGTTAATTCATGCAGCGCACGAGTTGCGGCCACATATAAGAGCTTAACGTATGCATCCGCAGGCGGATAGCTCTGCGCACTGGGGCAATACAGCAGCACCGCGTCAAATTCCAGTCCTTTTGTATACGCGACCGGCAGTACCATGACCCCGTTTCCAAATTCTGCCGTCTGAAGATCACAGTCTGCGATCTGAATCTGCTGTGCAAGCCTTTGACCGACCTCTTTCGCCTGCGCCTCGTCTCTGCAGATAACCGCAATTGTCTCGCGTCCCCTTCTTTGCCAGTCAAGAATCGCAGACACCATCGTCTGAGCGACTGCCTCTTCACTGTCGCATGCTTCGATACGTACCTTTGACCCATGCCGGCTGATCGGCTCGGTCGGATAAATCGGAAAATTGCCATGCCGCAGTATTTCTGTTGCGAAATGAGAAATTTCCACCGTATTACGATAGCTTTTTTTCAGCAGTCCAAAATGGTCATACGTTCCCGTCAGTATCAGCTCCTGCAGCTCACGCCAGTCGTTTAATCCGTGGCCAAAATGAATATTTTGCGAAACATCTCCCATAATCGTATACGTACAGCCACGCAGACAATATTCCAGCGCTCCGTAAGCCATCATACCAAAATCCTGCGCTTCGTCGATAATGACGTGCGTGGCCTCCCGTATGCTGTCCGTTTCCCTGATCCGTTTATAAATATACGCAAGCGCCGCCAGATCATACACGTCGAATACGTGCTGTGTATAGGGCACATCTTTTCCTTTCTGCCGCTGCGTCTGCAAAAACTGTTCGTATAGTTCATAAATCGAGCCCTGAAAAGTATCCTTTCCAAAATGCCAGCGCATCGTACGCCGCAGCTCTTTTTTCTCTGCCGCGGTATAAGAAACATATTTTCCAGACAGCTCGGTATCCAGTCTGGACAGCAGAACTTCATTCAGCATATTGATTCTTCCCTGCATGGAAAGCTGTTTCATCGTTTCCAGATAGCTGTCAATCTCTGCTTCTTTTAGCAAAAGTACTCCGTTTTTGGCAATACGTACTTCTGTTTTGGGGATCGTTTGCTGTTCATACTGCGCGCAAAACGCTTCCAGATCTTTCATCCATGCAAAACTGCCCTTTATGGATGCCCCTTCTTCGTCTTTATCCATCTGGCAGACACTCGAACAGCCCGGGTCCCATTCTTCATATAAGAGTCTGATAAACAGCTCTTCCATCGTCATCTGGGATACCCCATACACATCCAGATCCGGCAGTACGCTGGTAATATAGTTTAATAAAATCCTGTTGCTTCCTATAATATAAAAGTCCTGCGGACGAAACCGCTCTTCGTAATTGTACAAAATATAGGAAATGCGGTGCATCGCTACCGTCGTTTTCCCAGAGCCTGCCACCCCCTGCACAATCAGATTTGTTTTGGGAGACTGCCTGATAATCTCGTTTTGTTCTTTTTGAATCGTCGCAATAATTTCTCCCAGAACTGCCTTTTTGCTTTTTGCCAGATACTGTGTCAGCAGATCGTCGTTCGCCACCACATCCGAATCATAAAAATCTTTCAGTCTGTCGTTTTCGATCTCATACGTGCGCTTTCTTTTCAGATCGATGGCAAAGCTGCCTTCGTTTTTTACCTGATACGTACACGGCCCGAGCGCATTTTCATAATATACCGAAGCAATCGGCGCTCTCCAGTCTATAACAAGCGGATACGCGTCGCTCCCCGAGATGCCGGTACGTCCGACATAATAAGATTCGGTCTGCGGCTGTTTGGGATCTTTAAAATCGATCCTTCCAAAATATGGTTTTTTGCGCGCTTTCTGACAGCGCATAAGATCTCTCCTGTTTTCCTGTATCTGGGAATGCGTATTATGAAACAGCGCCAGCGCTTCTTTGTCTTTTGTCCCGTATGTATCCATCAGATCGTCCAGCTCGTCGGTCAGCTGTCGGATATACGTCTCCGTTCTTGTCAGATTGTCCTGCGCGACGCGGATAATGGCGGCCAGCTGCTTTTCTTCTTCCTCTCTGGTCAGTCCCGGAACCGGACGACCCGTTTTATAGATCACTCCGCATGCAGAGCCGATCGTTCCTTTGTTTTGCATACAGGTTTTGACTTTCCTTTGCAGACTGGTCGTTTCCGGCAGATCGTTCACGTCCGTATCTGGCGGAACCTGAAACAGCCATCCGATAAACTCCTGATCGCCCGCATCTTCGGTAAGGATTTCAAACCGGCTTTGAAACGCCAAAATATGAGACTGTTGCGATAAAAACGGCTTTAACGCCGGTGAAAGCAGCCAGGAATCACAGCAGTAGCGGTCATACCGGTCGTCTTTAAAATATTTTCGAAAAAAGATCTCCGCCTGCTCCAGCGAATCGTCTACCGCCTGTTTTGACAAATCTGCATCCGATGGAATATGAATGGCAACGAAACGTACGCCTTCCCGCTTTACAAACTCATATTCCAGCGAGCCAATCCGAAACAGGCACATTCCCGTCTGCCGATAAGTCCACCATCCCCGGTCAAAATACATCTGTCCATGCTTTTTCTCGCATTCGTACAAAAACCGCGTAAAGCATTTCATCGTGTCGATATATACCGTTTCCGGTATCTGTTTTTTCTGATATTTGTCAAACACACGCCTTGCGCTTTCCAGCTGACAGTACAGCATTTTCCAGTTCCCGTCGTCGTCTTTTAGCAACGATTTTAACTGCTGATACGCCTGCGCCGCTGTATTTCGGTCCTGCAGCCGTTCCAGTTCCCGATCCAGTCGTTTCAGATCGGTCTGATCGTAAATATTTTCTAACTGTTTCACGGCTTCTGCCGGCAGATGTATCTGTTGGTACAATTTCCGCAGCTCCATGTTCCTCCCCTTTCCTGTTTTTTACTTTACCGCAATGATCAACTCCCTTCCCCGGATCATAGGTGAATCGTATGAAACATTCATTAAGATCCAGGGGAGGGAGTAAAATCTTTCCATCCGGTTTTTGTTGCCTCTGTTTAGTATACAACATTTCTTCCAAAAAGAAAAGCGCCTTGCGCACAAAAGGGGGAGCAAATTTGCCGGCGGTCACGCACACTGTTTTATGGGCTGCTTTAATTGAATTACATTATATTCTGAAAAATTAAGTGACAATGCTTTACTGTACGACGTCTTTTTTCTTTTGCCGTCGTGCGGCAGTTCTTTATTCCTGCATTACAACGCACCCGCCAGAGCTGGTTTGTACTTCCCTCAGCGTGTGTTCGTTAAATTCCGCCTGACTGCATCTCTTTACGCCGGTCAGCGTTCCATTCCCAGAAGTGTTCAGATTTGTAAAATCGCGGACTGTATAAATGTCGATGGTTCCGTCCGCGTTCCACGAACTGCGGATTGCACCATGGAAATTTCCGCCGGTCAGGCTTTCGCCATTAGAAGTCAGCACATCCTGGAAGAACCGTACTTTATCGCCGTTAAAATACCACTGGTCAATGCTGGCGTCAGCGGCCCACCGCCAGCGTAACACACCTCTCCCGGCGGATTTTTTATGGCATCGATGTCCCGTTCGGAAAATTCCTTATCAGAAAATTCTTTCGAGCTTCTTGTTTGCGTTTTGCAAATCAGAGAGGGTGACAGAAAGATTGTGCGATAGCCTGTTCAGGCTTTTCCCCAGTGTTCCCAATTCGTTGACTCCGAAAAGCCCTGATATTACAGTGTCCCTATGAAAACTCTTTCCGTCAGCGCGTCATCTCCTGTCTGTATATCTGTACGCCCATAAAAATCATCCACACATACGCCAGTGTTTTCGGTATCATCAGCATTCCAATCACCGGAAACACACCGCTGAATAAAACAACCGGAAGATAAAACCCAAAGGATAGCGCAACTGCTGCCGGCATAAATCGAAATGCCATAAGTCCTGTCTTTTTCGTTTCCTGCGCAAACAGGATTATGATCATGATTCCCATAACCGCAAACGGTATGTTTCTTAAAACCCCATAGAACAGCGGCTGACGATACGTCAGCCACTCATTTTGCGGCAGCAGGCAAAGTCCGATCCGCAGCGCTGCCAGACTGTACAAAACGACCGTTACATTTTTTCGTCCCCGGACGTTAAAATAATCACGCCAGACTGCGTAAAGAATCAGATAAAAGATCGTCATTGTAATCGATGTAACAAACTTTCCGATTCCAAGCGCCGCAGCGTTGGCCTGCAGTCCTTCTGTGAACAGAGCATAACTGCGTGGCAGCAGGTGAAACGCATCTCCGGCTCCCAGAAGCGCGGCCATCAGGCCGGTTTTTTTCACAAGCGGCGTCTTCCCTCGTAGAAGCATCGTAAGGCCTGCCGTCAGAGCAAACCCAAGGTATAAAATATCAAAAACTATTTCTGCAATTGCCTGTGGCATAATCGTCCCTCCCATAAAACCATCAAAATGGTTCATCCCTGTCTTATTTTTTAACATCCAAATCCGGATACAAAATTCTGCGTATTACCGCCATAAAAAACTCCATCTGCGTCTCTTCTGCTTTTAGCAGACCGATCAGATTCATACGGACAAATTCCGCAAACGATTCCTCTGTAAATTCCTCGTTCCAGACATGATCGGAAAGATGCGGATCCTGCCTGAGCCGCCGCAGAAGTATCGCTTTCAGCTCCTGCTGCGCAGACGCCATCGATTCCTGGCCTTTTTGCTGTACGCCGTTCAGACTGTTCATAAATGCGCCGGCTGCCTGACGGATCGTCTGTTTTAAATACTTATACATTTCAGGCAGCGCCTCACAAAAAGAATCTGTAATAATGGCGTCGTCCATTTCTAAAAGCGCCTGTTTCCAGTATTCTTTTGTAAGCGCAAGCAAAATCTCATCCTTTCCCGAAAAATAGTTGTACACCGTACCGCTTGCAACACCTGCTTTTTTCGCAATGGAACGAATATTCAGCTTTTGCAGTCCTTCTTCTTCTGCAAGCGCCCGAGCGGTATTCAGCAGTGTTTCCCGCAATGTATCATCCTTTTTCTTCATAATCTTTCTTTTTCAAAATCCCCCTTTCCGTCCGATTTCTTTCTAATTTTTTATATGAACATGTTCATTTATATTGTAACTGAGTCAGAGAAATTTGTCAACCCTTTTTATGAACATGTTCATTTATGTGGATTTTAAATTTCAAAGGTGTCTGGCGCTAATATATTATTATTAAATTCAAATTTTCTTAGTATTTGTTACTGCTATATTACTATTATTTGATCTTTTGATTCCATCTCTTGACAAGGGTATACAGCCCATAGTCAAGTGCGATGAATAGTTGAAAGTCAGATTTTCCACTCAATGGCGACACATTCACCCGTGGCGCGGATTTGAGAAATAAAGCTGTTAGCCACCTGCCGCCTGTCATCGAAGTCAATCTCTTCCCAGCGGTTGAGATGCACCGATAACCGCTCGATCTGATCCGGCGACATACTCTCCGCAGGCAGGGCCGCGATTTCCTTTGACAGCGTTTGCCGCTGTGCGTCCAATGCCTCAATTTTTGTGTTGGCGTAGGAGATTAAAACCGCGCTGGCCCCAGTCAGAGTATTCAACAGCTTTTCGATTTCATCTTCCACATGGGCCAATTCCACCTTTAAGTCCAGCCAATAAATGTCAATAGATAAATGAAAAATATTTTTCTTCTAAAAAAGGGCAAACTTTCCCTTTGGTGAAAATATCATTTTTAAAAAGAGTATGCAGGCGATTTCTTCATCATATTTGCGGATGAAACGAATATACAGGCGGATACGCTTGATATTACTGTCAATGATGTAACCGAACTCATTCCTTCATTTGCAGTCTGTATAATGGCATGATATTTGTTCTGGGCTTAGGAAATCCCAAAGCGTGCAGTAGATTTAATGGTGTCAATAATCTCCTGCCTGTCTGCCTCGATAAAGGCGGATGGGGAGGTATAAGTTTCCAACAAGGTAAGTGCACTGGTCAACAAAAATTGGACACTTAAATTGTATCTTTTGAAATACAAAATGAAACAATTTCAACAGAAAATTGCAATTGTCAGTCTGTACATACACTGTTTTAGGATTTTTCATATCCGACCATCGATTCTGATGCAAAAATTTTAAAAAAGGTTCAGATTTTTAATAAGACACCAGTCATATACCGGCCGGCATTGGCGGCAGCCTGAAACACATTTCATTTATCTGGTCTCTGCTGCCTGAACAAACGTAAATCCCGTCACATTCTGATCTTCCATCGTAAATGTATGGTAGTTTCCATACGTATGTTCTGCGACAACCCTGCTCCAAAATTTTTGCGCCGGCTGATTTTTCATCCAGCAGGATATTTCCCATCCTCCCGAAAACAGATTAAAAACCTTCCTGGCAGCTGCCCTGCCAACTCCTTTGCGGCGATATTTTTTCATTACAAAAAATTCAGCAATATTGTGAGGATCCGCCATCTGATGATGTTCGCAGCAGCACCTTACCAGAACCAGCCCTGCCAGCTGCCCGTCTGCTCTGATAAAAAACGGATGCCTTCCTTCCTCCTTCCAATAATCATCGATATGCGGATATCCAAAATAGCCGGATTCATTGATATCGTCCTCTGAAAATTCTGAAAAATCATACAGGTAAAGTTCCATCATTTGAATAAAAACCGGTTTTTGTTCTGGCAAAATCGGATCTATACGAATCGTCATAAATACCTCCGTTCTGTTTTCGTGCACAGGCAGACGCTTTCTTGTCTTTACAAAAATGCCTGAATATCGTATCATCCTCTCAGGGAGGAATGATACATGAATAAAACTGAAATTTATCACTTATTGAAACAAAAAAATATCTGGCATACGATTACCGAACACCAGGCTGTCTTTCATATGTCACAGCTTTCCGACACAGCGCTTTCCCATCCGGAATGCGAGGCTAAAAACCTGTTCGTACGGGACGATAAAAAGCGCAATTATTACCTGATTACCGTCAAGGGTGACAAGCGGGTGAATCTGAAAAAATTCCGGCAAAAAAACGACACCCGTCCGCTTTCCTTTGCCAGTGAAAAGGAGCTTATGGAACAGCTGGATCTTCTGACCGGCGCCGTATCCCCGCTCGGACTGCTCAATCATGCCAACTGCATGGTACAATATTTTTTAGACGAAACCTTTTTGGAATCTCCCGGCCTGATAAATATTCACCCAAATGACAATACGGCAACTGTTTGTATGCGAACCGAAGATCTGATTCTGCTGTTAAAAGAACATGGGATTTCTATACAGATCACTTCCATTGCAACTAACGACGCGGAATCGAATGCAATGAAAAGAAACGACAATTCATCGAGCTGCATGAGCAAAATCATCTTTCAGCAGAATCTGCACAGCACAGACAGCTGATGACGGTCCGGACACTGGTCGTTATTTATGTTCCAGCCATTTGCATTCTGTCAGCTCCATCCTGGAAAATTTCGCCTCAAACGCAGAATCCTCGGGAGAACACGCGTAAATGCCAAACGATATCGCGTCTGCTCCTTCCCACATATGACAGATACGCATCTGTCTAAAATCCACGCCATCCATGGAACATTCGATACAGTAATCTGACTCTCTGCGGCTTAGCCGATACCACATCGTTTTGATCGACGCAGGTATATCTGTCGTCGCCCAGTCGGAATATCCGTGATTCGTCACAACGCTCCCCAGACGCTGATCCTTCTCATTTTCATATTCCACGGATGCCTTCAGCCAGTTCTCACTGTCCAGATACATCACAATCCCGCACTGGTCAAACCGCTGTTTACTGTCAAACTCTGTCTTAACAGTAAAAGAAAAATAGTTTTCCTTTGTTTCCATCTGCAATACCGGAGCATTATCATTTTGAAATCCATAATACGTTCTCTGCCAAAGATCCGTTCCAGGCTGTGTCTGAATCAGAATCTGATCCTTCCCAATCTTATAATTCTCCGGTTCTCTTATCCACTTTAAATTTTCTATTTGAAATTTCGTTTCCATTCCGATCTCCTTTTCTTTATTCCATATTTGATTTATATCTTACGTTTCTATTTCAGGATCCTTTTTCATCATACCTCTGCACCCTTCATACGTCAATCATTTCTTTCAATTTTTGTATTTCAACAAAAATCCCGATACCAATCAATAGTACTTACGTATACTGTTTACTTCCGTGATCCTGCATCTCACAAAAAATATTTTAAAAGATACTCTGAAATGGAACACAATGATTTGAAAAACCATTTCCAAAACAATTCCTTAAACAATACGATAAACCATTCCCAAAACAATTTGCCAAATGAATGAGATACACTTCGGAATATAGTTTCCGTTTCATTCCCTCACAAATACCGACTTCACACTTAATCTTTAAACTGCATGTTACTTTTCTTATTTTTACAAAATATGAGAACCTCTTTCTTTGTCTGTCCGCACCGGAACATCTCCCATGCTGCGGCGCCTCGCTTTCTGATCTGTCTGATTATCCAGACGCCGGCCAACGTTATGACGGATGATCTCAGTTTGTTAAATCTATATTATGTTACAGTTTCAGAAAACGTATAAAATCATTCATACTATAAAAACAAAAGAGCTTTCTATTTTTAACGCAAATTCAAAAAAATTAAATGTAAACAAAAAACTCGTATGCAGTATGTAAAACTCGCAGACTGCAGACTAAAAAAGCTGGATCTGATCAGCCGTAAAAACCGAAAAACGCTGAACTGACTAATGTCCCGCTACAGATACTCCTCGCATCAAAAAAATCTGCAATGCTGTAAACAACCGTTTCAACAGACAGTGCGTACACATAAAGGCAGGCAGATCTGCCGATAAAAAGGATCTGCAAAGTACCTGTATCGTCTACTTAGTTACTATGTGTTCGCATATCAATAATCAGCTTTCCTATATTGCTGCCTACAGAATTTTCCAACTCTACAATATCTTCACAAAATTCCTTTTCATTATTAATGGCATTATCAATGTCTTTCACTAATTCTTCTGCCCTATAAGAACTCTTAATGGGTTAATATCAATATCTTCACGCAGGGAACTAACTGCATCAAAATATATAGCTTCTGTTTCAGAGCCTTCATATACAAGGAAATACTTTCTTAGAGTTTTATCTGACGCAAATATCCTGGTCCGCTCTGCAAATGTTCTTTTTTCTCTCATTCCTATACCTCTCTGATAGGAAATACATTATTGAAAACCGGAACACCTCCATAACGTCCTTCCAAATAAGCCTTATCAATTTTCTGATCAAATCTGGCATTGTATTCCTCTAAAGAATAAATATCGCTTTCTCCAGATTTCCTTTTATTTACAAACCAAATTTCATCCCGGCGCAGCAAAGCAAAATCTAATAAACGCGATTCATGAGTTGTTACAATTAATTGAATATTTTTCTCAGATGCCAATTCTAAAAATGTTTCAACAAATTTATATGTCAAACCAGGATGCAGGCATCTGTCCAATTCATCAATAATATACGTTTTGCCTTTACCAGATAATAGCACTTCTAATAAATCTAAAAGTCTTACAGTACCGTCAGATTCTTCTGACAATTCAAACAAAATATTCTTTTTTCCATGCGAAAACTTAATTGTTTTGCAAGTAATATTTTCTTCCTTGTCAATATTGAGAATGAAAAAGTCTCTATGACTTCGCATTATAATTCCTAATCCATTCACATCAATATCCGCCTTCATCTCCACCGTTTTCTTTTCAATATCTGCAATCAAGTCCTCCTGTATCCTCTTTGGTAAATGTCCCAATACTTTCTCAACAGGAACTTCCACCATCTGAAAATCTGTAATCCCTGTTCCGAAAGCCGCTATAATTCTACAGATTTCTTCCACATTTTCTGTTTCCGCCATATAGGAGTAATCGGAAATAAGTCTGTCCGGATAATTAATATCCAAATTATTTCTTATCCACATATAGACATCCTGAAATATGGCTGCTTGTTTAAACTGTTGATACAAAGTCTTCTTATTCTGATTCATTATTGATAAAAATAATACACTACCATCCTCTTGTATGTCCTCTGCATAAACATTCAATTTTTCTATTAACCCTTTTTCCTTTACTTCTCCGCCCAGTTCATATGTCCCTTTGTTGATATCGCGGCTAAAAATCAATTTTTCCTTATTATCCGAGGTTAACTCCACCAGCCATTCTGATATAAATCGGCTTTGGTTTAAAATCACTTCAAACCCATAAGCATAGTATTTTTCATTTAATAAAATTTCTAATTCAAAATAGCTTTCCCTCTCCTTACATTCCTCAGTAACTTTGCAGTAATTATCAGTATGTCCTTCTGGTAAACCTGATACTACAATTCTTCGCATAAAATCTAACGCCTTTACCAGATTAGATTTACCAGCGGCATTTGCTCCATAAACAGCAGCAAATTTTAAAATCTTAATCTTTTCATCCTCATATACATGTTCCTTCTTACTCCTTACTTTTCCAGCAATCATAGAAAACTCTTCTGATTTTCCATCCTCTCTTTCTGAAAATGAAAGGAAATTTTTTACATTAAACCGAATAAGCAATTTATTGCGCCTCCTATATTTGGTATCTATACCATATGTGTTTTTTTCACTTTTGTCAATGTTATAATAAAAATTTTTTTCTTTTTTTATTGTTTTATACGATTTTTTCACTTTTACTATTTCAAAAACAAAAAACTGGCTCGAATAACAAATCTACCAGTTTAATAATTCTATATTAACAATATACACAATTTCTACTTCCTTTTGTATATACTTTTCCTTTTTCTGCCCTTTTTGGAACACAATCCACACTTAAAACGAGGTTACAGTTTGGGAAACCCCACGAAAATATATCATAATCTGCCGGATACATTAACCGAAAACGAAAAATATCCGAAATCTATAGATGAATCTCATCATATATGCTATACTGATCCGTACAATAATGATTACCAGGCCCTGTTTGCGGCATATCCGAATGATTTTTAAATATACCGCAAACGGGAGAAAAGAGGATATTATGTACCAGACACGCATGGAAGACTGCCAGAAACAGTCATCGGATCTTCTCAGTTTATGCAAACGGATTTCCTTCTGGCGTCTGATTTTTGCCACAGCTGCCGTTATTTTGTTTTGTTTTGGATATTCGAACCATTTTTCCGGCTATTATGCGGCCGGCGCCCTCGCTGCCCTTTGTTTTTTTCTGCTGGTACGATATCACCTGCGGCTAAAAGCAAAGCTGTCTGATCTGGCGAATTATGAATCTGTCATTCGTGACAGTCTGGCAAGACTGGACGATGGCTGGAAACAATTTTCGATCGATGGCTCCAGATATCTGAACGACAAGACAATTCCTGCCAGTGATCTGGATATTTTAGGAAACCAATCGCTGTATCAGTATTTGTGTACCGCAGGCACGGTCTTCGGTCAGGACCAGCTGGCCCATTTACTGACCCGTCCGGATCTGGATATCCAAAAAATTCGCTCCCGTCAGCAGGCGGTTAAAGAGCTCGCGCAAAAAACCGAATTCACTTTGCGCTACCAGGCAGCAGCCAGAGCTTTGAGACAGACTGCATATGACGTTTCCAAAAAAAATCTGGACGCTTTTTTTCAGGCGCTGACGCAAAACGTCAGTTCCTCACCGCTGAAACGAACCGTCATCTATCTGTTTCCTGTACTGACGCTCACTTTTTTGGGCTGCTGTCTGTGCGGTATCTATAAAGAGCAGACGCTCGTCTGTTTTCTGACAGCCGCAATGATACAGTTGTCCGCGGCTCTTTTGGGAAACTGGAAAAACAACCGGCTGCTTGCCCCAGTTTATAAAATGAATCAGACGATCACCCCATACCGCAGACTGATCGAACTGCTGACGCAGGAAACGTTTGACAGCCCTTATTTGCTGCAGCTGCAGCAAACACTGTTTCAGACCAGGGAAAACGAAGCACCGAATCATCCAGCCAATTTGTCAGCCCGTATTTCTGAAGCTGACAGGCAGACTGACCGTACAGCTGTTTTGGCGCTACATGCCTTTCAGGAACTGGAAGCGATCGCCGGCAATGTCGTTTTGCGTCACAACGTCTACGCTTCTCTGCTCTTAAACAGTCTGTTCTGCTATGATTTTCATTGTGTGGAACGCTACCGCAAATGGAAAGAGACTTACCATGACAGCCTAAAGCTGTGGCTGGATACCGTTGGAACCATAGAAGCGCTGATAAGTCTTGGCGTTATTGCTTACACCCGACAGACGTACACGCTGCCGCAGATTACAGACAGCAGCCAGCCGGTTCTGAACGCAGCCTGCCTAAAGCATCCGCTCATCAAAGAGTCAGAGGCTATTGGCAACGACTTTCCTCTGACACATCAGACCTGCATCCTTACAGGTTCCAATATGTCAGGCAAAACTACTTTTATGCGCAGCATTGGCGTAAATCTGGCGCTTGCTTACGCCGGCGGCTTTTGTACTGCCTCTGCTCTTAGCGTTTCCCTTATGGAAATCTGCACTTCCATGCGTACTGCGGATGATGTCAGTCAGGGCATCTCTTCTTTTTATGCCGAGCTGCTGCGCATAAAAAAGATCATGGAAGTCAGCCGCAGACAGCTCCCAATGATCGCCCTGATCGATGAGATTTATAAGGGAACCAACTCCAAAGACCGGATACTGGCGGCACGAGAAACGATCAAAAATCTGGCGAAGCCTTATGTTCTGACCATACTGACCACACACGACCTGCAATTATGCGAATTGGAACAGGAATCCGCCATCGACGCGGTCAATTACTATTTTACAGAAACGTATCACCAGAACGAAATTGTATTCGATTACCAAATCCGGCCCGGAATATGTACCACCTCAAATGCACAGTATCTGCTTCACATGGCCGGAATCTTGTAATCTCTGGTAAGCCGTGGCGCCCATAAACTGACGACCTCTTTCAGCATGGCGCCTGCAGGCAGATCGCTTCGTGAGTTATTTGCAATTCCTATTAAAAAATACTGCAGACATCTCTGATGCCTGCAGTATTTTTTATCGATCGCTGTTTTTATTTATCTTCTGATACATATCCCTCATACCGTCCGACCGCAGCGATTTTTATTTATCCTTCGGCACGTCCTTGATGCTAAAGCTGATACGTCCCATTTTATCTTTCCCAAGGCAGATCACGGTAACGATATCGCCAAGCGTCAGAACATCTTCCACATGATTGATTCTTCCCTTTGTAATCTTGGAAATGTGCACCATTCCCTCTTTGCCCGGGGCAAATTCAATAAATGCGCCAAATTCTTTGATACTGATTACTTTTCCTTTAAAGATCTGGCCTTCTTCAAAGTTGGTCGTGATGATTTCGATCATTTCCACTGCTTTTTGCATCATCTGCTTATCCGTCCCGCATATGGATACAGAGCCTTCGTCACTGATATCGATCTTTACGCCGGTACGTTCGATAATCTCATTGATGGTCTTGCCTCTTTGTCCGACAACATCTCCGATCTTCATCGGATCGATCTGAATCTGGATGATCTTAGGCGCCAGAGCCGCAACTTCCTTTCTCGGCTCTGCGATCGCCTTGGACATTACTTCGTCCATAATATAAAGTCTTGCTTCTCTTGTCCGTGTAATCGCCTCTTCCACAATCGGACGGGTCAGGCCGTGGATTTTAATATCCATCTGAATCGCCGTAATACCATCATGCGTTCCTGTCACCTTGAAGTCCATATCTCCGAAGAAATCTTCGAGTCCCTGGATATCGGTCAGTACTACATAATCATCATCTGTATCGCCGGTTACAAGACCGCACGAAATACCAGCGACCATTTTTTTAATCGGTACCCCGGCTGCCATCAGAGACAAACAGGAAGCGCAGGTCGAAGCCATGGATGTAGAACCGTTTGATTCGAACGTTTCAGATACGGCGCGAATCGCATATGGAAACTCTTCCACAGACGGCAGCACAGGAACCAGCGCTTTTTCTGCGAGCGCGCCATGTCCGATCTCACGCCGGCCCGGGCCTCTCGACGGCTTTGTCTCACCTACGGAATACGATGGGAAATTATAGTGATGCATGTATCGCTTTAACACAATATTTTCATCCAGACCGTCTACCTTTTGTACTTCAGACATTGGCGCCAGCGTCACAATATCGCAAATCTGGGTCTGTCCGCGGGTAAACATCGCAGAGCCATGTACTCTTGGAATCAGATCGACCTCTGCTGCCAACGGACGAATCTGATCGATGGCACGCCCGTCCGGACGTTTGCGGTCTTTTAAGATCATTTTGCGAACGGTCTTTTTCTGATACTGATAAACTGCCTCCCCAAGTACTGCGAGCCATTCTTCGTTTTCAGCGAATGCTTCTTCAAATTTTTCCGTAATCTTACGGATATTTTCTTCACGTACCTGTTTCTGATCGGTAAATACCGCGTCTTCCATTTCCTGCGGAGTTACGATTTCCTTCATGGCTGCAAACATTTCTTCCGGAATCGCGCAGCTTGTATATTCGTGTTTTGGCTTTCCGGACTCTGCCACAATACGATTAATAAAATCATTAATCGTCTGGTTGATATCATGCGCCATATAAATCGCTTCAAGCATCTTTGCTTCTGGAATCTCGTTCGCTCCGGCTTCGATCATAATCACCTTTTCCATAGTGGACGCCACCGTAAGCTGCAGATCGCCCTCGTCCCATTCCTGCTGAGATGGATTGATGATAAACTGCCCGTCCACCATTCCGATCTGCGTCATCGCACATGGACCGCAAAACGGAATATCCGAAATACAGGCTGAAATCGCCGCGCCAAGCATTGCGGTTATCTCCGGACGACATTGCGGGTCCACACTCATAACCATATTGTTTAACGTTACGTCATTTCTGTAATCTTTCGGGAATAACGGACGCATAGGACGATCGATGACACGGGAGGTCAGTATCGCGTTTTCAGAAGCCTTTCCTTCCCGTTTGTTAAATCCGCCCGGGATCTTTCCTACGGCATATTGCTTTTCTTCATATTCTACACTTAATGGGAAAAAATCGATCCCATCTCTTGGCTTGTCAGACGCGGTCGCGGTAGAAAGAACCGTCGTCTCTCCATATCGAATCAGTGCCGCGCCATTTGCCTGTGCGCATACGCGGCCAATTTCAACGGTAAATGTCTTTCCGCCGATTTCCATAGAATAACTTTTATACATTTCTTTTCTCCTTTTTTATGGTTTGGGTGTCAGAAGGAAAATGCCGGAACCTGCAAAGGTCTGTCGTTAACACGCTGCCATACGGCAGTTTCCTTTTAACACCCCAACCAGATATTATTTGATAAAATAGTTCTAATCCTGTATCCTGTTTTTCATATTCCTAAAAAAGAGCGGAAAAAATCCGCTCTTTTCCCACAGAATTATTTTCTTAATCCTAAACGCTTAATCAAAGTACGGTATCTTTCGATATCACTCTTCTTAAGATAAGCCAGCAAACCTCTTCTCTGACCAACCATCTTCAAAAGACCTCTTCTGGAATGGTGATCTTTCTGGTTCACCTTTAAATGCTCGGTCAGCTCGTTGATGCGCTCCGTCAGCAGAGCGATCTGTACTTCCGGTGAACCGGTATCGCCTGGTTTTTTGCCATACTCTTTAATAATCGTTTCTTTCTTTTCTTTTGATAACATGAAAATGTCCTCCATTTATTTGATAATCGCCCACTTACACATGATACTCAGTAAAAGGTCGGAGTGTCCATCTACCGAATACGGGCTTACTCATGCCATTCCAATATAGCATACCTGTCAGTCGTTGTAAACTGTTTTTTTTTAATAATCGGACGGTGTTCTGGCAGTGCCATGGATGTCCAAACAATTACAGCATTCTTCTGCAGCAGATCGGCGTACGATAAAATGCGTTGGACACTTTAATGCCGTCCCGGCTGTTGCTGGCATGTACAATCTGACCATTGCCGATATAAATCGCCACATGACTGATCGAGCTGCCGCTGCCATAAAAGATCAGATCGCCCGGCTGCAGCTCAGACGTGCTTACGCTTCGGCCATAGCCAGCCTGTCCTCTGGAAGAGTGCGGCAGATGTACGCCGTACTGCGCCATAATCTGCATGGTAAATCCGGAGCAGTCCACGCCGTTTGTCAGGCTTGTCCCTCCCCAGACATAACGGCCGCCTACGTAGCTTAACGCTTTTTGTACCAGCGAATATTTCGTATCTGATATCTCTGCGCTGCGTTCTGTTTCTGTATAAGGCATCGCCTTTTTCAATTCTTCTGAAAGATTTACATACTGCGCATTGACAAATCCGTTTTCATCGTCGAGCTTGATTTCAATCCATTCTTCGCCTTCTTCTACTACTTCCAGCTCTTCGTCTGTCGTAACGATCGTTAAAATCGTACAGTCTGTATTTGGCTTCTCCCGTATATAAACCGTCAGCGTATTTACGGTCGCCATTGTCTTTTTTAATTTTTCCGCCATCTGTCTGGCTTCATCTCCGGTAATGATGTAATCTCCTCTGACATAACCGCTTACTTTTCCGGAACGAATCCGATACCATCCGTCCTGCGTATCCAAAATCTCACAGCCTGCGTCCGCCGGCAGCTTTCCGACAATCTTAGCGTCTTCCCCTGCCTCTTCGCGTACATTTAAGTAATTGCTTACATTTGCAATACCCAGATTCGTATATCCGCAGATCGTGTTATCTTCCGGATCTGCTATCTTTTTGGATCGTTTTTCTGCCTTTGCGGTATCTTTTTTCTGAACTGGCACATTTGCCGTTTTCAGTAACTTTGCATTCTTTCCAACGTTCTCTTTTGCTGCCATTGTTTTTGCATTTTCATTTAAACATTCGGTCAGCACATCGCTGACGCCTGCCCGTATAGAGGACGCCCGGGCCGCCATTGTTCCTGTGCCTGTTAAAACTGTCACCGCTGTCATGAAGATTGCTCCAAGTTTTATGAATCTGAATTTCATTTTTTTCCTCCTGAATCATCATTATCCATTGTATTTTATTTCTGTGTATTTGCTGTTTACACATGTTTTTTTCGTAAAATGCAATATTTTTTCTCAATCTTGTTATATTATAGCAATATCGCCTATTGCTGTCAACGGCGTTGTAATAACTTTGTAATAAAAAAATTTCGAAACTGTGGCTGCGCGGACGTGAGCATGCCAGCCGGCAGGGGTTCTGGAGCGGGGCGCAGGGGACGGAGCGGACAAGGGCAACGCTGCGGTGAACTAATCGCTAACTCCGACTAAGACATTCGGCGTGTGGACCTCATGCCTAAGTCTCCGTAAGCGCTGGATTTCACCTCCGCTAAAAACGCCCTTCGGATGTCCGCTCCGTCCCCTGCGCCCCGCTCCAAAACCCCTGCGGCTGGCATGCACACTGTTTTATGGCTGGTTTTAAGTGAATAATATTCAATTTTTATGCTGACTGATACACGCAGATATCATGGATTACAGAATGGCTCCTGCGTCTGGGCGGGTATTTCATTTCATCTCTGAGAAATCATCGCTTTCCTGTTCTTTCAGCAGATCGCTGTTGGAAGAATTTCCATCTGCAGACAGCTGCGTCTGGCCAGATCAGGCTTTGCTAATTATACAATATCTGAAACAGATTCATCTGAAACTGCCCGATATACAGTATCTGTGACGGCTGGCAGGAACCTGGAACCGGCTGGCAGGAACCTGGAACCGGCTGGCAGGAACCTGGAACCGGCGGCAGGGGACGGAAAGGACATCCGAAGGACGTTTTTAGCGGAGGTGAAATCCAGCACTTAGGATCTGCCCCTTGGGCACGCAGACTTAGGCATGAAGCTCACACGCCGAATGTCTTAGTCGGAGTTAACGATTAGTTCACCGCAGCGTTGCCCTTGTCCGCTCCGTCCCCTGCCGCCGGTTCCAGGTTCCTGCCAGCCGTCACGGACACGTCCGCGCAGCCACTTCCCACCCAAAATAACAAAAGGCCGGTCATCTCTGACCAGCCAGATACTCTGCCCCATAAGCAATATCCTTTTTTAACTGCTGTTTAAGCTGCGCGATTCCTTCGAATTTCATCTCCGGACGTTCAAAATGCAGCAGTTCCACTTTTGCAGTCTTTTCATACACATCGCCGCTAAAATCATAAATATACGTCTCTGCCGCGGCCGGATAATCTCCCTGAATCGTCGGTTTCCTGCCGATATTCGTAATGCCTGCATACTGCTTTCCATCGAGAAGGATATTTGACAGATACACGCCAAACGGCGGGAGCAGCTTTTGCGGCGGCGGATTTATATTGATCGTTGGAAAACCGATGGTACGGCCTACCTGATTGCCGTGTACGATTTTTCCCTGAATAAAATATGGATATCCAAGCAGCTCGTTGGCAAGCCCGATATTCCCTTTTAATAACTCTTCCCGGATATAAGTACTGCTGATGTCTCTGTCGTGATACTGCATTTTTTCAACGACACACACCTGGTAACCATATACCGACGCATAATCCTGCAGCATATGGTAATCCCCTCTGCGCTGATGGCCAAAACGAAAATCGGTACCGACAACGAGCCATTTCACGCAGAAACGTGTAACAATTTCTTTGATAAACCGTTCTGCTTCCATCTGCATGATTTCTTTTGTAAACGGACATTCCATCAGATAATCCGCGCCCCGCTCAAAAAACAGCTGCTGTTTTTCCTCATTTGTCGTAATTACCTGTTGGGTGATTCCGGACGCCTGGCAGGGAGGGATATCAAACGTAAAAAAGGCTGCTTTTAATCCGGTCTGCGCTTTTTCAAATACCGATCTCATCAAAAGCTCATGCCCGCGGTGCAGCCCGTCGAATTTTCCAAGTGATAAAACGGTTGGCTCCTGCAGCTGTAAATGCAAAAAATCCTTTTCGTATCTCATGCGCCATTCCCCCGTTCTTTTGCTGTTTTTTCCTTTGCTCTTTGTTCCTTTCCCTTTGGTTCCCTTCCGAATATTTTTACAGGCTTGTAATCTCCTCGCGTTTCATCCGGCATATAGATTGCATAAAACAATTCGTCCAGATAAACCCGGTATCGATGTCCGGTATCTGAACAAAGCAGGGCATGTCCGGGCAGCCGGTTGCCGTTGCAGAGCATTTTTTCAAATCCGGCCTTTACTTCTGCTTTTGGATATTCCAAAAACAGCTGGTCCGTTGACAAAAGAATTTCCTGCAGCCGGTCTTCGTCCGCCAGCTGCTGAATCTGTGCGATCGTTCGTGCCTGTCCGAGTTCAAAAATGCTGACTTTCGTGCGCAGCAGTTCTTCCATACAGCCGCCGCATCCGAGCTTTTGTCCGATATCATGACAAAGCGTACGGATATAAGTGCCTTTGGAGCAATGGACCCGCAGCTTTACTCTCGGAAGACGCATCCACAAGATCTCAATCTCATAAATATAGACCTGTCTTGGCCTGCGCGCTACTTCCACGCCGGCTCTCGCCAGATCGCATAATTTTTTTCCATTCACTTTTAATGCCGAATACATCGGCGGTATCTGACTGTACGCTCCGGTAAAAGAAGCGATCGCATCCCGTACCTCCTGCTCCGTATTCCGAACGTCTGTTTCATTTTTCACGATACCGCTGATATCCTGGGTATCGGTTTCTCTGCCAAGCAAAAGAACCGCCTCATACACTTTATCCTTATCTGTCAGCAGTTCACAGACTTTTGTCGCCGTTCCCAGACAGACCGGAAGCACTCCCTGCGCATCCGGGTCCAGCGTACCGGTATGACCGATTTTCTTCTGGCGACAGATCCCCCGCAGCCTGGCAACGACATCATGGGAGGTATAGCCTTTTTCCTTAAATACATTTATCATTCCGTCCATGAGAGATGCTCCTTCCAAATCGGGATCATTCCCCGCAAACCTGTAAATCGCGTCTTACAACGCTCCATTAGCAGACGCACTCTGATTATACTCTGTAAGCGTTCCATTAAAACACTCACTTTATAAATGTTCCGTTAAAATACTCACTTTATAAGCGTTCCGTTAGTATTCTCACTTTATAAGCGTTCCGTTAGTATTCTCACTTTATAAGCGTTCCGTTAGTATT
>CAJTMV010000013.1:0-15019 GCA_910577225.1 uncultured Eubacterium sp. | reverse complement strand
TCTCACTCTGGCAGCGCTCCATCTGCTGCTGAATCAGTCCCAGTATCTGCTGTAAACAGACCGCCGGCTCCAGCGTTGTAGATGCTCCGGCTGCGCGAATATGGCCGCCTCCGCCGTAATGCATGGCAATTTCCGCCACGTTGACATCATCCGAACCTGAGCGAAAGCTAATCTTATATTCCTGCGTGTTTTCTTTTTCAGACGATTCCGTCTCCGACCGTTCTTTCGGATAAAAAAATATGGCAGCCTGTACGCCTTTGGTTGCGCGCAGCTGGGATACGATTCCTTCCAGATGTTTGGCCAACACGTTGCAGTCACGCATGTCTTCCTTTGTAATCACCGAAGAAATACAGGTTCCATCCAGATGCAGCCTGCTGTTTTCCAACGCTCTTGCCAGAATCTGATTTTGTTCAAACGTCTTTTGCATATACGTACGATCTGCAATTTCCGAAAAAGAGATTCCCTGTTCCATTAAAAAAGCCGCCGTGCGCATAGTCTTCGGAGACGTGCACGAATACTGGAACAGGCCGGTATCGTGAATAATGCCTACGTAGATACATTCCGCGATCTGCTTTGTAATCCGCTCCTTTTGCATCAAATCAAAAACGAGCTCGGAGGTAGAGCTGGCTTTTGGAAAAATATAGCTGTCGTCCCCAAATCCGGTATTGCTGATATGATGATCGATGCAGATCACCCGTCCGGCGTGTCTTAACAGCGCTCCCGCCTTACCGAGTCTTTGTTCATCCCCGCAGTCCTGTACGATCACAAGATCATACTGTCTGGTATCATCCGGTTCACTGACAATCTCTTCTGCCCTTAACAAAAACTTAAAAATATTCGGTATCGGCTCTAAATATACTTCCGCCTGTATGTGCGGATAGTACTCTTTGATATAATTATAGACAGCCAGACAGGAACCTACGCAGTCCCCATCTGGTTTTATATGCCCTGCAATCGCCACGCTATGCACTCCGGCAAGCTGTTCATCCAGACTATTCATAATCTGTCCCGTCTTCCTTTTCTTCATTCTCATTGCCTGGTATCGACTCTTCGTTTTGTGCGGATTCGTCCGCTTTCCGGTTGACCTGATCGATCAGATGAGACATCGTTACGCCATATTCAATCGACTGATCAATAATAAATCGAATCTGCGGCGTATGGCGCAGATTTGCACTCTGTGCAAGACTGCGCCGGATATATCCTTCTGCGCTTCTTAAGCCTTCCAGCGTATCTTTTTGCGCCTTCTCGTCTCCAAGTACGCTGACATATGCCTTACAAGTCTTTAGATCCGGCGCAACTTCGACGGAAACAACACTTGTCATTGGATGAATCCGCGGATCTTTGATACTGCCGCGGATAATCTCGCTGAGTTTCCTTAATACTTCTTCATTGACGCGTGTATTTTTTATGCTGTTTTTTCTCATATTTACACCTCGGTTTGCATGTGGTTCCTGATGCCGACAGGTTTGTGCTTAACGAGGCACTTCCACCATCTTATACGCTTCGATCTGATCAAATTCGGCAATATCGTTAAAGCCTTCAAATACAAGTCCGCATTCATAACCCGTCTTAACTTCTTTCACATCATCTTTAAAGCGCTTTAACGATGCCAGTGCGCCGTCAAAGATCTGTTCGCCTTCTCTTGTAATTCTGCACTTGCAGCCTCTTTCAAATATACCATCCAGAATATACGAACCGGCAATATTTCCAATACCAGACGCTTTGAAGATCTGACGGACTTCTGCGTGGCCGAGTACTTTTTCCTCAAAAATCGGATCCAGCATACCTTTCATCGCGGCGGATACGTCTTCGATCGCGCTGTAAATGACCTTATACAAGCGGATGTCCACGCCTTCGCGTTCTGCGGTTGCCTTTGCCACAGGATCCGGACGCACGTTAAATCCGATAATAATCGCATTGGATGCGGATGCAAGGTTTACGTCCGATTCGTTGACGGAGCCGACGCCGCCGTGAATAATCTTGACAACGACTTCTTCGTTGGACAGCTTTTGCAGACTCTGTTTGACTGCTTCTACCGAACCCTGCACATCTGCCTTTACGATAATGTTTAATTCTTTTACATTGCCGGACTGAATCTGTGAAAACAGATCGTCCAGTGACATCCGTGATCTCGTTTCTTCCAGGAGCTTTTCCTTGCTCTCTGAAATGTACGTTTCCGCAAAGTTTCTGGCTTCTTTTTCAGACTCGCAGACGACAAACGTCTCCCCTGCGTCCGGTACGCTGCTTAATCCAAGAATCTCTACCGGCATGGATGGTTTTGCGTCTTTTACGTTGCGGCCTTTGTCGTCGATCATCGCTCTGACCTTTCCGTAGCTGCTGCCGCAGGCAACCGGCTGGCCTACCTTTAACGTACCTTTTTGTACGAGTACCGTCGCTACCGCGCCACGGCCTTTATCCAGCTTGGCTTCGATGATAACACCGCGGGCGTTTCGTTTTGGATTTGCTTTTAATTCGAGTACTTCTGCCGTCAAAAGAATCATTTCCAGCAGCTGCTCGATACCTTCCTTTGTATGCGCCGATACCGGAACAAAAATCGTGCTGCCGCCCCAGTCTTCCGGAATCAGTTCGTGTTCGGATAACTCCTGTTTGACACGCTCGATATTGGCATTCGGCTTGTCGATCTTATTTACTGCTACGATAATCTCAATGCCGGCGGCTTTGGCATGGTTGATGGCTTCGACCGTCTGCGGCATCACACCGTCGTCAGCCGCCACGACCAGGATGGCGATATCCGTGGAATTTGCCCCGCGCATACGCATTGCCGTGAATGCCTCGTGCCCTGGCGTATCTAAAAATGTGATATTTTCTCCGTTGCATTTTACCATATAAGCGCCGATTGCCTGTGTGATGCCTCCGGCTTCTTTATCCGTAACTCTGGTATGACGAATCGCGTCCAAAAGAGACGTTTTTCCGTGATCGACATGCCCCATCACGCAAACGACCGGCGGACGGGATACCATCTTGCTTTCGTCTTCGGCTTCTTCTTTTAACAGCTCGGCAATCACGTCGATCTTTTCTTCCGGCTCTGCGATGCAGTTAAACTCCAGTGCGATTTCTTCTGCGTGTTCAAAGTCGATATCCTGATTCACCGTTACCATAGTGCCTTTTAAAAACAGTTTTTTCACAATTACAGACGGCTGCACTTTCATCTTATCCGCCAGCTCACGGATCGTCATATGCTCTGGCAGCGTAATGGAACGGATCGCTTCCTCTTCCTTCGGTGCGTTTTGTACCGGCGTCTGATTTTTCTTTTTGTGTCCGCTCGTCTTTTCCAGATTTACGTAACGTTCCTGCTTTTTGCCGCCTAATTTATCGTACTCTTTGTTGCCGCCGTTATTTTTCTTGCGGTTATTATCGCGGCTTCTGTTATCACGGCTTTCCTTTTGTATCTCTTCGGCCGGGGTTTTTACAGCGTCTTTATGGAAACGATTCAGATTCTGCTCTAATTTGCCTTTAAATTCCTTCTGGCGATTCTGACCGACTCTGCCGCCGTTTTTATCACCATAATTATTACCGGAATTCGCTCGATTATTCTGATGATTTTTCTCACCTTTTTGTTCAAATCCCGCATTTCTTCCACCTCTGTCATTCTGACCGCGCTCCGGTCTGTTGTTTGCTGCATTTGTCCGCTGGCCGCCTGCCGTCTGCTTCTGGACGCTTGTAGCGCGCACGCCGCGGTCCGCCTGTGTACGCGGCTGCTGGCTGCGGCTGTTTCCTGCATTTGATCTGTCGTTTTTATCATTCCGTTCCACACGCTCCGGACGTTCGGTGCGTTCTGGTTTTTCTGCTTTTTCCGGAACTGGTTTTACGATCTCGTCATCCGGCACGTGTGCGGACGCCCGATCGTAATTCGGTCTGTCTGCATTTGGACGAATTGGAATATGCGGTTTTTCCGCTGGCCTGACGGTTCTTGGCCCGCGCTCCCTGTTTGGACGCTCTGAGCGTTCTCCGGCAGACTTTCCGCCCCGGTTTGCATTCTGTCTGCGGTTTTGCTTGCTGTACTGCGCGTTAAATACTGCCGTTATGCTGGCTTTTTTCTTTGGCCGTGCCTCCGCGTCTTTTGCGGCTGCTTTCGCATCTGCCGGTTTGTCTTTGCCATTGTTCTGTTTTGGCTGCGCGGCTTTGGTTTCCGGCTGTTTCTGCGCGGACGATTCCTTCATCGCGCTGTCTGCTTTTACAAGCGTATCCAGATTCGCCCGGATATCCGCCGCTTCCTCTGCTTCCAGCGCATTGGACGACGTATATTTTTTCTCTTTATCTTTTGTCTTTTTATTCATATAATCTACGATTACCTTGCTCGCAATTTTCAGTTCTTTTGCAAGTTCATGTATTTTCTGCTTTGCCATATGCTATTTATTACCTCCGTTATTCAGTTGTTCTGTTTCCGTTAACCTTTTGCTAATTGCTTTCGCCAGATTTTCATCTGTTACCGCCAGTGAAGCCCGGTATTCTTTTCCGATGCAATTACCAAGCTGTTTCTTATCCGCATATTCAGACAATGGTATCTTTCGATGCTCACACATATCTGAAAAATGCTTTTTCGTATTCTGCGACGCGTCTTTCGCAAGAATCACCAGATGGGCTTTGCCGCTTTTTAACGCCTTCTCCGTTGAAAACTCGCCGCTTGCAATATTTCCTGCTCTGGCTGCTATTCCGACCATTGACAATACCCTATCTGGCTTCAAGTACACTCATCTCCTTTTCTAATAAACTGATTACCTCTTCCGGTATCCCGGTTTTCAAAGAACGCTCCAGACCTTTTGACTGTATCGCGCGTTTCAGACAGTCTGCATTTCTGCAAATATAAGCGCCTCTGCCGTTCTTCTTACCGGTATCATCCAGACAAATGACGTTTTCAGCCGTCTTTACGATACGTACCATACTTCGTTTTTCTTTCGCTTCTCTGCATCCCACACAGATTCTGGAAGGAATTTTTTTTGTCTTCACTCTGTATCCGCACCTTCTTTGTCTTCGTCTTCAATCGCTGTCTGCGCATGATCCGCATCATCGTCAGTCTCGTCGTCTGCGCTTACAGGACGATCGCCGTCAGTCTCGTCGTCTGCATCCGATGCGTCAGAGAATCCATCCGTTTCACCAGCGTTTCCATTCCAGGTATCCGATTCTTCCTGATCGTCAGTCTCTGGCAAATCGTCTGATGCATACGTTTCCTGATCATCCATCTTTGGCGAATCGTCGGATTCCGGTGCATTTACTGTTTCATTATCCGAATCCTGATCATAAAATTCTGCATCGGCAGGTTCCCGATTGCCGGATTCTTCATGATCTGACTCCTGTGAATCGTCTGCACCGACAGGTTCCTGTTCATAAAATTCTGTATCATCTGATTCCTGCGAATCGTCTGCATCACCCGATTCCGGATCGTCGGATTCTCCGCTGCCCGATTCCTGCAAATATTCCGCGCCATCCAATTCCGGATCGTCGGATTCTTCGCTGTCCGATTCCTGCAGGTATTCTGCATCGTCAGTTTCCGGATGATACGATTCTTCGTCGCCGGTTTCCTGCGCATACTCTTCATACTCGTCTGCGTCTTCATAATCATTTTCATAATCCAGAAAATCTCCGGCCTCTCTTGCCTGTGTCTCGCTCTTAATATCTATTTTAAATCCGGTCAGGCGGGCGGCCAGTCTTGCATTCTGCCCTTCCTTACCAATGGCAAGCGACAGCTGGTAATCCGGTACCACGACTTTGGCGCTCTTTTCTTCCGCATCTGCAATTACTGATATTACTTTTGCCGGACTTAGCGCGTTCTCGATCAGCATGGCAGGGTTATCGTTCCATGTGATAATGTCGATTTTTTCTCCCCTTAGCTCATTGACAATCGCATTGACTCTCGCGCCGTTCATACCAACGCAGGCGCCTACCGCGTCCACATTCGGATCGTTGGAATGCACTGCTATTTTGGTCCGGCTTCCAGCTTCCCTTGCGATACTTTTGATTTCCACAATCCCGCTTTTTACTTCTGTTACTTCCGATTCAAACAATCGTTTTACCAGCTCCGGATGTGTACGGGAGACCAGTATTTTCGGTCCCTTGGAGGTAGATCTGACTTCCAGAATATACAGCTTGATTCGCTCGGTCGGCTGAAAGACTTCTCCCCTGACCTGTTCGTTTTCAGTCAGTACCGCGTCCACCTTTCCAAGGTTAATGCTGACATTTCTTCCCATATACCGCTGTACGATACCGGTTACGATATCTTTTTCCTTGCTGTAATATTCGTCGCAGAGAATCTTACGCTCCTCCTCGCGAATTTTTTGCAAAATCACATTTTTTGCATTCTGGGTGGCAATACGCCCAAATTCTCTGGACTTAATTTCAATATTTACCATATCCCCCAGCTCATACCTGCTATTGATCATCTTCGCATTGGCAAGACTGATCTCCATCACAGGGTCTTCCACTTCTTCTACAACCGTTTTTCCCTGGAACACATGGTATTCGCAGGTTTCCGGATTCATATCCACCTTGACGTTTTCTGATCTGCCGAAATGATTTTTACACGCGGTAATCAGCGATGTCTCGATCGCTTCCAGCAGGATATCCTTACTGATATTTTTTTCTTTCTCCAATATATTCAAGGCTTCTAACAATTCATTGTTCATTTTTCGATCCTCCTAATCTATGTGTACTGCTGCACTCAAAAATCCAGTGCCTGACGAATCAGGGCAATATCACTTTTCTCAAAGGAAAGTTCTGCATCGTCCTTCGTAACGATCGTCACCGTTTTGTTGTCATATGCGCGCAGGGTCCCGCAAAATTCCTTCGCATGCTGAATCGGACGATAGGTTCGGATCTCTACGTCTTTTCCAAGGTTTCTGACATAATCCTTTTCCTTTTTCAGCGGTCTGCCGAGTCCCGGCGAACTAACTTCAAAGGTGTAAGATCCTTCGATATAATCCAGCTCATCCAGAATCGGATTCATTTCTCTGGCCACATCCTCGCAGTCATTTACGGTAATTCCGCCTTCTTTATCTATATAAGCGCGCAGAAACCATGTACTTCCTTCCCTGACATATTCTACATCGATCAGCTCGAAATGATACTTATTTAAAATCGGCAGAAGCAGTTCTTCGGTTTTCTGTTCATATTCTTCTCTTTTTGACATTTCCTACACCTCCCAGTATGCCGCTGTGAAACGCTGCACAGTCTGCTTTCTTTCTGTCAAATTGCAGTACAACGCGAATTGAGAGTGGATTGCGGTCCACTCTCAATCAATAGTTACATTATTCTTAATTAATAAAATAGCACTTTCACATGTAAAATGCAAGTGTTTACGGAAAATTTATCCTCATTTTGCTGCAATCCGTAACGAGAGAATAAATCCGTAAGAAAATAAAAATGCCGAAGTTCACTGATTTTACAGAAACTTCGGCATCATTCTTCTCTCCTTAAACTCCGGAGATTTTTAACAGCAGTCCGTACGGGAATCGAACCCGTGTTTCCGCCGTGAGAGGGCGGCGTCTTGACCGCTTGACCAACGGACCGTGACCATATGTATAATAGCACGGAGTCAAAAAAAATGCAAGCGTTTTTTTACATTTTTTTCAAAAAATTTTTTATCTCCTGAAAGAACCGCCTGCATGACAGGTGACAGCAGGAAAACAGGCGCCCAAACGACAGATATATAATAGCGGGAACACAGACGCCTGAACAAATTTTATGGTAAGGCGCGGACTGCGGCATGGAACCTGATCCGTCCCATACCGCCTGTTCACACTGTCTGCCGCACGCCGGACATCGCCGCCGAAAACGTGCCGTTCTTTATCTTTATTATCTTTACATCATTAAGCCAGACGGACTGGCAGCTGTTTAATCCTCATACCCGTTTGGATTATTTTTCTGCCATCTCCAGGAATCCGCGCACATTTCCAGAATACCGTTTTCTGCTTTCCAGCCAAGTTCTTTTTCCGCCTTGTCCGCATTGGAATAACAGGTTGCAATATCCCCCGCCCGACGTGGTTTTATTACATATGGGATTTTAACGTCGTTTGCTTTTTCAAAATTTTTCACAATATCCAGTACGCTGTATCCGTGTCCCGTACCAAGGTTGTATACGCAAAGACCGGCGTTTTCTTCAATCTTCTTTAACGCTTTTACATGACCCACTGCCAGATCCACGACATGGATATAATCTCTGACACCGGTGCCGTCCGGCGTATCGTAATCATCACCGAACACACCCAGCTCTTTTAATTTGCCAACGGCTACCTGCGTAATGTACGGCATCAGGTTATTTGGAATTCCATTCGGATTTTCGCCCATCAGACCGCTCTTATGCGCGCCAATCGGATTAAAGTAACGCAGCAGGATAACGTTCCACTGCGGATCTGCTTTCTGGATATCCGTCAGCACCTGCTCCAGCATGGATTTGGTCCAGCCGTAAGGATTGGTACACTCTCCCTTCGGACATTCTTCTGTAATTGGAATCTGCGCCGGATTGCCGTATACCGTTGCCGAAGAGGAAAAAATAATATTTTTGCAGCCGTTTTCACGCATAACGTCTGTCAGCGTCAGTGTTCCGGAAATATTGTTGTTATAATACTCCCATGGCTTTTGCACCGATTCGCCGACCGCTTTTAAGCCTGCGAAATGAATGCAGCTGTCAATCGTATTTTCTGCAAACAGTTTGTTTAAAATCTCCCGGTCTAAAATATCTCCCTTATAAAACGTAAGCTCTTTTCCCGTGATCTGTCTGACTCTGTCCAGCGATTTTTCACTTGCGTTGCTCAGATTGTCCAGTACCACAACCTCATAGCCGGCATTTAGCAGCTCCACACATGTGTGGCTACCGATATACCCCGCTCCGCCTGTAACTAAAATTGCCATAATTTTGTTCTCCTCTCTTTGCACTTTTTCTGCGTTTTTGTACTTTTAGTTTATCCCTGTTTGCCGCAAATGTACAGAAAAAAATGTATAATAAACATGCAATTTTGTTGCACAAACGAAAAAAACGCTTTATAATCCTTACCAGATACTATCTATTTTAAACACTGATCAGGGAGAACAGGTGCGATGCATACAAATTATAAAAATTCATACAAATCTACCGAAAAAGAGCTGGTATCCTTAGCCGTGTACAATGTCGGATACCAGAAATGCGACCCGCGCTACCAGTGGGGGCCGGGCGTGCGGGATCACTATCTGATCCACCATATCATATCTGGAAAAGGCTGCCTGAAAGTAAAACAGACATCTTTTGACCTAAAGGCCGGAGATTCTTTTCTCATCTATCCGGATACGGAAGCATCCTACATTGCCGACGAAAAAGATCCCTGGGAATATGCCTGGGTGGGATTTAACGGTTCCGACGCGCCGATTATACTAAAGGCTACCGACTTTACCCCTTCCTGTCCCGTCATTGCAAATACGCCTTATGGAAAAGAACTGACGCACCAGCTGCGGCACATCTACGAGGTACGCGGCAACGATTTTGAAAGCGCCGTGGAAATGACCGGACGGCTGTATACCGCGCTGGCCGTCTTTTTAAAAGGCGCCGGACATACGCCGGTACAAAATAATTATCATACCTATGTGCAAAAAGCCATCGAATATATATCCGCCCACTATTCCTACCCCATTACGGTCGAAGACATTGCAGATTACGTAGGCCTAAGCCGCAGTCATCTGTTTCGTTCTTTTGAAACGGTGCTGCAAATATCTCCCAAAGAGTATCTTACCAGCTTCCGTATCAAGCAGGCCTGCTATCTGCTGCGTCATTCCAGCCTGTCGATCACGGCCATTGCCAATTCCGTCGGCTTTGAAAGCAGTCTGTATTTTTCGAAAGCGTTTAAAAAAGCCAAAAACATGCCGCCACGCGAATACAGGCAGAAGCAGAACACGGCTTTTCATGGGCCTGTCAGTCAGTAAACTGCCGGAATCTGTATGTTTTGACAGCCTGCGCCGTATTTTACCGATCGATATACCGCCGGTATTTTTCGAGCAGTCTGTCAAATTCTTTTTCGTTTCTTAAAAAATCATATGCCGGATCACTCTCCAGCATCGACAGAAGCAGCGTCAGCAGTTTATCTGACATTCGGGTTTCTTCTGCCATCTTCTCGTAAATGGAAGAAGCCTCCTCCATATCTCCCTGTTTCAAAGATACGTCAGCCAGCAACACATGTTTGTTAAACACATCCGGCTCTGGCAGAACCTGCAGAATCTGCTTTGCTTTTTTTAACTCTCCGGACTGTATATACTGAAAAGCTGTCATATATCTGGCCCTGTTTTTTACCTGCGCATCGCCGCAATCCATTGCACGCGCATACCACGCGGTAATCTGAGGCTGATATTTATTCCGCTCCGATTCCGGTAAATTTCCATCAGAAGACATCCCTGCATCAGCATCGCCATGCCTTCCAGCAACGCGGCACAGTCCGGATATTCCTGTATCTTTTCTTTTGCCATGGAAAAGCCGGTATCTATTCCGCCTGTACGAATCTGCCTGCCCACTTCCTCCTGAAACTGCTGAACTTCCTGTAAGGTCATTGTTTCCTTATAGCAAAACAAAGTATTTAAATCTGTCTTTAACAACCTTGTCAATTTGGGAATCAGCGTAATATCGGGATACGTAACTCCCTTTTCCCATTTATGGACTGCGGGTGCGGATACTCCCAGATACTCCGCCACCTGCTCCTGTGTCAGTCCCATTGCCCGACGTCTTTCATAAATGACTGTATGCATTGCCATTACGAGCTCCTCCTGTTCTATGTGAATACTTATCAGCTGCACAATGTGTCCGTTGTTATCTTTTCGATTACTATACCAGACCAGATGTATATCCGCAATGAAGCAGTTGTTAAATATAGCTTCAAAAAAATAACCGGTGGTTAAGACTGACGTCTCCTGCCACCGGTTACCGTATTGCCTGCCGGCAATCTGCAAGCGCTTTTTCCGAAAGGCTGCCAGCAGTCTTCTAATCCTTTTGTCTGATATCCACATATCCCATGGCAAGAGATGTATCGGTAAATACCCCTGCTCCGCCATACGTATCCAGATTCACATACAAATTTGCAAGCTCTTCCTGCGTCACAATCCATCCCATATGCACCGTGACTGTCTCCCCCGGCCGGATGGATGGGATATAATTGTTGTTCCTCTCTCCTCCATGTACGTCATAATACTGCATCTCAAACCGTCTGGACATACCGCGGTTAACGACCTGATTCCACGCATCCGTATCAGAAATCTCCTCGTAATTTCCTCCTGATACCATCCGCATCTGTTCGTCTTTTTCATAAATCCTCTCCAGACTTCCCCAAAACAATACGTCGTTTAATTCCCTGTCCCCGGTATTTGTATAGTCTACTGTAACATAAACCAGTTTTTGCGGCACTTCTCTGGATGTTATCACTTCGCTCAGCGTATCCGAATTTCCATTTTTAATATACTGAATCACTGCCGGTTTTATTTTTCCGTTATCGTCGGTTTCCGCTTTGAAATCTTCATCGTCTCCGGCTGCGTCCAGCAGACGGATATCGTCTGTCACCTGTACCCTGACGACCTTTGCCAGTAATCCGGTCGTTTCCTCTGTCTGCTGATTCTCCACGGAAAAACTTTCTCCAATGGCGTGTGTATGTTTCATTTCTTCTCTGGATACGACCGTGCGCTCTGTCGTTTCCTCCGGCTGCATGCCGTCTTCCTTCTGCCTGCTTTCTTCTGTGCCTGCAAGATATTCGCTCCAGTTCCATCCTCTGATCAGATTTTCATCTCCTGCCCCGTCCGTCGGAAGCAGTCTGATACTTTCCGCAATTTTAACCGCTTCTTCTTTGGACACATCCGATGCCGCATACATCTCCATAACATAGTGGACATCTGTAAACGCTGCATAAATACGCTGGTTAAATGTGATTTCTTCCTCATACAGATGCGGATATTCCAGATATACGCCGTCAAATCCGTTTACAGTTATATTTTCACTGGACAGAACATCCTGATGCAGCATCTCAAACTGACTGTCTCCGGTATCCATACGGTAGAATGCAATCGATATGCCTCCCTGATACTTTGCCTGTTCATAACTGTACTTCCCCTGCTCTGTCTGTACCATTCCCTTTGGAAGATAACCGATTTCCATTTTTACGTTTGGTATCTCTTCCTGTTTTACCGGTTCTGCGGTCTCCGAGGCTGCTTTTTTCGCATGTTCCACGATCTTTACGTTTACTCCGTGGTCGGAAACCTGCTCACGCTGCATACGGTACATGCGGACTCCTGCAAACACGGTCGTGCCTAACAGCATTACGGCTGCTACAGATGCTGCCAGCACCTTTCCGGCAGCCTTTCTGCCTGTTGCAAACGGCATCTGCTCTGTCTTTACCTGCTTTTCTACTTCTTTTTCTATCATCGTTCTCATCTCTTCCGGCATTTTCGGAAAATCCTTTTTCAAATCTTCAAATTTCATAGCTGCCTCCATTTACCTGCATAGGTATATCTGAAATGTTTGCTGTACTGTCATGTCTCTGTCTTCGGCGGGATTATGTCACTGCATGTTCAAGTTCTGCACGCAGCTTTGCCCTCGCTCTGGCCAGGCGGTTTTTCACCGCGCTTTCTGTAATATCCAGCAGCTTTGCCGTCTCCCTGACACTGTACCCTTCCAGATAATAAAGTGTCACACAGATGCGGCTTTCTTCCGGCAGCTGCCTGAGTGCTTCATACAAATCCGAATAATCCTCTGTCTCCGCCGCTGCCTCTTCCTGCTGGTAATCCTCCAGCGATACCACCCGCTTTTCCCTGCGCATAATGGCATAGCATTCGTTCATCAATATGCGAATCAGCCAGGTCTTTGCATAAGCGTCCTTTTGCAGACGGTGCAGGCCTGCAAACGCTTTTACAATTGCTTCCTGAATCGCATCCGCGCAGTCTGCATCATTATAGAGCAGTGTTTTTGCGATATGGTACAGCGTATCTTCAGACTGAATAATCATCTGTCCCAGTTGTTCTTTCTTCATAATGTCCTTTCTGCCGGCCAGCATGTTTTGTATTTACATGAATTAGATGCATAAGCCTTGCAAATGGTCGCTGCATATTTCAAATTTTACAGAAACGCATATAAAAAAGCAGGCACACAGCCCGCATGATTACTCTGCCATTCCGACTTTAACATCCAACGATAAAATCATTTGAAAAATTCGGATATCTCTATCATTCCCCAACAAAATATGCCATAATCGTATCCCGACAACCATCAGAAAAGATACATTGGCTATCTCCTGCGCCCACAGGAAATAGCCAATGTATCTTATCAACCACGTTTCATAATCTCCGTGACAATCATCGGACATACAAAACTCCTTAACCGTCTCTCCTCTGATTAGAATTCTAAAATCGCTTTCTTTGCAATGTTCATACCTCCAGCACGCTATATCCATGCCGCTTCACTTAAAAACACAGCTGCATATCCCACCCGTCATATGTACTCCAGCGGACAATACAACATCTCATAAATTTTCTCCGTATGTCCCGTAACGTCCTGCGTACGATACAGATTCCTGTCCGCCTGTTCCATCACATAATAATGTCCCGTTTCCTTTCGCTGTTCCTCTGCCAGCTTTGTTTCCAGCGCCTTGATAAAATACGGACTGTGAGTACTTATGACAGAGCGCACGCCCATATATTTGTACAGCATTACAAGCACCTCTGCAAATTTCAGATGCCACTGCGGATGCAGATTCGTCTCTGGCTCGTCGACCATTAATATACCGTTTCTTTTCAGCTTTCCTGATTCCGTCAAAGACTGAATGATCAGAAGATTTTTCATTCCGGACGCTACATTTCCGATATTAACCGCTTCGTCGGATTCGTCGTCTTTGAACAAAATATTGCCGGATAAGGATCTTTCCAGTCTTCCATGCAGGACTTCTTTGAGGATCTCTTTGACCATTGTCGTATTCCGCTCGATTTCCTGATATTCTTCCAGCGTCGGTTCTGTTTTGCCCGGCGCCAGCGCAGATTTGATATCGTATTCCGGCGAATAGACACGATGCGACATTTTAGAACGCTCCAGGGAATCCAGCAAATGATACGGCGGAAGATAAAATACGTCTGCCTCGGCATATAGGTCATATTCCATCTGAGAAACCCTGTTGTCTTCCACGAACATCTGATACTGTTCTGTTTCAGACCTGACCAAAACAGATGTCTGACTCTGATACATAAAATGATTCAGCTGTCCGCCAAACACATTTCGAATATACATTTCCGCAATATATTTTAATTCGATCCCCTCATCTCTGGTACTGATCGTTCGGATTCTTTCATAAAACTTTCGAATAAATTCATCTGAAATAAAATCTGACGACACCTGTTTCGGCAGATAACGCCGATACGTTTTCAGATTTTTCAGAAATATATTTTTAAACAGCTCGTAACTATTTTTCTGCTCACTGATGCAGACAGACAAAATCTTATCCGCATCCTCTGCCAGAGCAGACAGAAACTCTCTCGGCAAATATACAGAACCATTCGGGTCAAAATAATATTCCTGTCTGAGCAGCAGGCTTTTCAGGCTTCGTTTCCGCACCTTCCACACCTTTTGCTTAAAATCGCGAAATGTTTTCAAAACAAGATAAGCGGATTTTAAAATCGTACTCTTTCCCATATTATTAAAGCCAGCGATAACCGTCAGGCCATCGAGTAGAATATCAGCCTCCGCTACTTTCGCTGCATTTTTTATAATGATATTCATACTTATCCTCTCAGTCTGTGAACTCCTCTTACTAATAGTTCTATCGTACTCTATTTTGGGTGAAATTACAACCTTCTGATAAATATTTTCATATGGAAGGAATCTGTTGCTATTCTGGAGACTTGTTTACAATAGTGTGAGATTCTTAAAGTAAGTTCAGGTAAGTTTTTGGCAGAGAATGAGACGATTGTGGATGAAGTTTAAGTGGCTACGCGAACGCGTGCGTGACAGCCGGCAGGGGTCCGGGAGCGGGCCGCAGGGGACTGAGCGGACAAGGGCAACGCTGCGGTGAACTAATCG
>CAJTMV010000012.1 GCA_910577225.1 uncultured Eubacterium sp. | reverse complement strand
CTGACGCCTGTGTCTGGTTAAGTATTAAATTTCACCTCTGAGAAAAACAGCGTTTTTCTGTCTTTTCAGGGGATTGCTGACGACAGAGTTTTCTATCTGCAGACAACAAAGTCTGGATACATCATTCTTTGCGAATTTTACAATAACTGAAATACATTCACCCGAGACTGGCATGTAAACAGTGTCTGTGACTGCTGGCCAGCTTTCGATGATACATATGTTTATATAAACTCACAAAGCCTGGCTTACCCATTTAGACGCTGCTACCTGCAGACAGAAACTCTGCCAGGCGAAATGACCTGAAAGTACAGAAAAGTGCTGTTTTTTGCAGGACCATACTTCAGAATTTCCTGATACTTACAAAAACACCCAGTTCAAAATCAATGCTATTTGATTATATCAGAAATAAAAAAACTTAATTTTGTAAGAGAAAAAACAGCCAAAAAACAGTGTGTGTGACAGCCGGCAGGGGGTCCCGGAGCGCGGACAGCAGGGGACTGAAAGGACGTCTAAGGGGCGCTTTTAGCGGAGGTGAAATCCATCGCTTACGGAGACTTAGGCATGAGGCTCACACGCCGAATGTCTTAGTCGCAGTTAGCGATTAGTTCACCGCAGCGTTGCCCCAGTCCGCTCAGTCCCCTGCTGTCCGCGCTCCGGGACCCCCTGCCGGCTGTCACACACACGTCCGCGCAGCCACACCACCTACACAGCCACACACACCGCCCCAATTACAATACAAATAACCCCCAGCACTTTTTTCTTCGTAATCTTCTCCTGCAAAATCACATAAGACAGCAGCATCGTCCATATATAAGTAACTGATGAAACCGGCAATACGACCGAATAATCCAGATACCGCAGAATCACAATATTGAGCGCGGCGGCTGCTACATACAGCATCCCGCCGATATAGAGATTGATATTCCAAAGCATTTTTAAAAAACCGTCGCTTTCTGACGCTTTTTTAAAGAAGATGGAAGCGACGGATCCCATCAGCGTCATGCATAAAATCATGCCTGCATAAATCATTCCGTATCCCCTCCTCCGATCAGTATCACGCCGCATGTGATAATTACAATGCCTGTGACTTTTAATGCGGTGATTTTTTCCTGCAGAATAAAAAATCCGAGTATGGCGCTGAGTACATAATTCGTACTAAGCATCGGTTGTAATACGGACACGCTCCCATACCGGTATGCCATGAGCATCAGTACCGCTCCCAGTCCGTACAGTACAAATCCGGACAGTACATATAAGATTCCGTTTGTCACGGAAAGTTTCCACAGCAGCTGACCGATGCAGGCAAAACCAGCTGCTGCAAGCATCAGTACAATTCCTTTTTTATTTTTTTCAAACGACTCGCGCATCCTGTCTCCTTTCGTCTCTGAAACTATCTGTAACATACAAAACGCCCCCGCAAACAATTACGTTTACGAGGGTCATTTTGTAACAGTTCAGATCTCTTCCCTGTCATGGCCAGTTATCGCCATCTGTAAGGCCTGTCCATTAAGCAGCCTTTTCTTTTGCGATTTCAGCCAGCTTTGCAAAGCCTTCTGCGTCATTTACGGCCATATCAGCCAGAACCTTGCGGTTCAGGTCGATATCTGCCATCTTTAATCCGTGCATAAATCTGCTGTAAGAAATACCGTTCATTCTTGCAGCAGCGTTAATACGTGCAATCCATAAGCTGCGGAACTGTCTCTTTCTTTCCTTACGTCCTTTATAAGAAGTCGCCAGCGCCCGCATTACCGACTGTTTTGCAACGCGGTATTGTTTGGAGCGCGCGCCTCTGTAGCCTTTTGCCAATTTCAATACTTTTTTATGCTTTTTCTTTGCGTTTAAGCCGCCTTTGATTCTTGCCATGTCTGATCTCCTCCTTCATTATTTAAATGTATGGTAAAATCTGCTTCATGTTCTTAACATTGGATGCATCCACAGTCGTTGCCTGTCTGAGATTTCTCTTTGTCTTCGGAGACTTCTTTGTCAAAATATGTCTCTTATAGGCTTTATTTCTTTTTAACTTCCCTGTGCCTGTCACTTTGAAGCGTTTAGCGGCTGATCTTTTTGTTTTCATTTTTGGCATGATTTATTACCTCCTTATAATAAGTACTTCCGTTTATTTCTTTTCTGCCAGCACCATGCTGATTGCGCGTCCTTCGACTTTCGGTGCCTTTTCCACTACTGCTACCTCTTCCAGCTCTTTCGCAATATCGTCTAAAATATGCCTGCTGGCCTGCATGTGGGCCATTTCACGTCCACGGAAACGAAGCGTTACTTTTACTTTATTTCCCTTTGTAACAAATTTTCTGGCAGCATTAATTTTGGTATTCAAATCATTTGCTTCAATATTTGGCGAAAGGCGTACTTCCTTGAGCTCTACCACCTTCTGCTTTTTTCTGGCTTCTTTTTCTTTTCGGGCCAGTTCATAACGATACTTGCCATAGTCGATAATCTTGCATACCGGCGGTTTCGCGGTCGGAGCAATCTTTACCAAATCAAGTTCTGCCTCCTGCGCAAGCCTCATTGCTTCTTTTGCGGACATGATTCCAAGCTGCTGTCCGTCTTCACCAATTACACGAACTTCCCTGTCACGGATCTGTTCATTAATCATTAATTCACTAATGGTTTTACACCTCCAAAAAAATAAAGTGGATAGGCAGAACATCCACTTTCAAAGACATGATCCAGGCATCTGAATCGATATTGTCGTTATGAACACTTAGTCACGCAATTATGCTAAGGTGAGAGTGGATACTCTACTTTGTTTTTACAACGTGTATAGGATAACATACCTGATGCATCGAGTCAATACTTTTTACAAATTTTGTTTCTTTTTCACCTTCGGCAAAGGCCGGATTTCCTCCTGGCATATTTTACGCATTCTTACGGGTTTTGCAGTAAATGCAAACCCCTGGCATGAACAGTAATCAAATCTTTCTGTTTCTGCATTCAGACCTGTAAAACCTTGACTTTTACTTCCCCTCCCCCTATACTGGAACGTGTCTGAAAATCATTCCCGCGATCTGCATTCTCTGCAAAGTGTAAAGCACATCTTTTGGAAAGCATTTTTCAGACATGTTCTGGTATACATCTGATCTTGCAGGAAGCATCTGTGAAAAAGCGGCTCCAGCGCCAAATCACATGCCCTGCAGCTGACAGGAAAGGAGTTTATTCTATTATGACAGATACACGAATGATCGACCTGCACGTGCACTCATCCGCTTCGGACGGTACGTTTTCCCCTTCTGCGCTGCTTGCAGAAGCAAAAAAAGCCGGATTATCCGCGATGGCGTTAACGGACCACGATACGATGGACGGCATCGAAGAAGCTGGTAAAGCTGCCCGCGAGCTGGAAATCGAACTGGTTCCGGGTGTGGAGATCTCTACCGAATATGAGGGCTGTGAGGTACATGTGCTTGGCTATTATGTCTCGCCGGAATATCCAAGACTCAAAGCGATGCTTGAAGAGTTCCGCGATTTCCGCGCCACCAGAAATGTCCGTATGGTCGAAAGGCTGCAGGAAGAAGGCTTTTCCATAACCATGGAAGATCTGACCGGGAAGTTTCCGGACAGTGTGCTGACACGGGCGCATATGGCACGATTTTTATGTGAAACCGGACAGATTCCGGATACCAAAACAGCTTTTTCAAAATATCTGGGAGAAAACTGCTGCTGTTACATCGATCGTCCAAAAATCTCTCCCGTAGAAGCCGTACGATTAATTCGTGAAGCAGGCGGCCTCGCCGTTTTGGCGCATCCGGTACTATATCTTCTTTCGGATACCTCTCTGCGGCAAATGATCGCAGAAATGAAAGAAGCCGGTATGTGCGGGATCGAAGCGGTTTATTCTGAAAATTCGAACGAGGATGAAGTCCGGATGAAAAAACTGACCGAAGAATTTGGGCTGCTCGTTACAGGCGGATCGGATTTTCATGGCCGAAACAAACCGGATATTCTTCCCGGTGTCGGAAAGGGCAATCTGCACATTCCTTATGACTATCTGAAAGCGCTGAAAGAAAAGCTGTCGTAGTCAGTTTTCGCTGACAAAACCAGCTTACCGGGACATATCCGTTATAGTTTATCGTCTCAGTAAGCTGGTTTTTATTTATAAAGCAATTGTATCTCTCATGATATCCTGTAACGATCACAGACTCTAGCAGGTCGCTCCGCCTATCACCGTTTTTTCAAGAATCTGTTTTTTATCGATGCTGCTGTTTAACAGCTTATCCTGTACGTATGCAAATCCAAGTCTCGCGATCGTGTCTGCAAAACGCTCGCCGGAAATGCCTTCGTCACGGAAAAACAAAATGGCGCGTTCGACAACGTCGATGACTTCTTCTTCTGACGTAAAGACCTTATCCAGCGCGCGTCCTTCCGCCACTTTTTTGCCCCAGCGTCCGCCAATATATACCTTGTAACCGGATACCGATTCGTTTACCGCGCCAAACGGACATTTTCCAACGCATCGGCCGCAATGATTGCAGCCGTCCGGATCGATATGTACTTTTCCATCCGCCATTACGGCAGCATGAATCGGACAGTTGTTTTCCACCTGGCAGACTTTACAGCCTTTGCATTTGTCCGGATCGATCTCTGGTACCCGCTGTCCGATTACTCCAAGGTCATTCAGATCTGGTTTTACACAGTTATTCGGACATCCGCCGACAGCAATCTTAAATTTATGCGGCAGGGACACGCCATGATAACCGGTATAGTACAGATCGTGCAGTTTCTCAGAAAGTGCAAACGTATCGATCAGCCCATACTGACAGGTCGTTCCTTTACACGATACTACCGGACGTACTTTGGAACCGGTACCTCCTGTTTCCAGTCCGGCTTCCTCCAAAAACGCGAATAATTCGTCCAGGCGGTCGTACGGTACTCCCTGAATCTCCAGCGTCAGACGGGTGGTCATTGTTACTTCGCCAGAGCCGAATTTATCCGCAGCCTCCGCCACTTTGATCTGTTCCTGTGCCGTCAGCTTGCCGTTACGTGTAATGACACGTACGTTAAATACATCGTCGTATCTTTTATCCTGCAGACATCCAAGACCTTTCACACGTTTCACATCTTCCGGCGACAGCTTTTTGCCGTCCCGCGGTACTTTGACATCATTGAAAAACGCGCCGCCTTCGAGTACTTTCGTATGCGTGTATCCGATCGCTTTCAGACGATTCTGCAGGAAATAGCCGCGCTTTCCTTTGGCGCATACAAGCAGCAGCTTCGCATCTTTTGGAAGATCTTCCAGCGGTCCGTTTACCGCCGCCAGCTCCACGAATCTGGCGTTTGGAATCGCCGGCGCAGGCTGTACATCGAGCACGGTATAGCCTTTTGCCGCTCCATTGGCATATTCTGCAGGACTCATCGATGTGAAACGATCGCTGATCTTATTTTCCAAAATATAGCACGCCGTTACAAATGGATGAATCGCTGTGGAAAATGGCGGAGCATAAGCAAAATCAAGCGTATCAAACGCATCGATTCGCATGCCCTGTGCGATACCTACCACCGCGATATCTGTCATCTTATCCACAGCGCCTGCTCCCAATACCTGTATCCCGAGCAGTTTGGAAGAAGCGGTCTCCGCCGTCAGCTTTACGACAAACGACGACGCGCCCGGATAATAATGCGCTTTATCATCTACCACACAGATCACGGATGTCGTCTCATAACCTGCAGCCTGTGCCTGTACTTCGGTCAGACCGGTACGTCCTGCGTTTAACCGCGGCAGCAGACGCACCACGCCTGTGCCCAGACATCCGCCATAGCCGTTTCCGATGCCATGCATGGACGCCGCCATCGCACGCGCTGCCAGATTCGCAGTCGAACCCATCGCTGACCACTGCGGCTTGCCCGTCTGTGCATTTTGTACCATTGCGCAATCGCCAACTGCATAAATATCTTCCAGATTCGTCTTCATCTGTGCGTCGGTAAGAATCGTTCCCTTTTGCATGGTCAGACCGGAATCAGCCAGAAAACCGGTTGCCGGACGTACGCCAATCGCCAGAATCACAAGATCCGCAGCCAGTGTTCCTGATTCGGTAACGACTCTTTCTGCTTTTCCCTCTCCCTCCACGGCTTTCAGCGCCGTAGCGGTCAGAATACGCATACCGGCTGCCTTAAGCTGTTTTTTTGCATAATCCGCCATCTCTTTATCGAAGGCGTTCGGCATAATCTGTGAAGCGGCGTCGATAACCGTTACTTCCAGCCCCTGCGCCATCAGATTTTCCGCCACTTCCAGACCGATAAATCCGGCTCCGCATACAACCGCTTTGCGGCACTTGTTTGTTTCGATATAAGCGCGCGACGATACGGCATCCTCCGGCGTACGCACACAAAATACTCCTGGCAAATGCACGCCTTCTGCCGGCGGAACAAAAGGCTCTGCTCCCGTAGCGATAATCAGTTTATCGTAGCTTTCTGAAAATGTCTCGCCGGAATCTTTTTTCAGGCGCACCGTTTTTTTTGCGCTGTCAACCGCAACAGCCTCGCATCCGGTATACACTTCCGCTCCGGTCAGTCCGGCGTATTTCGCAGGCGTATTGACGATCAGCTGATCTCTCGAAGGAATGTCCCCGCCGATATAATAAGGCAAACCGCATCCTGCATAAGAAATATCCGTTCCTTTTGTAAAAATTTTTACGACTGCGCTCCGGTCGCACCGTTTCAGCTTTGCCGCCGCTTTTGTTCCGGCAGCCACGCCGCCGATAATTACATATTTCATTTTGTTTTCTTCTCCTCTCTTTGTGACAGCTCATCGTAAAGCGATGTCAAATGGACGGATCGTTTACAATAACTCCAGACGTTGTCCTTCTCCTTCCATTTCCTGCCGTTTCTTCTATTATAATACTTGTCTTCCATAAAATAAAATCGTAAAATATAATTGTTAGTATCGAAAAAATCTATAGATCACGAAAGGAACTACCCATGACCATCCGACATTTAAAGATCTTTATCGCCGTTGCTGAGACTGGCTTAATGAGCGCTGCGGCAAACCGGCTCTATGTAACGCAGCCAACCGTCAGCCAGGCCATCCGCGATCTGGAGGACCATTATCAGATAAAGCTCTTCGATCGGCTGCATAAGAAGCTGTATATTACCCGCGAAGGGCAGCAGCTGTTAAATCTTGCCCTGATGACCGTCGGCAACTTTGACAATCTGGAGCTGTCGATGCAGCGGTTAAAGGAACGCATCCCGCTGCGTATCGGCTCTTCGCTGACCGTAGGTACCTGCCTGATGTCAAAAGTCATTGCCGATATGGAAAAAGAAAATCCGAAACTGGATATCTGTTCTTTTGTCAGCAACACCGAAGAAATCGAACAAAAACTGCTGCGGCGGGAACTGGATGTCGCTGTTGTCGAAGGCATTATCGAATCCGCCGAGCTTGCCGGCATTCCGATCGTAGAGGATTCTCTCGTACTCGTCTGCGGAAAAAACCATGATTTTTATCAAAAAGACGTTGTCTTCGCCTCCGAGCTGGAAGGAAGAAAATTCGCGATACGGGAAAAAGGCAGCGGGACCAGAAAACTGTTTGAACAATATCTGTCCACACACAATATTCATATACATACCGCATGGGAAGCGAACTGTCCCCGTACCATCTTAAATGCAGTCATCTATAACGACGCCCTTGCCGTTATGTCCCAAAGGCTCGTGAAGCATGAATGCATGCATCAGGCCGTGAAAATCTTCCGTTATGAAAACGATGCCTGGGACCGCTATTTTAAACTTGTATTTTTAAAGCGGCATGCAGACGCTGTCCGTCCGTCTGACGGGAATACCATATGCGGCAAATCATGCATGGAATCTTTGGAATCTTTGGATGCCAACGCAAATCCCGGTATCACAAGTCTTCATGCGGTACTGGAACGCTATCGGTTTTTACAATTTCCGAAAGAAATCCCCGCCTGTACATTCAAAAACGACATTGTGCAGTCGCCGGACCGATGATTGTAAAGATCGTAGCTGCCACTCTGTTGACGCCTGATAATTACTGCAAAGATCGTAGAATTGTCTGTTAAGAATTTACTGTCTGTGCCGATAATAATTATAAGAACACTAAAAAATGGAATTTTTAGTGTCTGATGTATGATGCGCATCATGCAGTAACCGTTGAAATTTACAACCAGGGAGGGGAGTAAAGCAGCATATGTTAATCATTTTCGGATTGAAAACGTAATGTTCGTCACAAATCTTCACGACACGGTTTCCAAGCGGAAAGACCAAAGGGATCGTGAAAAAAAACAGCCCCGCAGCTTTGAAAGTGTTTTTGAGCAGGCATGTGCAGATTCTGTACAAAGGGAAATTTCCTATTCGACGAATGGCTATACAAAAGAAGGCACGCCATACTGCCACTTTGAAAAACGCAGGGAGTATGTACACCATTAACAAAACCAAAGAACGTCAGCTACAAAATCATTCAGCCAGATCTGTGCCGCAGGTACAAGGATCTGGCTGAATTAGTATCTGCCGGATATCAGGATACCTTTGTTTCTCCTGACGAACGGGCATCGATAAAAAATCTGCGGATGATTTCTCCTACCGCTCCTTCGTTATGATCTTTTTCGCATACGTAATCCGCCGCTTCCTTCGCCAGCGGATGCGCATTGCGCGGCGCGGCGCCGATACCCGCCGCCTGCAGCATGGCGATATCATTGCGTTCATCTCCGGCCGCGACCGAAGCCGCAACCGGAAGATTTAAATACGCACAAAGCGCCCGGACCGCCGATCCTTTGGAAATGCCGGCCGGACAGTATTCCAGATACGGCTCGCAGGAAAAAAAGCTGTTCAGAACATCCCCGGACCAGGCTTCATTTTCTTTTTGAAACTGTTCCAGCCGTTTGTGATCTTCACTGATCACAATCATTTTTGCCGGTTCTTCTGTCATCTGCTCTAACACGCCGGCTCCGGTTTTCGGACGCAGCCTGGTATGTGCGATATAAGCGTCCAGTTCTTTCGTATGGCGAATAGTCAGTACCGTATCGCTTGTTCTGTCGTAGGTATGAATATACAGTCCGGCCTGCTGTGCCTTTTCAAACAGCCTGCGGACAACCGAAAGCGGAATCGACGCATAGGAAACGATCTGATCCCTTGACGGATCATAAATGACCCCGCCATTATACGATACAATATAACATCCGCTGCGCTCCAGTCCCGCCTTGCATGCCACCGCCCGCGCGCTGGCTAACGGTCTGCCCGTACAGATCGCAAAAAAGTCTCCCTGAGAAAGCAGCGCGTCGATGGCATCTAAAGCGCCCGCTTCGATTTCTTTGTTATCATTTAATAATGTCGCATCCAGATCACTAAACAATATTCTATATTTTTCAGACATGTATGTTGTTTTCCTTTCCCTGGATCAGGTATCAGGTGTCCGGCGTCCGCGCTGCCGTTACGATCTGTCATCCGACCGGCTCTGCCGGAACAAAGACACGATCCTGATAGGCCTTATCCTGTTTTGGCACCAGCTGTTCCGCCTCTCTGCAAAAGATTTCCTGTGAATTGACAAGCATCTTGCCGCGTTTATCGATCTTTTCATATGTACCGTCCGGCTGCAGAATATGCGCCTTGACATTATCTTCAAATTCCAGGTCCAGGATATGGAGTACTTTCTTTTTCAGCTCCTGATCCAGCACCGGGAATACGATTTCCACCCTGCGGTCCAGATTACGCGGCATCCAGTCGGCGCTTCCCATATAGACTTCCGCCTGACCATCGTTGCAGAAATCAAAAATCCGACTGTGCTCTAAGAAATTTCCAACGATCGAGTGCACCTGAATGTTCTCACTGATCCCTTTGATACCGGTACGCAGACAGCAGATACCACGAATCAGCAGCTGGATCTTTACGCCGGCGGCAGACGCTTCATAGAGCGCTTCGATCATTTCCTGATCGCAGAGCGAATTCATCTTGGCACGAATATAGGCCTGTTTGCCTTCTCTGGCATTTTTCGTCTCTCTGCGCACCAGCTTCAAAAACTTCTTGCGCAGCCAGATCGGAGCTACGGCAAGCGAATTCCAGCTTAAAGGTTCTGAATAGCCTGACAGCATGTTAAAGACCGCTGTCGCATCTTCGCCAACCGCTTCTGAACAGGTCAAAACGCCGCAGTCCGTATACAGCTTTGCCGTGGAATCGTTATAATTTCCGGTTCCAAGATGCACATAACGGCGTATTCCTTCGTCTTCCCGTCTTACGACAAGCGCGATCTTACTATGCGTCTTTAAGCCTACGATTCCATAAATGACATGGCAGCCGGCCTGTTCCAGTTTTTTCGCCCAGACAATATTGTTTTCTTCATCAAAACGCGCTTTTAATTCTACCAGTACCGTTACCTGTTTGCCGTTTTCCGCAGCCTGCGCTAACGACGCAATAATCGGAGAATTGCCGCTGACTCGATACAGCGTCATTTTAATCGCCAGTACCTGATCGTCATTGGCAGCCTGACGAATCAGCTCCATCACAGGCCCAAAGCTCTGGTACGGATGATGCAGCAAAATATCGCCTTTTTGAATCGCCTCAAAAATATTTTCTCCCGGCAGGATTTCCGGTACAAGCTGCGGTTTATGCGGCTCATAGCGCAGATGGTCGCATCCGTCCAGACCGTACATCTTCATTAAAAATGTAAAGTCGATCGGCCCGTTGATATAGAAAATATCCTGTTTGTTTTCCACATGGAGCTCATCTTTTAAAAATTCCAGCAGCTTTTTGTCGATACCGTCTTCTACTTCCAGACGGATCACTTCGCCCCACTGTCTTTTTTTCAGCTGCTTTTGGATTTCTTTTAACAAATCCGGCGCTTCGTCTTCATCGATGGAAAAATCAGCGTTACGCATGATCCGATACGGATACGCGCATACGACTTTATAATTTAAAAACAGTTTATCGATATTTTTCTCAATCACCTGCTCAAGCAATATAAATACTTTTTCATCCGGATTTTCAGACGGCACCGGAACCAGTCTTGCCATGCCGCTCGGCACCTGCACGGTAGCGAACTCCGGCTTTGCGCCCTTCTTTTTCTTCTTGTCTTTTTTCTCTTTTTTATCGGATTTGTCAGAATCGGAACCGGCTGCCTCATCCGAAAGCTCCTCCTGTACGTCTTCGGAAAGCTCTGCATCCTGCGTCTTATGACCGAGCAGTCCGCCGGCGCCTTTATATTCAATAATCGCCGCTATATTTAACGATTTATTCCGGATCAGCGGAAACGGCCGGCTGGCGTCCACGGCCATCGGCGTTAACACCGGATATACTTCGTTCTCAAAATAATCGTCCACGAAAGCGGCCTGTTCTTCCGTCAGTTTTTCATATGCGTCAATAATATAAATATTTTCCTGATTCATCAGCGGCAGCAGCGAACGGTTATAGGTAGAATACTGCAGATTCACGAGCTCTCTCGTATCTTCATTGACCCGTTCCAGCTGCTTTAACGCGTCCATACCCGCAATGTCCTCCTTTTTCACGCCTGCATGCAGCATATCTTTGAGCGAAGCGACCCGCACCATAAAAAACTCGTCCAGATTTGACGATGTAATACTGATAAATTTTAACCGCTCCAGCAGAGGAATCGTCTTATCCCGCGCTTCGTTTAATACTCTTCGGTCAAACTTAATCCAGCTGAGTTCCCGGTTTTCAAAATATTCCGGCTTTCCATATTCAGTTGTCTTTTCCATGAAATCCTCCCTCTTCCCTCTCTATGTATAGACCCGTTTCTCTTTGATCACAGGTTTTAATCCGAAAATCGACACAAACGCCTGCGATTTCGCTTCTAACAATCCTTTTTCCAACGCGATATCGCTCATCGTCTCAATCGTAATGACAAGCTGCTTGTTTTTCAGCACTGCCCTGACATTTTTAAATTTTTGTCTGTGGCTGCGGTCCATGGCGTTTGCTACCCGCAAAATAGCTGCCAGCTTCGCCACAATTAAATAACTATGCTGATCCATCCGGTCCGCCAGCTCCTCATAAGGATCTAACGGCGACGAATTGTATAACACGACGCTTGCCACCATCTCCCGCTCCAGATGGGTCAGACCGATAATCTCCGTCGCCCGTATAATCTGATACGCGCAGATCGCGCTGTTGGCAAGACTGATATACTTTCCGCAGTCATGCAGCATTGCCGCTACTTTTAACAGCAGACGTTCTCTTTTTCCCATGCCATGTACTTTTTTCATCGCGTCAAACAATAATACGGACATCTCTGTCAGCGCGTCGATATGCTGCGAATAACTCATATAGCGCATCGACATATTTTTTGCAGCCGATAAAATGTCTTCCTCAAAGTCATGCGACGTATGGACAATTTTATGTGTCTGCGCATAATCATATACGATCCCGTCGCTCGTATCCACGTCCGGAAACCAGATTGTCTGCGCATGCATCGCCTGCGTCAGCTTTGCATATAAGATCACGGACGGCAGTACAAGAATGTCTTTTTCGTTTGACAAGTTTAAAATCTCAGAGATTTCTTCCACACTTTTTTTATCCAGTTTTTTCAAAAAACTAATAAATTTCTGCGCTTCCACTTCATTGAGCGTTTCGCCGCTCTTACTTAATTTGCGCATAATTTCCGAGATGTAATCGCCCATCAGAATGACGTTTTTAATCTCGTCGTCCGGATGCATATATTGTGCCAGAAAGACTGCCAGTTCCTTGTCCACCAGCTCTTCCAGCTGATTTTCCAGATGCAGCACATTATGCTCGATGTCCGAGAGCATCTCCATCAGCCGCATCGTTCCGATTGCCAGATGCTGCGTCGTTACTACCCTTCCGTTAATAAACAGCGTTATCTGCAGACTGCCTCCGCCTACGTCGATCACAGCCGCGCTGTCCTTTGTCATCTTGTCAAATCCCGGTCTTGCCGCGACTCCTTTATAAGTTAAAAACCGTCGTTCCGAATTGCTCAGCGTCGCGACTTCCAGTCCGGTCTGCGTCTGAATCTGGTCTAAAATAAACATCATATTTTTGGCCTCTCCGACCACGTTTCCCGCAAACGCCCGATATTCCTTTGCTTTGTAGCCCTGCATAATCCTGACGAAATCCGACAGAATCACACACAGCTCATCTACCAGATCCGAACCGATCACACCAGAGTGAAACGTATCCCGGCCAAGCTCCAGCCTTGTACGGATATGATCGATCTCGCGGATTTTCTTTTTCCCGGACAACTCAAAAATTTTCAGGCTCACTTCATAAGAGCCGATATAAATTGCTGCAAATGTTGTAATTGCCATATCCTCTTTCTCCTTTTAATAGTTTCCAAGCACACGTACGCTTTCACATTCCTCTGCCAGTCCGCGCAGCGCATTCGATACGGCGCTGTCATTCAGACTGCCCGCAAAGTCAATAAAAAACCGATACTGCCAGTTGGTCCCTTCCCGTTCCTTTAACGGTCTGGACTGAATAAAATTCATATTCAGATCATTGTAAATAATATGCGATAGCGCATGATACAAAGAACCGCTTCGATGTTTTACTTCCAGACAGATGCTCATTTTGTCCGCGCCTTTTATAAATATTTTTTTATTTGTTACAATGATAAATCTTGTCGAATTTTCACTATTCGTCTGAATATTTTCTTCCAGAACTTTGAGAGCGTACAGCTGCGCCGTCAGCGTACTGGCAATGGCTGCTTTGTGCTTTTTCCCAGACTTTTTTACCTTGCAGGCGGCGACGGCGGTATTGCTCTCCGTCGCGCAGTCCCACTCCTCGTGCGTCTGCAGATAACGGTCGCACTGCGCCAGCGCCTGCGGATGAGAATAAACGCTTGTAATATCCGAAAGCTCCGCGTCCGGCAGCCCTAACAGGCAATGCCGGATCGGTATAATCTGTTCTCCCACGATCGAATGATCATATTCCACAAGCAGATCATAATTTTCCGCTACCACGCCTGCCGTGGAATTTTCGATCGGCAGTACCGCATAATCCGCTTTCTGGCTTTTCAGCGCCTCCATCGCCTCGCGCCAGCTGTCCACATGAAAGCTGTCCGTTTCCATTCCAAAATACTGCTGCATCGCAATATGCGCGTAAGCGCCTTCCACACCCTGAAAGACGATGCGGCTGTCCGCCGCGCTTATTTTGTCAACTTCGGTAAACGCATGCGGGACTTCCATACCATGTTCTGTCAGCAGCTGGTACTGTCTCTTACGGCTGATCGACATAATATGCTCGAATAATTCTCGTATCCCGTGTTTTAAAAAGCTGTCCGGTACAAGCGAAGACAGTTTGTTTAATTTTTCGCGTTCACGCTCTTTATCAAATACTTTTTTTCCCGTCTGAATTTTGTATGCGGCAACTTCGCCTGTCAGCTGCATCCGCTTTTGATACAGCGCCGTAATCTCGCTGTCTACCCGATCGATTTCCTCTCTGATCTGTAATAAATCTTTCATTCTCATCCATCCTGTACGTTTAATTTGTGTCGTCTCATTTGATCCTGCATACAGCGCCGCGTCAGATATCGCGTTCAATATATACAAATGAGATTTCTCATGCGCATTAATTTTGGGCATTTTCTACATATCTATCATATTACTTTTAGATAGAAATTTCAAGTATTGGATTCTGTGCATTCATTCACGTCCGGTTATGCAAAATCGAAGATCGACAGCTGATTCGATTCCGGAATATTTCCTAAAATTCCCAGATCTCCCATCAGATCGGCTACCGATTTACTCACTTTTGACCGCTGTCTGAAATCGTCTTTTGACAAAAACGGCCCGTCTTTGACCGCTTCGACCACTCCGTCCGCGGCCTTTTCTCCCAGACCGTCGATCGCGCTGAGCGCCGGCATCAGCTTTCCGTCTACAATCTGAAAATGGCGCGCTTTTACAAGATTTAAATCCATCGGGCAAAACTGAAATCCCCTGGCATACATTTCCTGCACGATCTTCATATCCTTGATCGTATCCAGTTCTTTTTTCGTCAGCGTATCTCTGCGTCTTTCGTAATCCCTCATAAAATGCTCCAGCTTTTCTTTTCCCTGGCACATCAGTTCATAGTTAAAGGAAGTCGCACGGATGGAAAAATAGGCCGCGTAATAAGCAAGCGGATAAAACACTTTACAGTATGCGATTCGCCACGCCATCATAACGTAAGCGGCCGCATGCGCTTTCGGAAACATATATTTGATCTTCTGACACGACCAGATATACCATTCCGGGACATCGTGCTCTTTCATCGCCGTAATCCATTCGTCTTTTAATCCTTTTCCTTTTCGCACCGACTCCATAATCGTAAACGAAAGCTCGCTTTCCAGCCCCATACCGATCAGATAAATCATAATATCGTCACGCGTACAGATTGCCGTGGAAATCGTAGCCTTCCCTTCCTCGATCAGTGTCTGCGCATTTCCAAGCCATACGTCCGTACCATGAGACAGTCCGGAAATACGCACCAGATCTGAAAACGACTGCGGTTTCGTATCGATCAGCATCTGAATGACAAACTCTGTACCAAACTCCGGAATGCCCAGCGACCCGACCGTACAGCCGCCGATATCTTCCGGCCTGATTCCCAATGCATCCGTACTCTTAAAAATCGACATCACCGCCGGATCGTCCAGCGGAATATCTGTCGCATGAAGACCGGTCAGATCTTCCAGCATACGGATCATCGTCGGATCATCGTGTCCGAGAATGTCCAGCTTTAACAGGTTGTGATCGATCGAATGGTATTCAAAATGTGTCGTTACAATATCCGTCGTCATATCATTCGCCGGATGCTGAATCGGCGTAAACGAATAGATCTCCTCTCCCATCGGAAGCACCACGATACCGCCCGGATGCTGTCCGGTCGTCCTGCGGATGCCAACGCAGCCCTGCACAATCCGGTTGATTTCACAAAATCTCTTGTGAATACTGCGCTCCTCATAATAACGCTTGACATAACCAAACGCGGTCTTATCCGCCAGCGTTCCGATCGTACCCGCCCGAAACGTCTGTCCGGCTCCAAAAATAACTTCCGTATATTTGTGCGCTTTACTCTGATAATCTCCTGAAAAATTCAGGTCGATATCCGGCTCTTTGTTTCCCTTGAATCCCAAAAACGTCTCAAACGGAATATCAAAACCGGCTTTTACGAGCGGTCTGCCGCATTTTGGACAGGACCGGTCGGGCATATCGCAGCCGGAACGTCCGGTATACGCTTTTACTTCTTTGGAATCAAAGTCACTGAAATGACAATTTTCACAATAATAATGCGGACTGAGCGGGTTGACCTCGGTAATACCAGCCATGGTAGCGACAAACGAAGAGCCGACCGAGCCTCTGGACCCAACGAGATACCCGTCTTCTACCGATTTCCACACCAGCTTTTGCGCAATAATATACATCACGGCATATCCGTTAGATATAATGGAGTTTAACTCCCGTTCCAGCCGTTTGTATACAATATCCGGCAGCTCCTGCCCGTACATCTCATGCGCCTTGTTGTAGCAAATATCCCGCAGCAGCTGATCGGAATTATCAATTACCGGAGGCGCCTTATCCGGACGCACCGGAGAGATCTTCTCACAGGCGTCGCAAATCCGGTTCGGATTGGTAATTACTACCTCTTCCGCCTTCTGACTGCCCAGATAGGCAAACTCTTCCAACATCTCCTGCGTGGTATGCAAATAAAGCGGCGCCTGCTCATCCGCATCTTTAAATCCATGTCCCGCCATAATGATTCTGCGGTATTCGGCGTCTTCCGGATTTAAAAAATGTACGTCGCACGTCGCCACCACCGGTTTTCGAAAATCCTCGCCCAGCTTTACGATCGTTTTGTTAATTTCCCACAAATCCTCGTCTGTCTGCACCGGATAGCGTTCTTCCCGCAGCATAAACGCATTGTTGCCGTTTGGCTGTATTTCCAGGTAATCGTAAAAATTAACAATCCGGGCGATCTCCGTCTGCGGTCTGCCAAGGAGCACTGCCTGATACAATTCTCCGGCTTCGCAGGCCGAGCCCAGCAGCAGCCCTTCCCGACAGCGCATCAGTTCGCTTTTGGGTATTCTTGGCCGCTTCTGAAAATAGGTAAGATGCGACATCGATACCAGACGATACAGATTGACCCGTCCATAATCGTTGGCCGCCAGTATAATCGCATGGTAAGTCGGCATCTTTCGAATCTGCTCCGGCGTCGCCTTCCCCTGCTCATTGAGCGCATCCAGATCATCGATTCCACGCTCTGTCAGCATTTGGATAAATTTTACAAAGATCTCTGCCGTACACTCCGCGTCTTCTACGGCACGATGATGATTTTTTAGAGAAATATGCAGCTCTTTGGCTACCGTATCCAGCTTAAACCGGTTCAGCCCCGGCAGCAGATACCTGGCCATTGCCACCGTGTCGACGACGGTAAACGAGCATTCCATTCCCAGCTCTTCACAGTTTTTGCGGATAAATCCCATATCAAATTCGGCATTGTGCGCGACCATAACGCTGCCCTTGCAAAACTCCATAAACTCCGGCAGAATCTCGCCGATTTCCGGCTCGTTTACGAGCATGTCATCTCTGATCTTCGTCAGTTCTTCGATCGCGAACGGCAGAGGTACCTTTGGATTTACAAACTTTGAAAAACGATCCACGATCTTTCCTTCCACTACCTTGACCGCGCCGATTTCGATAATTTTGTGCGCATTCGGACTCAGTCCGGTTGTCTCAAGGTCAAATACCACATAAACATCCTGCAGGCTTTGTCCTTTCGGTTCGTATACGATCGTTTTCAAATCGTCCACCAGATACGCTTCCACGCCATAAATAATCTTAAAATCAGCGCCGTCCGGCACTGCATGATTTGCAATCGGAAATGCCTGGATCGCGCCGTGATCGGTAATCGCGAGCGCTTTATGCCCCCACACCATCGCCTGTCTGATAATATCCCCGACGTCTGAAATACCATCCATATCGCTCATTTTCGTATGGCAGTGCAGTTCCACCCGCTTTTGCGGACTCGTATCCATCCGGTGCTCCACAAAGTCCGGAATTTTTTTAATGCCTGCAATCGAGCCAAGCGTCAGCTCGCTGTCAAACCGGTCGAACGCCGTTACGCCTTTTATTTTTAAGAACGCTCCTTTTTTTACTCCTTCCAGCAGTTCTTTCAGCTGTTCATTTTTCGTAAAAATCTTAATTACGATCGAATCGGTAAAATCCGTCAGCGTTACGATGACAATACTCTTCTCGCCGCTTCTCAGCTCTCTGGTATCCACGTCCAGTACTTTGCCGCGGATTGCGATCTCCCCCATCTCGCCCTGAATCTGATCGATCGGCGTCGCTTCTTCTTCAAAGTCTCTGCCGTAAATAACATCCGGATTGTCCGATCGGCGCAGCGGATACTCTCTGCGCGGGCCGCCCGGTTTTCTCGCGTTAGCCGCATATGCCGGTTTGGATGCGGATGTATAAGATCCGGAAGATTTTTTCTGCGTTGTCTGATCGGCGGTTTGATTTATTTCTTTTTTCCCGTTTTTTTGTGTCTGCGATGTCGCGTCGGCGCTTTTTACTTCCATCGTCCCTAAAGAATCTCCGCCCGAAGATGTTTCCGAAGCCGTCAGACCCGCGTCCCCGTCCCGCAGACCGCCGATGATCCGGCTGACTTCCAGCGCAATCTGCTGGTCGCTCTCTTTTTTACGTGCGTGATCCTTTTTCGGTTCAAAGACCGGTTCGATCGTCAGATCCATGCCGCACCGGTCCCGCACGACTTTATATAAAATTTCCAGCAGCTCGTCCGCACGGCTTTTCGCCACAATCGAATCTTCCAGATGCAGCTTCATATAATTTTGCGCGGTGAACTCCATGCGGGCACAGCGAAACAGGTTATAAATCAAAAGACTGTATGCCCTGAATTCTTCCAGCATACTGTCTTTGTACAAATCCATCAGCGTTTCCGGCGTATACTGCGCGGAAAGCTGATAGCGCTCTATAATTTTTACCGTAAGCTGCTGTTTGGGAAACAGCTGATTTTTGATATGGTCTTCCAGCTGAAAAATATATTTTTTCTGTATCAGCCTGGATCCGTGCAGATATACCCGAAGACTCGTACGCGCCCGATTGGAAACGACTCTTTGCACCTGCGTATCCGCCAGCAGCTGTTGCATCGTCTGACTGACTTTTAACACAGGAAACACTTCAAAAAAATTTTTTTCCATTGCCTCAGGACTCCTCCCAGTGCAGCAGTTCTTCACGCAGTGCCGCAAGCAGCTCCTCTTCCGGCAGTTTTTTTATCACCTCTCCATGACGGATTAACAGTCCTTCGCCGCATCCTCCGGCAATGCCGATATCCGCTTCTCTGGCTTCTCCTGGCCCGTTTACGACACATCCCATCACTGCCACTTTCAAATCCAGCGGAATATCCGCCACCATATTTTCTACCTGATTCGCAAGACCGATCAGGTCGATTTTCGTTCTGCCGCAGGTCGGACAGGATACGACCTCAATGCCTCCTTTTCGAAGTCCCAGCGTACGCAGAATCAGCTTTGCGGATTTTATCTCTTCGAGCGGATCGCCCGTAAGCGAAACCCGTATCGTATCTCCGATTCCCTGATGCAGAATCAGTCCCAGTCCAATCGAAGACTTAATATTGCCGCTGATCAGCGTTCCCGCCTCTGTAATGCCTACATGCAGCGGATAATCGGTCTGCGCCGAAATCAGCTCATGCGCACGCACGCACATCAGCACGTCGGACGATTTGATACTGATCACAAGCTGGTCATACCCCATATCTTCGATCAGCTTCACCTTTGAAAGCGCGCTCTCTACGATTCCTTCCGCCGTAACGCCCCGGTACTTTTCCACCAGCTCTTTTTCCAAAGAACCGCTGTTTACCCCGACCCGAATCGGTATGCCGCGCTCCTTTGCCGTATCCACAACCGCTTTTACCCGCTCTCTGGAACCGATATTGCCCGGATTGATCCGTATCTTGTCCGCTCCATGCTCCATTGCGGCAATTGCAAGCCGGTAGTCAAAGTGGATATCCGCCACAACCGGCAGATCTGTCTGTTTTTTTATTTCTGCCAGAGCCCTGGCCGCGTCCATCGTCGGTACGCTGCAGCGAATGATATCGCATCCGGCGTCTGACAGACGCCGGATTTGCGCAATCGTCGCTTTGCTGTCTTCTGTTCTTGTATTCGTCATCGACTGAATCAGAATCGGATGCCCGCCGCCGATGACGCGATCGCCAATCCGCACGGTTTTTGTAATTTTTCGTTCCATCATCGTTCACACCTTCTCATTCTTATCCCGGCACAGAGTGCTGTTTGCTACATCACAATTTTACGAATATCATTAAACATAATGACTACCATCAGCGCCATCAAAAGCATCAGAAACACGAGATTTACCGCCCCTTCCTTGTTCGGGTCCATCCGCTTGCCCCGTACTGCCTCCACGATCAGAAATACAAGCCTGCCTCCGTCCAGCGCCGGAATCGGCAGCAGGTTCATAATACCCAGATTGGCAGACAGCAAAATGCAGATATTGAGCATATTTAAAAAGACCATAAACATGCCGCTCGATTTTACTTCGGTATAGGTATCGCCGATCGTCTTGACAATCCCGACCGGCCCTGACATGTCGTTAATCCCCACATGACCGGTAAACAGCTGCCCAAGACTTTCCATCGTCGCACAGATCCAGTATTTCACCTCATAAACGCTGTACTTTAATGTCTCTGCTAACGTTCCTTTGGCCCGCGCCGTCGTTCCGTAAAATCCGAACAGATATCTGCCGCTTTCTTCGTCGTGCTTTGGCGTTAAAACTGTCGTACGCTTCTCGCCGTCCCGCAGATACGTTACCTCCACCGTCTGATTTGAGTGAAAATAAGTATAAAGAGACACTTCCCGATACAAATGAATCGGCTTGTTGCCGAGCTTTACAATCTCATCGCCTGCCATAAGTCCGGCTTCTTTCGCCGGATATCCATCCATCACTTCGGTAAGCACAGGACGATCGAATCCAACGCTTGCCACAAGAATCAGAGAAAACGCGATTGCCATAATAAAGTTGAAAATCGGGCCTGCAGCTACAATCGACGCCCGCTGCAGTACGGATTTGTTATTAAATCCCCGATCGTCGTCGCTGGCTTCATCTTCGCCCTCCATCATACAGGCGCCGCCAAACGGCAGCAGTTTTAAGGAATATTTTGTCTCTCCTTTCGTAAATCCTACGATCGTAGGCCCCAGTCCAAGACAAAATTCATTGACTCTGACATCGTTGTGCTTTGCCAGCAAAAAATGTCCCAGCTCGTGAAACAAAATAATAATACTGAAAATGATCAGCGCTAAAATAATGTTCAAATTACCACCTGCTTTCTATCCATTCATAAACGGCTTGTTCCGTTTCTAATATTTCATCCAGATTCGGATGTTCTATATAGGCACAGTGTATCATACATTCGTTAATAATCTGTGTAATTTCCAAAAATTTTATCTTTTTGTCTAAAAATCTGGCGACTGCCCGTTCGTTTGCCGCATTGAAAATCACAGGCATATTCCCGCCCCGTCCGGCTGCCTCGTACGCAAGCCGCAGACCGCCAAACGTCTGCAGATCCGGTTTTTCAAACGAAATGCTGCCAAGCGCAAAAAAGTCCAGTCTCTGCCCCGATAACGGTTTCCTCTTTGGATAATAAAGCGCGTACTGAATCGGCAGACGCATATCCGGCGTACCAAGCTGCGCCATAATACTGCCGTCTTCGTATTCTACCATCGAATGAATCACCGACTGCGGCTGTACCACTACCTGAATCTGATCCAGCTGCGTGCCAAACAGCCACTTTGCCTCCATCACTTCCAGTCCTTTATTTACCATCGTCGCAGAGTCAATCGTAATTTTTCTTCCCATACTCCAGTTCGGATGCTTTAATGCGTCTTCCACCTGCATATGTTCAAGCTCTGCGCGTGTCTTCCCACGAAACGGTCCGCCGGATGCCGTTAACAGTATCTTATGAATCTTATTCCCCGTTTCTCCGTTTAATGACTGAAAAATGGCGCTGTGCTCGCTGTCAACCGGAAGAATGGAAACCCCGTACTCTTTCGTCAGCGGCATAATCAGATGTCCGGCTGTCACCAGCGTTTCCTTATTGGCCAGCGCAATCGTTTTTTTCGCGCGAATTGCGGCTACAGTCGGGCGCAGGCCGATCATTCCAACGACCGCCGTCACCAGTATCTCTGATTCCGGAATTACTGCCGCGGCAAGCAGGCCATCCATACCGCTTACAATCTGCACCGGCAGATCGCGGACATTTGCCCGAAGCTGTGCAGCGTCCGCTTCTTCCCAGACTGCCGCAAGTTTTGGCCGAAACTCCCGGATCTGGCGCTCCAGAAGACGGATATTTTTACCGGCTGTCAGCGCCCAGACTCTGATATCCTTCTGCTCCCTGACGATATCCAGCGTCTGCGTTCCAATCGAACCGGTAGAACCAAGAATCGCTATATGCTTCATATTTTCCAACCTTTCCCAGGCGCCGCATATATTACCCTACAACAGATACTCTGCCAGATAATAAATGACGGGCGCAGTAAATATCACGCTGTCAAACCGGTCCAGAATACCGCCATGTCCGGGAATCAGCGTTCCGTAATCTTTGATTTCATAATTTCTCTTAATCGCAGACGCCGCCAGATCTCCAATCATGGAAATGAGTCCGCCTGCCGTGCTGATCGCTGCCAGTATAAAAATCTGAGTCGTCGTAATTCCCATCTGCGCCTGAAACGCGGCTGCATACCCCGCAGTCAGCAAAAAAGTGCCCGCCAGACCGCCAATTGCTCCCTCGATCGATTTTTTCGGAGACAGTACCGGCGACATTTTATGTTTTCCCAGTTTTACGCCGACACAATACGCGCACGTATCGCATCCCCAGGAGCATAAAAAGATCAGCCATACGATATACGCTCCCTGCTCCATCATTCTTGTCTGATACACGCTGGAAAGCATCACCGCCACATAAAACACGCCGAAAAATACAGCCGTAACCTGCGACGCGTGATATCTCGGATACCACAGCACATACACCGCCAGAAGAACAATCAGAAAACCGATCACAAATAACATCGGCTCTGGTATCCAGTTTACATATAAATCCAGATAAAACAGCATTGCCGCCAGATAGCCGATCGTCGCCATGACTGTCCGCTCCATATGATACACACGGTACAGCTCATACATCCCGACTAATGAAACCGCACAGGCAGACACTAATAAAACCTCCCCGCCTGTAATAATCAGAATCAGAGCCGCAACGACCAGCACAATTCCACTGATAAGCCTCGTTTTAAACATATACACTTCTCCTTATCTGCGCCCCGTTTGTCTACACCATCAGTCCCCCATATCTGCGTTCTCTGTTTTGATACGCAGCGACTGCTTTTTTTAATTCTTCCTCGTCAAAATCCGGCCATGGTACATCGGTAAAATAAAATTCACTGTAAGCCAGCTGCCAGAGCAGATAATTGGACAGACGAAGTTCCCCGCTTGTACGGATTAAAAGATCCGGATCCGGAAGATCCGCAGTGTCCAGATATCTGGAAAACGCCTCTTCGGTGATCTCCTCTTTTTTCAGATTCCCATCTTCCAGATCCTGATACATTTTTTTCATCGCGCGCAGCATCTCGTCTCTGCTGCCATAATTTAACGCAATCTGAAAATGAAATCCATCATACTGGGCAGAGACCTCTTCCAGCTCCTGAATCTGCTTTTGCAGCTGCGGCGACAGACGGGAAATATCGCCCAGTACCCGTACCCGCATATTATTTTTTTTCGCCGTCTTTAAGCAGGTCTTCATATAACTGCCAAGCAGACGCATCAGTTCGTCGACTTCGGCCTTCGGACGGCTCCAGTTTTCGGTAGAAAATGCATATACCGTAAGATATCGAATCCCCATATGTCCTGCCACATCACAGATTTTTTCTACATTTTTTGCGCCTGCCTTATGCCCGTAATTGCGCGGCATTCCTTTACTCTTTGCCCATCTTCCGTTTCCATCCAAAATGATGGCAACATGCTGCGGTACTTTCATCTTTCCTTCCTTTCCGATCCTGCTGCAATCCTGCTTTTATCCAATAAAAGCGATTCAGTTTCCCCTGTCCGCCGCGCGCCGCATGGCGACATATCCTCTCAGCCTAAGGCCGCGCATAAAAAGAAGGGAACATCGCCGCGGCTATGTTCCCCGATTATCGCTAAACAGTCATAATTTCCTTCGTCTTTTCCTCAACCGCTTTGTCAATATCAGCAATAAATTTGTCTGTCATTTTCTGGATCTTTCCTTCCAGCTCTTTGATCTCGTCTTCGGAAACATCTTCTTTTTTCCCGAGTTTTTTAAACGTATCATTCGCATCGCGACGGATATTGCGAACAGCGACTTTCGCAGCTTCTCCTTTTTTCTTTACGTCTTTTGCCAGATCTTTACGTCTTTCCTCGGTCAGCTCCGGAAATACAAGACGAATGGATTTGCCGTCATTCGTCGGATTGATTCCCAGATCGGAAGTAAGAATCGTTTTCTCAATGACCTTGACCATGGAAGGCTCCCACGGCTGAATCTGAATCATTCTCGGCTCCGGCACATTGACGTTGGCAACCTGCTGGATCGGCGTCGGCGTGCCGTAATAATCTACGCGCAGCTTATCCAATACATGCGGATTCGCTCTTCCGGCACGAATACTTCCAAATTCTTCCTGCAGATTCCGCATGGTTTTCTGCATTTTATCATCATACTGAACTAACCTGTCGTCCATAAAACCTCCTGCCCTTTTCCCGCTTCCTGTCTACTCACAGGAAACTGTGTTCTATCTGGAAACGCTGCCTGTCCCGGCCGCTACGCGGTAATTACCGTTCCGTTGAAACTGCCGCTTAATGCTTTTACAATACTGTCCGGTTCATTCAGACTGAATACATACATCGGCATTTTATGCTCCATACACAAAATGGAAGCTGTCAGATCTACAACAGCGAGCTTCTTTTCAATGACTTCTTCAATCGACAGCGCATCATAACGGACCGCGTGCGGGTTCAGCTTCGGATCAGAGTCATACACTCCGTCCACAGCCTTTGCCAGCAGAATTCCGTCTGCTTCGATCTCTACAGCGCGCAGGACAGAGGCCGTATCCGTTGAAAAATACGGATGTCCTGTTCCTCCGGCAAAAAATACGACCATATTATGCGCAAAATATTTATTTGCACGGTCTTTTGAAAACAGCTTTGTAAAAGAACCGCATTCAAATGGCGTCAGTACGCTTGTCTTCATGCCTTCGGAACGAAAAATCTCAGATACATAAATACAGTTCATAATCGTAGCCAGCATACCAATCTGATCCGCCTTGGTGCGGTCGATCGATTCGCTTGTCCGGCCGCGCCAGAAATTGCCGCCGCCGATCACAATACCAATCTGTATTCCGTCGTCTACGAGCCGTTTGACCTGTTTCGCGACTTTGCATACCGTCGCCTCGTCAAACCCGCTCTTTTTTTCTCCGGCCATAGCTTCTCCGCTTAATTTCAACAGAACTCTTCTCATCATTTATTTGCCTTTCTTTTCACCAAACAGGCTTTCCACATCGATATCCGCATAGCACTGAGAACAGAAGCCCTCAATGACAGCGCCATTGTTAATCTGTACAGAACGGGACTTAATATTACCTACAATCACTGCGGAAGTGTCTACCACAACCGGTCCCTGTACGTCGATATCTCCTTTTACCGCGCCTGCAATAACTGCAGAAGTTGCCGCAATGTTACCTACTACAACAGAGCCAAGACCGATTTTTACCGTGCCTGTACTCATGATCTCGCCTTCGATTTTGGCTGCGTCCGAAAAAACTTCTGAAGACGAGCTGTTTCCTTTGATTGTGCCGGTAACTTCCAGCTTGCCGTTACACTGCACATTTCCTTCTACACGGCCGCTAATGCTGAAAGAACCCGTTGTAGCCAGATTACCTTTGATTGTAGTTCCTGTCGTAATAATGGATACTTCATCGGTAACCTCAAGTGATTCTGTAGACAGCTCGTCATCCATGGATGCTGCCATCTCCTTTGTCAATTCTTCGTTCATTGGTATTTCCTCCTTGATTGTTGTACTTGGTTTCTTATTATCGAAATTACGGTTATTGCTTTGTTTTTGCGGCTCTGCTGCCGGAATTTTAGGCTGTGCCGGCCGCGGCTGCGGTTTTGGCTGTACCGGCTGTGGTTTTGGCTGCGCCTGCTTTGGTTTTTCTTCCGCTTCTTTTAAAAGCGCGTCAAAATCGAACGGCAGATCGTCGTCCTCTTCTTCCTGCTTCTCAGGCTCTAATATCGTATCAAAACGACTGATCGCTGCCTGAATGGACTCTTCTTTTTCTGCAGCCCTGACCGGTTCCGGCTTTTTCTCCGGTTCCTGCGGCTTTGGCGCCGGCTGCGGCTTTGGCGCTGCGACAGGCGCCGGCTTTTTTTCTGCAGATTTTTCCAGCACCGGCTCTTCCGGTTCGATCTGTACATGTTTTACAGGCTCTTGTTTTTCCTTATCGACATGCTCTAACAAACCGTCCAGCTTTGACAATTCAGATTCAATGTCCAGATCTCCCTCCAGAGTATTTACCATCATCTCCGGGGATTCTTCCAATTCTTCTTCCATCTCAAAATCTTCCCCCGGAAGCAGTTCGTTTACTGCCAGAGACAGATCATCCTTGAAATCTTTAAAAAAACTCATTTCTTACCTCCATTTATCCGTATGTAGTCAGTCTTCCACACTTTCCGACGAAACATGCTGCACAACCGTTGTATTTTCATCAATTGGCAGAATCTGCGCATCCATTGCCAGAAGCCGCTCAATAATAACAGGCAAAGCCCTGACCGTATTCGGCTTGTTTTCCGCATCATGCATCAGCACAACTGACGTACGATACTTTACAACGTCTGTCATCACATTGTCAACTAATTCCTTAACGGTATATTGATTGGAAGTTGCGTCTCCGCATTCCACATTCCAGTCAAAATAAGTGATTTCTCTTTCATTTAAAACCCGGATAAATTCTTTCATATCCAGCCTGCTTACCTGATTGCTGCTGCCTCCCGGGAATCGGTACAATCTGCATGTAAGATCTACGGTATCTTTGATCCTGCTCTGGATCCGGTCCAGATCCTGTTCAAAAGAATCTGTAGAATCATAGATCTCGTCATACTTATGCGTATAGGAATGCATCCCGATCGTATGTCCCCTCTTCGCAATCTCGCGGTACATCTTCAGAGATTTTTTATCTTCTCTGCCTGTCAGAAAGAACGTTGCTTTTATATCGTAGCGATCTAAAATATCCAGAATTTTTTTCGTGTTTTTGCTCGGCCCGTCGTCAAAGGTCAAAAACACCCTGCGGGTCTCGTCCTTTTTTTCCGCCTTCCCGATCTGCTCCGTACCAGATGCGCCCGTCTGATCTGCGCTCTTTGCCGACAAACGAATCTGATCCGTCGATACCTTTGCATCTGTCTTTTGATCTGCCGTCTCCCCATTATGACCTTCTTCGCTTTCTTTCTCTGATGCCATATCGAATGATTCCCCGGAATTTGAGGCCTGATTCTCTTTCTGCTCTACCTGCTGACTTCGAATCGTATTTTCCGTAATGATATCGATTTGTTCCTGCAGCGAATGGATTTTTGCAATCAGGGTAATCGAGACTAACGTCTGCGCCAGCAGCCATGTAATCAAAAACCAGACCAGCCCTGTCTTCATACGCTGTACCCGTTTTTTACGTGCCAGCCGGTCATTCAGCCCTTCATTTTTTTCATTCATTCAATTTTCCCAGCCCCCTGGTCCTTATTATCCAAATCATTGTATCATATTTACTTCTCAATGAACACGATTTTTTTGCGTTATATTGTTGTTTTTTTTTGGAGTTTTTTTAATTATTTCTGTCTTTTAGATGTTTCCCCTTCTGTTTTCTGATTATTAGAACAATTTACAGTAAATTCCTGCTGCCTGTATCGGATACAGTATAGCATTCTTTTTTGAAATTGTCATTATGAAATATTTTGCAGGTTCAGGGAATCATCGTGGCGATTATTAACCAGATAGTGTGTTGCGATTTAGGTGGCTGCGCGGACGCGTCCGTGACCGCTGGCAGACGCCCGCAACCGGCGGCAGGGCCCCTTCCGGCTGTCCCGCACACGTCCGCGCAGCCACCTAAAATGCATCTACATAAACAAGGAGAATGGCATCCGCCATTCTCCTGTTATTTACAGCAGTTCATCAACCTTCAATCCTTTCAGATCTTCTGCAACCAGTTTCATTTTTGTTACCATATCAGATACTTCCTGCTGAATATTCGTCTTTACTCCGTCCATTTTCAATATAGCCTCTGTCAGAACGTCTCCATAACCGGCGTCAGATTCATTTTCTGTCCGGTGCGGTTCTCTTTCTGCCTTCTCGGGATCCATAAGCGCTTCCAGTTCTTCTCTGCGCTCTTTGATCTCTTCGATTTTTTCTTCCTCTTCCTTCTTTTCCTCTTTGTTCTCTTCTGCTTTTTCGATTTCTTCTTCGGATTTTTCATCGACATGGTCGACTGCTTCATCCATCAGCATCCCTTTGATCTCGTCGCTTAAATTTTCCATCACCTTGTCCGCGTCTTCCAAAGCGTCTACAATCGGGTGATATTTTAAACGTTCCAGGGCGATGGAACGAAGCGCGCCGCTTTCTTCGATCAGTCCTTTTTTCGCTTCTGTCAGCTGATCCAGATAAGGTTCTCTTCCTTTATGAATCTCCAGCGCACGTCTCTGATACTCGGTATAGCCATCCTGATACCCTTTGTTGACCAGCTCCAGCGCACGCATCAGATCATCCGACTCCAGTTTTGATCTTTCCTTGATATCGTTGTATTTTTCAAGTATTTCCAGATCTTTTTGCTCCTGGCTGTCCTTATCCACGCCATATTCCTGCCGGAGAGCTTCTTTCCTGTCGTCGATTTCCCTGAGCTTGTCGTTTGCTTCTCCATACATGCTCAGATAATGATCCATTAACCCCAGACGATTTTTGATGTCGTCATCGATCTTTTTTTCTCCCGCATAAGCGTCGCTCATAATCTTATACGCGCGTTTTCTTGCGATATCCCGTTTCTGTTCGATCGGATCTAACTTTCCTGTCAGTATGGATGCAGGTCCGGTGCTGGCATTGCGCTGCTTTCTTCCAAACATGTCCTTTTGTACATTATTATAAGGAGGATTGATCCCCGTAAAAAATTGAATACTCTGATTGCTGCCCATATGATCGCTTCCTTTCCCTTAAATCGAATAGTCAAAGTTCTGACCCAGTTTACGTTCCTGTTCCGTGCGGGCGCTGTCGCTTCTTAACGCAAATATGGTGTCGTTAATCTTACGAAGTAATTCTTCCATAGAAGACGCTTCCACCCGGATCGTCTGGTCATCTTCTTTCATATGCGCTTTTTTCTCGTCTTCAGCTTTTTGCGCACGTTTGTCCTCTGCGCGTTTCTTTTCTGCCGCTTTCTTATCCTGCTTCTTTGCCTCCGCCTTTTTTGCCGCGTTTTTTTCAATCCGGCTTTTCTGCGTAGCCAGGGATTTGTCAATCACGGCAAAAAAGGTGGCTGTCCCGCCTTTGTCAACCTGCATGCCATAGCCTTTTACGCTGTCGGCGTTTGCTCCAAGACTTTTTGCAATCTGCGGCATTTTGTTTGCGGCGCTTGCGATGATTCCTTCATACTGCTTTCTAAAGCTCTCATCCTCGGCCATTCTCTCGATCTTTTCCTCATCGATTAAAACAACCATCCGGTTTGGATTCGCAAATCGTCCTGCGTTCGCCTGCGCCTGCTGCTTCATGTCTTTGCTGACAAGAATAAAGTCCATGTTTCCATATTTCTTTCTCAGCTGATCATAGTACTTTTGCGCTTTTTCGCTCAGTTCCGGCTCGCCGATCGTCCTTGCATTTGTTACTTTGGACTTCTTTACTGCCGCAGTCTGATTTTCTTTTGACGTTTTTGTGTTTTGTACAGTTTTGTCATAGCCTGCCGCCGCGGTATAACCTGCCGCTGCACTTACTTCTGTCTGTGTGATTGCGGTCATAATCTCTTCCTCCTTGAAATAATTTTTAAATTCCTTTTATTATATAAAGCAGGCTGTCCTTTTGGCCGTCTGCCATATACCTTCATTACGAACCCTGTAACAGGCTGCGGCTTCCGCTCAGCCGAAATACAAATACACGTCTCGATCAGTCAAAAACTTATCCCCAGAAATCAAACTGACTGGCAAACTGGGTATACAGATTTCCCTTTACATCATACTGGCTGGAAGCGCTTTCGATTCCTGCCTGCGCATGGTCCTTCACCCGTTCGGAAAGAAACGCGGTCCTTGACGCCAGCTCTCCCGAACCGGTAAACGCGTTTTGAATATCCTCGATAGAAGCCGCGCTTAGCTTTTCTTTATCGATGGACAGCGTGCCTTTCTTACCGATCGTAATGCCGATCTTCTCCAGCTGTTCGCTGTTTTGCTCTGCCGCGTCCTGCAGCATCTGACAGTAGTACTGATCCAGAACATCGGTCGAATTTTTCAGACTGGAAAGTGTGGCATTGTAACGCTCTACATAGCTTTGCACTTCTTTACAGGCTTCTTCGGTACTGCCGCTTTCTTTCATCTTTTCCCAAAAAGACTTCTCGCCCGTCTCCGCCAGCTTTTCGGACTGCTCTTTGAGGCTTTGCGCCGTTTTTTCCATCTTTTTATAATTGGAAACTGCCTCTGTGGATACTTTTTTCTTATTTTTTCCATTTAAAGCGTCCAGTAACGTATCGCCGCCAGCGGACGAATCGTTATTAATGTAGCTAAGAAGATTTGCCTGATGAATCGGAATACCGGTTCTTTTTGCTGTTTCATTCAGCATCTGCGTTGTAATTCTCATGATGTTAACCTCCTGTTTGGCAGTGGGATCCTTCACTGCATTTGTATTTCATATATTATATCGGCAAAAGTATAAAAACTTAACAGAAAATGTCACGAATAGACTCTGCGGCGCAAAGAATTCCAGTTATTTAAACCGGCAAAAAAGATAACGATACGCATCGTGATAAATTTCGCAAAAAGAGCTTAACATTTTTGAAAAATATGTTAAAATAATACAGATAGTGTAAGGAAAAGGAGTATGCTGATATGAAAAAGTTTCACAATATCAAACAAAAAATCATTTTCTATGTCATGTCCGTAGCTGTTTTTCAGTCTGTCGTAATCTCTGTGATTATGTGCGCCGGCAATATCCGCTCTACGAACACCACGCTATTGGACAACATGCAGACAACTGCAAGAATTGCCTCGCAGAGCATCAGCTCCAACCTGCATCTTTTATGCGAGCGTATGTACAATCTTTCCCGGGAAATCGTATTTACAGATCCCGCATATTCGGACAGGGACAGACTGGATTGTCTGGACACTGCCAGATTGCAGATTGAATTTGTATGGCTGGCTGCCTACGATATGGACGGGCAGAAATTATACGGAGATGATCTTGCCCCCTCTGCCATTACCGATCAGACCTGCTATTCCCTGTTAAAAGAAACCGGCAATACCGTCATCAGCGACCCTTACGAAGCAGACGAACAGCTGCAGCTGACCGTCGGCATTCCATATACGGTCGGAGAAGAACCTGCCGGATATCTGATTGGCAGCTACAAATATGATATTTTAAACGATGTTTTAAGTATGCTGATCGTAGGAAACACGGGCAGCGCCTGCATTGTTAACGAAGACGGGCAGATCATCGGCGATCGTGACACTGCCGCTATTAAGGAGCAAAAAAACATTTATGATACTGCCGATTCTTCCGCCGCAAAAGAGGTTTATGATAAAATGCTCGCCTACCAGACAGGAGCGGACATTCTTTCATTTAACGGAAAAAAAAGCTACGTCGGATATGCGCCGGTTCCCGGCACCAACTGGGCGCTGATGCTGCATGCTCCCCGTATCGAGTTTATGGACACTGTCATTTCGTCCATTACGCTCTCCGTTCTGTTATCGGTTACCTTTCTGATCATAGGCGCTGTCTGGATTATTAGTGTGTCACAAAAAATATCTGTCTCTTTAACCTCTGCAACCAGCCGGCTGCAGGCGCTGGCAGACGGAAATTTAACAGATGATGTGGTCTTATCCAAAAGCAATGACGAGACGGCAATTTTAACAGACGCACTGGCAAAAACCATAAACAGTCTGAACACATACATACAAAATATACGCGACTGCCTTGGCGAGCTGGCAAAGGGCGACTATACCATTGCGATTCCCGACAGCTTTCACGGAGATTTTACATCCATCCGCGATTCGCTGGAGCATATTTCCATCTCCCTGAACCAGACGATGCATCGTATGAACCAGTCTTCGCAGGACGTAAATCAAAATTCCATGCTCGTGTCTGATTATGCCGGACAGCTGCAAAAGGCTTCTTTAAACCAATCTGAGCTGCTGCAGCAATTGGAAGACGGCGCCGCGTCTATTACGATGGCAATAGAGAAAAACAAAGAACAGGTACTTGAGATGGAATCCTGTTCCGAAAACGCAAGTGAAAAAACTTCCCTTGGCGCTTCCTCCATGCAGAGTCTGCTGACTTTGATGCAGGAAATCCATGACTCTGTAGAAGAGATCTCCAAAATCAGCAAACTGATCGGCGATATCTCCTTCCAGACAAACCTGCTGTCGTTAAACGCTTCGATCGAAGCCGCCAGAGCCGGAGAAGCCGGACATGGATTTGCTGTCGTGGCCGCAGAAATCGGCCAGCTGTCCGCAAAGACGTCCGAAGCTCTCCGCCAGACAGATGAAATTATACAAGGCTCGGCGGAAATGATTGAAAAAGGTCTGGAAGCAGCGAATAAAACAGCGGCCGCCTTTCATGAAATCCAGTCGGTAGCAAAGCAATACCGCGAGATTTCCGTACAGCTTGCTGACACCGCGGCAGAACAGACGACCGCCATATCCTGCGTGACCGGACAGCTGAATTCTGTCCGCAGTATTACAGAGGAAAATCACCGGCTCGCAGAAGAAACAGCCAAAATGGCCGCCAGCTCGCTCGCACAGTCCGAAAGCCTGCACCAGTATGTATCACAGGTTAAATTAAAAGAAAGGAAGGAGGTCTGACCGCATGAAACGTAAAAATATTTGTACCCTGTCGCTCATGTTTCTCCTGTTATGCGCAGGTCTGCTTGGCGCCTGCGGCTCTTCTTCGGATCTGAAAGACGGATTTTATACGGCCCAGATGTCTGACTATTCGCATGGCTGGAAAGAATATTTATGCATTATGGTCAAAGATGATAAAATCGTATACGCAGAGTTTAACGCCAAAAACAAAAGCGGCTATATCAAAGCCTGGGACAACGCCTATATGGAAAACATGGCGGCTGTCAGCGGTACCTATCCGAACGATTACACAAGAAACTATGTCGCGCAGCTGATCGAAACCCAGCGATCAGACGGAATCGATATGGTCAGCGGCGCTTCCAGCTCCGGCGGTAACTTTTTAAAACTGTCTGCGGCAGTTCTCGAACAGGCAGCGGCTGGCAATCCAGATACGATCATTGTACAAAGCGAGTCCGAATAACGGCATGCGCAGCTTTTGCGCATGTCAGAAAAAGAATAGGACAAAGCGTTTTCCGACGCTTTGTCCTATTCTTTTCTTATGAAAAGTCAAAGATTTCATTTTCTTTTGTAATCGTTACGATTCTGCTTAGAAAATAGTCGTTATCGGTACGCTTTTTGTACGCTTCGATCAAAGAATAATCCTGCCACATATGCATCGGAAATACATGATCCGCATCGATGTTGCGCATAAAATATCCAAAGCCTTTGAACGCATCCATTTCCTGACGCGGATCCAGCAGTACAAATGCCAGATCAAAATGCTCGTTTTTAATTTTGCGCATTTCGCGCTTAAAACCCCGCTCCATCTTCCCGTTCACCAGGTCCCCGACGCCTTCCCAGTACCACCAGTTCAGATCTCCGGCATGATAAATGTGCCGATCCTCTGCCTGTACGCAAAACGCCACCCCCGCGTCGGTAGACAGCAGTGTACGGACTTTTATTGCGCCGATTTCATACGTTTTCTCAGGCGCCGTATACGTAATCCTTTGGGCAGTTTCCTGCGTATAGCCATGTTTGCTTAAAAAATTCCGCGACATTTTACAGTCTTTGGAAAAAATAAACTTCACTTTCGGATACTGTTCCGCCAGCTTTAGGTTGTCCATATCGAAATGATCCTGATGCTTATGGCTGGCAAATACATAAAAATCTTTCTCCGGGTCCAGTGTGGGAATCGTTCCTGTAAAATGAAACCCGTTGACACGATCTCCCGCAAAATAGTCGAATAATAAAATCGTATGCTCCAGCTCCACTAAAAAACTACTATGATGTAAAAACGTCACTTTCATCGTATTCCTCTTTTCATTCTGTTATGCAAATATTTTGACATCTGCCAAAATGTATCGTTTCCCAACCATTTTATCACATCGCCATCCCATATTCCATAAAAATATTTGCCAGACCGTCTGATTCAGGATTCTGGCAGCAGCATCTGTCGGATCGTCTCCACATAGCTCTCTGCTGTCTGAACTTCAAAAAGCGACATCGTTGTCTCTTTTATCATAAGACAGCGATGTCGCTTTGTCAGGTAACGGATTCACGCTTTGTGAACCGAACCTTTATATAATAATACAAACCATTCCTCCGTTGGAATCGTTCACAATCTTTTGCATCGTATCCTGCAGCTTCATCTGACTCTCGTCATCCATCATCGAGATTTTATGGCTGATTCCGTCTTCCATCAGTTCGCCGATCGTCTTTCCGAAAATATTCGTATTCCATACGCCTTCCTGCGAGTTCTGCCCCTCTTTTATGTATTCTTTTAATCCCTGCGCCTGTTCTTCGCTGCCGACAATCGGTGCGATTTCTGTCTCAATATTTGCGCGTATCATATGAATCGAAGGCGATGACGCTTTAATTTTCACTCCGTACTGACTGCCATGTTTAATGACTTCCGGTTCATCCAGCGCGATATCTGATAACTGAGGGGAGACGACTCCATATCCTTTCATACGAACAGACTGCATGGCGTCCGCCACTTTATCGTACTCCTGCTTTTTGGCCGCCATTTCTCTGATCAGACGGATCAGTTCATATTCGCCATGTACCTGCACGCCGGTCAGCTCCGAGATATTTTCGTAATAATACTTTTGCGCTACTTCCATACGGATTTCCGCCGTACCGTCCGACAGATTCATCTGCTCCAATTTTATTTTTTCCAGGTATTCCCCTTCCGGCTGAAAATCGTATGCCTGCACATCTTTTACGAACGTAATTTCCTGCAATATTTTTTTCGCGTTTTCGATCACATTTTTTTTGACCGGACGTTCCTGTCCGAGCAGATCGACCCACTTTGGCAGATAAAAGTTCATGCGCACGACCGGAAATTCATATAAAATCTGTTCCAGAATCTGATTCACGTCTTCTTTTCGCAGTTGTTCACAGTTGACCGGTATCACGCTGACGCCATACTGTGCTTCCATCTGCTGCGCCGTCTGCCTGGCCTCGTCGCTGTAAGGCTTTGCAGAGTTCAGCAGCATAATATACGGTTTTCCGCTTTTCTTTAACTCGTTAATGGTCTCCTGTGTAGGTTTCTGATAACTGGACGCCGGAATCTCTGTCACCGTGCCGTCCGTCGTCACGACAATGCCAATCGTCGCATGATCTTTAATAACTTTGCGCGTCCCTGTTTCTGCTGCCTGCGAAAACGGAATCTCCTGTTCCGACCATGGCGTCTTTACCATACGCTCCACGCCGTTTTCCAGATGTCCGCTGGCGCCCTCGACCATATACCCGACACAGTCGATCAGACGTATTTTTACTTTAATATCGTCGGTCAGCTTAATCTCCGCCGCGTCTTTGGGAATAAATTTGGGCTCTGTCGTCATAATTGTCTTCCCCTGCGCCGACTGCGGCAGCTCATCCCGCGTCCTTGACCGGACGTTTTCATCCTCGATGTTCGGAATTACCATCTGCTCCATAAAACGCTTGATAAACGTGGACTTTCCGGTACGCACCGCACCCACCACACCCAGATAGATTTCTCCGTTTGTCCTTGCCTTGATATCTTTATATAAATTGTACTGCTCCATCCTCCCTGTCCTTCCTGCCATAAATTCACTTTCTATACTTTATGTCATTGGACGGGAACTATGCCTATTTTTTAATAGTTTCTTTCTGATTTGCGCCAGTCCCTTAACGCAGCTTTAGAAACGCTCCAAAATTCCCCCGTTTCCCCTGACTGGCCCGATGGGAAAACAACAGCTTTGGATTGCAGCACGTACAAATATTGGTCACCGCCAGATGTTCTTTTAAAATCCCCGCTTTCAGCAGCGCCAGCTCATTTGCCTTCCACAGATTCAGCTGATATTTGGACGCTTCTTTCGGCATACACAACGCCTCGTCTGCTCCCTGAAACTCTTCCATAAAACGAAGCGCCACATCTTCACTGACTTCATAACACGACTGGCAGATCGAAGGCCCGATCGCGCAGTACACCTCCTGCGGCCTGCTCCCATACGCCTCCTGCATCGCCCGCAGCGTCTCGCGCCCCATCCCTGCCAAGGTCCCGCGCCAGCCGGAATGACTGACGCCAGCGGCGCCATGTACCGGATCGATAAACAGCAAAGGCACACAATCCGCAAAAAAAGCCGCTAATACAATGCCCGGTTCATTTGTAATCAGCCCGTCCACATCCTGGTAATCTCTCTGGCGCAGCACTCCCTTTCCACAGTCTTCCCTTGTAACCCTGCGCACCCGAACGGTATGCGTCTGATCTGTCAGCACAAAATCCGAGACGTCTGCATGCAGAGAAACTGCCGTTCGATGAAAGTTTTCATCTACGGCAGTTTTTTCATCTCCCCTGGTATAACTGACATTCAACGTCCTGAACATCCCTTTGCTGACGCCGCCGACGCGCGTGGTGATGCCGTGATCGGCCAGCTTTAGCTGTTCCAGCATATGAAACTTCAAAAGCGGAACCCCGCCGTCTGCACAATGGTCTTCTATGTAATATACCTGCCTGTCATCCGCAGTTTTAAAATCCTGTAATCGTATCATTTTCTCTTTCCTTCCAACGCTTTGTACAGCCGGCGGCCTTTGCCTGTTATGGTACATAATCAAACGCGTTTTTTATAATCTGCCACGCTCCTTTTCGGCACGCCGCCACGTCGAAACGGCACGGCTGCTGGGGCGGAATTTTACGCGTAAGGCAGTAATACGCCGCTGTCCGGCATATCTTTTGCTGTTTGCGGTAATTCACTGCCTCCTGCGGCTCTCCCGTCTGTATCCCAGACCGGTATTTGACCTCTATAAATACCAGATATCCGCCTTCTTCTGCAATCAGGTCGATTTCGCCCATCCTGCAGCGAAAATTTCTGTCCCGTATCCGATATCCGCGCGCTTCCAGATATTGCGCTGCCTGTGTTTCATAAGCTGCACCCACTGCACGGCTGTGTTTCATTTTTTGTAATCTCCCAGTTTCTTTCGTATTTTATCCATATCGTTGACAAATACAAGAATCTCCGCCACCACCTGATACAATTCCGGCGGTATCATATCGCCGATTTCCAGACGTGAGAGCGTGTCTGCCAGCTTATCGTCTTTATAAGTCGGAACATCCGCCTCCTTTGCCGCATCTATGATCTTTTCTGCCAAAGCGCCTTTTCCGGTCGCAAGTATTTTTGGCGCCTGTTCCCCTGGCTCATAGGCAAGGGCTATCGCAGTCTTTGGTTTTTCCGCCTTTTTTTGTGCCACTGCCGCCTCTCCTTTTTCCTCTTTGATTCTTATGATCCTCTGTCTTGTATCTGTCGGTTATGCCCGCACATCAAACGAATACCGATGCACCATTCCCTTGGACGCTGCTTTGGCAGGCTGAGACTTCTGCAGAAAATCTTCGACAAAGTCCACGTTCTTCTCCCGATTCTCCACAGTCACATGACAATTATAGCCGAGCTTTTCCAGCCGCTCCTGCAGCTGCGGCAAATGCTGTTCGATTAGGTCATAAGAAGCGTCGTCTTCGAGATAAAATTTGGTACTTACATTTTTATCCAGCATCTTAATCGAAACGTCTGTCGTGCCGAGATGTTCCAGCTCCAGATGTAAAAACGCCGATAACTCGCCCTCTTTTTTACTCAGATTGCGCTTATTGGTATAGACATACAGATCGCTGTGCGCATTCTGATTCGCCATTTTCAGCGGTATCTGTACATACGTATACGCCTGACTGATCTGGTTCATAAACTCGATATTGTCGCGTACCTGCGCCGCAGCCTGGGACAGCTGACCGGTATTCATGCCTGTCTGTCTGGCCAGCTGCTCGATCTGCCCCATCTGGCGATTCAGCCTCTGATACAGTTCTTCCACTTTATGCTCCGTTTTCAGATCCTGCGGCCTGACCGTCCATTGTTCCTGCATGACCTCTTTTAGCATCGCATGGTATTCTTTTCCGGAAAACAGTCTGCCCAGTGCCGCCTTGTCCGCCGCCGGATGCTGTTCCAGCTGCTTTGCGACCGCATCCAGAAATTCTTTGGCCGTCAGCTGCGTATTGAGCCTAAAATCCGCTGCTTTTGGAAACGTTTCTTTTAACTGTACTTCCAGCTGCGCGATCTGGTGTTTTTGAAACATCTCCGACAGCTTTAACGGCTTTTGCGCCTCCTGTCCCGGCGTCTGTGTGTCGGCCGTTTTACCGGATTCCTGCGTCGGCGTCTCTGCTGCCGTACGTCCGGCCGGATCCTGTGTCTGCGACAGATGCTCCGTTTGCGCGTCCCTGATGTTCCCTGCCAGTGTGTCGGCCTGCTGTTTTCCTGCCGCCTCCTGGCCGTCAGTTATTTGCGAAAGCAGCTCCTCCGGCGTCACAGCTTCCTTTTCCAAAAATAACTGCGCATCGGGCGTAATTCCTTCTTCTCCGCTTAAAATAGATAAAATCTGTGCATTCAGCTGCTGCAGATGCGATGCCGGCGCTTTTGCATATACTTCGGACAGCCCTTCCATTACCTGGTTCATTTCATGTAACATCGAATGTCTGTCATTCTGGTAGTTTTCAAACTGTGACGCCATCTGATCCGTCACCGGAATCCCCAGCCTGGTCATCGTAACCGCCGTATCGAGCGATACATATGGATGCTGCATCAGCGTATGACGCATGGACGCTAACGACTGCTTATCGATCGGCAGCCCTTCTTCCATCATACGATTTACCATATCTATCGTTTCTTTTGTCATTTCCATTCCCGCCGCATCCAGCGCTTTTTGAATCGTCGGATTAAATACCTGCCCATCGGTAAACGGTTTGATCGCAATCGTATTTCCGTCATTCGACTTTACCTGAAAAAATACAGACTGCCCCAGCATCAGATGCATGCTGCCCTCCAGACGTGCCGTGATCGTCTGCCCGTTGCCAAGACCCAGCAGTACTTTCGATCCGTCGATCGAATTGATACTGCCTTCAAATACCGCCCCCTCCCGCATCTGGGTAAGCTCTGACACAAGACTTTGCGTCACCGTACTTCCCGTTTTTACAGATGGCTGCGTCATAGTCGCGTTGGCGAGCGTGTTGGCGTACTGCCCCAAGTAATCTGCAATCTGCATAATGAAAGCCTCCTGACATTTGTTCGTTAATTTGCGCAATCCGCAGTCAATGACTTAAGAAACGTTCTCCTGTGAATCTCACACGGTCCCAGCCGTCTGACTGCATCCATATGTTCCCTGGTTCCATATCCTTTATGCGCTGCAAATCCATACTCCGGATACACACGGTCATATTCTTCCATCATATGATCCCTTGTCACTTTTGCCAGGATGCTTGCCGCCGCAATCGATCTGCTTTTCGCGTCGCCTTTGACAATCGGCACCTGTCTGATCGTTACATCCGGAATTGTAACAGCGTCGTTTAACAATATATCGGGTATTATGCCAAGATTATTTATAGCCTGGCGCATCGCCTCATACGTCGCCTGCAAAATATTGATCTCGTCGATCCTTTCTGCCGACACGATACCGATGCCTGCCGCCGCTGCCTGTCCTATAATCTTCTCGTACAGCTCCTCCCGCATTTTGGCTGACAGCTGCTTGGAATCGTTCAGATACATAATCTCGCAGTCTTTCGGCAAAATGACCGCTCCTGCCACTACCGGCCCTGCCAGCGGCCCTCTGCCGGCTTCATCGATGCCGCAGATCGACGCATACTGCGCATACTGCCTTTCATAAACGCCCATTTCATAGGTTCTTGCGCGTTCCTTTTCCAGCTGCCGGAGCTTTTTTTCCGCCTGTTCCGCCAGCTTTCTGACGCCGGCTCTTGCGTCATTTTTATACATGCAGATAAATTCAGGCAGCATCTGTAACTCTGCTGCCTGATATTCCTGCCGGATCTTTGCAATTGTCTTTTGTCCCATACGATTATTTTTCAAATGTATTCCTCCGCTAATGTATCCTGCCGATCGAAGCAAATGGATAAATCCGAAAAAAGACCTTCCCTATGATCTCCTCGCGGCGCACATATCCCACCGACGCATATCTGCTGTCCACACTATCGTTGCGGTTGTCTCCCAGCACAAAATATTCGTCCTCATCGAGTATCTTTGGCGTAAAAGCATATCCCGGCTGGGTGATCGTCTCAGTTCCATAATCTTCTTCCAATGCTTCTTCATTAATAAAAATCGTTCCCTGTGCGTCAATCCGTATCTTTTCTCCCGGCAGTCCGATAATCCGCTTGACGTAAAACGTATCCTGTTCATAACGATAAGGAAATGCTATCACATCATACCGTTTTGGCTGCTGAAAACGATAGGTCAGCTTGTCCACAAGCACCTGATCGCCATCCGACAAAGTAGTCTGCATGGAGCTGCCTTCTATCTGCGTACGCTGCAATACATAATTGACGCACAGATACGTACATCCGAGTATAATCAGCAGATAAAAACACAGACTTACAACTTCCCTGAATATCTCCTTCATGTATCATCATCCTATCGTTTCCAAAGACGGGGTTTCTATCGTAATTCTGCCCAGCCTGCCGCTGCGAAATTCTTCCAGCAATAAAGCGGCCGCTTTTGCATGATCCAGCTCCCCGCCCTTTTTCAGGCAGTTTCTGTTTTTTGCAATGTACGAAAAGACCTCTGTCGGATCCGCGGATTCCAAAAGGTCGTATCTTGCAGCCAGGACGCCCGGATACTGGCTTAGCAGCTCCTTTACCAGTTCCACTGCCATCTCGTCTCTGTTTAACAGCTCGTCTTTGATGGAGCCGATAAATGCCAGATGCAGACCGATCGTCTGGTCTTCAAACTTCGGCCACAAAATACCCGGCGTATCCAAAAGCTCCACATTTTTATTCAGCCGGATCCATTGTTTTCCTTTGGTTACTCCCGGTTTATTGCCTGTCTTTGTACATGCTTTTCCTGCAAAAGAATTAATAAAGGTAGACTTTCCCACATTGGGAATACCGGCAACCATCGCCCGCACCGGACGGTTTAATATTCCCCTCCTGCGGTTACGCTCCAGCTTTTCCTTACATGCTTCCTGAATGACGTTTTGTACTTCTTTCATACCCGCACGGTTTCTGGCATCCAGACGTACCGCGTACATGCCCCGGCTCTTATAGTATTCACACCACGCCTGATTTTTCGATTCATCTGCAAGATCCGCTTTATTTAACAATACCAGTCTGGATTTTGACTTTCCAATCTCGTCGATGTCCGGATTGTGACTGCTGACCGGTACTCTTGCGTCGACCAGTTCGATCACAAGATCTACCAGCTTAATGTCTTCCTGCATCTGTCGTTTTGCTTTGGTCATATGACCCGGGTACCATTGATACTGCATCTATCTGTCTCCTCCTTACTGAATAAAGCCCAGTTTTTCCCTTGGGGATATGACAAACCATGCTTTTCCAATAATATAATCTTCCCTGATGTTGCCGATATTGGCATATCTGCTGTCTTCACTGTTGTTCCGGTTATCTCCCAGCACGAAATACTCGTCTTCGGCAAGCGTCATCTCGCTGCCCGCAATGCCTGCGTCTTCCATACGTGCCGTTTCGATCTCCTCCCGGAACTCTTCGCCGTTCACATAAACGCTGCCATCTTTGATCTGTACCGTATCTCCGGGTACGGCAATCACACGTTTTAAATAATAGTGCGTATTGGTATTCCCGTTCGGCAGAAACGCAATAATATCTCCGGATTTCGGAGAGATAAATTTATACATAAATCGATCGATCAAAACCTCGTCTCCATCTTCCAGCTGCGGAGACATAGAAGGCCCGATGACCGTGGAACGTACTCCAAAAAAATAGGTGAAAACTACCGCAATTACGACCGTAACTGCTATTTCCAAAATCCAGACTATAATTTCCTGAAAAAGAGACAGATTGATCTTCCGTTCCTTCTTCCTTCCAAACTCCAGTCCCCTGACCCGTCTTCTCATTCTTCCATTCCTTATTCTGACTTCCCTGATCTGATACCGTTTTAATTATAAAACCACGATGTAATTCTATGAAACATTTTGAAAAAAGAGACAATCTCGCAATTGTCTCTTTCCGCACAAAAAATATTTGTTGATTCACGCTGCAGTCTTCGCACGCTGCTGAAGCTGAAACCTGACGACTATTTTACCAGCTCTTTTACCTTTGCACGCTTGCCGACGCGTCCTCTTAAGTAGTTTAATTTTGCCCTTCTTACTTTACCGCGGCGGACAACTTCTACCTTTTCCACGTTCGGAGAATGTAACGGCCATGTCTTTTCCACGCCGATGCCATTGCTTAACTTTCTGACGGTAAACGTCTCACGGTTGCTGGAACCCTGTTTCTTTAATACGATGCCTTCAAACACCTGGATTCTTTCACGGTTTCCTTCCACGATTTTACCGTATACTTTTACAGTATCGCCTACATGAAATTCAGATACGGATTCTTTCATCTGTTCTGATTCAATCTGTTTCATAATTTCTGATGCATTCATTTTGTGACCTCCTGTTATTTTGATGTTCTTAATACCTTTTGTACCAGAGGACCATCGCATTTTTCACAACAAATCTAACTTATCACAATCTGACATTCATTGCAAGTATTTTTTATGATTTTTTATTCTCCAGTCTTTGTATACGCTCTCCCAGCGCCTCACAAATGGCTGACCGCCGGTTGTCATCGATAAAGTCCCCTGCGCTTTCGCCCCTCAGAACGGCATCCGCCATTTCCTGTACGTCTTTGAGTCTGTCAAACGATATCCAGGCAAAGGAAGAGACCAGCTCCAGCTGTTCTTCCTGCTGTTTTTTAAACGGTTTGCAAACGATCCCCTGCCCGGAACGTATCTGTGCAGCCACTTTATCGTATCCCAAAGAAGAACCGCTGTCATAAATCGGCGCAAACCCCATCCACTGAAGCGTGCGCGCATTCCGAACGAGTCCGAAATTATTCAGATGCCTGTCCTCGTTGGCAATGATATAATCTGTCACAATCATCCGGTCCAGATCCGGCACAATATCGATTCCGGCGGTCTGGCAGCAGTCCACAAAATGCTGCCAGACAGAAATATGATTACTCTTACTTTGTATCTGCATTACACGCCATGCACTGACAAGTTCTGTGTCTCTCGTAATAAAATCTTCACATACACTGTATGGAAATCCTTCGCTCCAGAGCAGCCGGTATGAAACGTGACGGATTCCCAGCCTTTGCATAATTCCGGCTGCAATCACTTCATTGAAGGGCTGCTGATGAAACGGATTGCTCCCGCCCTTGATCAGGCAGCGCCTGCCATGCATGATTTTCCATCTCTTTTTTAAGCATCCGTCTGAGGTATTGTCAGGAGAGAAGAAATCAAACGCATCTGTCTTTGCCGTATTTCCGAACAATACGTCTCCGATATCATCCGAGAACGAATGATCAAAAAAATTGATCTGCTCCCACGTCATACCGCTCTTTTCCGGCTTCATCCAATACTGGTCTGACAGACTCAGTCCGAAACAGCGAATCAGAAGCATTTTTGTATCCGCAACATCCAGTCTGTCCAGCGCTTCCCGAATTCCTGACCGGCTTGCGGGAATCGATCGGTCCATCCACCATTTCTGAAGCGCGGCACGATCAGCGATTCCTTTTTGTACCATAACTCCGACCGGCAAATGCTCCGCTGCAAAAACACAGCCTGTCCGTCTGATAAATCCGGTTACATCATCCAGTTCCAGCTCCAAAACAGCAATACGCTGATGCATCAACACACAGTTCATCCTCTTCCTCCCAATGACTTGCCGCACACGTTCTTACAGCCACACCAGCTCTTCTTCCCGCGCTGGCACAAGCTGATACGCTTCGGTCAGCTCCGCTTCGATTTCGGATGTCTCAAAAGATACCGGCTCCTGTATCACCGCATTTTTCAGCTGCAGACCATGTGCGCCCGTCTGCTGTAACGACGGCGGCTGGATCATCATACTTATCGCTGTCTGCGAATGACCCGGACGCGCGTCCAGATATTGTTTCGAAGCAAACTGCAGCTGCAGCGGCAGGGTACATTCATATTCCAGTACCGGAAAATACTTTCCGCGCGGACAGCGCTCCTGCAGCGCCTCTTCTATCTGCCGCTTCATCTGCGCGAACTCTTCGCCAGACATATGTTCTAACATCTGTTTTTCATACTGTGGATCTGCAAGCCGCCGGTCCTGGTCTTCCCAGGGGTCTTCAAGGCTGACCTGATAAATATAGCAGACTGCCTCCTGCGCTGCGCCTTCACTGTTTTGGAATGTAAATGCAATCTGCGCCTGTTCTTTTTTCTGCGCCCCGCTCTTACCGATTTTCAGTACGACTGGTTTTTCAATCAGAGAACGATGCGTGGTCATATGCCATCCAAGATGCATACTGCCGTTTCCAGGATCTGGCAGACGCATGGACGGACATGCAAACGAAAGGCGCAGCAGCAACAGTCCCTCCCATTCTTCGGCTGCAAACGGATGGTCCTTTGGCAGTTTCCATCCTGCGGCTGTCAGCTGCGCCAACAGCAGGAAAGCGCCCAGATCACTGACGGATGGCTCCCCCATGCCTGCAGATGTAAATTCCAGTAAGAGATCATCCGTCCAGAGCTTTTGTACCCCCATCAGATCATCCGAAAAAGAATGAGAAAGCAGATGCAGATACTCCCGATTGGCCTCTTTGTCCGAACGGACGCCTTTATTTGCCGCCTTCGGCTGTTTTTCTTTCTGCGTCAGTATACAAAGCTGCGCCTCTTCCCCGTTGCGCACCATGGCAGCCAGATGTATCCGCCTTCCCGAAACCAAAGCGTCCCTTCCAATGATTTTTATCTCTTCATAATGATATTCCTGCACCAGAGAGGTAAAACACTCAAAATTCATCTTCTACTCCTTTACTCCTTTTCCACAATATTTTGCAGCCAGATTCCTTTTTTCACAAGCAAAAATCCAATCGCACATTTGATCAGATCTCCCAGCTGCACCATTACATACACGCCCACGACAGGAATCGTCGTAAAACGGCTGAGTACGAAGGCAATCGTCACGCTCACACACCAGATAAACACACTGTCAAATAAAAATGTAATGATTGTTTTCCCGCCGGAGCGCAGCGTAAAATAAGCGGCGTGTAAAAATGCATTCTGCGGCATAAAAATGGCCGTCGCCATAATAAAATACTTTGCCAGCTCCCTTGCCTCGTCGTTAATCTTATATAATCCCGGAAACAACGGTGCGCAAATGAGCATGACCGCCGCCACACAGGTACAGCAGAATACGGAAAACGCGATCATCTTATTATCGGTATCTCTTGCTTCTTTCATTTTTCCTGCGCCGAGCAGCTGTCCGACAATAATGGCAACCGAATCTCCGAGCGCAATAAATACGATATTAAACACGTTATTGATCGTATTTGATACGTTTAATCCCGCCACGACGTTCAGACCGCGCACCGAATAACATTGCGTCAGCATCGCCATTCCCGCCGCCCAGAGCGTTTCATTAAACAGCAGCGGACTTCCTTTTTTTATGATCTTAACGACAAGATCTTTCGGCACTCTCATCGTACGATACAATCCTGCCATAAACGGATACGTCCTGATATCCTTATGTACGAAACAGATCACAATCAGCATCTCCACATAACGGGAAAGCACCGTAGCGATTGCCGCGCCGCGGACTCCCAGTGCCGGCAGGCCAAATTTCCCATAAATCAGCAAATAATTAAATACAAGATTTACAAATACAGCCACAAGGCCCGCTTTCATCGGCAATACCGTCTGTCCGCATTCCCGCAGCGTACTGGCATAAATCTGTACGACTGCAAACGCCGGCAGACCAGCCAGCATAAGATACAGATACTGTTTGCCATAAATCAGCGTCGCGGCGGCATTTTCTGCAGCGCCTTCACCTTTTAAATACGAGCTGATCAGATACGTACTGCCGGCAGATAAAAACACAATCGTAATGCCTGTCACAGCAAGCGCCATCCAGAACTTAAAACGCATGGTCTGGCGTACGCCTTCCTCATTGCCCTGCCCATAATACTGTGCGGTAAAAATGCCCGCGCCGGATACGCCTCCGAACATACACAGATTATACACAAAAATCAGCTGATTGACAATGGCCGCTCCTGACATCTGCTCCGTACCGACCTGACCGATCATGATATTGTCTAACAGGCTTACAAAATTCGTAATGCCGTTTTGAATCATGATCGGCACCGCAATCAGAAGTACCATCTTATAAAAGCTCTTGTTTCCTATAAATTTTGACATTTTTGTAAAGCCTCCCCTGTTCGTTATTGAAAGACTTTACTATATCATACGAACGTATGTCTGGCAACCGTAATCTGAATTTTTTTCATTTGCTGATTGCCAGCTTATTCCACGAACCTGTTTTACAGTTCCGCACCGCCGTTACGTAACAACGGTCTGCCAGACGTTAATACCTGCGTATTCCTGCGTTCTTTAGATAAACCCGCAACGATATCCGGTAGCAGAGATAAAAAAATACAGCCATAAGACCCACGCTTACCAGCCGAATCTGCGCCAGCGTCGTGTGCATTACATTTTCCAGTGCGGAAACGGAAAAATACGACGATACTCCCATTACAAGCAGCGGCAGTGCGTAAGACACCAGCAGTTCTTTTGCTACCGCCCGCTTTAGCGTCTGATAGGAACATCCCATCTTTTGCAGGATATCATAGCGTCCTGTTTCTTCCAATGCGTCGTTATACAGCTTCATAAATAAAATACTCCCGCTGGCCATAATAAATACCATTACCAGAAATACGCACAGCGAATACAAAATTTTAATCCATTCTCTGTCTCTGCCGCTGTCCGGCCCTGTGATAATACGGGCGGTATAATTGCTCTCTGTATCGCTGACAAGTGCGCCAAGCGCGTCTGCTGACGCTTTGTAATTGTAAGGATCTTTGATCTGATAATTATACGCATACAGCTGACGGCCCAGGGGCAGCAGACTGGCATATGCTTCGTCGCTGACCAGATAAAAGGACATGGTCTCCTGCAGATAACCCAGATATGGTTCACTGACCTCATCCATTTTTAAAAACGTACGGCCGCCGAATTGTACCGGGACGTTTGTTCGCTTTGTCATCAAAGAGATCAGATACAAATGTGTAATTTCTATCGTCGTACCAGTATCCGGCTCTTTCATATCCAGATTTAATCCTGCGTCTTTTGCCAGCCGTCTGATATCTGACCACGCAAGCAGCGCTGTGGGAGCAGATGTTGTATTATGTCCGCCGGCGGATGTTTCCTCGTCCGACAGCATAAGAATCGGAATGGATGTACTGTATGCGATCTCGTTTTTCTGACTGATCAGCCGTGTGGCTGCTGCATTCAGATCCGGCCGGCTGCTTAACAGCTGATACGTATACGTCGTACGAAAATGTATCATGCTGTCATAACGATTTTTCCACGCAAAGCTGGCAGATAAAGCCGTTACCGAACAAATCATCAGCACACTGACCATCGCATACGTACGATAATTTTTCTTCATTCGAAAAATCACCTGACTGACCCACAAATTCCGCTCTTTGCGGTATAAAAACTTTTTATTTCGGGCCAGTCCCTGAAAGACTGCCGGAATCAGTCCTGCGAATAAAAAATATACGCCGACAATCACAAGCACAACAGCTGCCGTCACATTTCTTAGAATCTCTTCTTCTCCTTCTTTTATGGCAAGCAGATAACCATAGGATAAAATGCCCGCGCCAACGATCGTTTTCCATACCAGCGCCACACTGCCGAACCTGACGCTTTCATTCTTTCTGCCCGCTGACACCAGCTCCAACACGCTGCTTTTTACTATATTTAAATATCCCTTTAAAATAAACGCCGCATATACAATTATATAAAATGCAGATGTAATTCGTACGGATTTTATGGAAAACGAAAATCCTATGTCAACCGCAATCTCAGACATGGCAAGTAAAATCATCTGAAACAGCTGTGTCGTTAAAATACCAAATCCGATTCCCACAAACAGCGTTACGATGCCAGCCATCGTCATCTCTAACAGATAAAGCCTGCCGATTCTCTGATTCGTAAGTCCCATAAAAATATAAATCCCGATTTCTTTTTTCCGACGTGTCAGAAACACATTCGTCGCATATCCGACAAAAAATATCATAAAAGCACCAAGCACCGCAGACAGCGTCTGTATCAGCATTTTGCTATAATCTTCATTTAATTTGCCAAGATCCGTGAACACCTCCGAATCCGCCATATTTTGAAAATTATAAAAAATCATTACGGTAAACGCCAGCGATAAAATCAGAGAAAAATAATTTCTGATATTATTTTTTACATTTTTCCATGCAAGTTCATAAAGTCTCATTTTCATCACCTGCCGTTCTGTTTTCGATTCGGCAATCCTCCGAACCGCCTGCCAGCGAAGCCTGCAGATCTGCGATACGATCATAAAATTCCTTCTGGCTGCGGCCTTTGCTCAGACGGCATTTCATATGCCCGTCGCTTAGCAGCCAGACGTCCTTTGCGTATGACGCAGTAAACGCGTCATGTGTCACCATAACAATCGTTGCCATCCCTTTTTCATTCACCTCCCGCAGACATTCCAGCAGTTCCCTGCCAGATCTGGAATCCAGAGCGCCTGTCGGCTCGTCGGCAAAAACGATCTCTGGCTCCGTAATCAGCGCCCGGCATGCCGCCCCACGCTGTTTCTGTCCGCCGGACAGCTGATACGGATATTTCCCCAAATGCTCTGTCAGTCCAAACATCCGTCCATACCGCAGTGTTTTTTCAAAACAGGTCCGGCTGTCCACACCGTTTAACGACAGCGGAAGCGCAATATTATCCTGCAGTGTCATCGTATCGAGCAGGTTGTAGTCCTGAAAAATAAATCCTATTTTATCTTTTCTTATTTGCGACAATTCCCGATTTGACACGCGTGTAATATCTTTTCCGGCAATCCGTACGCTGCCCTGCGTCGGCTTGTCGATAGTAGATAAAATATTTAACAATGTCGTCTTTCCGGAACCGCTCGGGCCCATGATTGCGATAAAATCATGCTCAACTATTGTCAGATCGATTCCTTTTAACACTCTGGTTCGAAATCCTCTGCCGCCGTAATCTTTCGTCAGGTTTTTTACTGCTGCTGCAATTTTTTCATTCATGTTCCATTCCTCCTTGCAACAATCATTATAGGATAAACGGGGGAAAAAATCCTTACATCTGCATTACAAATCATCGTCTTTTCTTACAAATATGTAAGTTTGCGGCAAAAGTATTCTTATCCGGCAGTTTTCTGAAAAACTTTCCTTCTAACCCCCTTGTCCATCCTCTCCCTGCCATGTATAATAAAAAATATTTCCGCCAAATCATCCGATGTTCAAGGCGCCAGACAATTATTTATCACAGGAGGTATCCAGCATGATCGATTTATACGGCAAAAATGAACAGCCATCCTTAGAGGAGCTGTCCGCATATGTTCAAACTCCCGTTTTCGGGCAATTTTGTTCCAAAATAAAAGAAACATACAACTGTCGGGAAAAAATAGAATTTAGTTCCTGCAGCTAGAAACCCGGCTGGAATGTAAAATTTAAAAAATCCGGCAAAACGCTCTGTACCATTTATCCCGGAGAAACTTTTTTCACCGTGATGATCGTAATCGGAAAAAAAGAAAAAGAACCGGTCGAAAGACTGCTGCCAGACTGCACGCGGCAGCTGCAGGAGATTTACGCACAGACAGAGGAAGGCAATGGACAACGATGGCTTATGATCGAGCTTGCGGACGATGACGAGCTGTATCACGATGTCTTTCGTCTGATTGAGATTCGCAGAGGCTGATGGAAAATCTCGTAAAAACTCCATATTCGCTCTCTACGGTGATCGTATGACCCAGTCTTTCCAAAATCACCGCTGCCAGATACAGGCCCATTCCGGTGGATTTATACTTTCCATCATGATGGCCATGTCCGGTATATCCCCGTTCAAAAATACGCCGGATGTCGCTTTTTTGTATTCCTTCTCCATGGTCCTCAACGACCAGCACGATCTGCCCGTCTGTCTGAATGCTTTGGATCTGCAGTACTGGCGTCTGCGTCGCATACTTGACGGCATTTTGAATCAGCTGATCCAGTACATAGACAAACCAGACCGGATCGGTATACACAAAGACAGGTTCCACCCTGAGAATCAATTCAAACCGGTTTTTGATCAGAAAAAACTGATTCTGATGAATCGCCTCTTTGACACACGCCATAAGATCGGCTGCGCATATTTTAAGGTCGAACAGGCTGCTTTGTACCCTGCAGCCTGATAACGCGCCGTTTAACTGCTGACGGATTTTTTCCAGCTGTTCTTTTTGCGCCGTCTGCAATGCGGCGTCCATTATTTTTTCATTCATCAGCATACTGGCTGACAGCGGCAGCTTTACTTCATGGCACCACGCCGCGATATAATCCTGCAGATCACAGTTTAAATCAAACTGCTCCTTTAGCTGCGATTCCAGTATGCGTACGTCATGCTCTGCCACCTCAGCTTCCACATCTTCGCAAAGTCCCGGTTCCCTGCAAATCACATAGTCGCAGCAAAGCAGCTGCTTTCTCACTGCCTGCCTCTTGTAATAGAGAAAAGCATCGGCGCCTGCCGCAAGCGCAAGCGTCACAAAAAGCAGCAGATCCAGATACATGATCTGCTGCATACTGGCCCCCTGCATCAGCAATCCGGCATATGCGTAAAAAGACACAAGAAAAAACACGCAAATACCCAGCCACAATTTGTTTTTATGCAGATATTTCATAACTCATCCCTCCATCAGACATCCCCGCCGACACACCAAAAACAACTGCAACCGCATCCGGTTAAATTACTGACTGTCTCCGTCGATCAGATATCCCCGCAGGTACATCAAAATGCCGTCTCAGTCGATCAGATATCCCTGCCCTTTTTTGGTCATAATCAGTTCCTGTCCGCAAAAACGTTTTAATTTACTGCGCAGACGGCTGACCATCGTAGTCAGCGTTCCGTCTGAGACAAATTCATCGGTACTCCACAATTCCATCATCAGCTCCTGCCTCGTAACGATTTGCGGTCGTTTTTCGACTAATTTTGCAACAATCCGCTGTTCCGACTTCGTCAGGTCCAGTTTTTGCTTCTGCCAGACAAGCGTCTGCAGACCGTGGTCAAAATACAGCCCCGGAGACAAAAACGTCTGTACATGCGTCTGGTACTCGTAGGTTCGCCGCAGCATCGCTTCGATTTTGGCTTTCAAAAGCTCCAGTCGAAACGGTTTTTCCACATAGTCGTCGCCGCCCTGCGCAATTGCCATAATTTTATCCATATCATCGCTGCGGCTGCTGATATAGATCACCGGAACATTTGACTGTTCCCGTATCCTGCTGCACCAGTAAAATCCGTCATAACAGGGCAGATTAATATCCATCAGCACCAGATGCGGCTGAACAGACAGGCAGACAGACAAAAGATCATCAAACGCTTCCACAGCCTCTGCTTCATATCCCCATTTGGATAAAAACTGACAGATCTCCCCCGCAAGTATACTGTCATCTTCAATAATCATAATCTTCATCTTCATTCCAGACCCCATCGATCGTATTTACCTTTAAAAAATTTACTGTCACCGTTTGTATATTCCCTCTATATACTGATAGAAAAGCTGCCTGAATCATGCCGCAGCTTGTTGTCATACGAATTCTGATCCGGATACCGAATCAGAAACCATATCATCGCGTCACTCTTTCCATAAATAAAGGAGGTATTCTGACATGTATCCTGTCGTTTTCCTTGCGCTTATTGCAACGATCGGAACCTGGTCTGTGACTGCATTAGGCGCTGCCACTGTCGTTTTTTTCAAATCCCCGCATACCAGACTGCTGAATCTGATGCTTGGTTTTGCTTCTGGCGTTATGATTGCCGCCAGCTTCTGGTCGCTGCTGCAGCCGGCAATTGAACGTGCGCAGGCCCGGCATGGCGCCCCGGCATATCTGGTAGCCACTGCAGGTTTTCTTGGAGGCGCCGTATTTATGTGGCTGTCCGACAAAGCCGTCTCTTATGCACGCGGCCGTACAGAACACATCTCTGTCAGATCCGATGAACAAATGAACCGGATCGTCATGCTCATATTGTCCATTACGCTGCACAACATACCGGAAGGTCTGGCCGTCGGCGTCGCTTTTGGAGCGCTGCAAGGCGGATATACCACTGAGTCTCTGATGGGTGCGGTTACCATCGCCATCGGGATCGGTCTGCAAAATTTTCCAGAAGGCGCCGCCGTATCGATCCCGCTGCGCCGGGAAGGGTTTTCCCGGAAAAAGAGCTTCTTTCTGGGGCAGGCATCCGGCATTGTAGAACCGCTTGCCGGCTTATCCGGCGCGCTGCTTGTCGTCTATGTGGAAGCCATTCTGCCCTTTGCCCTCTCGTTTGCAGCCGGCGCTATGATTCTGGTCGCCGTACACGAACTGATACCGGAATGTCAAAAAAATCAGAAAAACCAGCCTTACTCTGCGACCATGGGCATTGTATTCGGGTTTGCCGTAATGATGCTGCTGGATGTCATGCTTGGTTAGTTATCCCACGTTCATGTCCATCCGGCTTAGTTTTTCCAGCAGAATTTCCTCTTCCGTCGGGGCATCTGAGACTGCCTCGATCTGCTGGCGGATACCGATCATCTTCTGATCGGTCATCGAAATAACGTCCGCACATTCCCTGAGCTGTTTTACAATCGCCTGCTGGTTGGGAATATTTTGCTTATATTTCAGCTGATGCTCCAGACTCGCCCAAAAATCCATCGCAATCGTACGAATCTGCACTTCCACTTTCATACTCTTTTTAAATTTCGCGAAAAATACCGGAACCTCTACGATCAGATGCAGACTGCGGTATCCGTTCGGCTTTGGCTGGACAATATAATCTTTTCTTGTAATCAGCGTAATATCATCCTGCTCCAGCAATGCGTCTGCAATGCCATATATGTCGTCAATATAAGAACAGATCACACGGATACCGGCTGCGTCCTGTATGTATTTCTCAATATTTTCCAGAGAAAAACGATATCCATACCTGTCCAGCTTTGTCATAATGCTGTTTGTATGTTTTAAACGGGTAGAAATCGAGCTGATTGGATTGCGCTGGTAACGGACACGAAACTCGGTATCCAGCACCTCAAATTTTGTCCGTACCTCTTTCATTGCACAAGTATACATCATCATCAGTTCGCGGTAGCCTACCAGCATGTCCATAAATCTTCTTGTCTGACTGACCTTTTCCGGTGTATCCAGCAATGTGCCCAGTCCCGCGACCAGTTCGTCTCCAAGAATATCATCGTCTTCTATTTTTTCCATTTTCTTTTCCTCCAATTTTAAAACTGTAACAATATTATAACATATACCTGGCAATATCTGCTAAATATTCACCAAATTATCATGAATTTTTCAGAAAGTATTCATAAACTAAATGAAAACAAACGAAGTCATTCGTCGATACATCATCTGTCGGCTTTTGCTGTGTTCACAAAAAAAATGCTCTGGCAAAATAAGACTATTCTGCCAAAAGCACTTTATCTGCTGTCTGTAACTATAATTCTTCTATCATCGGCCTGATCTGAGAGATCATATTATCCATATCCTCAAACATGGCGCTCTTTGTCGTTCCCAGCTTATTTGCCTGGTCGATATGTCTTACGACTTCTTCGTACTGCTTCTTTGTACGGAAAAAGAACTCATGCACACTCTGCAGCGCTGTCCTTGAGTCTGCGATTACATTGGATATTTCCGTCTGTACGGTCGTCGCGCCTTCTGCCGCCTGCGTAATATGCTCGAACATCTGATACGTATCGTTTACTTTCACAATATTTTTATTCAAAGCGTCCTGGGAATTGGCGATACTTGTGTGCAGCTGTTCTGTTCCGCCTTCCACATCGGTAATACTGTTGTCTACCGCAGCGACCAGATCTTTGATCTGATCAGCCAGACTTTTTACTTCCACGGCTACAATCGCAAATCCTTTGCCATGCTCTCCTGCCCGCGCTGCCTCAATCGAAGCGTTTAATGCAAGAATATTCGTCTGGTCCGCAATCGCTTTGATCTGATTTGTACAGGATTTAATTTGCTTAATCGAATCCAAAAAGACCTGAAACGTCTGTTCCATCTCCGAAAAACGCGCCTCAACCTGAATGGTCTGTTCTTTCAATGATTCTACTTCATTTTGCACGGACGTTACCGAATCGCTAATCTCTTCCTTAACCGTTTCAAACTGATCGGATACCTGACCGATATTGGAAAATGTCTGTTCAAAATCTTCCAGTTTCTGATGGAACTTTTCAGATTCGTCCAATACGCCGTTAAATGATTCATTCACTCTGCTCAGCTGCTGTAAAGCGTCTACTTCTTTTTCAACAATCTCTTTCTGCCGTTCTTTTACGCTGCCTGCCGCATGCAAAACAGGATACAGCCTTTCCTTATCTGCAGCTGACTGTCTGCGTTCCAGGCCAAATCCTGACGGTTTTTTTTCTTTTTTTGATCGAAACAGCATATGGCTTCCCCTCCCCTTTTTCTTTACTCAAATACCACGCATGTCATAGACTGGTTTACAAACTGATTATTATAATGCTCCCCATATCCTACAACGCCAGCGTGATTGCCAAGGGCCGCCATTTCGTGCAGATATTCCTGCATATAATGATTTTCCGTAAACAGTAAATAACGGAACAGACAATTAATCGAAAATACGGCTGAAATTCTCGGAAAATCCTGACGAATCGTCTGAATCGTTCGTCTGACAATCGAACGGTAATCTCCAAGCTCCAGCATAATAAGCACATCGGAATCATTCACCTGACGGTAACAGCTTAGTGCGTTTCCGTTTACTTCTTTGATCGAAATAATACAGGTATCCGTTCCGTTGATCTTTCCAAACGGATTTTTAAATGTCTGCGTCTGAATCTCCTGTTCGGAAATATGTAAAAGGTCCTGATAGACCTGTCTGGCTGGTTTTCCGTTCAGCCGGCCAATCACATAATTCGCCTTATCTGTTCCGGACGCCACAAAACGATAATTGCCTTTTTGATGATAGATATTTTCTTTATACGCTTTTACCCGTCCGTTCTGGTTTTTCACCAGTGCGTAAACCGCCGCATCCTGATACATTTTTCCGTTTACGGATACTTTTCCGTCTTCGGCCGTGCCTCCGACAAGAGAAATCCCGCCTCGCTTTAACACGCTATAGAAAGTATTCAGTACGCAGGCGTCGTTTCCGGAACAAAAATCGATACAAATCGTATCGTTTGACGATGCCCTGACAGTCTCCACATCCTTCTCCAGCCGCTGGATATACTTCACCGGCATAACCGAGGCCTGCTCGAGCACATTGACCGCAACAGTAACGCCATCGTAAAAAGCCAGAACACTGACTCCCTTTTCAACGATCTTTGTACTATAACTCATACCGGCACATCCGATACTCGGCACTTTTGGATACATCCCCTGTAAGGTCTTCACATGCGATTCAAACTGTTCGCTATTCGACAGCAACATAATTAACTGCGGATTACTTAATCCGCTTACGGCTTCTTTTAAATCGCCGCTCTGACTCATTCCAAAAAATTGTTTCACTATTGTTTCCCCACTCATCTTGTTTGTATAGTTTCAGTGATATTGATTTTATTATACTTTATATTCATGCGTGAGGTCAATCTCTAATTTGATATTCTGTCTGCCATTTATGCAAGTTCACGCAATTTCAATGCAACGACTTCGATTTCCACGAGCGCATCTTTTGGCAGAGCCGCCACCTGTACCGCTGATCTGGCCGGATAGTTTCCTTCGCTGAAAAACTCTTTGTATACATCGTTCATTTTTGTAAAATCAGCGATATCTTTTAAATATACCGTTGTTTTCACTACCTGATCCATCGTACAATCGTCCGATTCTAAAATCGCCTTTATATTTTTTAACACCTGTCTTGTCTGACCTTCGATATCTGATACGACAATCTCTCCTTTTGATGGATCGATCGGTATCTGGCCAGAAAGAAATACCAGGTTTCCAGTATCGATTCCCTGCGAATATGGCCCGATAGCCTGCGGCGCATTTTGTGTACTTAAGACTTTCTTCATCTTTTATAATCTCCTTTTAATTCTAATCTGTTTTTATTTTTGTTGAATCTGCTATTATTTAATGATCTTTTTATCAATTTATGTAATTCTGTTCACCTCCTGTGTGACCTCTGCTACCATTTTACTACAAAATTGGCAAAATGTCATTGAAATTTCTCAATATTTCATGATATCACGTTATTTAACGGAAACATACAGACGGCAATGTTATTTAACTCTTAAATATATCAAAACTATACTCGTCATAGATTGAAAAGGCAATTCCCAGCTTATAATACTGACACAGCTCTTTCTATTTATGTTTATAGATTTATCAGTACCTCTCCTATTGTTCTATATCTATTTTGAAATACTACACGAAAGATGTCAGGCTATTAATAAAACTTCAATGTATATTCATTATAAAGTTATTTCATTTGTAAAGACATTCTATTATATCAATTTTCAACAATATATCCTATTTTTAGACCCGTTATGCCATTGCCAGCTTCTGACAGGCACGGACTAAAATATTTTATAAATACTTTATGAAATTTACCGAAAACTTATCACATTTTATCCAATTTTCTGCATGTTGACCGTTTCTCTCCGTTTACAAATCTCATATTCGAAACCAGCCTTTTCTACATTTACTTTTTTATCTCTGTATCATATGCAAACCTGTATTTTCCTTTTCCTTTTCCCTTTACTGTCACTACAACTTCCATATCGCGTAATTTTTTCATAATGTCCTTAGATGAGGATACAGAGCATTTAAGTATATCTTTTACTTCTGGTGCACCAAAAATCTGGTTTGTTTCAATCATATTATATACTAAAATTATATTTGTTTTCGTCGGTTCATTATAATGCTGTTTCTCAATAGCACTGTTTAAAATTTCAATAGCCAGCTTTTTATTTCCAAAAGCCGGTTTTTTATGCTGAATAGCCGGCTTTTCTGTTCCAATAGCCAGTTTTTCTACCACGACTTGCGATTTCTTAGACGCAGCATTATAAACAACTGTCTGAAGCAGGAATGCATTTGTATGATACTCTGGCCCCCGCAGCCCTTTTGTTTCCATTTCCAGACACATACGGTCTACACCCTCACCATATTCTTTAACAAAGTTAAATACCCTTAAAAATTCAGCAATTTTAGGATTTCTTGAAAAATGCGTATGCCGTATGTTATCTGCCCTGACAAGTCCCGGCAGCCTGCCGGGACTTTCCACAACAAGGCGGTCATCAAACATCTTAATCTGAATATCTGTCCCACTGATGCTGTATGCCCGGCGAGTTACTGCATTAACAATAATTTCCTGCCGTACAAATTTAGGATACTCTTCTTCAGTCACAAAAAGACCGTCTTTTCCAAGATAAGTTTTTTCCTTTATCTGTGTGCCAAGATAGGCTATTGAGTCCACGATCATTTTTAAAATATTTCCTTCAAATATAATATCCTTGACCACATTCATCTCAGCGCCAAATTTCTCTTCTGTACCCTCATATCGTATGAACCGGACGCGGGCACGCGGAAAAAATTCCTGCGGTTTCCTGCCAAATAGCAGGACAGCCGCCGTACTGATCTGCATTTCCCTGCCTGTCTGTTTTACAAAACCTTTATTTTCCAAAAGAAATTCCTTTGCGCTTTTCCTATACCCAATCTTTCTGGTATATACCTCCACAAATTCAATATCCAAATCGTCCATACCAGCTCCCGGTACTGGTTTATCCTCAAAAAACCTTTCTCCTTTATCATAAATAAGCTGCAGCCTGTCATCAAATTCCAGTTTCTTTGACTTGTCACCTACACGCAGATAAACTTCATCTGCCTGATTTGCATACACATGAGGACCTGGCTCTATATGCATTAATATGACGTGGTTATTCCTGCCCTTATAATCTGTACATGGTATTTTTTCTATGGCTGCCTGCACCGTTGGTTCGCAAAAATCATATGGAACCCTGAGCAGCTCGTTGAGCTGATGCACATTATCATCCATCCCTTCAACCCTTCTGGTTTTATCTGAAATACCGATGGCAACTGTTCCTCCATCCGCATTCGCAAAAGCAACCAGTGTAACGGCCAGTGCCTTTGGATCTATATTTATACTCTTACGGTCAAATATCTGCATTTCATCAAATGCTAAAACTTCTTCAATGGTCATCTGTTTCCCCTTTAAATTATATTGGTGCCATTTTTCTACTATGTTTTACCTGTTCTCTCCCGATAGGTCGCCTCCAATAAAGTAAACTGTGCTCATCCTTGTGAACACCAGAGATCAATGAATGCATCCAAAGATCTGTTTGTTCCTTTTAAAATCAGCTCGTTAAGCACATAATCCGGCGCTAATACCGTTTTCATTGCCAACACGGATTAAACCTATGAACCAAATCTATCTTACCATAACGTCTTATACACCTCAATATCTGTTTTTACTGCCAGCAATTATATTCTTAAAAAGTGATATAATCTGAAACAAGATATTTGATTCCACTTCTCATTTCTATTATATCACTTTACTATAAGAAATCCTATTTTTCAACCCGCATCACCATCGTCTGTGTAAACGCTGGATTCCACCTCCGCTAAAACGCCCCTTAGACACCCTTTCAGTCCCATGCTGCCCGGCAAAGCCACACCCTTACTGAATCCGAATATCCCCAGACTCACAATGAATCTCAATCAGATGCTCCTGATTTTCCGCAAGCGACACATACGTATCCTCCATCTTCTGTCCGTCAATTTTAATATTGCCATATTCCGTATCCAGTGCATACGCATATTCCCGCCTGTCTTTTTGAAGCTCCAGCTCCACATCGCCGTACTCCGAATGAATCTCACAGTTATCAAACAAAATATCCTGCATCTGGCAGTCGCCGCTTTCCAGATTCATAGAAATGTCTGCAAAGCTGGTCTGCCGGCCGCTGACTGTTCCATACTGATTCTTAAGATCCAGATTGCGCGCATCCGTATTGTAAAATTCCAGATTGCCGCTCTCCATTGTTACCAAAAGATCTCCGCTTAAGGCTACCTGACGAAAAGCAGCCTTTCCATACTCACTCTCGACGCTGCATGTATTTCCGGATACCTGTTCCATCTGCATTTCTCCAGATTCTAAATGAATTTCCATCTCTTTGGCTTCTATGTTTGCAAGACTGACATCGCCGTATTCTGCCCTGACTGACAGACTGTCTGTGTTTATGTTTTCACATGTGATGTCTCCGGAATCTGTATCCAGACAAACGTCTGTCAGGTCTGCCTGCTTTGGTAAACCGATCGTAATATACTCTTTGATGACGGGGCTGTTATTTCCAACCGAAAACCACATAAAATCTGCATAGCCGGTTCCGAACGCAGCGTTGTCTTTATGTCTGACGATCAGTTTTCCATCTTTTACCTCGTTCTGCAGTCTGCCCTCGTCGGACAGGTTGCACGACAACGTATACTGCTCGGAATCTGTGCGTTCTACGCGGATATCTGCATATTCTACGTCGATCTCCATACGGTCGAATGCCTGCAGAGATTGTTCGTCTAACCGACACATTGTTGTCTCGCTCTCTTTATTTTTTTGCTCCAGCCGCGGTGCATATACTTTGATTCCCTCTGCGTTGATACCAAAACCATATACGATTCCGCCCATTGCAATTCCCATTCCGGTCAGCACAAATCCTGTTGCTGCCACAACTGCACAAATAATAAAAAATTTTATGTTTTTACGCATGCTTTCTGCCTTCCTTTCGAATCATTCCTGCGATGCCGCGCAGCGTCCAACCCATAAAACGCCTGCAAAGCAAATAAGTTCCATAAGTAAGCGCCATCCCAATTCCGACTGACATCAGGCCAATCCCGATGCAGGAGAAACTTACCGGAATACTTTTTGTTATCACGCTAAATCCGGCCAGAATTGACAATGGTCCTGTAATAAACACACATACCGCCACAAGCATCAGCGCCAGAAGAAGGATCCATACAACTGCCACCGCCGTAAACACCAGCACGATTCCAGTCAGCAAAAACGGCAGTGCGATCGGAACCGCAAACAAGGCAAGCAGCGCAACCCAAAGTGCGTTGATACCGCTTCTGACGTTTTTGACAGGTTCTTTGGAGTAGCTGATCGCCATGTCACAAATAATCTGATCTGCCGCTTCCTGCGGACTGCCAAGGTCTTCAATGGCTTTTGCCTCATTTTCCTCTCCGGCCTCCGCAAAATATTCTTCATAATATTCAACGGCACGTGCGAAATCTTCTTTGGGAAGCCGCCGCAGCCGTTCCTTTAGCTGATTCATGTATTCCTGTTTATTCATCTTTTCCCCCTTCTGTCGGCTGACCATTATTTAAAATCTCAAAAACAGCCTGAACATGTGTGTTCCATTCCTGCTCCAAAAATTCTTTCTGTTTTCTGCCAGCTTCCGTAATCTTATAATATTTTCTGTTTCTGCCCTGAAACTGCTGATCGTATATGTCAACATACTGATTCTGAGCCAGCCGCCGCAGTATGGGATACAATGCGGAATCTTTCAGGTTGGAAACCGTCTTTAGCTGCTGACTGATCTGATAACCATAACTATCCTGCTGACAGATCATCGCAAGTACCAGCAGTTCTGTCAATAGCGGATTAAGCGGATAAATCATAGCATTCTCCTTTCTTTTTTTATTTATATGTTTGATATGCATATATTATATGCTATATAATATATAAAGTCAACATATATATTTCTATTTAATATATAATTAATATTTTTATATGAATGAAAAAAGGATATCATTTTCATGATATCCTTTCACAAAGCGCCTTCTATTTTTATCCTCGCTACACCTTGTTGCATATTCGGAGTACGTTCCTGATATTCTCAGATTTCTCCGGATTCTTTCGATTCCCAATTCAGGTTATATGACGTTTCCTTTGCCCCTTCAGTCGCCGGGGTCATTCGTAAGGCTGTTCAGTTTTTTTACGATTTCGCAGAAATCTTCTTTTACCAGTTCGTATTTCAGAGGATCCCGTAAGACCGCCGAAGGATGATACGTCGCAGTCAGCGCATAGTTTTTCCGACAGGTCCATGTACCGTGCTGTCTGGTAATTTTAAAGTCCGGTGAAATAATACGCTGCGCGGCAATACGCCCAAGGCAGACGATGATCTTTGGTTTCAGCAAAAACGTCTCGTATTTCAGATATGGAAAACATGCCTTTTTTTCCGCTTCTTTTGGATCCCGGTTGCCTGGCGGATGACATTTTATAATGTTTGTCATATAAATATCTTCCCTGCGCAGTCCGCAATCCTGCAATAACCGATCCAGCAGCTCTCCCGAACGCCCGACAAACGGCGTTCCCTGCTGATCCTCCTGTTCTCCGGGCGCTTCGGCGATCAGCATCAAAGCCGCCTGATGATCTCCGCGCCCCATCACCGGCCGGCGTCTGGTCGCATGCAGCGGACAGCAGGTACAGCCGGCAACATGCTGCTCGATCTCTTCCCATGCTTCCTTCATAAATTTCCCATACTTCCCTTCTTCTGCTATGGAGCGTCTGCAAATCAGGATTCACACTGTGCAGACGCAATGCGGACAGCTGCCGCCATACCCCCGTCGCCGTAAGTCGGACTTTCGATAAACGCTTCTGATAAAGTGCCCATACGCTTATTCGTCCGTTTCGAATGTATCATTTCGCTTTCCCAGCCGTAAAGTCTCGATATGGATATCGCCTCGATACCAAGCATCGCTTCGATCATGTGTTCTTTATACATCTGCCTGTGCTTTTCCATCATATATCTCATAATTTCCAGTCGCTTTTCCATACTTTTAATATTTGGCGACGCAGGCTTCGTACGATAATAAATCAGAGGTTTTTCCACAATGCCAATCCGTGTGTCCGGAACTGCTTCCAGCAGACTTAAAAAGAACTCCCAGTCTTCAAACCCGCTGCGCATGGTTTCATCATAACCGCCGCATAGTTCCCACGCCTCCCGCCGAAATATATGAGATGCAGGCGCGCAATTATGCGAAAGAAATGCCCGGGCATCGCCGCCGGTCGGGCGTACGACCGCCTCAAGCACGCCAAACGTCTGCAGCCAGGAAGACGCCGCTGTCATATCCGGATGCTCGGATAACATTCTGACCGCTTCTTCGATAAAAGACGATTCCAGATAATCGTCCCCGTCAAGCACCAGAACAAAAGGCGTCTGCGTTTCACGGATACCGGCATTTCTGGCCGCGGATACGCCTGCGTTTGGCTGCCGGATCATCTTTATTGGAACCGTTTTGCTGCGGTCTGCCTCGATCGCGTCCAAAACCTGTATCGACCTTTCATCCGTCGACCCATCGTCTACAATTACAATTCTTTTCGGTCTTATCGTCTGGCCGCACAGGGATTGCACTGCCTGCGTAATCATGTCTCTTTGATTACAACTCGTAATTACAGCTTCCACATCGTTATTTCCATGCAACGAAATCTCCTCCATTCTCCGTATTGGCCGGTATGCCAATATATACCGGCTGAAAACGACGGATTCTTATATTTTAATATTCAGAATGTATTCCTTATTCAGAATGGTTTCATTCGAATGAAAACAGGTTTCGCCTCCCTATTTAGTCAAGCCTTTTTTCCTTGAAAATCAAGGATTTTTCGATATACTATCAATAAATATCTCAGAAGAAAGAGCCATTGGTATGGGCATTTCTCTGTATCTGGTACGAAAATAGCTGGTTCTGGGTACACGAAGTAAAACGTCTTGCTTTTCCGTTCTACATGGCCTTGTGTATACCCATCCATCTATGGCAGCGCACCTCCCGTGTCTACCAGGATCTCCTCCATTTCTGTAGGGTCCTAACTTCCTTCGTCCCGCCTGTCCATATCCAGGGTGTCAGCTTAGCTCCTTGTCAGGGTCATGCCCTATGGTGATCATTCCTGCCGACTACTGGCTCATTCTTTTTCTTAAGTCTTACTGACCTCTTCTGTATGTTCCACAAACCAGCACCTTGTGGTGGACGTTTTCCCGGCCCGTTTCTCATACATTTCAGCTTTCCTGACACAGCTGAATTCAGCTCTCAGATCTGTTTTCTAAAGGCTCAATTCAACTGTGACAGGGGTATTACATGTTTTCTCTCTGCTTCTTATGCTGCCTGCATCTGCGGCCTCCTGATGTCTCTCATCAGTTTCTCTGCATCATAATCTACACCTTTTGTAAGGATTACGTAGAATACCCTTATAACCTTGCAGGCTACAGCAACCACTGACTGCATCTTTTTCAGCGGATTTTCCTTCCGGCCCCGATAATACTCATGTATTTCTCGGAACTGTTCATTCTTTCCAATCAGCGATATCGCTGCCTCATAAAGCACATATCTCAGTCGCTTCCGTCCACGGTAACTGATCCGGCTTTCTCCGTTATGCTTGCCGGACTCGTTCGCCACGATTGCATATCCCGCCAGTTTCTGCAGTTGTTTGGGATTATCAAAACGTCTGATGTCCCCCGCTTCTGCTATAAAACCGCTGACTGTAATCAGACCGATCCCTTTGATCGCCATCAGTTTATCAATATATGGGATCTCCTTTAGTTTTTCTTCTATACTCCAAAGCAGTTCCTCCAGCCTTGACGCATATACCTCCAGGTCATTCAGCAGATTTTTTAATTCGATTCTTGCTGCTTCCGGCCCTTCCTTACTCCCAATGCTATGTTCTGCGGCTGATACCAGGGCCTTTGCCCTCTTCATTCCAGCGCCTCTCAGCTTTGCATCTCTCCAGATCTGGTTCACCCCTTCTACCCCGGGCTTTACGATATCCTCCGGCAACGGAAATTCCTTCAGCACCATTCTGCCGCTGACTGCTTTCAGATCTGCGTATACGGCTTTATATTCCGGAAAGTAGATAGAAAACCACCTTGCAATCCGGTTCTTGATCCTTGTGAGTTCTTCCTGGGTCTGGAAGCGCAGGTTGGAAAGACTCCTGATCTCTGCGTAAATACCGGTCGGTATATAGGGATACGAAAAACGTCCCTCGTTGACCAGTGCCGCAATTGTTTTCGGATCCTTTCGGTCATTTTTGTTCGGATTGTTGTCGTCCAGTTCCTTCGATTTCTTAACATGATGGGGATTCACATGCACCGGCTTCATTCCGCTGTCCTGCAGGAATTTCCCTAACGCAAACCAGTAATGTCCAGTCGGCTCCATTCCGGGAATCACAGCAGTTTTGCCATACTTTTCTGAGAGATCTTCCATCCATGCTTTCAATGTCAGGAATCCCGCTTCCGTATTACTGAATTCTAACGGCTTTTTGCTATACTCATAATTCCTCCAGTCGAAAGCTCTGGCATAATGAGTTTCACTTCCGACATCAATACCAACTATCAAAGTTTTTTCAGTAATGGATGCAATTTTTGCGTTCTGTGTGTTATAATTCATTTCAGATACCTCTCTGTTCAATAAGATTTTTACTAACCTCCAAAGTCAGTAATCTTATTTTACTCTGAGGTATTTTTTTCTCAACCTTCTTTCTTGGAATTCCCTATACTTGAATTATACAGGAAGCTCCATACACTTTGATATCATATTTCTGGCCTTTTTTACCTGAATGAAAGCATTCCATCATCGTCTTTCAAATTCAGGCCAGATAAATATGTTCGCCTTTTTCATAAAAATGGGTGGAGAAAAACTGTTTCATGGCTTTGATCATATACAGGGTATCTTTGATTCCGGCCGTTTCAAATGCCGAATGCATCGCAAGCTGCGCCAGTCCGATATCTACCGCTTTGAGCGAAACCTTTCCGGACGAAATATTTCCAAGCGTGCTGCCGCCCGCCTCGTCGGAACGATTGGCAAAAAACTGCACCGGAACTTCCGCCTTCTTACAAATATCCCGAAACAGCGCGATACTCACCGCATCGGACGTATACTTCTGCCCCGCATGGGATTTTATCACGATTCCTTCGTTCATATATACGCAGTTTTCCACGTCTGTTTTTTCCGGATGATTCGGATGCACCGCGTGCGCATTGTCCGCGCTTAACATAAAGCTTGCGGCGATCGCCCGATAATAATCCTCTTCCGGTCTGTCCAGGCTTAGGTGAATCCGCCTTAATATGTCATATAAAAAGGTAGAGCCTGCTCCCTGTTTCGTAGCGGAGCCTACCTCTTCATTGTCAAAGCAGGCATACACATTGACGCTGCGTTCCTGCTGTCCCTGTAAAAATCCTTGCAAAGAAGCGTACGCACACTGCATATCATCCAGATGCTGCGCAGATATAAATTCCTCCTGCGCTCCCCACACCGACGGTTCCTGCCGGTTATACAGGTAGAGATCGCTTCCGTAGACATCTTCCTCTGAAACGCCTGCCGCCTCTGCGATCAGTTTGTTAAAATCTCCTTTTTCACTTTCCTGCGCGCCAAATAAAGGCAGCATGTCTACCTGCTTATTATATGCATAGCCGTCGTTCACCGACCGGTTCATATGAATGGCCAGACCCGGTATCAGGACCAAATCGCGGCCGATATCGATCAGCTTTGCAGCAAAATGATCCTGTTCTTTTACAATTACCCTGCCAGCCACGGAAAGCGGACGGTCAAACCAGGTGGAGCAGACCATGCCGCCATATCCTTCTGTATTTAACTGGATATATTTTTTCTTAACCTCCAGCTCCGCATGTTCCTTAATCTTAAACGTTGGAAAATCGCTGTGAGACGCCGCGATATTAAAGCTGTAATCCTTAAGCTGCGTCCCAATTTGAAACGCGATGATACTGGAATCGTTTCTTGTTACATAATAATTTCCGCCCGGCTTTATCTCCCATGCCTCGTTTTCTCTCAATCTCTGATACCCGTTTTCCTCCAGCTGCGCCGCGATATTGGCCACTGCGTGAAACGCCGTCAGGCATCCTTTTAAAAAGTCTGTCATTTCCTGAGATATTTTCTTATACATATCCTGATCTCCTTATCATTTCCATATTATTATAAGAAGGGACTGTCGCAAATCAGACAGCCCCCTCCTTATTTTTCAGGCCCTGCATAAACTGCAGCATCCGAAAAACGCATCCATGCCACTATTTTGTTGATTTTCTCTCACGCTCTCTTTTCGCCAGATACGGCATAATCATACCTAACGCGGTCAGCACGATCGGTGTGATAATATTGAGCGCCATTGTAAACATATCGGTAGAATACATTCCAAGTATACAGCATGCCGCTGTCAGCAGAAAGCACCATACGCCGAAAAATTTGGCAATGCCCTGATTTTTTACAAAACGATACTCTGCAGGTATCGTATCATATGCTTTTCGAAGCGCCAGATAACCGACAAATACCCATAAATAACGAAGCGGCATACATACGGAATTCAGCTTGTTCAGCTGCGCCAAAACAGCTGCCGCTCCCGGTACAAACGACTGCACGAGAATGATACTTCCGGATAATGCGATAATCAGTTTGATACCGTTCACATAAGCTCCATGCTCATTTCTCTTAAGCATTGCGCTTGGGACAAACTGTTTTGCGTCTTCGTTATCCAGCAGCATACGCAGCGGGGCGTCGATGCTGACTACGAGCACTGCGAACTGACCGATCATATTGCAAAGCGCATATAAGACCATCAGCGCATCTCCCATTCCGTAATATCTTCCCAGCTTCTGGAACGCCCAGTAAGATCCGTTGGATACATAGGAATTAAACACTTCGCCGCTGCTGTTGATCTCCGTCGGATCAAACATTCTTCCCATGGCGATCGTTCCAAGAATCGCGCAGGCAACTACCATTACCGCCAGCATGATCATTCCTTTTGGGAATCCCTTTGCAGGATCCTTCACTTTATTTACATAAGGAGAAATCTTTTCGCATCCTCCCACGGCAAATACAAGAATTGACAGCGACGTAAAATAGCCGAGATTAAACTGCGGAATCAGATTTTTCATACTAAAATCCATCGTAACATATCCGCCGTTCGGATTGATGGCCGGCGCCGCAAACATCAGCAAAATATATAAAATAGACATGACGAACATACTTGTACCTGCAATGGATGCAAGTTTTTTCAGCGGATTCAGTCCCCGGCTCGCTACCCAGCAGAAAAATAAAAACACTGCCAGCGTCGCCAGCTGCACGCCGATCGTCGGAAATGTATCATATGTCTCAGCGTTGCGGAACACTGCCCAGCTAAGAGCCTTGAGTCCGCCGCTGCCCTTGCTTGCAATATAGGTAATATGACATGCCCAGTAGGTCCATCCTGCATAATAAGCCAGTTTTGGCCCCATGGTATTATGAATCCAGGAACTGACGCCGCCGCCGGATGTCTTAAACGCGGAACCAAGCTCGCCTACCATCAGCGTATACGGTATAAAATAAAGCGCAAACATTAAAATCCAGCTGAAAATTACCTGAATTCCATTAAAATATACAAAGCCGTTTAATACGTTTCCAAAGCCCCAGACGCCTGAAAAAGCGATAAACGCCAGCGTATACCATGTCATCTTTTTTGAATCTTTCATGAATACTTCCTCCAATACTATATTTCCTGTTCCATTAAAATTTTAATTATAAATTGTCGACAACACATTGATAAATATAACATATCTTTCTGGTAATTTCAACAAAATATTTGCCGGAACTTAGGAAAACCTATTGGATAAATTTCCAGAACCTATGCAGCGATTCCTTTTACGCCCATTCTTTCCGATATGCCGCGCCCCTGGATACTTCCAAATATGCAAACGATTCCTGATAACCGTGCGTTTCTGATACGGCCTACGTCTGCGATTCCAGATATTTTTCTATTACCGGCGCGTATTCTTCTTTCCAGTCTTCAATCGCAAGCTGCAGCGGGCCGGACAGATCCAGACTGAAAATCCCCATAATGGATTTTGCGTCGATGACATACTTTCCGGACAAAATAAATACGTCTCCTTCGATCTGCCGCATATCGTTGACAAAGTCTTTGACCTTATCTACCAGATATAATGTAATGGAAAATGTTTTCAGAAATTTTTGCTCTTCCCGGTTTTTTCCTCCTAATATCACTACATCACGCATGTTTCCCGCTCTCCTTCCTTTCCTGAATTTCCTGTACGATTTTATTATAAGCCTTTCTGTTCAGGCGATAGAAATACAAAACTCCCGCCGTAACGATCCATAAGATACCGGGAATCGTCGTAAAGGTGTGTTTCATGACCGCAAGCACTGCCGGATTCTGCTGCTGATTCGCCACATATCCAAGGCTGCCCAAAATTCCTGCAAGGACCGACGTACCGATTGCCATACCGATTTTATTACCCAATGAAATAAACGCATACTGAAAGCCGTCGTTTCGAAGTCCGGTCTTCCATTCCCCATATTCCACACAATCCGGTACAATTGCGTAAATAGCCGTATTAAAGCCGGAAAAGAAAAACTGCGCCAGACACGAAAACAGGTAAAATGGCAGCGGTGTCTCTGAGGCTGTAAAAAAGTACATACAAAACATGCTCATTCCTGTCAGCAACGCAAATATGGATGCCGAACGGCCTTTATTGTTCGTCAGCCGGAACAAAACCTGAAAACAGGCCGCGCCGATGATGGAAGGAAGTATAATAAATAAGGAATACGTACTAAACAATGCCTGATTGCCTTCCACATAAGTAAAATAATAAAGCGCGTCTGCATTTCTTCCATAAAGCGTAACTCCAAATAAAAACTGGCCTGCTACCGCGATCATATACGGCTTGTTTTTCGCTACTGAAGTCAGCTGTACTTTCAGAGATATTTTCTCCTTCTCCGGCACTTCCACAACTTCCTTTGTCTTCGCGAAGCAAAAAATATGGCAGGCTGCGAAAATACATCCATATACAACGGCAACCAGCAGATAGCCCTGTTTGTCATTCCCCCGGCCAAGCGCCGCAATAAAAGGAACCGTAATAATATTGATCACGCCGATTGCAATCATTGCGCTGACCGAGCGAAACGTATTGATTTTCGCCCGTTCTTCGATATTCTGCGTCATCGCCCCGCACAGCGTTCCATAAGGAATATTTACACAGGTGTAGCCTAACACCAGAATACAGTATGTAACAGCCATATAGACGATCTTTACCGCAGACGGCCAGTCCGAATGCGCCCAGAATGTCAGCATCAGCACGATTGCCGTAAGCGGCGCTGCAATCAGCAGCCATGGGCGGTATCTGCCCCATTTTGTATGCGTCTTGTCCGTCAGCCCGCCGATTACCGGATCGTTGATAGCATCCCAGAACCGGGAAAACAGCATCAGTCCTGCAACCGCCTCCATTCCGATTCCGAAAACGTCCGTATAAAAAATCATCAGAAAGTTGCCTACGAACATCCAGCTGAAATTGCACCCGACATCGCCCATCCCATAAGCGATCTTACTAATCAGCGGCACTTTTACGTCTGTATTTTTCTGTTCCATTGCCATCCCCCCTCTCATAAATACTGGCTAAATTCAGCCTTTTCGTTGGTTCCATCATCCAATCCCCTCTCGTATCATTTGAGCGGCCGCTCTATATAATAAGGTAACGTCAATAGCAACGATTAGTCTTCCTCTGCAATCCGGATCACTGCCTTTACAATATCCGCTTTGTGGTTTACGCTGTAATCCATCGCTTTTTGTGCCTCGTCGAGTCCGAATATATCCGTCACGATTCCTTTGAGGTTTACTTTGCCTGCTGCAACTGCCTCTATTGCCATCGGATAAATATGGCGGTAACGGAACACGGTCTTAAATGTCAGCTCCTTATCCAGCGCAAGGCTCATCGGAAGCGTCATTTCACCGCTCTTGCTGTATCCGACCAGGACAATCGTCGCGCCTTTTTTCGTCATATGGATGGTCTGAACCGTCGTTATCTGCGTACCTGCCGTTTCTACCGCAAGATCGCATCCTTTTCCTCCGGTCAGCTTCTTTACTTCTTCCACCGCGTCTTTTTTACTGCCATCGATCACGCCGTCCGCACCGAGTTCCAGCGCTTTCTCAAGACGTTTTTCCATAATGTCCACAACATATACCCTGGATACTCCCATTGCTTTTAATGCCATCATCGTCACAAGGCCAATGCATCCTGCCCCCATAACTACCGCCGTCTGACCGGCTCTGGCTCCTCCCTGCATCGCGGCATGAAATCCTACTGCCAAAGGCTCGATCAAAGCTCCTTCCAGCGTGCTCACGTTATCTGGCAGCTTAAAGCAAAGATCCGCTTCATGCGCGACATATTCCTGGAACACACCGTCGACCGGAGGCGTTGCAAAAAATACCACATCCGGACAGAGATTATAATTTCCCGTTTTGCAAAACTCGCAGTGGCCGCAGGTTTTACCAGGCTCCAGCGCAACCCGGTCGCCAACTTTCAAATGCTTCACATCCTTACCCACTTCCACTACCGTACCGCCCGGCTCATGTCCCAGTACAAACGGCGGTTTCACCACATAATCCCCGATTGCTCCAGTTTCATAGTAATGCAGGTCGCTGCCGCAGATACCGACATATTCCAGTTTTACAAGAACCTCATGATCCTTCGGCGCAGGAATCTCTCTTTCCTCCATTCCCATTTGTCCAATTCCGAGCATAACAGCAGTTTTCATCGTTCCTTTCATGATCATTTCCTCCTCTTTCTTTTTGATTTTTGGCTTTAATTAATACTTTATTAAACAGTTTTATTATGTATCTTATTTTATGCGCACAACCAATATTTGTCAATACACAAACAGCAATCTGCGGACTTTCGGCACTTCCTCTAAAATACCAACGTCGTTTTTGGTAAATTGCTACAAAAACAGGGAGCCGAAGACTTGCAGCTCTTCCTGTAAATTTCCATCGTCGTTTTGGGCAAAATTGCAATAAAAAAAGAGATCTCATCTCTGAAATCTCTCAAACGCCGGCTTGCAAGCGGCACGCAGGTACTTACACCTGTTCCATAAATTGTTCTATAACCTTTAAGGACGCTCCCAGCGCAGCCGCCCCCGTCTTATGCGTGCAGCACCGGATAAAGCTGCCGTCTTCTGCAAATGTATTTCTATCGGATACTTTGCTGCGGATATCGCGGATAAATTCGCCCATACAGCTCCCTACATATCCGCCCAGAACAATCTCGCAGTCCAAAACCATATGAATGTTGTTGACCGCGACAGCCAGGTAAGACGTATATTGTTCCCAAAGGCTGACCGCCTCTGGCTCTTCCTGCTTTAGCCGTTCAAAAAAGTCTTCGACTCTTTCGTCTGTCAGGCACTTTGCAGCACAGTACGCGTCCAGACATCCGTTTTTTCCGCAGTAACAGGCTTTTCCGTCTGGTACCACCGTCATATGCCCCACTTCTCCGCAGCGGAAATTCGTCCCCTGTTCCAGCCTTCCGTCGCTAAAGACCGCTCCGCCTACCGTATTGCTCAGCGACAGGTAAAAAAACCGGTTCATACTTTCCGACTGAATTCCCTGCGCATACGCCCCTGCATTTGCGTCATTCAAAAAATAACAGGGGCGGTCAAAAAAACGGCTGACGGCGGAAAACGGCAGATCGCTTACTCCAAGCACATGTGAATCCGCAACCAGCTCTTTGCTAAGATCTATAATTCCGGGAAACGATATTCCGATTCCCAATACGCTGTCTTTCCTGCATCCGCTATCTTTTAAAAACTGTTCCAGCCTTTGGTTTACTTCCTGATAATAGTTGTCTCCTGCAGCATATGGCATAAAGATCCGCTCATATTTTAGAATACTTCCCGTCAGGTCTGTAAGAACCATGCTGACATGGTTTTTTGTAATATCAAGCCCAGCCGCTTTGCCTGCGTTTTCGGACACGGCAAGCGCTTTCGCTCTTCTTCCTCCGGTAGATTCCATCTCCCCCGTTTCTTCCACAAGCCCGCGCTCTATCAGTTCTTTCGTAATCTGCGTCGCTGTCGGCAGGCTTATTTTTAACGCGTAAGAAATGTCCGGATTCGACACCATCCCATTTCTGCATATGTAGCGAAAAACGTCGTTTCTGTTTTTCTTTTTTACTTCCATGTTTGTATTTTTCTTTTTATCCATTTTGGCTCCCATACTTTCTAAAAGTGTTTTCCCAAGTACAGCATACCATAAAAAATACATCTTTTCCATGGTTTTCTATCCGGTCTGCATACCTCTTCCCGCGCGCCGGATGCCATCGGTTTTTCACTCCTTACAGACTCTCAGCCGGCTTATGGCCTGAAGCATTTTTCCGGTATCTACCGGCTTCGCCAGATGCTCGTTCATCCCAGCCGCTTTCGCCATTGCGATATCCTCTTCAAATGCGTTCGCTGACAATGCTATAATCGGCACGGTTTTTGCGTCTGTCCGTTCCAGACTGCGAATCACCCGTGCCGCTTCGTATCCGCTCATCACCGGCATCATCAGATCCATCAGTACGCAGTCAAACATTCCGGGCTCGGACGCTGTAAACGCCTCCACGGCAGCTTTCCCATCGTTAGCGGTCACAACCTGCGCGCCTGCCTCGCCGAGAATATATTCCACGATTTCGCAATTAAGCGCATTGTCCTCGACCAGAAGGACGCACATTCCGGCAACATCGCTGGATACCTCCGATTCCTCCTCCGCTGCCTCTGCGCTCCACTGATCATCGATGCGAATGGACAGGGTAATCTGTACCACGCTTCCTTTGCCGACCTGGCTGTCTACCTTAACGGCTCCCTTCATCTGGTCCACCAGCTTCTTGACAATCGACATGCCAAGTCCGACCCCATTATAATTCGTTCTCGCTCCCTGATGCTCCTGGGTAAACGGCTCAAAAATATGCTCTTTAAAATCCTCCCCAATGCCGATTCCGGTATCTTCAATCGTAAACCGGCAGCTTACAATCCCGTTTTGGCAGGCAGTCTCCGTTACCCGGACAAATACCGAGCCATGCGGACGGTTATATTTGAGCGCATTGTCAATCACGTTCATCAGAATCTGCTTGAGATGCAGCGGATTTCCAATCACTTTGTTATGCTGTAAACCGGATTTTTCCAGCTTTAACCGAATTTTGCGCTCATCCGCCAAAGGCGAGAGGATCGTCATACAGTCTTCCAGCGTATCGTCAAGGTCAAACGCCTCCTCAACCGCTGCCGGTCTTCCGCTCTCCAGCTTACTTACCTCAAGAACGTCGTTTACCAGAGAAAGCAGATGCTCCGTTGACACACGGATTTTCCTCTGGCACTCCTTCTGCTGGCGCCGGTCATTCAGACTATTTTCCAGAATGGAGAGCATCCCCAGAATACCATTGATAGGCGTGCGCAGATCATGAGACATATGAGATAGAAATTCACTTTTTGTCGAATTTGCCTTTCGCACCCGTTCCAAAAGCTCCATAATGGACTGCTCCTGTTTTTTCCTTGTGACCATGGTATCTGTGATATCCTGATGATATCCGTTCAGACAGACGCCCGGCTTTTTAAATGTCCGGTCCGGCACGCCGCCGCATCGGACATATATTTTGCCCAGCTTTGGATGGTTCCATGGATAAATTACCTCGGCGCGTCCGGTTTCCAATATTTCCTGCACTGCTTCCTGTACCATCTCCACATAATCTGGCTCAATGCGCGCAAACCAGTGCCGGTAGCACTTCTCCGGCTCGATCTCATCTGATATTCCCAGAAGAATCCGCATGGTCCGGTCCGCATACATCCTGGGTTCACAGCCCTCCTCTATCTCAATCGTCCAGATACCGGTTCTGGCTCCTTCCAGAATATCCTCCAGACTCTGTCTTGCCTCCTGCTTATACTTCTCCTCCTGCTCCACCACGGCATTGACATCCCGCTGCGCAAAAATCGCGCAGTTTTCCGCTCCCGACTCTCCGGTAACAGAAAAATGCATTTCCAGATATCGAAGTCCCGGAAAGTTCTCTTTCACCTGATAGCGTACAGAAAACTTTTTCTCTGTCTTAAGCTGCGCCAGCACATGTTCTTTCTTTGTCATGACGCGAAGCCGTTCCTGATCCTGTGATGCCACACATCTGGAAATATACCGCTCCATCGCCGTCTGATAACCATCCCTGAAATGAACTTCCCAGTCCATCCCTATCCGCTTACTGTCCCGATAGACCTCACATTCTCCCGTATCGAAATTTACCTGATAGATCCCCAGGTAATCCACACTAAGCGCGTGCAGTACATTGTAGCTTCGCTTCTGAAGTTCCCGAAACATGTTGCGCCGCTTGAGGGAAGATACAATAAAGTATGCCGCCGTCTGGAGGATATTCGACGTATATTCCAGCGACTTCGCAGGAGGATTGTCCACGCCATAAAAGCCGATAACTTTTTTCCCGTCACAGAGAGGAACGACTACCAGGGAATGAATGTTCTGCCGCTTTAGATTCTCATACTGAAGCGGATCCGTCTCCCGGATATTTTCCAGCCTGTCAATTACGATATGTCTGCCGCCGCTAAAGTTCCGATACCAGCTGGCGCATACCTCCGGCGGCAGATTTTGAAGGTTCTCCTTTTCCGGTTCCACCCCGTCGGCCACCCACTCGTAAGTATTGTCGTCGCCGCCTGACTCGTTCTGCTCAAATATGTAAGTCCGCTCCCCGTTCAGCGCCTTTCCCAAATGCTTTAACAGCACATTCAGCGAATCGTCCGGATTTTCCTCCAACAGGGCAAGACGAAGGCCTTCATTGATGACAGCCTCCAGATTCTGAACGCTCTGCATACTGCTTAGCTGCCCGCCGGCTCCTGCAGCCAGAGTTCCATCTCTAACCTGTTCAAACAATCTTCCTGAATCATCCATATCCCCATCCTCCACATCGATCTCTTTCCGGCCATAATCGCCACGGCAAATTGCAGTATACCTGTGTTATTGTGGCGAACGATGGTATCATTCCGTTTTCTTTCTACAGCTTTGCTGTATAAAGAGTCAAAAAATCTTTGTCATAATAACATACACCCATTATTCTGTCAATGATCAGGCGAAAAACGACTTACCGTTCCTCAAATGAAACGCCGCACAATAGTTTTGCAACAGATTTGAAATCGATCCTCCTTCTGCAATGAGTCAGTCAACTATGAAGTTGTCAATTAAAAAATGAGATGTTTTATAACACCGGCTGGACAGGTGCCAGCCTCTCAGATTTTATGGATATATTAAATAATTATCCTGTGTGGCATAATGAAACCAGAATAAAAAAATCATTAGGATATATGAGTCCTATGGAGTACAGATGAAGTCTTGGGTTAGCAGCTTAGCCAGTCCAAGAAATCGCCCGCACCCTGATGTGACTGTCTTTCTTCCTGAAAACAGAAAAAGCAGCGAATTACTTTATCTCTAAAACAAATTCACTGCTTTACTGCTTGTGTTATGAAGTTGCTGTGGTTATGCCAGTACAGGCTCCCTCTTGTTTATAATAGCTTCTACCTCTCCAATGGTTTTTTCCACTATTTTTGCTATTTGTTCCGATGTATAGCCTTCCCTGTGCATATTTAAGATAATTTTTTCTTCTCTCTCCGCCCCGCCTTTTTCTCTGATACCCTGTGAAAGATTACACATAGCGCTCACATCCTCTCTTATTTTATCGTCTGCCGGAATATTGTACTCGGTTTTAATAATCCCTAATTTTTCTTTGGCAGTCAGTTCCATCGAAAACAGCGTACTCAGAAGCCGGTGCAGTTCATACTTTTCATCATGCTCTGGAAGCTCATTTGCTATACCTATCAAAACAATATTTAACAGGTCAAGCCCGCCTTTCCACGGATAAGAACCTAACAGATTATCTTTCGCAAGATGCACATAAGCCATGCTGTTTTCGCCCATACCCATACATACCCATATCGAAAATACACGCCTGATGTCATTATAGTTTGTCTTGACAAAATCCCTTTCCTTCTGTGAGAAAACAAGCCGGCTTACATAAAAAACTGCCCTGTTTAAGATGTGATAACTTGTCGGCTCATCTTTCTGCGCTTCCACATTTACAATCACCTGTGAGATACCATCTTTCATGCGTACATAAAAAATAATATCAAAGCGTATAAGCCCTTCGTTAATCTCCGCATTTTCTGTATTCAGCCCGACAATCCGCTGTCTGCCTTTCAAACTGTCGCCAGACGATATTTTTTCGGCATTGGTCAGCCCCGGCTCTACTGGAACTACACTGATGAAAGGTTCCCCCTCAATATAGGATACCACATCTTCCGGGTTCATTCCCCGAAACTCATCGACCGTCTTTACCAGAATATGCGCCAGAATAATCTTATTTCCCAACAAACGTTTTGCCTTATCATCATATTGGGCATCCTGATCTGTTGCGCTGACCGCATTTTTTATTTCCGTATCCATCAGCCATAAACCTCCTTTTATTATGATAGGAAACGCAAAAGCCATTCCCAAAAGGTATATGACATCACTTTTATTATACTCTGACGTCCTTGCTAAATCAATCAAATTTTTTGAAAGCCAGCCCGGACATAGTTGGAATTTCATTGATTTTGTATTAATTGCAACGTTTTCTCCACGCCCTGTCATATCTGGCTCCAGCACTCTTTTTCTACACTATTTTTTATTCTAAATATCATTGCGGCAAACTATCCCGCAAACACAACACCCCGTGACCCGCGTATGTCAAGTTAATGTCACAAACTTTTTTCACTTTTCCCACGCGAAAATTGCTAAAACCCGCATAACTTCGTGGGGAGTATGGTACAGTACTGCTAAGTTGGGGCAAATTTAATGGTAAGTTAATGTCAAGTTGGAATACAATTTTAAACGGTACCGTTCTTACCAGTTTTCACGTAACACTACTATATAAATTTTTCCATCCTATACAAATCGAAAAGTTAACTGCTCATAAAATTCCTTTTGAACATTGAGATAAAATATAATTTGAGTATCTGATAATACTTTTGTTATTTTTATATCTACATCTGCACCAAAAAAATCATTAATTTTGGATCTTTTAATCTTCCATTCCCCCTGCCTCGAAAATAATGAAACTGTCAGTCTTATCAAAAGTCGAGACGTATTTAAGATCTCTACATCTATTCTTTCTTTCAATGGTAAATCGTAATTAACCTTATGAACGTTCTTGCAATTTAATATTTCGGAAGACACTAAATCATCCAGTTCCTCCTCGTGGAAATTTGTTTTTAAAAGAATATAACCCTTTTCAAATCCACCCTTTCTCATTTTTTTCTGATTCCTAACTTCTTCAAATTCCTCTTTCGAACAAGAAATTTCATCTTGAATCTTCATACTCGCTGTTCTTATCTCACATATCAATCTGTAACAGTCTTTACTATTACAAGATGAAAAAATTTGAAATGCCAAACCTAATATTCTTTTTTTATCATTATCTAAATAAAATTCAGATTTTGCATTACACATATTCACTTCATCATTTCCCCAAAATAAATCCAACTGTATACTATTGTTCTTTCTCACCAAAGAAGCATAAAAACCTCTTTTTTCTTTATCCCAAATGACCTGCTTACTTTCCTCTGGAACGGCTCCCTCAAACCGTAATTCTTCTGCATTTTCACCTATTTCATTTGCATCTAGTTTATCGCAATTCACAAGTTTAATATTATGCTCTAACGCAATACATACTTCTTCCAAGTCAGCTAACTCCTCCATTACTTCTTCCCTGGAATTTGCTGCTAATACCTCATATGCTTCTTCAATAATTTTATTCTTTAACTGCCTAACTAAACCTATCCCCTCCATAGTTATACAAGAAGCACTTTCACCATTCTGTTCAATAATTTCCGGAATACGATCTCTTACTAATTTATTAAACTCAATCTTTTCCACAAACTGTTTCATCTGATATGCCGCTATAACCGTTGCTCCAGTATTCACGAGCTGATAGAAGGAATGTGCTAAAACTGCTCCTTCCAAAAAAATATTAACTCCTTTCTGCTTGCAAAGTGTTCCAACTTCTTTAATAAATTCTTTACTTCTTAATATATCATCTTCTTTCGGTTTGATCCTGACAATCCCTATCGTTTTTGAATCCTGTTCCCTTATTTTTTGTAAATCTGCTCTAGTTTCTATCACTAATTCTTTTTGATAGAAATATTTCTTTTTAAAATTCATTTCAATGTTAGATTCATTCATATAACAAAAATTATTTCTGTCATATTTTTCATGGTACCATGGAATATTATTTGTTCCATAAAACTTCTCATCAATTCCAACAAACCACATTATACTCAATTCTGTCCCAACATTTTCTACGATTTTTCTTGCTCTTTCCGCTATTTCACAAATAACTTCATCATTTGATATTGTACAACGCCAATTAAATTGCGGCATAAGTCTTTTAACTATCCATTTTCCAGCATCATCTGGTGCAATAAAACATTCCTTATACACCTCCATTTTATTTATATTAAACCTTTGCTTAGCTATTCTTCTCACATCTATATCTTTTGTATCAACGCGGATTCTATCATGCGCATTATAATACAATCCCTCTGGCAACCCCCACAAAGCTTGTATCTCAACAATCCTTTCTAATGGTTTTGCATTAACAAACGCTGCAATTTTGGCAGGAATAAAATTATGAAAAATAAAAATATAATCATTAATTCCTTCTTCCATAATTTCTGCACTTGCTATTTTCAAAAATTCTACTGCACTGTCAACATCCCTCAATTCATTACTTCTTTTTGAAAATTGCGTTCTTAGTTCTTCCTCACAAACCACATTAGTTCTTATAACTAATGACTGTTTTGTCATATAAGTCAAATCTGCTTTTAAGCAGTCTGATATCTTACCTTTTCTAAAATCTTCAATGCATTCTTTATCATCTAAAATGTATAGCGGAGGAATTGGAATTCCAACTTCTTTATAAATAAATATATTGTCTATTTTTCTATATTTACCTTTATCGTTTTCCGTAACTCTTCTTAGAATTTGTGGGTGAAAAACATCCTCCTTTTCGAACATTTTTATATTATATTTATCAGGATCTACTGCTTCTTTCAGTTCGCTCTCTAAATCACATTGTACTATAAACAACTCAGTTTTACTGCATACAAATTCAATATGTACTCTACTTTTTTGGTAATAAAAATATGCACAAACTATTTTTAATTTTTCCTTCCATCCACTGTTAAGTATTAATGGATTATTTATATAATCTGCAATATCATATTTTTTTCTCCAATTACGTAATGAAATATTTTCAGTCTCTATACGGTTTCCCATACAATACTCATAGACAAAATCTCTATTTTCCCTTACAAAACGTCTTTCATTTGAAATATGACCAACGATATCAGCTTGAATATATTTTTGTATTATTAAAGGCAACCCATCCTCTGATAGCTCCGATTCATTCAACATACGACTTATGAGCCACTGTATGTCCTTTTCCAAATTTTCTCTATTTGAACTAATCGACTCATACCTTCCTCTCTCTGCCATTCCTTCTTTTGCTCCTGATGACCTTATTATAAGATCATCACCTAACTTTAATTCATCAATGGCCAACAATATATTAGACATATAACATTTAATAATTAATTCCGAATCTTGCGGTCGATCCAATATATTTTTAAACAAATCCTTTGTAATAACAAAAAAGGGAAGTGTCCATGCATATGGCACACGACACAACCCTAACGCTTTTTGCCCAATCTCCTCTGGACATACTTCATTCTGCTCTTTCTGGAGAATTTCATGTTTTGTTACTATCCATAGTTTCATTTATCTTGCTCCTGCTCCTTTTGAATTTTACAATCTATTTCGTCTCCTTTTGCATTTTCACTGTCATTTGATTTTAGAAACAAAATACAAGCAACATCATACATTTTGCTTACTGCCTCATCTGAAAAATACCCCGTCAAAAAGCCAATTGTTATTGCAAGCGCACTTGAAGATGAAACATCTTTTATCATTATAGCCGCCATAACAATTGATAACGCTACCGCAATCCACGGTGAAAATATCCTCCAGTATACCCTATCCTCGTTCCAAAATCCTCTCGCCACCACCCTATAGAAATACTTCATTCCAAAAGTACTTCCTCCAAGCAAACCTGATGTTACACAATACACCACTTTATGAAAAATAATAGATTTATCACCTGATAAACCAAGAATATTTTCAAAAAAATTTAAAAAATTTAAAAAAATGAGTATCATTGAGAGCGCTAATAATATACTAATATATAAGGCATCTCTTTTTATTTTCTTTTGACATTCTTTATTTTTATATCTGCTTTCATATGAGCCTTTTTCCCTACCGTCATTTGGTAATTCATCTTTTTTATTATTCATATATATTACCTCGTCAACGTTTCATATGTCAATCTCTCATTTTCCTCAAATCGAAATTCTTTATAACTGAATTTTTCTATACACCCTTCTTTATTTGCAATTAACTTTCTAAAATATTGCGACTCAGGCTGTTTAATAATATGTAAATATCCTCTTACATTTTGTAGACTTCCTACTTTTTCTGCATAAAACCAATATTCATTTTCTCCAACTAATTTTTCAATCTCATTCAAATCACATTGCCTCCACTCCAAGCCATCCTTTTTCATGTCACCCAACAATGATTTATCATATGCAACAACGTGCAAATGTGCATGATTTGTACCACACGAAGTCAGAGAATCACAACAATTTGCCCCATGCTCAAAAATGATACAGTCTTTTTGATACTTCTCTTTAATTATACTAATAATGTTATTTGTAAAATGAATAAAAGCATCATCACAATAAAATTTTCTCATAGAATATATATGTTTCCTAGGTATAACAAGCACCCAACCTTTAACAATTGCTCCCTTAGAAACTAATGCCATAAAATCGTCATTCTCCAAAATTGGATTATCCACTGTTTCTGACTCTCTCTCATAAGCGAAAACTCTACAAAATCTACATTCTTCCATTTTTTCTAATTTCTCATTCATTTGCCATCATCCTTATCTATATAAATTTTATACTGCTCTCTATTTCTTGTGAGGCCGGGCATAATTCCTCATGCTTAAAAATAATTATCTCCGATTTTATGCTTTTTTGCGCCACACTATATGCCCATTCATATACTCTATAATGATTATCCGAATAAATATTTTTTATCTCATCTACATCGTCATAAGTGATAATCCACTCTGGTAGCACATTTTTTCTAATACAATCTGCTATTTCTAAATGATCTTGTAATGATAAATGGTTTTTATATAATCTATATCCTTTATTAAAGTAAGGAGGATCAAAATAAACAAATGCATTTCTGTCAAATTTACTAATAATTTGTTCTATAAAAGGCCTTGCTTCCTTATTGTATAATTTTATATTGTTCTTAAATTTAGAAATATTCAATATTTTATCAATTAATTTTTCTTTATTGTACCTTTCATCTATCAAATAATTCCCATTCTGTTTATATCCTCCTATTGGACCTGCACTCAAAATACCTGATCTATTAGTTCTATTTAAAAAAAATGTTGCAAACCCAAGTTCTAACGAATATTTGGTATTCATTTTTTCATAAATATTCTTCTGTCTATACCACTCTTCAACAGACACTTCTGTGTTTTTTATTAACTTCACCAACTCTTTACTATCTTCTAGTACTGCTCTCCAAAATGAATATATCGCCTTATCATAATCATTAATTATAATTTTCTTTACTGTTCCAGTAAGCAACAAGTCTAATGCTATTCCTGCTCCACCCGCAAACGGTTCAATATATGTATCAATCGGATTCGCAATCCTACTCATTGTTAATTTAATATATGGTGCCAATTTGGCTTTGCCACCAGGATATCTAAGCGGAGAATAATTCATTTATTTACCTCTTGTCTCTTAAACATATTTATCCATATTTATTATACTCGAAAAAATTTGTTACAGTCAACCTTTTACCCGATTTTTTATTCATTTATTATAGAGAATAAACTGTTCAAACCATAATAAGCACTTTATTCGACACAATATACCACAAAATAAAGTGCTTATTATCCCAAAATCCCCCTCATTTCTACCTCGGCAAACTATTTTCGACACAAAGCGCCCCATACCCCAACTGCGGATTCGGATACTCCCCAAACGCCGCCAGCGGCCTCGCCCCTTTGATTAAATATGCCTTCACCTTCTCTCCATACAAATACGGATCATTATTCTGCACAATCCCCCACTGCATCAGCAGCGCCGCACTCCCCGCCACAAACGGTGTCGCCATCGACGTCCCGCTCTTCACTCCGTAACTGCCTCCTGGCACTGTCGAGACAATCCCGACTCCTGGCGCCGCCAGATCCGGTTTTACCTGTTCAGTCACACGGGTATATCCTCTGCCGGAAAAGTCTGCCGCCTGATTCGTCCTGGAATTGTAAGCCGCCACCGATATTACTTTTTCCGCCGTAGATGGAATGGTAAGCGTCGTTACCTCTACCGGATATAAAAAGCCGGTACCGCGGTTTAAAATACCGCCTCCCGGCATCCACATATCAAATTTCCCGTTTACAATTTTGCGCGGAACCAGGCGCAGCTCCCAGGTCCCGCTGTCAATATAACTTCCGATCGGCAAAAATTCGATAAAAATTTCCTGATAAACGCTGTACGGGCCAGGTTCTCCGTAGTATAGCAAAATTTCCGTCTGCTGCATGCGAAACCGCTGCGTTCCTAAAATCTGCTGAATCGGACCAGCCACAAGTCCCGACGGATGTACAATCTGAATATCAATTTCATCCGAATAGGACTTCCAGATCTGGATACTTAAAAATGACTCATACGTACTAACGACAAACTGAACCGTATTGGCAGCCTGATTTTCTCCCGGCTGCACCTGTCCGGATGTATGCACACTTGCAGTCCCTTCGTTTCCGGTTCCGACGGAAATAACGTTTTTCCAGTATCCGCTTAAGCTGTCAAGATATGTCTCCAGCAAAGAGGTGCCGCTGTGAGAACCGTAGTTATTGCCAAAACTTAAATTCAGCGCAAGCGGCAGATTCAGCCTGCGCGCCGTGCGCATCATATAGTCCACGGCCATTAACAGCTCCACAGTACCCGGAAATCCTTCTTCCTGCGGTACGCCAAGTTTCACCACTATCAGATCGCTCTCATAAGCCACGCCACGGTAACGTCCTCCCGACGCTCTGCCGTTTCCGGCCATAATACCAGCCACATGCGTCCCATGTCCACTGTTATCGCCTGTCAGCCTGACATACTGCGACAAATCGTTATCCTGCTGACCATTCGGTTCTTCTTCAATGACAACTGCAGGCGTCGGCAGTTTTAACGCCGCATCGATCTGCTCCTTTGTAAATTCGACTCCTCTGTCATAGCCAGCTGGCGGATACATCCCGCGCGCAGCATCCGGACGAAGTGTCTGGTCCCAGATTGCAATAATTCGCGTCGTTCCGTCCGGATTGCAAAAATCCGGATGCCGCCAGTCTATTCCGCTGTCTGCAAGGCCACATAAAACCCCTTTTCCGCTCAGATTCAGAAACGAAGACTGTACCATCTGGATACAGGATGCCCGAATCCCCTGATCGACCGTGAAAAAAAGCCTCTTTGGTTTTTCAATATATTCAATCTCTGTCCGGTCCGTAAATATGTCCATCAGCGGCAAAGGCACCGTGGCAATCGCATATCCGTTCAGCAGCTCCACAATAGAAATCTGTGGATATTCTTCCCGCAGCTGATCCAGTCCCGTAGAATAGCGAATGATCAGCTCCCATGTATTTTCCGTCTGATTATACCCTGTCTGCAGATTCGGCGACTGTTCGAGTTCGCGTGCAGTCGCATCCAGTGCAAGATTCAGCAGGTTTTCCCGTTTCGGATTGTTTGTCTGCGGCATATTGATCACCTGTTGTTTTTTTGTAAATATATGCCCGCGCAGACTGCTGCATGACTGTTTCTCCCCTCGCCAGAGCCTGTCCGGACACTGCTTTCTGCAGGCTGCATCCCCGCATAGCGAAGCATTCATCCCAAATGCAGGAGACACTGCGGACTATGTTCATGAAATTTGGGATAAATTCTCCGCAAAGCAGAGAGCGCCGCTCGCAGGAATGATTTTTCATACATGCTTTATTACTTATTGATGTATTTTCATGAAATGCTTTATTTAGGAAAAGTACCGTTGCAGCACTTTCTCAATCGACTCCATATCGATTGGTTTTGCCAGGTGCCCGTTCATTCCTGCCTGCAGTGAATTTTCAATATCCTCAGCAAGCGCATTTGCAGACAACGCATAAATCGGAACATCCGCCGTGTCTTTACGGTCCATCGCACGTATCCTGCGTGTCGCCTCATACCCGTCCATCACTGGCATCTGAATATCCATAAAAATGAAGTCAAAATATCCCTGCGGTTTTTGAAGCACCAGCTGTACTGCCTCCTGTCCGTTAAACGCTTTTTCAATCTGGACGCCGGTCATTCCAATCATTGCCTCCGCAATCTCCATATTTAGTTCCACATCTTCCACTATCAATACCCGTTTGCTTTCATATCCAGTACCAGAAGATTCCGATTCTTCCGACGTTTGACTCAGCTCCTGCGCCGCCATACCTTCCGTCTCTTCTGCTGTATGGCCCTGTTCCTGCTTTACCATGCTTTCCAACTCTTCTGCTGGCTGCTCTGGTTCCTGCTGTAGCCTGGCTTTTGCTGCTTCTGCCAGCTGCTCTGGTTCCTGCTCTCCCATGCTTTCCGATTCTGACTGTTTTGCCGCATCGAAAGCATCAGTAACCTCTGTTTCTTTCTGCCGGATGACAACCGCAGCATCTTCTGCATGCTCCAATGGCTCTTTCACTGCCTGCAGCGGAAATACAGCGGTAAATACCGAGCCGTTTCCCGGCTCGCTTTCTGCCAGAATACTGCCGCCCATCAGCTCCAGCAGTCCTTTTGTAATCGTAAGTCCGACACCTGTTCCCGCAATCCCGCTGGTCGTCGTATTGCGGCTTCTTTCAAACGGCTGAAACACTTTTTGTAAAAAGTCACTATCCATGCCGATTCCTGTATCACTACAGCAAAAATGATAGACTACGTATCCTTCTCTTACATCTGCCGTCTGCTCCAGACGTAATAAAATACTGCCGCCAGACGGCGTATATTTAATGGCATTATCTATAATATTGATCATAATCTGGCGCATTCGCATTGGGTCCGCCAGTACTGCCCTCTGCTGCAGGCATACAGGAGACGCCTCCATCGAAAGTCCGGCATCCTGCACACGATAGCTCATCAGATGAACCACATCTTTAAAAATATCTGCAATATTCACCGGCTCTTCCCTTAATATCATTTTCCCATTCTCTATCTGGGACATATCCATGACATCGTTGACCAGATTTAACAAATATCTGCCGGACGCATTTATTTTTTTCAGATAATCTTCTGTATGCGTCCTGCTGGCCGTCTGTTTTTGTGCAACCGCCGTCAGCCCTAATATCGCGTTCAGCGGCGTTCGTATATCATGAGACATATTCATCAAAAAGATCCCTTTGGCATTATTCGCACGATCTGCCGCCTGCAGCGCCTGCTCGAGTTCTTTTGTATGTATTGCGTTTTCACGCATTTTGCCGGTATAAAAAACAAGAAACACTGCCAGAATCAATACAACCTGACCACCGGCAAAAATAAACGTCTTTGCAAGAATGCTGTTCGTTTGTGCCAGAATACTGGCCTCTGCAACAATCGAAACAAGCATCCAGCCAGAATCCGACCAGACCGGCTCATAGCAAAATACAACTCCTGCTCCGTTATCATAAAATCTGGCCCATCCGCTTTTCAGCTCTAAAATGCTGTCCCGAAACTGCTGTATAATCTCCACGTCATTTTCCTGTGCCGGAATCAGATCAAACAGGTTCTGAATCGTTTTATTACTGTTACGATGACGCGACCTTACCATAATCTCTCCATCCCGATTGACCAGATAAGAAAAACCGGAATGCCTGTAAAAAGAAGGCGTAAACTGTGCCGCAATTTCTTTTGCCCGGTATTCCCTGACCAGATATGCCGGCGTATCGTCTGCCAGCAGTAACCGATAAAAAATATGAAATACATTTTCCCCCGTAACGCTGCTGTTATGAGCATCCAAAATCCCCTGTTTCCGATCTGTCTGCTCCAGATAGTCGATCACCGCCAAATCTGGTTTTCTGCTTTCATCGAGCATCTGATTCCCATACAGATACACGCATACATCTTTTCTGACTGTACGGTACAGATTCATCACCTCAACGAGCTCATCACGATCTGCCTGGGCAATCGCCTCTCCGACTGCCTCCAGCTCTGCAAAATCCATTTCCAGCTGCATATTAAGGGCGTTCACTCCCTGATGAATACTTTCTGTCATCGTAGAAATCGACTGTGTCCAGAGCTGTCCGCTGACCTGTCTGACAAACAGCCAGGCCCCCGCACACAATACAAGTACGATTCCAAAAATGATCAGCATTTCCTTTTTCATAAATACAATCTTTTTTTTCATCTTTCCACCACCTGTGCATCCATCCATTCCATCAGCTCTTCCAGCTGCTGCCCCGCCAGAAGTCTTTGCGATGTTTCTGTCAGAATATCCCAGATCGGAAACTGCATCTGACTGTCTGCGCCAATCACAGACACCTGCTTTTTATAACTTCCGGCAATCTCCTGAATCTCTGCCATCGACGGCTCATATCCGTCTGCCAGCGGGCAAAAGGATGCCTGATGGTCCGCAAAACGCCATAAATTTTCTGACTTTAGAAAATAATCGGCAAAATCCTTCGCCAGCTCCTGATTTTCCCCATTTGCCGCAATACTCAGACGGACGTCGGGATTAATAACCAGCACCGCTCCCTCCTCCAAAACCGGATACGATACGACCCGCCAGGAAAAATCCGGATTCATTCTTCTGACTCTTTCTGCCGCCCACACACCTGTCAGCATAAACGGCGCTTCTCCCTGTACAAATATCTCAAGATCATCCGATGTCTTCTCCGTCTTTAAAGCCTCGGACGGATCGATATATCCCCGATCGCAAAATTCCCGAATCAGCGTAAACCCATCCAAAAGATATTTGCTCAGTGTTTCTTCTCCACGATTGATCTTTGCAAATGTTTCTTCCTGCATACCCTTTTCATATAACGGATAAAATCCGACTGCAACCGCGAGCGTTTTCAGCGAAATATCATTATTGGCAATGATCGGCGTAACCCCTTTTTTTACAAAAAAATCACAAACATCCTTCCATTCCCCAAGCGTCCTTGGTAGCGAACATCCGTGTGCGTGCAAAAGATCCAGATTGCAGTACAATCCAAATGCAGATATGGTTGTCGGCACCCAGTATATCTTTCCGTCTGCTGAGGTCATCTGTCTGACCATATCTTCCGAAAACGGCACATATTTTACCAGTTCCGACAAATCAGCAAGACTTCCGTCTGCCGCAAACTCCAGTGCGGTATCATGGTTTACGATAAAAATATCATCCAGATGATCCGTCTGCTGTCTGTTTCTCAGCGAGTCAAAATACGCCGCTCCTTTCTCGCTTTCGTAAGTAACGCTGACATCCGGATTCTGATCCATATAGCCGTTAATAATTTCCTCGATCACTTCAACGTTAACTGCTTCATACTTATTTCCAAAAAATGAAAGCGTATGTTCAGCTTCTTTCGGCACTTCATAATTTACAACCTGGCTGCGCTTCTGACAGGCCGAAACACTGCCCGCTAACGGAACCAGTGCCATACACAAAAGCGCCAGTCTTTTCATACCATTTTTCATAACATAGAACATCCTTTATCCATAATCAGTCGCCATGCATTTTTATAATCTGAACCTGGAGCATATCTGAAACATACCTGCTGTGAGATATGCTTCACAGTCTGCTAAGAATTTGTCCCAAATTTGGGACTGATCCGCCCTGTATGCTGCAGTCCGGGCTCTGCCATAGACAATTCGCTTCGCTTTTCTGCCTCTGCTTTTGCACGCAAAATCCTGCATGGTATTCCAATAAGTTTAGCATATCTGACAAAAAAAAGCCATGCTATTTTCAATACTTCCGATCGTTTCTGACCCTCCGTCACTGTCGCATTTTCCGTCGTTGCAGGAAAACGCTTCGTTCACATTTGCGCAAAATCAGGTAAAAAATGTGTAAAAATAAATTTACAACTAATGATCTTCCTGCAGGAGCAGCCGACGCCTGCACTTTCCTGTACAAAAAACAGCGGCAGATAAGCTGTTCGCATTCGCGCTTATCCACCGCTGTTTCCCTTTTACTTCCTATACTGAAATAAGGATTTTCTATTGTTTCAGCAGCCAGTATACACCATACCCTGATATATTTATTTCATGTCCTTCTTTTTTCTTTCCAGATATCAGATCTGTATAGCTGCCCTCTTCTTCATCCAGCTGTACGACTTTGTTAAATTCGCTGAAATTAAATAATGCGGTCAGCTTTTGTCCTTCATTTTCACGAATGATGCCGAGCACCGAATCATCCAGCGTGTCAAACGTACTTACTGCAGCGTCTGTATGGAACAATGGGGAGCTTTTCCGGATTTGCTCCAGATGCCCGATTCCGTCGAACAGCTTCTGCTGTACCGAACCTTTTTCCGCACGCTTCGGTTCCAGATCCCAGCGGAATTTTCCTCTGTGAAGATATCTGGAATCTCCCCACCGGTCCGGTTCTTCGTGATAAGTATAATCGTTTTCCTGTCCGATCTCATCTCCGCTGTAAATAACCGGTATACCGGACTGTGTCAGCATATAGGCATGAAGCATCAGATCCAGCTGTACCGCCTGCTCCAGTGCCGGCTCGTTTTTCTCGTACGCCGCCTTTTCAATGCCGCATAACGACGCTGTCGTCCCGCATAGTCTGGCGTCCCCGGACGTCGGGTCTGAATTATACAGTTCGCCTCTTCCAAAGGCTTCCGGTATCGCGCCCGTCAGAAAATCGTTCAGATATTTTTTGTGGCTGACTTCACCGATGCCAAACTGCATCAGCCACTGGTAATCGAGTCCCCAGCCAATGTCGTCGTGACATCTTAAATAGTTCAGGAATACGTATTCCTTCGGCAGACCGCTTACAATATCCATCTGCAGCTTTAACAGCCGGATGTCTCTGGTCGCAACCGTATGCCAGGTTGTCGCCATTGTTGTGACATTGTAAAGCATATGACATTCCGGTTTTTCCACCGTACCAAAATACGGCACGACTTTCTCCGGTTCCATAACTACTTCTCCCAGTAACAGCACGCCCGGGCATACGATCTCGCTGATCATGCGCATCATACGCACAATCGTATGTACCTGCGGAAGGTTCCGGCAGTTTGTGCCAAGCTCTTTCCAGATATACGGCACCGCGTCGATACGCATAACGTCGATTCCTTTATTGGCAAGAAACAGGAAATTGTAGACCATCTCGTTAAACACTCTTGGGTTGCGGTAATTCAAATCCCACTGATAAGGATAAAACGTCGTCATTACAAAATGACCCGCTTCCTGCAGCCAGGTGAAATTACCGGGAGCCGTTGTCGGAAATACCTGAGGGACCGTCTTTTCATACTCTGCCGGAATCGAATAATCTTTATAAAAGAAATACCGGCTCATATATTCTCCCTCTCCCCGGCGGGCGCGGACTGCCCATTCGTGATCCTCCGACGTATGGTTCATTACAAAATCCATACAAACGTTCATTCCTTTGTCATGACAGGCCTTTGTCAGACTTTCCAGATCGTCCATCGTGCCAAGCTGCGGCTGCACGTTTCGAAAGTCCGATACCGCATAACCGCCGTCTGAACGTCCTTTCGGCGTATTTAGAAACGGCATCAGATGAATATAATTTACCTGGCATTCCTGTAAATAATCCAGCTTTTCTTCTACTCCTTTTAGATTTCCGGCATAATTATCAATATACATCATCATACCCAGTATATCGTTTTTCTTATACCAGTCCGGTTCTGTTTCACGCGCCCGATCCATCGACTGGAGCTGATCGCTGCGCTGCATAAAATACTCATACATCTGGGAACAAAGTTCTCCAAACATATCGTCATTTTGATACAGCTCCATGTACAGCCATCTTAACTCGTCATGATGGCGTTCCATTCTTTTTTGAAATATATTTTCTGTCATTTGCCTGACCCTCTCTTTTTATTATTCATAGCCGAAAACATGCTTTGCGATTACACGGATGCTCCCCTCTGCGCGATCAGCTGCCGGATTTCATCGGCTGTCGGCATTACGCGCAAAGCCCCTCTTCTTGTCGTAATAATCGAAGCGCCTGCATTTGCAAAGGTCAGCAGTTCTTTTAAATTTTTCGCTGTCAGCGCATCGATGCCGTGCTCCAGTACATAATTGAGCGCGCAGGCGCCAAACGTATCTCCCGCCCCTGTCGTCTCTATGGTTCCTTCCTGCAAAAACGGCTCCGCGTGCGCCATCTGATCTTTGAAATACGCAAAGCTCCCAGCTTTGCCAAGCGTCACAAACATCAGCGGTATGTCATACTTCTCCCGCAAAATAGACGCGCCTTTTTCATAATCATCCGTTCCTGTCATAAATTCTACTTCATTATCCGAGATTTTTAATATATCACATTTGGAAAGTCCATAGGCAATTTCGCTCTTTGCACAATCCAAAGATTCCCAGAGCGGTTCCCGCAGATTTGGGTCAAAAGAAACAAGCACGCCGTTGTTCTTTGCCACATCGATGGCATGTCGCGTAGCTTCCCGTACGCCCTCGTGCGTCGAAGAAAGCGTGCCAAAATGAAAGATTTTGCTGTTTTGAATCAGTTCTTCCATTACTTCTTCTTTCCGAAGCATCATATCCGCGCCCGGATTTCTGTAAAAACTAAAGTCACGGTCTCCGTCCGGCTTCGTATGTACAAATGCAAGCGTTGTATGTACCTGATCGTCAAAAACGAGATTTGTCACATCCGTACCGCTTTTTTTCACCTCGTCCGCCAGCATATGGCCAAAATTGTCGTCTCCCACTTTTCCAATAAACGCCGTTTTCTTTCCCAGCTTATTCAACATTGCCAGTACGTTACACGGCGCGCCTCCCGGATTTGCTTCCAGAATCGGATTCCCCTGCTGGCTCATTCCATTTTCTGTAAAATCGATCAGCAGTTCTCCAAGCGCTGTCACATCGTAAGATTTCATTTCTGATACTCCTCCTTCATAAATGTTATCCAGGTGATGATACAGTCTGACTGCATCAATCACGTTTTCAACCCTGTTATTTATCACATAGTCTTTGACATCACAACTTTGCCCCTGACTCTCCCGTTACCCTCTGCGTTCTATTCTACCACAAATCTGACAAATTTTAAATTCATTTATAAAAAAAATTGGAAAAAAAGACCAACTCACCTGTCAGTGAATGGTCTTTTTCTCGTTCACAGAATCATCTGCCCAAACCGTTTTTCGTATTTATCCGAATTCCGTCGTTAAAATCTGCCGCGTCCCTGTCCGCCTCTTCTGCCGCGTCCTGTCTGACGTACTGCATAATGATCGCAGATACCGTCTCCATCCTTGTCTGTAAAATACCTGCCGCAGCCTGCTCCCGGTCTGCCTCCCCAGTCGCAGTTGTCGCAAATGCCGTCTCCATCCTTGTCTGTAAAATAGTCGCAGACGCCGTCTCCGTTTGCGTCCACATACCGATAGCGTCCCGTATTCGCCGTTTTCGCTGAAACCGTTGCTGATACCGGCATTGCCAGACTCAGAGTCGCCGCTGCTGCCATCATCCATACCAATACTTTTTTTCTCATTCTTTTACCCTCCATTTTTTAACCTGTTTTTTTCGTCAGCTCCCTGACCTGAAAACAGTCTATCAGACAAATGTGGCATTTTGATGGCATTTTACGAAATATTCTGGTACAAATGATGTTCTTCTGTCTGGGGAACTTCAAAGCGGATCGTTGTCCCTTTTTGCCATTCGCTCTGCAAACGTATGCGTATATGATGACGCTCTCCGATATTTTTCATAATGGCAAGTCCAAGTCCGGAGCCTTTGACCTGTTTTTGCCCGGAGCGGTAAAAGCGTTCAAAGATATGCTCCAGATCCTGCGGAGGAATGCCAGTGCCATGATCCCGTATCGAAACGATAAACAGATCGTCCTGACGCTGCGTATCGACTTCGATCTGCGTGCCCTGCGAAGAATATTTGATCGCGTTGTCCAGCGCCGCCACAAACATCTGGCGCAGCCGTCCATAATCGCCCTGCATAAAAAAAACTTCCGTTTCTTTTTCATACCGGATAGAAATCGATTTTTCTTTTGCAAGCACACGTACCGCCCGGATTGCATCCGCCAGTGCCATCGTAAGATTCATAGTTTCTTTTTCAATCGGAAAATCCTTATTCTGTAAACGGGACAGCTCCAGCATATCGTTAATCAGACGCTGCAGCGCGATACATTCCGCGAGCATCTGGCGTTCATATTCGATCGCTTTCTCACCGGTTACGACCCCGTCGCATACAGCTTCGAGCGAACTGCGTATGACAGTAACCGGCGTGCGTAATTCATGCGAAATATTCGAAATATAGTCTTTTTGCATCTGCTCCAGTCTTGCGCTTTCCCTGCGGGCGGCTTCCAGCTTTCCTGCCAGCAGATCGGTCTGTCTGGCCAGTTCGCCCAGTTCCGTTTTGTCCGCTGCGTCTGTATGTACAAGATAATTACCGCGGGCCAGCTCTTTTGTCGCAAACGCAATCTGCCGGATCGGCCGGATAAACCTTCTTGACAAAAAAAACGACAATACACCGGACAATGCAAGCGCCAGCAGCATACATCCTCCAAGTATCGTAACCGCAAGTAAAAAACTGTCCTGACGAATGTCTGCCGTATCCCGGATAACGACTGCATAGGTCACTTCCCCATGATCCAGTACCGGTACTCCAACATAAAAAACAACGCCGCCCTTCGTTCTTTGTCTGACATGCTCATAGCTGCCACTGGTAAAAATACGTGCGCCAAACGCTAACACATCCTCCGTCGGCACATTTCCAGCCATTCCGTTTTTTCCATACGTAAACGGATTTCCCTGCGCATCCGCAATATAAATGTCCGCCATGGCAATATCGTTTACAAACCGAAGATACGCTCCGCGCCCCTGGCCCTGTCCGGCTCCCGGCATATCCAGAAACTGTTCCAGCTGGTTTTTGATCGTGTCTGCCCTTTCTTTCAGCTCATTTTCCAGATGCTGATAAGTAAAATAGCGAAAGACAGCCAAAAAGCCGATAAACGCTGTGACTGCAAAAAACACAAGCAGCGCCGAAAAATATCCGAACAGTTTTTTTGTGATTTTATGCATACAATACCTCAAATTTGTATCCGACGCCCCGCACAGTCACAAGCTCCCAGTCCGGATGACGATCGGATTCCAGTTTTGCCCGCAGCCTTTTCATATGCGTATCCACAGTACGGTCATCTCCATAATAATCATATCCCCAGACGGCGTCCAGAATCTGATTACGTGTAAATACTGTCCCTGCATGCGACGCTAACAGCCAGAGAATTTCAATCTCCTTTTTCGTCAAATGAATCTGTTCCCCATTCAGCGTGACTTTATACTGATCCAGCCAGATACATAAATTGCTTTTCGACAGATACGTTTCCGATCCGGTATCTGCCGCCTGCATCCGTCGCAGCACCGCCCGCAGCCGCGCCATCACCTCAGACGGAGAAAACGGCTTGACCACATAGTCGTCCGCGCCGATATCCAGTCCCATGATCCGCTCAAAATCCTCGCCTCTGGCAGTCACCATAATAATCGGCACCATAGATTTTTTCCTGATCTGGCGGCAGACTTCAAATCCATCCATTTCCGGCATCATCACATCCAGCAAAACGGCGTCAAATTCCTGCCGCCCAAACAGTTCGAGAGCCTCCACACCGGTTCTGGCAGTGGATACTTCATAATTATCTTTTCGTGCGTAAACTTTTAGTACGTCTAAAATCTGCTCATGATCATCTGCAATCAGGAGTTTTTTCATCGATCTTACCACCTCCTGATTTTCATTATATACAGAAACGCCGGAAAGCGCAAGGCCGCAAATTTCATGGAACCATTTCGGACTTCATCAAAGATTGCGGTTCCAGCCAGAGTCCTCTGCTCCCATACAATCAAACTGCGCGGTATCTAATATACCGCGCAGACAAATGTTTCTATATATATATTATTTTACCGCGCCATTTACAACACCATTTAAGATCTGTTTCTGACAGATGATGTAGAATACCAGAATCGGCAGCAGCGCCAGCAGATAGGATGCAAACGCCAGGTTGTAGTTCGTTCCGAACTGTGTC
>CAJTMV010000011.1 GCA_910577225.1 uncultured Eubacterium sp. | reverse complement strand
AGCGTGACAGGGTAGGCTGGGATGCCAGGGCATCCTTGCCTAAAATAACTGTCATAACAGGTTCGTTTGTCAGTTCGTCTGCACAGTCATCCTCAAAGTAGGAACTGATAATCTGGTAAATTACCTGCATCAGATTCGTATCATCCTTATGGACGCGGAACCATGCGGTATCATTGGTTTTGAACATACGATTAACGAGCCTGACCGCTCCAATCTTAAACAGGAACTCTTTGAACAGGAGAAGTCCTGCATCGGAGGATAAATCGCCTCCGTCAAAATTAATTTTAATCTGGCTATTGCTTTCTAAGCTTACAGTGTTTAAAATATCCATATAAAGACCCTTTCTTTGGTTTTGATTTGGATTGGACACCTAAATTTTACCATAGATAGAGGTCTTTTTCTATTCACTAAATAAGTGAAAAGCAATATTCAATTAAAATACAGTAACTATGCGGGTTTCAGCAGTTAATGCTGTTATTCCGTGAATAATTCAGGATAAGTAATTTATATATGCGCCTCATTATTGTTCCTCATGCTCAACTTTCTCCCATTCTTTCCACAACTATTTCAGCGCAACATTCTCCGACTATTTATCGTACTTCTGCACCCCCGTACATTCTGCTGATTACTTCGTCACGATAGCCGACGAAATAATACAATTGCAAGACTTCCCGACGCAATTTCGATAATGCTGTTGCCAGCCGTTCATCATCAAAGATAACTTCCTTTCCCACTACAAGAAATACAGTTGGCTTGTCCTGTTTTTCAAAGTAACTATCCATAACAGACGGTTTAAAATATCTTTCTGACATTAGGTAGTCAGGGGATATTTCCCGCTCCTCTTTCCGCTTCAAATCCCGCCACGCGTTGATTGCTTCATGACACCGGACAACCTTACAGAACACATTAAACGCATATTAGATATGTTTCATGAACTGTTCAGAATTTCTCATTTTCCCTCATCCCCTTTCTTCCCAGTAGGGGCTGTTACAACAAACGCCCATACAGTATGAATCAGTACAGGAATTTGGGTAATACATGATAATTGGATCCATAAAGCAGTTCCAATAATATGAGTTAATAAGACAAACGATATGTGTATTCTTACTCATAGGCAGAATATACCCTTATGTAGACGGGATTTTTTAACAGGAAACCTCTGACAATATATTTCGCACAAGTGAAAAGAAGTTTTTCCCTGTCAGCCAATCCTTCCACTTTATCACTGTCATACAATTCAGGTGGGAATGATATTGTCAATTTCTGTTGTCAAATGTTGTCACTTATTATTTAGAAAACTTTTAAATCAGATATAATCCAAACTCCTTTTCCAATGCCCAGTGGAAAATGAATTTGGTATTATTTTCTATTTGATTTGCATCTAAATTGCAATCGTAATTTGCTATAGTAGTTTCCCTGTATTTCCACCTATAGTACCTCCCTTGATAAGCATATTCCTTCATTGCAATCATATTAAAATCAAACATTAGTTCTAAAATCTTATTTCCATTTTCAAATTTTTGCTGCAGCTTCTCCTTCTTTCGAAAAGAGTGCCATTTATTTTTATATTCCTCATAAATAAAGCTTCGAGATCTAATAGATTTTATAAATTCAAATAATAATTTTATATCCTGTTCATTATAATAAAATCTTAAGGCACTCCGCAGAGAATCCACAAAATATGTTGAATATGACCGTTGAAAAAAATCTGCCTGAATTATTTCAGCGGTCGGATTTAGAACATTATTTCGTTCACATTGTTCTTTTGTTATTTTGAGTAATTTAACAAAATCTCTGGGTTTTGATGTCGTGAGCCGGAGAAAATAATTAAAAGATTCAAACTCCATATTCCCACGTTTGATTTTAAAATTGAAATAATCATTCCAATCCTTACCGTTTTCCTGTGCGCTACCAGCGCAAATCATACTATTCACCAGCTCGAATATTGATGATGCCCTATAGTTATTCTGATTTGATACGCTCCAATTTAAAAATGCACTATTATCAGATATTTTACTTCCCGCGTTGCTTAATCCTGCTTCTAAAAAATATCAAGTCGCGTCAATAATATGATTTGTAATCTGCCTTTTTTCCGATCTTTTATACGCGAAAGAATATCATTATTTAAATCATAAACCGCCCTTACCAATGGATAAATACACTCTTTATATTCTATATAATCTATATCTGTTGGACGAGTATCCAATCCATCAATAAACAAATAGTGATTATTCCTTAATCTTAGTTTCTGTATTTGTGAGACAATTGTATTAACAAAATATAGCCAATGATCCTCGTATACATACTTCTCTGATGTAGCCTGATTAGAATCTTCATGAGAAGTTAAAACTTCAATCTTACTATTATCATCATTCCATCCACCATTTATACCATATGTAAACCTTTCATTATCCATAAATGAAACTGGAGAAAAAGACTCCATTGTAATTTTCGAAAAATTGTATTTATTTAAAAAATCCATGATATGATCATATGCCGAACTGTGAAATAACGCTATTTCATTCTGTTCAATAGACGATAATAATTTTGCCAGTATAATAGCTTTCCACAATGTTATATAATGTGTATAATTCAGTTTTCCCTCTTTTTTCATTTTTAATATTTTATTATAATCATCGACTGTGAGCAAATATCTTTTTGATCTTGTATTATTTATTGTATTATTACAAAAGTACGCACAATAAGTTGTTTTTCCACTTCCTTTTTCTCCAATTAAATAATACGTAGTGTCCAATAATAGTTTCTTATAATTGCTGTCTTTATAAAACAATTTATTTAATTTTTCCTTATTATTCGGTTTAAAATAATTTTCAGCTTCGTCAAAAGGAATTTCTACATCAATAAAATTCATACTTGTTTTCTCCTATATCTTAGTACACATATATTATTTTTCTCTCACATAAACCAGTTATTAAATCAGTTAAAAATAGTTTTCTTTTATTTAAAAACTGCCCTTACTTGTATGATCATTGCAATTATATTACAAATGTATCAATATTTCAAGAATAAAAAGCAATCCACTTCTGGTAAATGAATTTCAGATTCCGCATCGCACCGTTTTTTACTGCATGTCTTAGAAATTTACATTCAAAAAAATACTGCCAGATACCTAACGCCCGAAAAACAGTCTGCTGCTGTAATTGTTAAGGACGTACAGTATATATGGATCGTATTGATATTTACAAATGAAAAAGGTGCAAAGTCCTGCACTTTGCATAAGACTTTACACCCTGTTGATTCGTTGTTGTTTCGTTTCTTTTTTCATCTGCCATCTTTGCATCTTTCATAATCTCCATGATCTTTTCAGCAGTGATCCTTTTCTACTCCAATTTAAAATAAACCGCTTCCATACCCGTTATGCAGTCACCTGTTTCCATGCATCATCCGTACCTATTCCTCCATATTCCCCTCTTCCAGTCCGCAGGATCTGACTTCGTCAATAATAAATGGCGGCCGGTTTCTCGCCGCATCCAGCGTCCTCCAGATATATTCTCCAAGCAGTCCCAGCATCAGTAAGATCAATCCAAAAGAACACAATACCACGCACATCAGCGACGGCCATCCGGCTGCCGGCGTCCCGACGGTCATCCATTCTGCAACAATATCGATCCCAAGAATCACTGCACACATACAAAAAACAATTCCGGTTACCCACATGATACGAATCGGCACATATGAAAAACTAACCATCGAATCCAGCGCCAGTTTGAATTTTTTGGCAAACGTCCAGCGTCCTTTACCGACTTTCCGTTCCCTTCTGTGAAAATAGATATGATCGGTCTGAAATCCCGCCCACAGCACCTGCAGCGTCAGCGACGAATGCTTTTCATCCATCTGCAGCAGCGTACGGATAACCTGCCGGTCTAATAAATAACAGTCGCATCCGCCTTCCGGCATATTTTTATTCACCCATTTTTTCATCAGTTTATAATATAATCCGGCGGAAAACCGCACGAGAAAAGGATCGTCCCTTTCCTTTCTGAGCGCTAATACGACTTTGTTTCCTTTTTTCCAGCTCTCGTACATCTGCAGGATAATTTCAGAATCTTCCTGCAGATCCGCCTGTTTTGTCACGGCACAGTCGCCCGTACAGACCGATAATCCGGCCAGAATCGCTGCATGCTCTCCAAAATTTCTCGACAGCTTCACACAACGAACCCTGGCATCAGCCGCCCCGATCTGATTCATGATCGACCATGACGCATCCGCGGAACCGTCATCCACAAAAACGATCTCATAATCTCCGATCTTTTTTAAAATATTTTTTCTCAGATCTTCATACAGCAGCGACAGGGTATCTTCGTTCCAGTAAACCGGAACGATAATCGATAGTTTACTCATACTATGAACTTATTCCTTTCCATTTGAAAAACAAATAACTGTAACGGGAACCAGCCGGATCTGTAAACACTCCCACCTGTCTGTTTCAAAATGCTCATTTCAAAATGTTTTTCTCTACCGCTTCCCTAACAAGTCTGCCACAGCAAAGCATCTGCTCTGTGACCGGTTCTCTTTTTTCCCTGTCTGCAATGCACGCAAAAAAACAATCCAAAGCATTCGCAAACTGATCGTCCGGCTCTGTTTCAATCCTTCGTTCTTCCTGCCCACGGATGATAATCACCGGCGCGAAATCTGCCGGCGGCGTAAAGATTCTTGGCGCGGTCAGGCAGGCCCTGCTCCCCCAGATCTCCAGTTCACACCGGTAAGCATTATCCATCCCAAACGCAAGCTGCGCCTCCCGGCCATTCTGATCGGCCAGCACCATGCTGCCATACAGATCGACGCCGTTTTTTCCAGTCTGATGCAGGGCAGACATGCATACATGAACGCCGTCTCCCAGAAACATCTGCGCCGCCCTTACCACATATCCGCCGCAGTCTAAAAGCGCTCCGCCGCCGGACTCTTTCTGATAGCGAAAATCCGTCTCACCCCTGTGCGGAAATCCGAAGGTACAGCGAATCAGACGAATCTGTCCAAGTTCTCCCGCGCCGACCAGATCCAAAATCATTTTCATCTGCCTGTGCAGGCAAAACGCATAGTTTTCATAAACAGCAAGTCCCTTTTCTTTTGCCAGACGCACGAGCGCAAGCGTGCGTTTAAAATCTGTCGTACATGGTTTTTCCACAAACACATGAATCCCTGCCTGCAGAGCCCGGCGGCACCACCGGTCATGCAGGCCCGGCGGCAGCGGGATATAAACCGCGTCGATCTCGCCCGACAGCAGAAGATTCCGGTACCCGACAAATATCCGGCCGCCAAAACCATCTGTAAATTTTGCCGCTTTTTTCATTTTTTGCTGCAGCAGCGGCTGATAAGACGTTTCCTCATACCCGCCTCCCCACTCCTGCCAGTCTGCCACTGCCACGCCGATATAGTCAAACCATTCTGACTTTGCCAGCGCCGGCAGAAAACGCCGGTATGCAATATCCGAAGCTCCCAGAATCCCGATTCTTATTTTTTTCATATCCGTCCGTCAACCTCCCCTGTCCGCTGTTCCTTATGCCTGTCATCAGAAATTCCGGTTCAGATTTCCAGAATAGACAGCAGATTTCTAAGCTGAATATTTAAACAGTTATTCGTCTGTATCAGAATATTGAGCGTTCCATAATCGCTCCATACATATCCTTCCGGCAGTGTTTCAAGCTCTCCCTTTTCGATAAAAAGAATGACGTTTCTGTTTTGCTCCTGATAAAATCTGCCGCCCTCCTCCGATAATAAAACGTCTGCCAGAACGCCCTTTTTCTCTTTCAGATTTCTCCAAAACAGACGGCTCACGCAGTCCTCCTGCCTGTCGCCTGTGGCTTCCTGCTGTACGGACGGCCCGATTTCAGCGCCGTCAAAACAGCCGATTTCCGGTTTCATCCGAACCAGAAATTTGAGTATGCCCGCATCGTCACAGCAAATCAGCCCAAACGTCGCGACACCAGTCGCGGCAAACAAAGGCTGCCTCCATCTGGATACTTCCCGGCCCTCGATCGCGATATCGCAAAAGATCAGTTTAAAATCATATCCTTTTTTATGACAAAACTCTCCGTGCTCCATCTTCCAGTCTTTTAGTTCAAATAACGGTACTTTCCGGATGCTGCCCCGTTCAAACATCTTATAGTTGTTGATCTGATGATAAATCGTTACAATCGTCTGCCGGTCCATCGACACTGCCGTTTTGTGAAAATACAGCCTGTTTCGAAACGGAACGTCCCCGTCAGAGCCCAGCAATACATACGGAATGCATGAAAGTACCGTTCTTGTATCCATATTGACCACATTGTCCTGCCGCATAAACTCTTTGATCTGAGACAGCGTCATCCACCTGTGAGTCGGCGGTTCCTCAACCGGATGATCGGTTGTCAGAATGACATTCCGGTTTCTTTTCCCCAGAAAACGCGAAGACTGCTCCGACTGTATCTGATCCACAAGCACATGATCCGCCGACATATTTAAAAAATCATCCAAAAATGCCGGCTTTGCTCCTCCGTGCTGCTGGGTAAAATTGCTCTTTGTCGCCTGAATCGTCGGGGAAATCTGCACCTTGTTTACATTTCCAGGCTCGATCTTTGCCTGCATCAGATAATGCCATACACCCTGAATCTTACAGCACAGAATCCCTAAAAATCCGATTTCTGACTGTATTATAATCGGCTGCTCGTTCACTTCGCCATTATTTTTCACCTGCCGCAGACCAGTAATCTGAAAAAAAGTTCCTTTCGGATTGCGTATGACCCCTTCCGTTTCCTCATAATACCAGGGAGAACATTCGCGAAACGGGATCCGTTCCAGATGGACCTTTAAATCTCTTTTCCTCTCTTCCAGCCATAAAGCAAGATCTTCTGACGAATGCAGACGATATTGAGAATCTGTCATTTTCCTTCCTCCGATAACGACGATACGCGGACTGCCTTTAAAAATTCCTCATAATCGTCATACGTCTCATCCTGTGCGTCAAATACCCGGTCTGCCAGCGCAAGCACCAGACAGTCCGGCGTAAAATTTTTCATCGTGCGCCAGATCATGGCGTCTATGTACAATCCCTTTGACGGCGTATCCATCACAAACACTTCCTTACGATCGCCCGTGTCCACTTCGATCTCACAGGCGCCGGCCAGCGCAATCAGTACGAGCCGTGTCTTTTTGGTCGCATGCGCGCCGCGTGACTGGCCTTTTCCGACCTCTTTCACGCAAAACATTCTCTGAATCGCAAACGGAATCTGTGTCCCGCTTTCCGCCGCTATCAGCATCCCGTCCGTTTCTTTTACGCACTTAATATCTGTCAGATAATACGTTCTATCCTTCATACGCGTTCACCACCCTGATTACCGTCTCTGTTTCCTGCTCCGACATATCATCCATCATCGGAAGCGATACAATCGTCCTGCAGTCTTTTTCCGCGATCGGAAAAGCGCCGGCTCCATGGCCCAGATAAGCAAGTGCCGGCTGCAGATGCGGCGGTGTCGGAAAATGCACATCCGTCGCCACCCCATGTGCATGCAAAAATTTTCGAAATCCCGTCTGATCACTGACACGTACGACAAATAAATACCAGACCGGCACAACGTCATCCGCCAGCAGCGGTAATTCCACAAGCGGATTATGAATACCGGACAAATAAGCTCTGGCAATACGTCTGCGGTTTGCCAGCAGCTCCGGCATATGACTTAATTTTACACGCAAAAGCCCTGCCTGAAGCTCGTCCAGCCTTGCGTTAAATCCCGGAACAATATTATGGTATTTCACATCGCTGCCGTAGTTACGCAATACCCGGATCTTTTCAATCAGCTCTCTGTTTCTGGAGACGATTCCCCCTCCGTCCCCAAAGCATCCCAGATTTTTCGTCGGATAAAAACTGAAAAACCCAGCGTCTCCAAATAATCCGGTACAGGTTCCCTGATACGTGGAAAAATGCGACTGCGCGCAGTCTTCAAACAGCATAAGGCCATACTTTTTGCATATATCCATTACTTTATCCATCCGTGTTGCCTGTCCGTATAAATGGGTCACCAGTACCGCCTTCGTTTTTTCTGTCACTGCCGCTTCTATTTTATCCGGATCCATATTGTGATAAATGTCGGGTTCCACAAACACAGGCGTTCCACCGTTTTGCGTAATGCCGAGCATGGTTGCGATATAGCCGTTTGCCTGAACGATTACTTCGTCTCCCGCCCCGATTCCGCAGGCATGCAGTCCCAGCCGGATCGCATTCAGACCGTTATCCACGCCCGCACAATATACGCCTTCACCCAGCGCGTTTGCGTATTCCAGTTCAAACTGTTCTACCTCCTTCCCTAATACATACCATCCGCTTCTTAATACCTTGAGCGCTTTTTGTTCATATTCTTCCTGATAGAGGCGATAGCCTCTGGCCAGTTCGTTTACCGGTATCATAATGTCTCCTTTATTCTTTTTATTTTCAATGACTTATTTTTCCACTATCATAATTTTCCTCAGCTATAATCTTATCACTGCTGCCTTTATGCAATATTTTTCCTGTTTCAGCATCTTTTACATATACATTGGCATGATAGGCGCCCGGACCATTCAGTATAACTTTATACCGGTCGCTGTCTCTGATATTATTTGCGATTTCCACTCCGTCCCGAAATAACTGCCAGACATAATACACTTCCTGCTCGTCTTTATGGTATGACTGCAGATGGAACTCATATCCATCTTCCGTCTTTTCCGTGTCAATCCAGTAAAAATCTTCCATTTTTACAAAAATAATATCATCGATTACTTTTACAGAATCTTTATGCGGCCATACAGTCATTTTCCCGTATTCTTCTGTCTTTAACACTGGCAGTACTTCCTTTACCGTTACGCCTTCAAAATTACTACCCAAAAAGCCATTTGCTAACGACACAAATTTGATAATGCCATAATCCGTATAATAGGAATTAAATCCCACATACTGCCCTCCCAGGCCCCTGTCATTTAAAATGACATCGTCAAACATCACGTCTGACACATAATCCTCTCTTTGTGCAAGCGCCGAACAAACGGCCACTTTACGTATCCCCGGATACTCTTCCAGTTCTTCGATCCGCATAACAATTCTGTTTGCAAGGGCATACGTACGCTGGTAAAAAATATGTATCTTAAAATAATAAACCTGCGTAAGAAAATAAAAGCACCCAACAATTCCAATGCTAATGACCGCAACACCACGAACTGCAATTTTTTTATATTTTTCCGTCAGATCTTCGCATAACCAGATAAAAAACACATAAAACAGACAGATCGCATAAACAGATAACGAATCGTTGGAACCGGCCGCAACGTCCATCAGACACATCCCAATCGGCAGTGCAGTAAAAAGCAGCGCAAATAACATCGCGTCGAAATATTTTTTCATCTTTATTCTGCCAATCACCATCTGCATACAGCGTAAAAAACATACGATCAGAATCAGCATATGAAAAACAATAACAAACACCGGCATATAATAAATTTCACCCAGCAAATATCTGCCAAACGTCCGATAGCAGTTTAAAATTCTCCCAATCAGATCCATAAAAGGAATCTGTCCCATCTCATTCAGACCTTTATAGGAGTATAACGTGACGTCAAAGATCTTGTTATAGATCTTTACGCTTAACAAATAGAATACCGTCCCCAGAACTCCCATGGCCGCATGACGCAATAAGAGCGACATCATCTGTTTTTGATTCCATTCCTTCTCCTTTAGCTGAACAATCAAAGAAAAAATGGCAAATGCGGCAGCGAAAGAAAGCCAAGCCTGATACAGTCCTAAAGAAAGCATGATCAAAACCGCACCGGCTGCCCATCCATGCTTCCATCTGTTCGTACAATAAACTGCCAGCGCCGCAAACATCAGAGAAAACGCATAAAAAACCGCATCGCTTAAATATCCGTAACCATAGGATAACGTGGGAAACGAAATTAAAACAGCCATAATTAGTACGGCGCTGCCTGTATTTTTTACTTTTACCATCGATAATACTACGGTACACAACACTGCCAGCCCCAGAATAATAAAGATTCCAATCCATGCCTGCGCCAGATAACTGCCCGGAATGCCCATCCGATACAACACATCGCAAACCCATCGGCCATATCCTGCGTTCGAGCTTATCTTTTTCACTGCGAAATTATCTTCATTTACGCCCAGGGCGCCGCCAAAAAACATACTGCAGTGGGTCAAAAACGCCAGCAGCAAAGACACGCAAAATATCCATTCCGGGCGATTTGTTCTTTTCATAACTCTAACCTAATCCTTTCTACAAACAACAAATAGGGATAAACCGGGCAGACAAATTCCATATTTTTTTAACATAACTCCTATTTTAAAATCCAGATTCAAACATCCCGTTACCAGCTTTGTCACCCATCCTTTTTCCTGAAATCTCCATCCGGTAGTAACTTTATGTCCTGGGTCGATCGGCAGACGCAGCATTTTTTGTATTCCCCGTATGCATAGCAGCGTAAAGTAAAAATAATGCTCCTCAATGATTGTAATCTGTTTGATCTGACCAAGCTGTTTCAAAAAAGATTTTCTGTCATATCTTCTCAAAAGTTTCACAATCACATCATGATCCGACCATAATTTTTGAAAAGCCGGCAGTGTAAAAAACAGCCATGCTCCTTTGTTCAGTTTGTTGCATAATTGTGTTATGTATTCCATATCATCTTCCATATATTCCAGGGAATCCATCAGCAAAGCATAGTCAAATCCATCTTCCTCAATTTCTTCAAGACATCGAAATTTTTGTATGTTACCCCCCCCCACATGTCTATCGCTGTCATATCCGATATCTACCGCATATGCAGAATGCGTACGGTACCTCTTTAGCAACGCATGATCAAAATACAAATCGCCTGCACCAATATTCAGATAACGTATCCGCCCCTTTTTTCCAGATCTCTGCATACCAGACAAATAAGGCTGTATAGATTCCAGGATGCATTTCGTCCTGCTCAGTTCCCAGGGATGCCGGCTTTTCATTGTCCCAGACACTTCGTTGATATCCATCTGCTACAATCCTCCTTTTTCCCAATATTCAAGTCTCTCCGTCCGATACTTCTCTTTCTCTTCCTTTGTCATTTCATTAAAAGACACCACAAACCTGTAATATTCCGGAATAATCTCTCTGACCGTACCAAATGCCCGCATTCTCCCATACTCCAGCCAGATTACATTTCTGCAAAACTGCTTTATCTGTTCCAGCGAATGACTGACAAAAAAGATCGTTCTGCCGCTTTCCCGAAATTCCTGCATTTTATCCATACACTTTTGCATAAACGTCGGATCTCCAACCGATAATGCCTCGTCAATAATCAGAATATCTGATAAAATATTTACAGAAACCGCAAATCCAAGTCTTGCTTTCATTCCGCTGGAATACGTTTTTACCGGCTGATAAATGTGCTCTCCTATATCTGCAAACGCAACGATTTCATCCCTGATCGCATGAATCTGCTTCATTGTAAGTCCTGTCATAAGTCCTTTTAACTCGATGTTTTCCATTCCAGTCAGCTGGTTATTCAGGCCTGCAGAGATCGCGACGACCGTCGGAGTTCCACTGATGCGGATACTTCCCTGGGTCGGTACGATAAGCCCGCCCAGAATCTCTGCCAGTGTCGATTTTCCGCTCCCGTTTAATCCGACAAGACCGACAATATCTCCTTTTTTCACCTGAAAACTCAGATTTTTCAGCGCATAAAATTCCTTTCCGTAACTTTTTGCAAATACAAAATCTTTGAGTCTTTCGCCTGCATTTTGATACAATTTATACACTTTTGAAATGCCCTGAGCTTCAACCGCATACTCCTTTTCCATCCCGCTGCCCTTTCCTGAACTTTTTATTCAAAGATTTGAATCTGCACACAGACTGCCGCCAGCTTCTTATATAAAACATGCATATCATATACCTCAAACCGGTTTTCCTTTATTGCACTAAAAACAGCTATTCCAAATAGCTCCTGAAAAACACCTTCCCGATACCGCATCAGCTTATGAAGTATCTCAAAAATTCTTTCTTTCAGCTGTTGATCAAAAAGACCAGCCTTTTTCCATAGTTCATGAAAATCTTTTCCTTCTTCGCCTGTATTGACTGCCTGATTTCTTCTTTCATTCAGCCGTTGTTTCCATCGAGCCTTTACCTGTTCATAAGATTGTGCATGATCCCCATCCACAATTTCTTCCATGTTTACCGACTTTAGAAATTCTTTTCTCTCTTCTTCATCACGAAGCCTTTCAAACGGTATTTGAAGCAATTGCGGATCCATACTGTATATTAACTGTAGCTGCTCCCTGATTCCTTTTATTTTTCCAAACGTAAGATGCTTATACATAAACAATGCCTTTGACTGCAGCGGCCCCCATTGCGGAGTGCTTTTACTGTATTCCCATATTTTATTACAATGCAGTCCGTTACGATAAAACAGATACTGAATCTCCCATTTTTCCTCGTAACTGTTTCCCGGCAGCCGCTTAAGCTCTTCACACAGTTTCTCTTTCAGCGCTTCATAAGAACTGCCGGAGAGGATCCCATTGCGGTTTGCAACCACTGATACAAACGTCTGTATATCTTTATATTTCTTTCCATTTTGCAACAGGGTTCTGGCATAATATGGTCTGCAGCAGATTTCTCCGTAAAATCCATTCAGTTCAAATACCGATGTCGAACTTTTTCCTGTAAAAATCATTTTTTTAGCAGAGTGAGGATAATAGTAACCATTTAACGTGTCCAGGCTTATCATTTCATTTTCCGCTTTTTCAATCACTCTCCATATATATGTTGTACGTACGTTATTGTAATCATAGTTGTTTATACAGTTTACCTTTAATGCAATGGATAAATCGGTGCCCTGCTCATCTGCCGCGGCTTCGCTGCCGTCAGAATGCAGAACAATTTTATGTCTGTATGCATCCAGATTGCTCATCGCTCCATATACAAGCCGGCTGTCCAGTCCGCCTGTTAAGTCTGCAATGACCGTTTCATATCTGTCGTCTGAAAGAATCATCCTGGTATTTTCTATAATTTCTTTTTTCCCTTCCTCCAGCAGGTACTCACACGTACGAATATCTTCGATTTTAGGCATTTGAAATATGGTGCTGATCTGTTTATTTTTTATCAAAATCTCTTTTTTAATCTCGATGTTCTGATCTGCCGGCAGCATATAAACGCCCAACATCTCACGTTCTCTCGTTATACTTTGCTGAAATACCTGTCTGGATTTACATAAAAGCGCCAAAATCATTTTCTTGTTGGCTTCCAGCCGGACACCTGCTTCTTTTAATATCAGCAGCAGTAAATGATAGTTATTGGAAATCACGCTGATATCCTGTGCCATATAGTAAAAGATTTTTGCTGTTCCAAAATAGTCGTTGCCTATTTCCAGTCCTTTTTCCAGTCGTTTCACATAAGTAAAATTTCCAATCGTCTGATCGTCGATCTGTGTCGGATCCGTTACGTCCCGCTCTCCACAGACAAATGCATGTCCACACCTTGCAAGTCCTGAAAACAAAATACCTTTTGAACAAAACGTCAGAATATCTTTGGATATGATCTTCACTTTTTTGTATTCGATGACTGTCGTATGAATGTTCAGACCATACCTGTCCAAAAACGAGCGACTGAACGTATCGTTTTTGCCATCCAATATCACTGCAAAGTCTTTATAAGGCTCTGTCATCTTAAAAAGATTATCCGGTTTTAAATGCGAAGTCAGTGTATATTCCATATTACTTTCACAAAAATCCCGAAATTCTTCCCGCATTTTTTCAGAATAGCAGTCTACATACTTTGTCATCTTATTTGTCGTAACGCCATCTTTTTTTCGGAATATTTTTACCCGATAAATCCCTCCTGTCGGGACTTTAAAGCAATATTTCGCTTTTTTCACCTGTTTTGATTTTTCTATCAGAATATTGTCGATATCATACAAATAAAAATACCATGCATCCGCTTTTTCTTCTTCATTTTCAACCCAGGCGTTAATTTTGTCACCCTGTATGGATATTTTTGCATCCCACTGTTCTTTTCTGCTCATTTCTGACATATCCTTCCTATTTTTATCCTGACAGCTGTATACTCAGAGCAAATCCCGAAATCGATTTCTGAATTTTTCCTGCAGATAGCACCCGGTAATAAATAAAATGATAAGAATCGCCCATTCTGCCAGCATTTGTTTCCGATGAACATAAAATGGCACATGATACAGCATACTTTCCCGAAACCCTTTTACGATATAATAGATCGGTGAAACAGAAACTATTTTCTTATAAATATCCGGCATCTGAGACATATCCCAAAGTATCGGCGTCAGATAAAACAACAGCCGGATCAGACTCGCCAGCAGCTTTTGAAAATCCCTCGCTACCATTGTAAATACAGAAGTAACCAGTGCCAGACCTGACAAAAATACAAACATATACAATATATAATAAATCAGGTTCAGATATCCCCAGTGCGGCAGATATCCATAACCGATAAACACAGTTTCCAAAATCAATAACGTAAATGTAAACTCAAACCCTTCTGTCAAAACTGCACCTATTGGCACGGTTGCAATCGGGTATCTGAGTTTTGTAATCACTGCCGCTTTTGCAAAAACAGAACCTGCCCCTTTGGTAATCGACGAGCTGATGCAAAACCATGGAATAATTCCGCTCAGCATCCATAATAAATATGGATATCCATCCACATCTCTGCCATTACGCAATCCGATTCCAAAAACAAACCAGTAAGTTCCAATCTGCAGCAATGGGGTCAGAATCTCCCACAGTCTCCCCAGGTAAGAATCCTTATTTCTGATTTTGTAATCAAACCATGCGACGCGCACCATAATCCGCCAGTTATCTGCAATTTCCTGTATGATAAATAGTAATTTCTGCACACATGATCTTTCAGTCTTCATTGTTTTATTGTTGTTCATCCTTTATCCTATTTTCTTATAATTCAGACAGTCCACACTGTACCCTCTTTTTTCAGCTTTTATATTATCCTCCATCAGCTCTTTCAGCTCATAGCTGCTTCTCCAGAAAACCGTTCGGCCCGGTTCTTCATACGTCTCCACATAATCATGCTCTGTGCCGTCTATTTTCTGATCGCCCCGGTAATAGGAATGCCTGGTAATAAAATCGCTGTCTGTATACTTAAAAGCATTTACCATATCTTCCAGATAATATTTGCCATATGTACTACCCTGCTCAAAAAAAGCAATTATATCGCAGCTTTCGTAGATTTGCTGATTCAGGCTGCTTTTCGGAATCAGTATTTTATCCGGCCAGGTCTGTGCCTCAGCCATCTCACGCAGCAGCTTCTCATTTTCATCCGGAAGAATGATTCCAACGGTTCTTTCCTTTGCTTTTACCGGCATACCAATCTGTTCCATCATCGTATACATTCTGTCGAAAGTTGTTTCTTTTGTCATGACCTGGCGGATACCCGCAATTCGTTTTTCATAAATCTGTTTCTCTGAATGATTACGAAGTATCTCTATCGACTGGCCTGATCCATCTTCAACGATAACATCGGGAAACTTTTGTTCCATTCCCCTGCTTCGATTGGAAATAATCAGATTCCCCAGCGCCATCAGCTCGTAAACACGACTGGCAAACATTGTACTGCTATGTTTAATAGAATTAATATTAATGGCAAAGGAATGCATTTTATGTACTTTCTGTAACGTGGCATGATCCATTTCTGGCGATACATAACGCAGATATTTTTCAGGATAAAAATAATCAGCGTTTCCCATCGAGTAGTTCCGGTCAATAATTTTTAACGTTTTACCAGCTCTGAGCACCTGCTGAAAGATTGTTTCCATATCCTGTTTTCTCTCCGGATATTTCTTATTCCACCAGGTTCCGGCAAAAAGAACTTCCTCTTCGTGAAACATCCGCATTCCAACCGGATGAAACTGTACCGGATTCACGGAAAACTCAAGTACATACACCTGCGGATTACCGGTATCTTTTTTATAATGTTCCACGCATTCCTGCGCAGTCGTAAAAATATAATCACATTTTTTCGCTATCTCTAAAAACACATAGTAATTGCTCGGATCTTCCTTTGAATAAAAAATTACTTTTGTACCTGACTGTTTATAATAATCGATAATCTCATACAGTCTGTCCCGCAGCTTCGTATGATCCGTATTACCAAGTCCTTTCCATTCATTATGAAGTCCTTTCCAGGAAGATGCCACAAGCAGCACATCGATCTCATACTTATATTGATCCGGCGTAAGGTAAATAAACTCTGCCGTATCCGCAAAAGAGCGATACAAAAATTCATCTGCAATCATACCAATTTTATATGGCAGCTTTTCATAATACCTGCTCCCGTTGCTATCCGGCATCTGGTTAATTTTTTGTCTGACGCGACCCAAATATCCAACATCACAGACATTCTCTCTTAACTGCAAATATCTCTCTTTCCAGTTAAATTCGTAGACATCGTTCATCACGACATTTTCATTCATAAATTCCGGAATCCTGCCTGTCTGCTTCTGCTCCTGTCTGATCGTTTCTGTTTGTTGTTCCTGCACCGGCAACACCTTTTTTTCCGGCAGAGACAGTCTTCGCTTTATATACCTTTGAACCCTCCAGGAAAACAGCTGCATCCTTCCTGGAATGGATTGTGATAGCGCCTGATATTTTTCACTTACATCCGCATAATTTTTTTTCGTAGTCTGAAGCCTTGTATCTGCAGTTTTCCATCTGTGATCGAGTACCTCTACCCGCCGTTTTAAAAATATCGTGCGTTCCTTTAGCTTTTCATTCTGCTCCTGCAGCCGTTCATTCTGCTCCTGCAGCCGTTCATTTTTTCCTTTCTGATCGCCGATCTGCCTTTTCACCCTCGCGTTTTCATCCAGCAGCTGTCTTTCTCTTTGATAAAAAACCTGTTCTTCCTGAAGCATTCGCTCTTTATCCGGCACAATTACACATCCTTTCGCCTGTACATTCTGATCCTTTAACACAGCTGTAATACCCAGCCATCTGCCCCCCCCCCCATAAAATTCAGCGAGGTAATCTGAAAGTCCGCCTCCATCTGCTCTGCCAGTGACGCCACATAATAGGTTCTCTTATGATCCCAATGATCATGAATCCCAAACGGCACGGTAATGACAAATTTTGTATGGCTTTGCGCGCAGGCAGCCGCCTTTTTCAAAAACCGCTCCACATCCGGCACATGCTCCAGCACTTCTGTCATTAAAATCGTATCGAATGTTCGTGTTCCCAGCGGAAAAGAGAGAAAATCACCTGTTGCAAATGTGACGTTCTCCTTTACATCCTGTGCTTCACCGCTCAGTTTCTGCTTTGCAAAACGAATCAGCGTTTCTTCCAGATCGATTGCCAGCACTCTTTTACGTGCACGACCGAGCAAAATGGATGTGATTCCCTGTGAACATCCGATATCCAGTACCGATTCTCCTTCAGCCTGCGTTACGATCCATTGAATCCGCTCTCTCGTTTTTCGTGTAATTGCAGATTCGCTGCTGTCCATATATACCTCATAGACCTTATCCAACTCTCTCGACATGCTTTTCTCCTGTCTTGTTTTCCTTTTTCCAGAACCGCAAATACGGGCTGCCATTTCACACGCTTTCCTATGCCCTGTTTCTGTCGTGCAGTTATTTTAATAATCCTTCAGCGGTTCCATTTTCGTAATCCGCCGGTAATGAAAGTGATCCGCACTGTATCCATGTGCTGCATACACACTCTTTTCCTGCCGCATACGTCTTCGTATCTCCCAATAATCGACGGCGTCTTTCCAAAATACGGTGGCAAAGACATTATGAATCACACTCGTATAGTTATGCTCCACGCCTTCCCGCAGCGTCCCGTTTTCAAAATAACTGTTTTTTGTGATATAGCAGCTGTTCGTATATTTAAACGCGTCGATCATATCTTCCAGATAAAACTTTCCATACCGGCTGTCTTTGCTCCAGAATGCGATCATGTCGCAGGTATCCACAAAATCCAAAGGCGCAGTGTCCGCGTTCCATTCGATCAGCCGTTTATCTGCGTATGTCTGATTCTCAAAATCCTGCTTTAGCTGTTCGCTCATATCTTCCACAAGAACCGCAACCGTTCGTACCGGCTGGCTGACCGCAAAACCGATCGCTGAAAGCATGCTGCCCACTCTGTCAAACGTCGTCTCCCCTGTCATCACACAGCGTACGCCAGCTATCTGCTGCAGATACAGCTCTTCTTCACTGTAAGCGTTTAGCCATTCGCATACATCCTGCTTCGCATGCACAATCTTTACGCCGGCAAACTTTCTGCTGATTCCCACGCTGTCATTGGAAAGCAGCAGATTCCCGTTGGCCTGCAGCTCATATACTCTGTTGGCAAACATACTTTTACTATCCGTCACGCTGTTCACATTGACTGCCCAGTCATATAATTTGTGTACTTTTTGCAGCTCCCGATGTCCAATCGAAGGGCTGATATATTTGTAGTATTTTGCCGGAAATAAAAATGCGTGATTATTTTGCTCATAATTTCTGTCGATAATCTTTAACTTTCTGCCCGACGCCAGCACACCGTCAAAAATCATCCGCTGTTCTCTGACTCTTTCCGGATATTTTTTCATCCAGGAGCCAGAGAAAATAACCTCATTTTGACGCTTCGCCGCTCTGCATCCGATCGGATTATGACAGACCGGATGAATGCCGAACTCCAGTAAATATACGCGTTTTGTCTGACAATCCTGCATATAGGACGCAATCTTTTCAGCCGCAGACGTAAATATTACATCGCATCTTCTGGCAATCGGCAAAAAATGATCATAATGAGGCGGGTCTTCTTTGGAATAAAAAATAACGGCCCTGCCTTTCTTATGATAGTAGCTGATCATCTCATGCACCGCGGTATTTGCCGGCGTTCCCTGCGTACCCATCCACCGCCATTCCTGATGCAGACCTCTCCAGGCGGATACTATAAGCAGCAGCTGCGTCTCTTCGCAGATCTCTTTGTAATTATCCGGCGTTACATACCGAAAATCCGCCGTCCCCTGGAAGGAACGATATAAAAACTCATCTGCGACAATCGCAACCGATACCTCATACGGTACATAATACTTACTGCCGTTACTCTCCGGAATCTGCTCCAGCAGACTGGAAATACGTTCCGGATACTGCGTATCGCATACCGCATGTTTGATCTGCCGGTGTATCAATACTCCGCCTTTATCCAGCACGTTCTTTCCTCTGCTATGTATCGTTCTTTTTAGAATCTCTCTGATTCTTTTTGTTTCCATCTGATCATCCTGTCCGCATTTCCTGCAATAATTACGTTTTTTCTATCTAATCATTCCGTCCGCATTTCTTTCGGCAACATATTCTTTTTCCATCCGATGATCCCGTCCGCTATTCTTTCGCTGGCATGTCCGTCGCCATACGGATTGACTGCGTGCGCCATAGTTTCATATTTCCCGGAATCATCGAGCAGCTGACTGGCAATCTGAAAGATATCATCCTTTGACACTCCGGCTACTGCTGCCGTACCTGCCGCTACTGCCTCCGGCCGCTCGGTTTCTGTACGAAGTACAATGACCGGAATGCCAAAATGCGGCCCTTCTTCCTGCAGTCCTCCGGAATCTGTCAGAATCAGATAACTCTTAGCCATAAGATTGTGCATATCCTGCACATCGATCGGATCGGTCAAATGTACCCGGCTGACGCCGCTTAATACTTTAAAAACCGTCTCTCTGACTGCCGGATTCAGATGAACCGGATAAACAATCTGCACATCTTCGTATGTCTGCGCCAGATGCTTTACAGCCTGACAAATATGTTCCAACGGCTTTCCCAGATTCTCCCGTCTGTGCGCAGTCACAAGAATTGTCCTTCTTCCTTCCAGCGGCAATGCCGCAAGATCTTTATTTTTAAATCGATACTTTTCTTTTACCGTGTAGGCAAACGCATCGATCACGGTATTTCCCGTCACATAAATATTTGTATTATGATTTTCTTTGCGCAGATTCCTGCGATTATTTTCCGTCGGTGCAAAATACAGCTCCGCGATCTGGGAAATGAGTCTGCGGTTCATCTCCTCCGGATAAGGCGAATACCGGTCATAAGTACGAAGTCCGGCTTCTACATGTCCAACTGGTATTTTCTGATAAAAAGCCGCCAGAGCTGCCGATGCCGAAGTTGTTGTGTCTCCGTGCACAAGAACCAGATCCGGCGTCGTACGCTTCAGTATTTCCTCCAGCTTTTGCAGCACTCCGGTCGTAATCGAGGTCAGCGTCTGACGCTCTTTCATCAGCTCCAGATCGTATGCCGGTCTGATATCAAACAGCTCCAGTACCTGATCCAGCATCTGTCTGTGCTGTCCGCTCACGCACACGATACTTTCCAGCTCTTCCCGTTTTTCCAGTTCTTTGATTAAAGGACACATCTTAATGGCTTCGGGACGTGTTCCAAATACGCTTAATACTTTCCATTTCTGCATCGTTTGTTTTCCTTATATCTTATAGTTTATAACAGGTTTCAATTTCATCGTCTGCAAACAAATTTCTCGTATCGAGTACGATCTTATTCCGAAGGCGGCACGCGTGCTCTTTGATATGCGTATGAGCCGTCATAACGACGATCAGCCGGGATTTTTCCAGAAACTCTTCAAAGTCCAGCGTCTGGTTCTCTACGATCTTTTGTTTTACAAAAGGATCAAACGTGCGCACCGGAGCCGCCAGATGGCGCTTCATCGAAGTCAGCAGCTGCAGTGTCGGACTTTCTCGTACATCGTCTACATTTTCTTTGTATGTCAGTCCATAGATTCCTATCTGGTCAAGATCGGACATCTGACATTCTTTCATAATTTCATAAGTACGTGACAGCACAAAGTCCGGCATGGAATCGTTAATTTTACGTGCTGCCAGAATAATGTTGGCAAGTCCCGGATAATCGCCGACCAGAAACCACGGATCTACCGAGATACAATGTCCCCCGACGCCCGGCCCCGGCTGCAGAATATTTACACGCGGATGCTTATTTGCAACTCTTATAATCTCATAGACATCCATTTCATCCGATCTGCATATTTTTGCCAGTTCATTGGCATATGCGATATTAATATCCCGAAACGTATTCTCCACAACCTTTGACATCTCTGCCGTTTTGATCGTTGTCAAAACGATCTCTCCCTGACAAAACGATGCGTAAATATCCCGAATCCTTTCTCCGGTCCGTACGTCGTCTGCGCCGATCGTACGGGAATTATGCTCCAGCTCGTAGATCATGCTGCCGGGAATTATGCGTTCCGGCGCATGTGCAATATGAATATCCTGTCCCAATACCCGGCCGTATTCCGAAAAAAGAGGTTTTATCACTTTTTCAATCGTTCCCGGCGATATTGTAGATTCGATTACGATAACCGCTCCTTTCGGCGCCTGTCTGATTACATGCTCCACTGCGTTTATGACACAGGATGCGTCTAATTTTTTACTTTCTTTGATATAGGGCGTCGGCACGGCAACTACATATACGTCAGCGCTCTGATATTGCGTCGAAAATACGATGCCGCCTTCCTGCGCTTTTTGAAACAACTGTGCGAGTCCTTCTTCTTCAAAAACCATCTCTCCGTTTTTTAATCTTTCGATCCGTTTTTCATCATAATCGGTTCCGATTACTTCGATTCCGTGCGCCGCCATCATCAGCGCAGTCGGCAGTCCGATGTAGCCCATTCCAATTACGTTTACCATTTTTTTGTCCTCCTGTGTCTTTATGCAGCTGCGTTTTATCATCCTTATGCAGCTGTATCTGCTCTGGCAGCCGATTCGCTGTAACTGTCGTCAGAATCTGTTCTAAAAAAGCGGCTCTGCGCTCCCAGGTATTGCAGCTTATAAACCGGTCGTATGCTTCCTGCGTCGCAAACGGCGGCTCTAATTTTGCACTAAGAAGCTGCCGCAGCTCTTTTTCATTGGAATACAGATATATATATTTTTGAAACTGCTCTGTCTCGATACTCCTTCGGGCAATGACCGGCTTATTAAACGCCAGATATTCATAGATTTTAACCGGATTGATCGTATCCAGCAGTTTTCCTGCCTGAAACGGATAGAGACAGACATCGCTTTTTTCAAGATAAGCGCCGATTTTTTCTTTCGGAACCTTTCCTGTGTAATACACACCGGACCGCCGTATTTTTTCGCCTGTTACCGGCCCGACGAGCGTAATCTTTCCGTTTCCATACGCAGCGATACAACGGATACTGTCATTGTCAAACCACTCTGCGATCGTTCCGATATATAAAAATTCCCGATGCTTTGTCTGCCTTTGCGGCAGATAATTCCCCTCATAAGTTTGCGGCAGGGCATTTGGCAGCAGGTATACCTGATCGCGCACGCTTTTCATCTGTTCATACAGCATTTTTGCCGTGGTCAGTACAATTCGCGCCCTGGCAGAGACCCATGCTTCCGCGCGAACCAGATATCGTCTGGTCAGCCAGTCCGGCGTCAAAAGCACACTGTCATCCATCTGATCATAAATCATCGGTATATGCGGAAAACATTTTGCCAGATCATATCGTCCGCAATAGCCCACCCATATCAGGTCAAACCGAATCCGCATGCGCCTGATCTGCGCTGCCTCATATCGGATAAACAGACGCATCCGGTCAAATATTTTTAGCTTATATGGCAGGCTGAACCTGCCGCTTAGACGGACGCGATACAGCGAACGGGAAATCCGGCTGCTGTCTGCCGTACAAAGCGTTTTGCCATTATCGCTGCGCGACAGCACAGATACGGTCGGTTCCACATACCAGACGCAATGCTTTTTGGCCAGTTCTTCGGCCAGATACTGCGGCCTTTGCTTTAAATAATCAAACGCGATCGGCGCCAGATACAAGATATTCATTTTCGTATTTCCTGCCTTGTCATATGAAAAAACCACTTCCACTTTTGTCTAAAATCTTTGTACCGGATACATCTTAGCAGATAAAGCGTCACCCGATAGATATAAAGCGGCCAGATCTGCCATGGCCTGGCATGCAGATAGTTTCTGCAGTAATAAATTTCACTTCTTACATTATGTGCAAATGAGAACGCTTTCTGATAGCGGGTGCTTCCCCCATGCAGATGCCTGACTGCCGCCGCAGGCTGACAGACCGTAGCAAATCCTGCCTCTTCCATACGTATGCCAAGTATCAACTCTTCTTCGTATAAAAACGGGTATTCATCAAATGGTGTCACAGCCTGCGCGCACGCCCTGGACATCATCAGACAGCACCCATGCACGGCATATACGCGAAAGCTGTCTTTATAATCTTTATCATATCCAAAATAACGGGCATATCGTTTCGGAAACAATACGTGCAGCCGCGTGCGTACAAGATATTTTTCTGCCAGTCCGGTCTTTTGACAGAGACAGTTTCTTCTCAGCCTTCCCTTTACATCTACAACCTTCGGGCCGACAATTCCGGTTTTCGGATGCTGTTTCAGATACTCTGTCATCCGCTGGATACTTCCTTTACAAAAACAAACGTCATTATTGGCTATAAGTATATAATCACATCCCGCGGAGACTGCCTTTGCAATTCCTGTATTATTTCCCGCGTTATATCCCAGATTTTTTTCGTTTTGCAAAAGCTGCGCCCTGCATGTCTGCAGCAGCTTCTGCAAATCATACGCCGGCTTTGCCCTGGAAGCATTATCAACCAGAAATACCATGTAATCTTCCCGCGGCGGATATCTGCGGATACTTTCCAGGCATCTGCGTGTATCTTCCCAGTTTTCATAATTTAATATCACAATTCCTGTCATGATTTCTTTCCCGTCCGTATCTGATAGCGTTTCTTTCTGATCCGTTCCATAACGTTTCCAGGAATCATTCCTGCCAGAAGCGGTTTTAGTACATAACGAACATTTCCTTTTAAAATACCCAGCCTTTGAAATCCATGCAGCCGTGCTGCACACTCGCAAAATCGATACCGATATTTCCGTTTTTGATAAGCGTTCCGGTCTTCCCTGTAATCGATCAGCATCTTTTGCATGTTATATCCACGCTGCCCTGCCGCGTACAGACGCATAAAAAGCTCGTAATCTTCCGCACGCAGATACTGACGCGACCTGCGATATCCTCCGGATGCCGCAAGCGTCTCCCTGCGAAACATTACCGATGGATGAATAAACGGCGATGTCCGAAGAAACGACGCTTTATCCGGAGCTTCTTCCATCCGCCGCTCTCCCCAGATCCCATGCACACCGAATAGTCTTGCATTACACCCGACAAACGCATATTCCGGATGATCATTTAAAAATGCCGCCTGCTTTTCCAGCCGGTCAGTCCTTGAAATATCGTCTGCATCCATACGTGCCAGATATCTGCCAGACGCCAGAGCCATACACCGGTTTAACGCCGCTGCCAGCCCCTGATTTCGCCGGTTCCTGATCCGTCTGATTCTTGCGTCTTTCTTACAGTAACCACGCAGCCATTCTGCAAATTCCGCGTTGGAACCATCGTCGCAAATCAGAAATTCAAAATCTGTAAATGTCTGCGAAAGTATGGAATCGATCGCCTGTCCGACATAGACCGGATTGTCGTTATAAGTTGCCATCAATACAGAAATCTCCGGCATTTCTTTTGTCTCCTTTGCACTTGTAAGCAAAACTTTTCTGCTGTTTCCTGCTTTTGCTTTCCAAATAAATCTCTTCTGCTGTTTTCTGGTTCTGAAAACAAATCTCTTCTGCTGTTTTCTGGTTCTGAAAACAAATCTCTTCTGCTGTTTCCTGCTTTCAGGTTCCTACCATCGCTTCTGCCAATTCCCGCCTGCAAATTCCTGAAATCAGCTTTCCGCGCTGACTTTTACATTTCTGTTCACAAAACAGAATCCATCTGCTCATAGATTTTTTTCATCCGCTTACCTACGATCTGATCACTGTATTTTTTTATCTTCTGCCGGTTTTGCCTGATCTGTCTGTTTCGATCATCCGCATCACTGAGCAGATGCCCCAGTATCTGTACCAGCAGATCTGAGCTGGTCGGAGGGAATCGGTATTCCGCGGCGATCAGCTCTGCATTTCCCCGAATATCTGATACCGCACATGCCGTGCCTGCTGCCATAGCCTCCAGCAGCGCCACAGGCATCCCTTCTCTTAGCGATGGAAAGACAAAAACATCCGCGCTTTGATATATCACAGACAAATCCTCCAAAAATCCCGTCATACGAACCCGGCTGGCAACTCCGGTCTTTAACGCATAGCGTCGCAGTTCTTCCCGCAGCGCGCCCTGCCCGCAAATCAGATAATAAACATCCTTATCCGGCAAACGTGCCAGAGCATCCAAAACCAGCCTGTGATTTTTTCCCTTATTCAGTTCCCCGACAGACAAAACCAGCTTTGCTCCCTGAGGAATCTCATATCTTTGAGATACCTCTTTTTTTGCACATGCCTTGAAATCGCATTCTGACGCATCCGCTTTTGCCGACACATCCGGTTTTACCGACGCATCTGCAGACGATGCCTCAAATCCGCGCAGCGCAATTCCGATACCGGGAATCCTGCGGATGCTGCCGGCACGCAATGTTCTTTTTGCAAATCTGTAATCCTCCTGATTGACCGTAACCAGCACATCTGTCCAGTGTGCAAGCAGCTTTTCCACCGGATAATACAACAGCCAGTTTTTCAGGGGCGCGCCTTTATAAAAATGAAATCCATGCGCTGTATAAATCACCCTGACTTTTCTTCGATGCGCGGCAATCCTTGCCAGCGCGCCTCCAATCGGTGAATGGCAGTGGATCCAGTCAAAATGATACTGGCTCAGCAGCTGTTTCATCTGCCTGTAAGCCCGTATGCAGGACGCAGGATTACAGACGCTTCTTGGACAATCCCACTGATGCTGCTCCATGTGCAGCTTACGCAGATTTGCCTGAAACTTCAGCACACGCTTTTCGTCGCACGTATTTCCTTCCCTGAAGTTACATGCTACATGCACTTCATATCCAAGCTCCTGCAGCAGCTCTAAATTTTTTCGATTAAACTGATCGATCATCGACGCCACCGATGCGGCCATCAGCACACGCTTACGCTTCATTCATAATCTCTGCGACAGATTTCATAATTTTTACGTACATGGAATAACCGTCCGCCTTCTGAGCGTCCTGCCGTTTTTCAGACGGATTCCACATCTTTAGCACCGCGTCAGACGGTCCTGTCACACCCCATAACAGCTCGTCCGAACCAGCCTGCAGAGCAGAACAGATACTGACAAACGTCTCCAGACTCATAATTCTCGTACCGCGTTCGATATGTCCTAAAAACGACATACTGATTCCGCATTTTTTCGCCAGCTCATCCTGTGACCATCCCCGCATCTTTCTGATCTGACGGATACGATTTCCCATCTTTCCATAATCCAGTTCTCTCATAATTTCCTCCATTCTCCGCCGGTATCTCCTCGTAACGGCAGCAGAATCAGACTACTCTATCAGATACATAACATTTTCTTATAATTTGTTATGCCGGTTTCCAGTCCGGATACCTCCGCAAACACGGATAACATAAGGGAATCAGAACATCTGCTTTCTGTTCTGCACAGACAGAAATCATAACGTTTGCTTCATACGCTGGTTTCCGCTGTATTTGAAATATGGCAGGAAAACTGAATTTTCTTTGTGAATTTTGACTTCTACATACTGAAACAGATTTGCAGATTTGGCAATTACTGCTAATTTTTTGAATGGTATTGCAAAAAACGAGAAATTGTTATAGAATACTTGAAGATAACATTTTATAAGAAATTGTTGCTTTTTAGAATTATTTTCTTTCCCGCACAACATTATCAGTCTGAAGTGCAGTTCCGCTAACCGGATCGCTGAAGCTGCCTGCATCCGCACCTTTATCCTGGCTGTCAGTTCCTCCTGCTCGCTGTCATACCTTGCCGACAACATCTGAAAACGCTTTTCGGTCAGCAGTTCCCTTGTCAAGTTCTCGTACAGCCTGGCATACAGGTTTTCAATCTCTGACACACGCTGTTTACATTGCCTTAATTCCTTTTTCTGCTGTTCCCTGTCCGCTGACATTTGGAGATTAAGACGCTCGGCAATATCCGTTACCATTGTTTTCCTGTCGGTCAATGCCTGTCCTGCGTGTTTCTGAGAAAGTCTTGTCTAATACATTGTTCCGCTTTCTTTTCTGCTCGACTTTGGCAAGCATGGCACTCCCACAATCAGCGCACTTGATAACCCCTCGGAAGATGTTGTCATATCCGCTTGAACTTTCCCCGATAACGGGCGGTCTGCTCTCCAAAATCTTCTGTACGGTGTTCCAACGGCTCTGTTCGATAATCGGTTCATGTGTGCCATAGATAACTTCACGCTCCGCATATGGGATACACTGTCTTTTCTTGGAACGCATGGTCTTGGCCGGTCTTTCCGCTACGGTAAGGTTTCCTGCATAAACGGGGGCATGCAATATCTTACTGACATAAGCGGTGTCCCAGTCATACATCTTTTCCTCATCAGTGTACCGCTCAAACATTTCCTTTTTGTAAAAACTCGGCTTAATGACTTTTGCCTTACGCAAGCGGTTACAGATACCCCCACCCTCCTCGGCGATTGAGAAAATCAGTTCCACAACGGGGGCGGTCACTTCATCAATGACAAGGTGGTTATGGTCTTTCTCGTCTTTCTGATGCGTGCCTACATAGTGCCTTTCCACGATGATTTTTGTGGGTGGGTGCTGTCGGGTGGCTCTATGCTGTGTATTGCTGTCCTTGCTCATAAATCTGCTCCTTTACAATAAAATAAAGCGCATAGACTGGTTTCTATACGCTCTGACGCTGTGTTACTTATTCTGTTGTGATTGTGGTAATAATTTACACTATGCAATCTATTCTCTTGAATAATCAATTTTTTTGAGTATCAAGACTTTTGAATAATCGCAATGTTTTTCAGACTTCACTGTTAAACCATATTTTTCAAAATAAGTTTTTAAGTCTTTTTTTATAAATGTTTTATAAGGTTTTGGCTCTAAAACTTCAATTGGTAAAAATAATATTTTATTAAACCATTTTTTACTTCTTTCCCATTCGGTTATGATTATTTCGCCATAATCTTTTAATACTCTTTTTGCTTCAATGATAATTCCCTCGGCTAAATCATCATCTATTTCATGCAAGACCAATGACAACAATATTTTATCAAAACAGTTGTCTTTGAATTTCAATTTTGTTGCGTCCATGAAGTACAATTTTATATTTGATATGTCTGCCTTATGTGCTTTTTCCCTTGCAATCTCTAGCATATCCTTTGATAAGTCAATCCCTATCACTTTTGATTGAGCATTTGCCTTTGCTATTTTTAAGGCATTTGTCGCTGTACCAGTACACAAATCCAAAACGCTGTCGCCATTTTCTATAGTTTCAAATACAATTTTTCTCGGACTATTTTTATAATTTCTAAAATAGATAATATCTACTAAATCATAGAACTTTGACATTGTTTTATAAAATACTTCTGATTTCATTGAATACTCCTTAATCTTACAAATTTGTTCAGTCACAATAATATCACAATTACAAGCATATTTCTATCAAATATTCATTATATTTCTTCCTCCCTCCGTTTTGGTCTGCTTTGTTGCCTGTTGTGCTGTCGGCTCTCGTTCTGAAGCTCTCTCAAGGTTCTTTTTGTTGTAGCTGATAACTTCCGCATAGGCTAATTCTGTGGCGGTCTTGGTCTGCTCCCTGCCGATACTGTCATATTCGGATTGCAAAGACTGTATTTCGACTTTCCACTGTTTCGGCGTTATCTTTAATCGGTTTAGTTTCTGCCCCTTTGACAAATGCGCTGTTTCAAGCTGGCCGTATTTCTGTTCCCTGTCCGCTGTGAATTTCGCAAGGCTCTCAAAGCTGTCTATCTTTCTTGTCGTGATGAATTTCTCCGCATTGTCGGCTGACTGCAAGGCGGTTCGGTCGGATATTTTTCTTAGGTGCTTTCCGCTGACAATTGGCAAGTCAAGCCTGCCTTTGCGCTCCCTTACTTTTGCAATCATTACCATGACCTCATTCTTCACGCTGACCGCTGTATTTTTAATCTGCGTACTTTTGTACGTTGCGTACTGTGCGCTGTGAAGTTCCTGCCTGGCAAGCATGAGCATTTCTTTTGCCTGTTCCAACAGCAGATTGTTCTTGATAATTTCCCGACTGTTATTTGGGGCGGCAGGTCTGCCCGTCAAACTCGCTGACAAGGACGCTCCTGCTGATGTATGATGCTTTCTCGACTGCCGACTGCCCCTTGCTCCGTTTGACTATGGAAAAACGTATGCCTGCCTGTTTCGTGACATTACTCATACGCAACACCTACATTCTGCCGATAGGGTAGTGGGGCGCACCCATAGACTTTGTGGGCAGTGTTAATAACTTCATAAGCTGTCACAAATTTAACCTCAAAGGTGCAATAATCTCATCAAATAAAACAACTTAACAAACCAAAAGCACGTTGACAATTCAATAGACTTTATACTCTGGATGTGATATACTTACTAACAACACACCACACACAAAGGAGCGTGATTATATGACAGATAACGAGTTATTGCTTGCTATATCTGATATTATGGAAAAAAAGTTAGATGCAAGAATAAAACCTTTAGAAGACGATATTAAATCAATCAAGGCAGAACAAAGAAGAATTAATATTATTATCGAAAATGAAATTAGATCAGATATTAAATTACTTGCTGAAAACTATATGCCAGCTGCACATAAATATACAAAAGACTCAGAGAAAATAGCAGCAATGCAAGCTGACATTGATGTTTTAAAAAGCGTAGTTCGTGAACATAGCGAAAAGTTACAAAAGATTTCATAATACATAACTATATCAAACCAACTAAATAACCGTCTATCACATTAAAGAGTGTAAAGCCTATTGAATTGCCAGTATGCTTTACACTTTTTAATTTGGGAGGTTATTGCTATGAATAAATATTTTGAGAATATCAGTACATTGGAAGAATTAAGAAAGCAGTACAAAGAGTTGTTAAAGTTACATCACCCTGATAATGGCGGTAATGTATCAGAAATGCAGGAAATCAATTCTCTGCGTTCATTTAGAAAAAAGCGACGGTAATGGCATATCCCGATATTGTCTGCATCCTGAATGTTTTTCCACACCCAACAGACCCCCGTCAGTTCTCCATAATAAGGATTGGATGCGGATATAGATTCACCTGTGTCATCTCCAGGATATCCAAAATCATCTGTTAACGCGCGTCCTACATGAAGCGGAACATAAATCGGATCTTCTGGCGCGTTAAATTTTCGATGTGTCATGGTAAATATTTTTGTACTCATTATTTTTATCCTTTTCTAATTTGCTCACTATGTATTTTCCTCAGATTTATTCATTGTCTTTTGAACGGATGAAAATATAGTTTCCGCTACAAAATATTCATAAATAGAACGATGTATAAAGTACCGTTCCCTCTCTTGCATAATAATCACAATTATAGTACCAGCATATAGCTATTTCAAGTCTGACATTTCAACGCAACGCCGTCGCAAATCCGCCAGAAAAATCAGCAATCCTCTCATCCGCAGGAGCAGGCAGATTTTTGACAATCAAAAAGACCGCCGATTTTATGACAAATACCCCTGCGTTCCAGACAGAAACAGATACCCCTGCGTTCCAGATGAAAGCAGGGGTACCTGTTTCTGTCAGCGATCGCCTTCCGGCAACCAAAAGCATATTGTTATTTCATAAATCGATTCAAAAAATCCAGATATTTAAAACGAATCCGGTACTTTCCGCTTTTAAGCACCGCATCATACTCATCTTCAGACAACACCCGCTGCAGCGATTTTTCTGCTTCTTCATCCACGACTTCGTAAACCGCATCATGAAAGCACATATTCGGGTACATCACACACCACCAGTTCTGCCCCCTGCCGCTGCCGATGACTACGTTCAGCGCCTGATACGCGCCTGCCGGAAACGTATAATTTCCATAGGTCTTTTGAGGAAATTCCACCGTCGCTACCTGCGCGGTAACCGGATATGTATATCCTTCCTGCCGTACAGTCCTCTCCGCCGTATCAATAATCTCTGCAAGATTCTCATTGACGATTCTGCTACATTCATCCAGCTGATCCACTCCGACAAGCCGACGCTGCATCAAAGTCCCGATCGCATCCCGCACTTTCAGTTTTAATGCCTGATCTTCTCTGCTGTCACTGTTCGCACGCACATGAAAACGCAAAACCTTTTCCGCGATTTCCAGTTGTGTCTGCTGCAGCTGATACTCCTGATATTTCCACAGACATCCGCCAGCCAGAATAAGCAGTAAAAAAATTGTTTCCCAGAACATCTGATATTTTCGAAAAAAAGCTCTCATCGTATAAAAATCCTCCTGTTTTCAACGACCTGCAACAGTTCCCGATCTGTCCTGTCCGATCGTCTGATACATACATCTTAACCGCTTTTTTTCCTTTTAATCCTTCCGCCCGGATAATCTTTTGCTTTTTTACTTTTCTTTTTTTCATTTTCAAATCTGATCGTATCTTTTTTCTATTTTTCTAATTGAAATTACCCGTACTTTGGTTTATGCAGCGCAGCATTTTTCCATTTGGAAATGCTGTACCAGTTTCGTTACGCATGATAACCCATCATTCCGCTCCACCCAGGTTGTATATCATCGCCAACGCAATCTTTCCAGCCATATCTCTGTCATCTGTATTCTGCGGCGACTTTCCATAAATAGCAAAACAGTATCCATGATATGCCCAGTCTATCATAAACATATCCCCGTGTTCATTTTCTCTCATATAAGGAAAAATAAATTCCCCATCTGCAGTTTGCGCCGTCCATTCTATTTTGGTGGAATCCACAAAAACTTCATCCGGCAAAACAAATCGCTCTCCTTTACGGGCCGCAAACGTACAAACCCCGACATTCTCTAATTCAAATTCTATTTGCAGTTCGTCTTCCTCTGTTTTTTTAACTTCTGCGTTTGATGTAATAATTGTATTATCCAGCACTTCTTTTGGATTGCCAAATTCGGCTGCGTTCACTATCTCTGCCTCATCCGCCCTGATACTTTCATCCGCATTATCTTCCGATTCCGTTCCGACATTTTGTTCCTCTGTCCCGAAATCCTTTTCTGTTTCCTGATTCTGCTCCTCTGTCCCAAAACCTTTTTCCGTTTCCTGATTCTGCTCCTCTGTCCCAAAGTCCCCTTCCGTTTCCTGATTCTGGCCTTCTGTCCCGAATTCCCCTTCTGTTTCCTGATTCTGACCCTCTGTATCATATTCTGCCACAGTATCATCGACAGCGTCAGAAACGGTCGTTTCTTCTGTCGGAATTGATTTGGATGACATACCGCCGCACCCGGCCATTCCTGATAAAGCGCCAAAAAGAAGAACCGCGCAGACTAATGTTCCAGGATATTTATTACACATAACATAGTTCCTTTCTTATAAAAATCCCTATTGTGATTTGCTGATTTTAAGGGGAATATTCCATCCGGCGGCAGCTGCATGGCGTAAATGACTTTGCAAAACCCGCAAAACGTATACATGACGTGTTCTTTGTCTGCTTCTGTACCAGTCACAGGTAATTCCCCCTGCCCTGACAATAAGCGGTATATGCTTAACTGCCTGATATTTCCTTATCTCCATAATATTGTATCAGCATCAGTATTAACGCGCTGCTGGCAAGCACCCCGTCCAGAATTCCCGCCGGCAGCAAAAACATCATCAAAGCCATTGTTATAACGCAATTGATTACAGAAAGCATAAATCCCCACATTTTGTTCTTTAATAATCCGATTGCACCAATCGTCCGCACGACGCCATAAATAGCTCCAATGACAATCATCATATTCAGATTATCCTGAAAGTAGGGGAATTTGAATGAAAAAAACTGCTCTGCATCAAAGTTATCAGATCCAAAAAGCATCGCAGGTATAAAGCAGCATGCACCGCCGATTTCCATAAATCCGCCATGAATGATCATCATCAAAGCGGCTGTTTTATATCTTCGCATAATCGCAGACTCCTTTTCATCAGACATAATTTTTTATAGTGAAACGTCCCGGCATTTGATAACGCGGAAACGTTCTCTGTGAATGCTTCCAGCTGAAACCAGTTTTATTGAAACTCATACCGCTCCTGTTCCTGATTCATGGTGCAAATCTCTGACGCCATCGTTTGATATCCATCGACGTTCTCCCAAATATGGCTGTATTTCCCATCGTTTTCATTATAACACATTGGGGATACAGCGAGAATAAAATTTCTAATTATTTTACGAATTAATTTCTGTCAGGTTTCATGCAGCATCACCCGCTATGCCTGAATTAGGGATGAATTTTCTGCAAAAAACGGCGTTTCTGGTCTCCCATACAGGGATAGAGAAACGCCGCGTCTGACTCGTATTCCATTTTCATTTATTTTTTCTCATATCGTGTGACAGAGTCTGGCTTATGCACTTACCGAAACATTTGCGCCCGCACATGTATCCTGCTGTTCTTCTTTGCAGCTGCTGATTTCCAAATACCATACAACCTCTTTCTCGTCAATATACTCGTAATCTTTCTCTTCGCAGAATCTGCGGCAGTCTTTCTCGCTTCCATAGTAAACCGGCTTTTGAATCCCGCTTGGGCTTGCCTTATACACGCAGTATCGATTATTATCCTTGATCATAAAAACCTCCATTTCTACCGCCCAGGGGGGCGATCAGGATTATCATATGATGCACAGACCGGCTCGTTACCGTAAACACCGGTCTGTGCATTTCTTTACTGGCATATTATTACATGAAGACTGCCCAAACGTCAACTTTTATAATCCACAGGAATTTTCCTGTTTTGGCAATATTTTTCTGCTGATTGCACAATTACTTTCTAACCAAACCATTCCATTCCATAAAATTGCATGATATTCGGCGTCCAGACATCGTTGCTTTCTACACACCCAGAGGCCGCGCAAAAGCTCCGTCAGTCTGCCGTTATATGCGCTTTCACAATCATTTTTTCGTGATATCCGTGAAAACGTAATCAGTCGGCAACCAGATAATAATCATCTGCATTATCGTCCTGTAAACTGGAACTCTTCGCATCTTCTGCTTCAGCCTCTCCATTCCGGCTGGTTACTTTCTTTTTCTCTCCATCCCCGGACTCTGTTACGATATAGTTATCTGCGGATATGTTAAAATTACGTCCGTCTCCTGCCTGCAGCACATATTCAGAACCATCTTTCATCTTACAGGTATATGTCCCGGATTCGCCGTCTTTCAAATCCAGGGCCGGTGAAAATTCCACATGCACGGTTTCTGCTTTTTCTTCATCCTGAAGAATCTTCAGTATAATCGTGTCGTCTTCTGTATTTGTCACTTTTACTTTTCCGCTTTTTTCAACCTCCTGCTGTCCATCTTCTGTTTTTACAATTGAATAACTGGAAAATTTCTCCTTCTCTGTCTCTATTGTTTCTTTTGCCTGTTCCTGTTGTTTGTTCTGATCGTTTGTCGCAAATACGGAAGTTGCTCCAGTCAAAAGCATAACCGCACACACAAAACCGATTCCTGTTATTTTTCTGTATTTCATAATCGCCACTATCCTTTCCCTGACCGGGTTCTCCAAAAACCCGCTGCAAAACAATGTTGTTCCTGTCTGATTCTGCGCAAGCGCCAAAAGTGTCATTGCGTATTCCTGCCTTCCCTGGCTGCCATGTACAGACAGCACCCGTTCATCACAGGATAATTCCATATCTCTGGCAAACAACACATACATCATCCATACCGCCGGATTAAACCAGTGCATGCATAGCGCCGCCGCCGACAACAGCTTCCAGAAATTGTCAAACCTCCGGATATGAACCATTTCATGTACCAGTATCTGCTGCATCTGCGTAGGTTCCAGCAAACAAAAACTTTTTGGAATGATAATTTTTTGTTTAATAACCCCAAAGACAAGCGGTGAACGAATTCTGTCATGCACCAGAATCTGAATGTCATGTCTTTGCATGGAAATTCCCGCCAGCCTGCGGGCCGTATTTCGTGCTTCCAGTATCTGTGCCTGCATCGATGCGCTGTCCACAGCACTTTTAAGTGGGAGAGCCTCTGCCAGCAGTCGATATTCCCGATAAAAAACACGTATAAAGTAAATGCCCACGCCTGCTGCCAGAATCAGCCAGATCCAGACGGCTGCCTGCCGCAAATCAGGCGGGTAAACGCCCCTGCCAAAAGAAGCCGCTTTCGACAGGCCGGCGGCAGCCCCAGTCCCTGCTGCATCTGATGCGCCAGTCTCCGTCTGACCGATACCTGTTCGCCTGAGTATGCAAAAGATCGGAGAAACAATCCCTTTTCGTATCGGCAGACTGCCCGGCAGCAGCAGCCTGAACAATACTACCAGCCACAACATCATAACCGTCTGTTTCGCCAGATTCCACCAGGCGTTTCTGCGCAGAATCATCACTATCAGAATCAGCGCACCGGCAGAAATACTCATTTCCAACAATCTCATACGCGCCTCCCTACGTTCCAAGTCCGGAAACCATTTCTTTGAGCTGCATGACCTCTTCCTGTGTTAATTCGCCTTCTGATAAAAACGCTGCAAAAAATTTTTGCTTCGAGCCGTCAAACATCTTCGTAATCAGTTCCCCTGTCTCATAATTTTGCACCTGTTTTCTTGTAATCAGCGCATGACACTGAAATTTGGGATCTCTGCGTTCAATCGCTCCTTTTGCAATGCACTTTTTAATTACGGTATACGTGGTATTCCGGTTCCATCCGGTTTCCTGCTGCAGTATTTTTGCAATCTGTCCGGCTGACAAATCGCCGCCTGCTTTCCATAACGTATCCATAACTTTTAGCTCAGAATCAAACAATTTTAATTCCATAATTTTACCTCCCCTGAAAAATGACTATTGCAATAGTGTTTTCATATGTATACTATCACGATAGTCATCCTTTGTCAAGAACAAAATAAAAAAAGGAACACTGCTGCAGACAATGTTCCTTTCTAACGTACTTACCTAAACTATCTTTCCATAAACTCCAAATATTAGTTTCCAATCGACTGACATTTTACAGATCACAGATTGTTTATTCTTCCAGCTCCGCCGACATTCTCTGTATATGCATCGCGGGATCTTCGATTACAGATCGTTTATTCTTCCAGCTCCGCCGACACTCTCTGTATATGCATCGCGAGATATCCGATTTCCACATCGTCCATCGGCTGTTTCAGATACTTCTCCAAATGTCCGCATACAACGCTGGCAAGCGCAAACGCATCCGGAAATTGTTCGGACATATAGTCGTTCATATCTAATTTCAGCTTTTCTCCTTTTGCCGCGCGTGCCGCCATATACCGGACATGATTCATCAGCCGGTTATACGACAACGAACTCACATCGATCTGTTTGCCAGTCTTTTCCTCTACCAGACGAATACATTCCCGCACCGAACCTGCAATCTGCATCGATAATGCCACATTTTCATTTTCGATTGCGGAATGAATATGCAGCGCAATATAACCGACTTCATGCTCGTCGATCTGCACTCCCAGCCTCTCCGCGAGTATCGGACGAATACATTCTGCGGTATGATATTCCGTATGAAACAATGCGCGAATATCGCCAGTCAGCGGATTGCTGATCTGTTCGCTGCTGCGTATTCTCTTTACTGCAAAGGCAATATGGTCAGCCATCGGAAAGAGTATGCTCCAGTCAATTTTTCCAAAAACGCGTTCGCTTTCCTTTAACACCTGCTCTGCAATTTCCAGAAACACCGGATCGATTCCTTTTACCAGATCCATCGCATTGCCGCGTTCGGTATGTTCATACAAAGAATAAATTGTACATTCCTCCGGCGCCTCTATTCTCTGGCTTACCTTTTTTCCAAACCCGACTCCCTTTCCAATCAGGAGATACTCTCTGTTATCTCCGTCTCCAATTGCAATGACCGTATTATTGTTTAACGCTTTCTTTACTCTGAACATACTTACTCCCCACAAATCCGGCGAATGCCCGACCCCTTATTCTTCATACGTATCGATTGCAAATAACGCTTCTCCAGCTTTGATACTGCCGCTCTTTAGCAGACGTATCTTCTGGGTTTCTGAAAGCTCCGTACAAAGTACCGGAGATGCCAGCGATGGTGCATGTTCCGTCAAATAAGACAGATCCAGCTTCATCAGCAGATCGCCTTTCTTTACCTTATCTCCGTCCTTCACCAATACTTCAAATCCTTTGCCATTCAGATTTACGGTATCGATACCCATGTGTAAAAGCAATTCAGTGCCTTTTGCTGTCACAAATCCAATCGCGTGTTTTGTATCGAATACAAAGCTCACTTCCCCGTCTTCTGGCGCGGTAACTTCCGCCTCTGCCGGCGTTACAATGGCCCCGTCGCCCATCATCCTGCCTGCAAACGCTTCGTCCGGCGCCTCTGACAGATCTGCCGCCACGCCATTCACCGGACTGCAGATAATTTCCGAGCTTACAATCTTACCTCCCGTTTTTTTCTCTGCTGCCTGCCCTGTCTGCTGCGCAGTCTCTTTCGTTTCCCCTGCTCCCGGCTGATACAATTCGTCCGGCGCAGTCTCCAGATAATCTTCCAGGTTGGATTTTACAACCGTTACGCGCGGCCCATAGATAATCTGTACGCCGTTTCCTTTGTGTACAACGCCCGAGGCTCCGGTAGATTTTAACATCGCATCGTCCACAAGCGCCGAATCATGTACCGTACACCGCAGTCTTGTCGCGCAGCAGTCCACGTCCGAAATATTTTTCTTTCCGCCAAGTCCGTGGCAAATAGTCTCAGACAACGCATCTTCTTCTGAAAGAGCTCCGCCCTGTCCGGATTCTCCCTTTTTACGCGCGTCGACATCGCTTCTGCGATATAATTTTACTTCTTCATTATCGTCACGTCCAGGCGTCTTAAGATTCATCTTCTGAATCAGGAACGAGAACAGTAAGAAATATACGACAAAATATCCGATACCAACTACAACAATCCATACCCAGCTTGTTTTTGCATTTCCCTGCAGAATACCAAACAAAAACATATCGATCAGACCGCCGGAAAACGTCATACCAACGCCTACGTTAAATACATGCATGAGCATATACGCAAGACCGGCAAATACGCAATGGATCGCATATAACAGCGGAGCTACAAATAAAAATGTAAATTCCAGAGGTTCGGTAATACCGGTCAGCATTGATGTTAAAGCTGCCGACATCAACAGACCTGCAGCCGCTTCTTTTTTCTCCGGCTTCGCTGTTTTATACATCGCGAGCGCAGCGCCCGGAAGACCAAAAATCATCAGCGGGAATTTCCCAGACATAAATCTTGTCGCAGATACCGCAAAATGCTCTACCGTCGGATCCGCCAGCTGTGCGAAGAAAATATTCTGCGCGCCTTCGATCAGACGTCCGCTGACTTCCATCGTACCGCCAAGCGCTGTCTGCCAGAACGGAAGATAAAATACATGGTGCAGACCAAACGGAATCAGCGCACGTTCCATCAGACCGTATACCCATGTTCCGGCATATCCGGATTCCAGCACCACGCCGCCGATTGCATAAATCCCCTGCTGAATTACCGGCCAGATAAAGAACATCAGGATGCCGACCGCCGTATACGTCAGACCGCTGACAATTGGTACAAATCTGGTACCGCCAAAAAATGACAATACCTGCGGCAGCTCGATCTTATAAAAACGATTATGAAGAACTGCCACTCCCAGCCCTACGATAATGCCGCCAAACACACCCATCTGCAGCGACGTAATACCTACGACAGATGTGGTAGCGCCGCTTAACATCGTCTCCGGACCTCCATTGTTCGTTATCATGGCTCCAATAGAAGCATGCATGATAAAAAAAGCAATGGCCGCGGATAATGCCGCAACTTCTTTTTCTTTTTTCGCCATACCAATGGCAACACCCATCGCAAATATAATCGGCAGATTCGTAAATACGATATCTCCGGCTGCGCTCATAACCTGCAAAATTGCATTCAGTATCGTCCCGGGCCCCATAACGCCCATCAGACCATACGTCGTTAACATTGTTTCATTGGTAAACGAGCCGCCCACACCGAGCAGCAGACCTGCCACCGGCAGGATCGCAATCGGCAGCATGAACGAACGGCCAACACGCTGCAATACGCCAAAAATCTTGTCTTTCATAAAAATTCCTCCCTGCTTTTGGGGTATTTTATGCATCGATGCGGTTTTCTATTCCTGGTCTTCTCCATCCTGTCAGAAATATTTCCAGCCATAACGCCTGTCTGGCCTCTGCAGCGCCGTAAAACAGGCTTTCTGAAACAGGACGGCAGGAAAGCAGGCACCCGTATGCATAAACATCCCCTGATCTTATGCATAGTTCATGCCTGCTTCCCAGTTACACACTATATCATCTATTTGGCAATTTACCATTTTTAAGAACATTTGTCAAGCTATACCTGGAAATTTTTAATATTTTGTACAATATGATTACAGTTTCCTCCGGCAAACTGCACAAAATCAAAACCAAATTATTCCGGCTGAAATTCATGCATATACTTCCGAAAACGCAGCGGCAGCATATTTCGCTGCAATTTCAAATTTTTTCGCTCCGCAATCGCAATTGTCTTGCAAAAATGCCTGTACAAAGCCTGATATTCCGCTTCATGATCGGAATACGCCTCCTGATCAGGCGAAAAAGGAAGTTCACCGCGAACCAGATACCATTGTTTTCCTTTTGCATGGACCGCATAATAGTTTCTGTTTTCATCGTAAATGGCAAAATCTTCATTTGGAAGCCGGTTCGCAAAATGCGGCATCATCATCGTCGTAATATCGTTTTTCGGATGGTAGCGCGCAAACAGCACCCCGCCTGACAATTCCCGAAACCGCAGAAATCCAAGATAATGGTGGATTTCGATTCCGGTATTACGGCTCATACGAAAGACTTCGTGAATACAGCTCTGGCTCAGATGCTGCATCAGCCGGCCCTGAAAATGGCCGGCTATTCCGGTCACAATCGTATGATATACCGCATCCGCCTTTCCAGCGTCGTAAGATACCATTGCCTGACATAACTGCGTATATGCGTCTTCTCCGAACCTGTTCCAGATCGTCCGCAAGACTTTCTGACTCTTTTCTTCGTCTGGCTCTACATAAGCATAAGTCGAAAACAATCTGAAATTTTCCATATCAGAAGTCTGCAGATGAATCGTCTGATGATCTTTATGCATCTCATATGCTTTGTATACGCCTGTCAGTATTCCTTCGATCGAGTCTTCACAGATTAAAATCGTATCTTCCATGGACACGGATCCTCCCTATTGATAATTACTGCTTACGTCAAATAAAGACAACTGCCGGTACGTCATTCCATCCCTGGAAAATGAAACGTTCTCTTTTGGATCCACCAGGTTGCGCACAATATAATCCTCTTCCAGTTTCGTCCGATACATCATTCGGCCTCCGCACGTAATAAAATATAACGCCCGTTTGAGCACCACTCCGATTTTTTTCAAATCTTCAAACTGAAGCGTTCCGCTTTTTCTTGCTCCAATAATCCGCTGGGCACTCTTCACGCCAATGCCCGGCACTCGCAGCAGCGTTTTATAATCGGCTTTATGAATCTCTACCGGAAACTGCTCCAAATGGCGTACTGCCCAGTCGCATTTTGGATCCAGAAACACATTAAAGTGCGGCCGCTGTTCACTCAGCAGCTCGGCGGCTCTGAATCCATAATACCGGAGCAGAAAATCCGCCTGATACAGCCGGTGTTCACGCAATAACGGCGGCCCGCCCGGCAGAGCCGGAAGCATGGCGTCATCATTGACACGGACAAAGGCCGAATAAAACACGCGTTTTAACTCAAACTTTTGATACAGATTTTCAGCCACTGACATAATCTGATAATCGCTCTCCGGCGTAGCTCCGATAATCATCTGCGTGGACTGTCCTGCCGGTACAAATCTCGGGGCATGCCGATAAATCGTCAGCTCATTCTGATTTTCTTTCCGCACATTTTGAATCAGTCTCATTGGCGTCAGGATATTTTTACGATTTTTATTCGGCGCCAGCACCCGCAGTCCTTCTGCAGTCGGAAGCTCCAGATTCACGCTCATACGATCCGCAAACAGTCCTGTCTGAAAAACCAGCTGAGAATCGGCGCCCGGAATGGCCTTGACATGAATATATCCCTGAAAATGATGTTCCACCCGCAGCTTTCGGACCGTCTGATAAATGAGCTCCATCGTATAACTGGGACTATATAAAATCCCAGAGCTTAAAAACAATCCTTCGATATAATTTCTGCGATAAAACTGCATCGTAAGTTCACAAATTTCATCCGGAGTAAAGGACGCCCGGGGTACGTCGTTCGATCTGCGGTTCAGACAATATTTACAATCAAAAATACATTCGTTCGTAAATAAGATTTTCAGCAGGGAAATACACCGGCCGTCCGATGAAAAGCTGTGGCAAATACCAGCCAGCTTCGTATTTCCCATTCCCAGACCGTCGCCGTTGCGTTCAATTCCGCTGGATGTACAGGCAACATCATATTTGGCGGCATCCGTTAAAATTTCCAGTTTTTTAAATATTGTCACTTCGGGAGATACACGCAGTTCCATGCTTCTTTCACTCACTTTCCGTTATCCGTTTTTTATTTCGAACTTATGTTCTATTTTAAACCAAACATTTGTTCCTGTCAAGGGTAAAATAAAAACAGCCGTCTGGCTGCTTTTGTTTTTTTGTAACAGTTTAGAGTCCATGTCGTTTCCCTAACAGCAGTGTGAAACTCTTAAAAGCAGGTTCTGGTAATATCTGTCATCCAATCAGACAATCCGATCCTTTGTCTCATGCTGTTATGCCATAATTAATCGCTTTCCTCTATTTTAATCAACGGATATTTTCCGTATTCATCATGCATGTTCCACTCCTCTATCGAAAGAACGTCAACTTTGTTTATCAGTTTTATTCCTGTATTCAATTTTTCCTGCAGATCAAAGGGCAGCAGGGTCTTCATTTTATCACGTAATCTTTTTCGCATTGTTTCATCTCCATTTGGTGTTTCCACCACATAAATATACCTTACCGGTTTATATTTTCCCAGTAAATGCACATAATGGAGCGAGTCATAAAACTTTCGGACAATCGAAGCAAATTTCTTATCATCCATTGGATTAAATTGCGGCGTTTTAAAACCTGTATCTCTGGCTTTTCTGGTGTTTGCATTTTTATATTCCACAATCATAATAAATTTTTCATCTTCAAGCAGAAAATCAGCATCTGCCAGCGGTACTTTTGCAGTATGATAATCCTGGTGCATTTGATCTGATGCCCAAACCGCATTCGTACACTCAAGGCCATAATCCCCATTTTCATCTATCAATATATTTTTCATACTTATCCTCACATATTATAAACTTCATCAAGCAGCCGATTATCTGCCATCATTATATGATTTGGCCCCAAATCTTCTATTTTATAGGCAGAAGTACTATATACCTCCTCTTTACTGTAATTTTCATCTGAAAAGTCACTAAGGACATCCGGGATCTCTGAAGTGCCTTTATACAAATTATGGAACATCACCTGCTCTTTTCCAGATTTTCTAATTTCCAGATATTTAGCAAAATTATAACTGTGCGTGGCAATAAATATCTGCACTCCGTTATTTTGCAGTTCTAATAATATGTTAACTACCAAAGGATATAATTCCGGATTTAAATTTGCCTCCGGCTCATCCCATAACAAAACCGTCCCATTTTCAAGCAGTCCATTCCGTATTAATTTCCATAACAGGCCAAGTTTACGAAAACCCTCTGCTTCCAGGGAAAAATCAATTTTTCTTCCGTCCTTTTTCAACACATAAAATATGTCGTCTTCCTGAATCACTGTTCCTCCAATCACATCACTGATTTCTTTCAGAACCGCTTTGCATGACGCAGGTATTTCTCTTGTTTCCGGCAATGAAGCATTCACAATAATGTCTACCTGCGTACCATCAAATGGCATACTGTATTTTTGGTTCATTGCTAAAAAGCCTTTGGAATGAGAAAGCATCTCTGTCGATGGAATATACACAGACTGTATATTCAATCCTAACCAATCGTCAAAATCAAAAATGCCATTATGGGATAAACTATCCATAAATGTATGTCCGCCATATGATACTTTATAATAGCAGTAATCCTCATTTCTGTCTGCATTCTTTAATTTATTTGAATCTTTTAAATTATTAGAAAAAAAATCTGCCAACTTTTTAGTTTTATTTGGATCTGTCTTCTCATTGGACCACTGGGTTGCTGCATAAATCATTTTTAAAATTGTCGTTTTTCCTACGCCGTTTTCTCCGACCAGGACATTGATGCCACTACAAAATTCTAAATGAAATCCATTAGAAAACTTATCCCCATCCTTGATTTCTCCCTGCTTACAGTCTCCGTTATTTTTTCTCCACTGACGCCCAAAAACCATAACATTTAAAATATCTATTGCATTAATCGCCATTTACGTTCAACTCCCTAAAAATTTTTGCCTGATTCTATCTGCGTCAGATTCTATCAGGCATGAACTAAAAATAAAAACAACATTTACGATAATATTCCAATTTGTACCGTCATAGCCGTGAACCGGGCGATGCCTAACCCCGGCTAGCATCGCCCACTGTATTTCACTATGAGTTTCCTTATATTTATCAGAAAGATTATAAACATGTTCCCCAATATTATATAATGGCGTTGTAACCAGTCCCTGCATTGGAGTTTCTGTCAGTAAATTCTCTTTTATAATTGTATTATAAAAATCACTGCCTTTATTTATTTCACTAATTTCAAAAACATCTACATTTTTTTCAATATACCGCGCAGATCTTCAGCAAGGGCAAAAATCATCGCAGGCTTAAAATCTACCGGCTTAACCAGTCTTACAACATCTTTTATAGTGAATACACAACCGCTCATTTTACTATATCCTTTCTTCTCCTCATCATTCAAATCAAATAATGTATAATAGCTCTCATACTTTTGCGATACCATTTCTAAACAAATATTAGTAATAATATACTATACCTGCATCTTTTTCTCAATGCCTTTTTAATTTCTGTTTTCATCTTCGAAAGGACTGGTTTTACTTCACCAGACCTTTCCCACAGACCGTTTCATACCTCAGAACAAACAAAAAGGGACGCCTGAGCGAACGAAAAATTCGTCGCCCAACGTCCCTTTTATCTCCGTGCAGACCGCACAGCTCTACTCCGTTATAAGAACCGCGCTCCACGCTTCCTGCAGCCGCTGGAATGACCATGCCGCGTTTGCCGGGCTCGTGGACGGCAGCTTGTATGCCTGGATTCCGGTTTGCGGCAGCTGGTGCTTCTGATACAGCTCGTATGCTCTGGCCCCATTTGCGATGATCGTATGAATGCCGCTCCGTGTAAGGAGTCCGGCAATATCGCTTGCTACAACGTTACGGATACTGCTGTCCGCAGAACCCGCAATGTCGCACTCGTCGATCACGTCCCACAGCGCCAGACGATGTCTTAGGATCAGTTCCTTTTTTTCTTCTGTCGTATCCGGCACAGGCTCCTGAAAAATTCCGGCTATCAGTTTCCAGAAACGGTTTTGCGGATGACCGTAATAAAAATGATTTTCCCTGGATTTTACCGAAGGAAACGTGCCTAATATAAGAATTTCCGACTGCCGGTTCCATACCGGTTCAAACGTATGTTTTACTCTCTGATATTCTCCCATCGGTTATACAAACTTTACGGCCGTTCCATATGCCATAACCTCTGCCGCCCCAGCCATCACAGAGGCAGACGCAAACCGGACGTTTACGATTGCGTCTGCGCCCAGATTTTCAGCCTCCTCAGCCATACGTCTGGTCGCAAGCGCTCTCGCATCGTTCATCATCTCTGTATAAGATTTCAGTTCTCCGCCGACGAGTGTCTTAAATCCCTGGCCGATATCATGCCCAAGATTTTTACTTTGAATCGTACTTCCTTTTACCATTCCCAGCATTTCAAATTCTTTTCCGGAAATATAATCAGTATTTACAATTACCATCTTTTATTCTCCTAATATTAAGATTACAATTAATTTCCTTCGTACGTAATTACTGACGCCACTTCATAGCCGGACAATTTATCCCGGCCTTTTAATCCCGCCAGCTCCATCAGCAGCACGACTTTGACGACTTCTCCGCCCAGCTGTTCGATCAGCTGGACGCTTGCCGCAAGCGTACCTCCGGTCGCGATCAGATCGTCTACCAGTACTACTTTCTGCCCCGGCTTTATCGCATCTTTGTGCATTTCGATCTCTGCCGAGCCGTATTCCAGATCATATTTGGCGGAAATTGTTTCACACGGCAGTTTTCCTTTTTTTCTTACCGGAATAAATGATTTCCCAAGCTGATACGCAATCGGCACGCCGAACATAAATCCTCTGGACTCTGTTCCTGCGATTACATCAAAATCCACGCCGTCCAGTAACCCGATCATGGAATCGATCGCCAGCTTCAGCCCATCCGGGTCCTGCAAAACGCTTGTAACATCACGGAATATAATTCCTGGTTCCGGAAAATCCGGTATCGCTCTTACATATTCTTCCATTTTTTTCATCAGTGTGATTCTCCTTTTATCTTATAGATTTCTTCCATTCCAGCCCCAGTCGCGGATGCCGGTATAAGACACATACACTTTATCCTGCGGGATGCCAAGCTGCTGTTCGTAAATACGGCAAATCTGCGCGGTCATTTGCTCGCAGGCCTGGGACGACGCGTTTCCAAACAGACTGACTGCAACAAACGCCCCCTTTTCCAGTCTGCTGCCTCCCATATACAGACAGTATTCGTCGTCAAACCCGACCATCAGAAAACTTTCCGGTTTGCTTAAGATCGAAACTGCCTGCCCGAGCTCTGTTTTAATTGCTTCTTTCTTTTCATCAGATACTTTTACTGTAATTTTGGAATCAATAAACGGCATAATTATGTGCTCCTTTTTTCATACTTGCCTGGTTTTGGGCATTTTTATCATACCACTTTTTAAAAGCCATGACCATACTATTTTTCGATTTATGCCAGATGCAGAAACAGAAAATCGATCGCAGGCCGGTACCGGGGATACGGACAGGCCCGCACCGCCTGTCTGCCGCGCAAAAAACAGAACAGGAAACGATTTTCCTGCCCTGTCGCTGTTTTTGTTATTTACTTCCCCAGATACACGTATTGTCATTCCCAATCGCTGAAAATGTCATTACTTTTTCATTGCTGTCATCTGTCTGCTCGAAAAATATTCCCTTATATATGAGATCCCCTGCCTCTATCGTCACATAATCATACCCTTTTTGAGAATCGGTCTTTTTCCAGCTGCCTGTCAGATCGCCGGATACGGTTCCATCCGGTTGCAGCGTCACTGACTGCGTTTTGAGCATATGCGTCTCATTTCCGGTGCTGTGGTTGATCAGCTCATAGCTGCCTGCCGCCTGCTCTTCTGTCACATTTGCAATCGTTTCATTTCGGTTCTCATAGACAGCGGTCACCGGCCACTGGTCTTCGTTCAAAAACTGCTGGTGTACCCTGACTTCGTGATATTCCGTCGCTTCATCAAATCTTTGATGATACACAAGATACCGGTTTCCATCGCCGTCGATCAGCGCGGAATTATGTCCGGCCGCGCGGTAACCACGCTGATCGGTAAATGCATAATTGCCAATCAGCTTGATGCCGTATTTAAAATTGTCCACGCCGTTATCCGCCGCGTTGCCTCCTGCAGCATCCACATACGGACCATAGATATTTTTGGAGCGAAACAGACGCATATTGTATCCGCCTTTTCGCTGCAGCGCGCCGTAAGTCTCGTACAAATAATAATATCCGGCCTCTTCGTCATAAAGAATATACGGGCCTTCTCCCGACTCATGATTTGCGCCTGCAATATGGCATCCGTAATAACGATCGATATAATTCCCTGATGTCTCCTCTACAGAATCTTTGCCCGGATACAGGACCCGACCGGTCCTGGGATCTGTTTCCAGTATAAACAGTCCGCCGGACCAGGAACCGTATACCATATACATATGGCCGTCCGCTCCCCGGATAATCGTTGGATCGATCGCGTTTGGCGCATAATCCGTATTATATTCGCTGCCGCGGAACCATTTTTCATTGATTTCATCAATACCGCCGTTTGCAGAGCCTTTCTCCAGCAGCTCGTTAAAATTCAGATAATCGTTATCCCATTTGGTATTGCGGTTACCAGCGCCGTCGATTGTGCCGTCGGCAGTAATGCCGGAATAAATAAGCGTGTCCACATATGCGTACGGACCGTCGATCGTTTTGGACGCCGCAAATCCGATACAGGATCTGCGCCAGGTAGAAGAAGCGCTATAGTACAACAGATACGCGCCCTTGCTGCCGTCTTCCCATTCATATTCATCAAACCAGTGTACATCCGGCGCCCAGACTGCAAACCCGCCCAGACAGTCCCCGTCGTTGTGACCGGCCCATGCAAAGGATTCTGCCAGGTTTTCAGCCAGATTCCCGTATATCGGATGATCTTTCGTTTTTTTATAATCGGTCGTTATCTGCGTCCAGTTCACAAGATCGTCTGATTTTGCCGTTGCAAGATGGCTGCCAAATACATAATACGTCCCGGTATCCATATCTTTTACAATCGATGGATCGTGTGCGCTTACCCTGCTGATATCATAATATCCAACGGTCACCGCCGGCTTTTCTTTCATCGGCGCCGTCTTTGTGTTTGCGCCAGACGGCCTGTCTGCAGCGGCACATACGGTCAGCGCCACAGCCAGTACGCCTGTTGCCACACTGGAAATAATCTTCTTTTTCATGCGAATCCCCCCGCTTCATCGTCCAAAAAACCGTATGACCAGCGCCATGACTGGATCATACGGTTTTTCCCTGCTAACGTCTGTGATTTCGAGCCATTCTCACTTCATATCTGTTATTTTACCGACTTCTGATAAGCAGAACGCACCTCGTCTTCGGTAAATACTCCGTTATATACTTTCACAAGATCAAACTTGCCGCCGCGTACGTCTTCATCGCCCCAGATATGTCCTGCACCGACCATAACGTCGGATGCGTTCTGGATACATGCGTCGTTTTTGGTGTCGAAGCATGCGCTCAGATTTTTTGCGTCTTCTACTACCAGTTCTCCGTCCAGATATACTTTAATTCCCTTTGTTCCGACAGAATACATTACCATATGCCATTCGTCGGCCGGTACCATCTGATTGCCGTTTGCGTCGCTATAATCTACCGCGTTGATACGGCCGATCAGATTCGCGCCTATTCTGGTCATTGGATAAGCCGCTTTTAAATCTGCCTCAAATAACGCGCTGTGCTCAAAGGTATCTTTGGAAAGGTTTACCCACATACTTACCGTATAACCGGCATCCGTTACATTTTTAAACGTATCCGCCGGAAGTCTTAAGTAATTGACGCCTTTTGCACCTGCTTCATTTTCAATCTGCAGTACGTTGCCTCTGACAGCATCGGTTACCACTTTCGCGCTGCCTTCCAGCGTCGCGTCTTTTCCTTCGCCAATCTTGCTCCAGCCTGTCACGCTTGTCCCGGATGTCTTATTAAAATTATAACCATAGATCATTAACGGTTTTGCAAATACTTTTACCTTGAAATCCTGCTTCTTTACAGCTGTGCCGTATGCAACTTCCGCAGTCAGCGTAATTTCCTGTTCTGTCTGCTGAGACTTTACTTCTCCCTGCACAGAGATTACATCCTCATTGCTGGATGTCCAGGTAATCTTCGCGCCGCTTAACTCTGTCGGCAGCGTAATTTTTTCTCTTGTCGCAGCCGGAACGGTAATTCTGGAAGCGATTACTTCTGCCGTCTTCTCATCCGAAGCATCCAGCATACTGCCCCAGACGGACTTGTTATTGTTGCCGATGGCCGTAAATGTCATCGCTTTTGTATTCAGGTCTGTCGTCTGTTCGAAAAATACGCCCTTGTAGACGTCAGAACCTATTGTAATCGTTACATAATCGTAACCCTTCTTGGAATCGGTCTTTTTCCATGTGCCTGTTTCGTCACCGGATACCGTGCCGTCTGCGTTCAGGACTACAATTTCATTTTCAATCATGCCGCCGTCTTTTTCGCCGTCTCCATGATTGATAAATTCGTAAGTACCAACGACTTTTTCATCCGCATAATTCGCAATTGCCTCGTTGCGGTTTTCATAAACGGCTGTTACCGGCCATGCGTCTTCGTTGATAAACTGCTGACGGACTCTTACTTCATGGAACTCCGTACCTTCGTCAAATCTTTGATGGGATACGAGATAATGCGCGCCGTCTGTATCGATCAGAGCCGAATTATGTCCTGCCGCACAATAGCCGCGCTGGTTATAAAACGCATAGTTTCCGATCAGCTTTACGCCGTATTTGTAAGTATCTTTGGAGCTGTTTTGCGCTTCGTTTCCTGCAGCGTCTTTATACGGACCTGTTACGTTTTTGGAACGGAACAGACGCATATTGTAGCCGCCGGTTCTTGTCAGTCCGCCGTATGTTTCATACAGATAATAGTAACCGGTCGCTTCGTCATATGTAATATACGGAGCTTCTCCGGACGCGACATTATTCCCTGTCGGATTGCCGCCTGCGATATGAATCCCATAATAACGATCGATCCGGTTGCCAGATGCCGCGTCTGTCCCGTCTGTGCCCGGATAAATCGCAAGACCCGTCTTCGGATCGATTTCCAGCATAAACAGACCGCCGGACCAGGAACCATAAGACATATATACCTTACCGTCTGTCGTCTTTATAATGGCCGGATCGATACAGTTTGGAGCAACCGCTGTATTATAGCTGCCGTCTTCTTTGAACCAGTCGTCGCTTACTGCGTCGATACCGCCGCCTTTGGAGCCTTTTTCAATCAGTTCTTTAAAATTCAGATAATCGTTATCCCATTTGGTATCTCTCTTGCTGTTGCCGTCTGTACCTTCTTTTGACGTCATGCCGGAATATACAAGCGTATCCAGATGCGCATATGGTCCTTCGATGGACTTCGATACCGCTACGCCGATACAGGAACGCTTCCATGTGGAAGATGCCGTATAATACATCAGATACGCGCCTTTGGAGCCGTCTTCCCATTCATACGCTTCATCCCAGAATACATCCGGCGCCCAGACTGCCAGCTTGGAATCGGTTGTCGCGCAGTCTCCGTCGTCATAGCCTGCCCAGCGGAAAGACTCTGCAAAATTCTCCACTACGTTGCCATATACCGGATCGTCTTTGCCTGCCAGCGGAAATTCATAATCTTTTGCAATCTGTGTCCAGTTCACAAGATCGTCTGATTTTGCAGTCGCCATATGCGAGCCGAATACATAATAAGTACCGGTAGCCTGATCTTTGACAATCGATGGATCATGTACGGTTACCCTCTTTACATTTTCTGTTTTTGTCTCTGTAGCAATTGTTTTTTCTGCCCACACTACCTGCGGCGTACAGACAGAACCTGCTGTCAGCATCACAGCCATTGCACCCGCCAGTAAACGGGAATAAGTTCTCCTTCTCATATTTATCTGCTCTCCCTTCGCTTATTTATTTACATTTTCGTAAATTATTTTAGCTTCAATTAAAGTTTACAATTTCTTGTCTAATATTGCAATAGGTATTTTACACTTTGTATATTCTATCTAATTTCATACAATGACTTTTGTGCACTATTTTCATATGATCTTTTCAGACAACATTTTCAGACACAAATCTTTCGGCATTTTTCCAAAATATTTTTTCCGTCACCGCATGTCCAAATGCACGCTCCGCCTCTGACGCAAGAGCCGGAATCGACTGCACGCCGGCAATGCCATGTACCAGCAGATTTCCGCAGCCGTCAAAATCACTGCCAATCGCTAATATATCTTCTCCGCCCAGCGTCAGTACCTCATCGATATGTCTGAACAAATCTTTGATTTCAAACCGTTTCCCTACAAATTCCTTGTAAAAATTAATTCCCAGCAGTCCTTTTCTGCGAATCAGTTCTCGGATCTGCTCCCGGTTGAGATTGCGCGGATGCCGGCAGATTTCACGCACGTTGGAATGCGACGCGATAACCGGCCGATCGGTCAGCTGAAACACATCCTCCACCCCCTGGTCCGATAAGTGCGAAAGATCCGGCACCACCTGCTGCTGCATCAGTTTTTCTACAAGTAAGCGCCCTTCTTTGGTCAGTCCCTTCGTCTGATCGGTAACTGCGCCGCATCCATATGTATTTTCATAATTCCAGGTCAGCATCGCGAACCGAAATCCGAGATCACGAATCTGGTCTACAAAACCGCCCATCACAGACAAATCTTCCACCGCCAGAAAGACCGCCGCTTTTCCCTCTTCATGCGCTTTACGCATATCCGACGCATCCGTACACCACTGTGCATAGGCCGACTGCTCCAGCAGCAGCCGCACGGCATGTTCATACAGTCCCTGGAAAATCTCTTCCTTCTCTCGTGCGTCTGCCGGCATCTCCTCCTGATCGCGCCAGACCGCAAAGATCTGCGTATAATGATCCGCAAAGCCACGAACTCTTGCCAGATCCAGACAGCAGGTATTCTGCATCAGATTTTCCGACGATGAGAGTTCCGTTAACGTATCTGCATGACAATCAAAATAATTCATCCTGTTTCTCCTTCCTTTTATCAGACGATCAGAAATGCATGAGTCATTATTTTAGCAAACCTTCCCCGGTTTGTCCTTCGAATTTTGTCGTCTGTCTCCAGATAAACTTCCGGTTTCTGCCAATCCGTATCAAAAGCGGCCGGATAACCGCAGGCTGGCAGACGGCGCACCTTTATGGAAAAACAGCGAATGCGGCTGGAAAATCCAGTCACATTCGCTGTTTTTCTGTTAATTCTAAAATTTAAATCTGTCCATCAGCTCTACCATTGCTTCTACCTGCGCCTTTTGCTCCTCGCTGACAGCTGCCGTTTCCTGAGACGTCGCTGAGTTATTATCTACAACTGCAGATACCTGCTGCAGATTTGCTCTGACCTTCTGCATATGTTCCACATCGTTTTGGAGCATGACAGAAATCTGACTCATTGTCTCTGTTGCCGCACTTGCTCCTATCATAACCTCGTCCATGTTCGCGGCAGCTTCGTCCGCAATCGCAATTCCGCTGTCTACCGCTGCAATCGCTGTTTCGATCAGCTTTGTCGTCTTTCCGGCTGCCTTGCCGGATTCTTCCGCCAGACTCTTTACCTGTTCCGCCACAACTGCAAATCCCTTGCCCGCTTCACCGGCTCTTGCAGCCTCGATCGCCGCGTTTAACGACAGCAGATTTGTCTGGGAGGCAATATCCTCAATCGTACCGATAATCGTACCGATCTGTTCCGAACATCTGCTAATCTCTCCGATCGCCGTTTTCAGCTCCTGCATTTTCGCATTGCCCTGTGACAGCGTCACACCGGCCCTGGATGCGATATCCACAGATTCCTGCGCTTTTTTAACATTATTTTCCATACTGCCTGTCATATCCTCAAATACATGAACCAGCTCCGATACCTGTCCGGCCTGATCTGTACTGCCTTCCGCCAGATCCTCCGCCGCAAACGCCAGCTGTTCCGAACCGCTGTCGATCTGTACAGACACTTCTTTTAAAGTCGTCAGCGTCTCGCGCATTTTGCCAATAATAACGTTCAGCGATTCTTTAATTTTGATAAATTCTCCGACATATTCCTGTTTCAGCTGGATGTTATAATCGCCGTTGCCCATGCTCTCGAGCACTTCTGAAATTTCCTGAATCATATGTAACAGGTTCTGCTTCATAAATGCAATCGCCGACACCATGCTGCCAACCTCGCTGTCGTCTTCCCTGAGATCCAGCGGCTCTCTGAAATCTCCGTCTGCAAGCGCCGCCATCTGATCGGATACCTTCTTGATCGGATCCAGCAGTTCGTGGTTCGCAAACCGGATCATCCGGATAATCTGCCATATAATGTACCCGAACGATATCATCAGCAATAAAGCCAGAACGATCTGCACCACCTTTAATATCTTCTGCTGACCTTCCTTACGGGCATTGATCGACCGGATTGTTTCGTCTGTCTGTGCGTTGATCCGGTCGACCGCATCTGCGTACTCTTCGCTAAATACCTGTCTTTGCGCCTCCTCCAGATCTCCTTTGCCTGCCGCCTCTATCGCACTTTCTTCAGCCGGCACCAGATTTTCAGACAATCCGGCAATCTCGTCCAGACTTGCCCACTCCTTCTTGGTCAGTCCGCATGTTTCCAGCACTTTGCGCGCTTTCTCACGATTCTGATCCTCGTTGAGCTCTTTCATATATGCATCCGCATATTTTTGCGTACCTGTCACCGCATACGAACGTACCTCATACGTCAGGGTCTTGGAACCTACCCGGTACTGGTCAAGCGCAAGCGCCGCGTTCAGCTGAACCGCCTGCATATTTGATAAGACCAGATTAAACACAGCGAACCCCAGTATTAAGACAACGCCAATACCTACCGTTATAAATGCCTGTTTTACCAGGCTGCGAAGCTGCGCTTCCTGCCCATGGCCTTTTTTTCCGATCTCTGCCTGTTTTCCCTCTCCCATCTGATTTCTCCTTTAATGTTCATCTGAATTTATTAAGCTAAAATCTATTATACTCATCCTGAAAGAGCGGGTCAAGGCTGGTATAAAATTTTATTTTCGAAAAACGGCTGTAATACACATATCGTTTCCCTGTACTCTGGCAAAGATATCCCCGTCCATCCGCTGCATCAGACTGCGGCAGATATACAGTCCCAGACCGCTGCCTGCGCTGTCCCTGGTATTGGAACCGCGCCAGAAGCTGTCAAAAATATGTAAAAGCTCCGTATCCGGCAGCGAATTGCCGCTGTTTTTTATCGTTACAAGCACACAATCCTCTTCTTCTAAAAACTCTATCGCAATCCTTCTTCCATCTCCATATTTTACCGCGTTTTCCATAATATTCTGCAGCACTTCCACACTCCGGTCAAAGTCCCCCTTTAACATGCAGTCGACATAGTTCCCGACAAAAAATTCCGTATGCAAAAGCCTTAATTTGTCTTCATAATAAACCGTCGTCTTTTTGACAAGCTGCGATAAATAAAATCCTTCTTTACTTACTTCAATATTTAAAAAATCCTCTCCTGACGCCCGGATCATCTGCGTGACAAATCCGCCGATTTCGTCGGCCTTCGCCTGAATATTTTCCGCGATGCCGCATAGCTGCTCTTCCTTTTCATACAAATGTCTGGAAATTACTTTTGCATATAATTTGATTGCGGACAACGGCGTTTTAATATCATGCGACACGGACAATACGAGTGTTTTCTGCGCCCGCTGCAATTTTATCTCCCGTTTTTTCTGCTGTTCCATATTCTCCCGAAGCAAATCCATTCCCCAGACAAATCTGCCGAAAAAACGATTTTTATTTTCCGGCAGCGATACGGTCAGTCTTCCTTTGGACAGCTCGTATGGCATATCTTTCATCGCTTCAAAAGGTTTGACGATCTTTTGTCTGATATACCAAAGGACGCAGACAATCGTCAGACTCATCGCCGCCAGCGACAGGTTTGTCACGACTGTCATATGCCTGTACGCATCCGTAGTGTATACGGTATAATCAAACCGGTAAAATGTGCCCTGGATCAGACGAATCATATAATCGCTGCCTGTCCCTTCAAAAAATTGCCGCAGTGCGCCGGGCGCTGCACTTTGTATATCCGTACAGCGTTCCACATGACGAATCCATGCATAACCGGACAAATCGATATTCTCATACCCATTTTTTTGAATTTCTTTTGCAAGCCTTGACGCCTCTACGCGATACATGTGTCCCTGCCTGTTTTGTCCGGCATTACGCATATTGAAATTTGCACCTATAAAAATGACTGCAGTTATCCATACGACAACTGCAGTAAATCTGTAATAGCTTTTCATATAGTTCCGACTCCCTGTTCTGACTGCCTGTTACAAAAACTGATACCCGATGCCCCAGACTGTAACAATCCGTTTCGGACGTTTGGGATCTTCTTCGATCTTTTGTCTGAGCAGCCTGATATGTACGGTAAGCGTCTGCGGCTCGGAAAAACTGTCCATCCCCCAGACTTTCCCAAACAGATACTCTTTGCGCAGCGCCTTTCCTTTTTGTTCCATCAAAAGCTGCAGCAGCTCAAACTCCTTTGCTGTCAGTTCTATCTGCAAGCCGTCTTTATATACCGTCCGTCTGATTTTATTCAGGCAAAGATTCCCGTCGGTAATCTCATCCTGCGAATATCTGTGTTTAAATATATTACGGATCTTTGCCAGCATAATATCGATATCATAAGGCTTTTCAATATAATCGTCCGCCCCGGACATAAGGCCGCACAGCTGATCTTCTTTCTGTCCCTTTGCACTGACAATCAAAATCGGTATGTCGCCTTCACCGCGGATTTTGCGGCAGACCGCAAACCCATCCATGCCGGGCAGCATAATGTCTAAAATAACCAGTTTTACGCTGTCTGACGCAAATATCTCTAATGCCTGTTCCCCGCTTCCCGCAATACGTACGGTATAATTTTCCGCAATCAGAAATCTTTGCAGCAGCTGCGCCAGTTCCTGATGATCTTCCACAATTAAAACATCTGTCATACTGTCTGTTACCATCCCATCTCCATCAGCCAGTGATTTAATTCCCGTTCTCTTTCCCGCAGATCTGTTTCCCGATTCCGCGTTCCAAGCTCATATTCACCCTGTATATTCCCATCGACAATGTAAAGTACCCGTGAACATTTTGCAGCCACTTTACTATCATGGGTTACAAGCATGACTGCCGTCCCCTCTGCGTTAATTTTTGCCAGCTCCTCCATAACCTCCTGTGACGAGCCGCGATTTAAAGCTCCGGTTGGTTCGTCCGCAAAGATCATTTTCGGATGATTCACAAGGCTCCTGCAGATACAGGCGCGCTGGAGCTGTCCGCCGGATACTTCGTTGATATCATGATCTGCAATCTCTATAATGCCAAGTTTTCGCATCAGATCCTGTCCAAAACGAACCTTTTCCTTTCTTCCAGCCGTATTTTTCTTTGACTGGCAGGCCGGCAGAATAATATTATCCAGCACTGATAAATTTTTCAACATATACATCTGCTGAAAAATAAAACCCATTTCATTCAGCCGCAGATCCGACAGCTGTGCCGCAGACAGCTGCGCAAGGTTTCTGCCGCAAAAACGCACTTCTCCCGCCGTAATCGTATCCATCCCCGATACCGTATATAACAGCGTTGATTTTCCGGAGCCGGACGGCCCCATCACCGCGGTCATCTCTCCTTCCCGGATCGTCAGATTTACGTTTCGCAGCACGTGATTTTGCCGCTTATCCACGATATAGGTTTTGCATAAGTTTTTAACTTCTAATATATTTTCCATGCTCTGTCTCCTTTTATTCTAACAATATTTAATTCTGACTTCAAGATTTAATTTTACATTTTTATTCGATATTTGACGCCTCGGATGCAGGGATTTTTTTCACCTGCATGGCGGCGCACATACCCGCCAGTACCGTTACGAGAAATACAGCCAAAGGATACATGACATACACTTCCAGCGGTCTGACGTCAAACGAAATGCTCTGCGCACCCATCATCTGAAATACCGGCGTAACGCAAATATTTGAAATCGGCGTGGACAACACCGTTCCGATCACAGAAGCGGCTAACAGTATGATCCCGATGCGAAGCGTCTGCCACACTGCCAGAGACACATCCGCAAATCCTATGGCCTTTAGCATTGCAATCTCCCCTCTTTCTTTGGTCAGAAAGCTCTTCACCATCAATACCGTAACGAGAATATTGATACACAAAACGACGATTAAAATCAGATACTTCATATCTTTGAGCTGCCCGCTGAGATCTCCGATCATTTCATTGATATATTCTCCGGCCGTATAGATTTCATAATCTGTAAACCATTCCGCCAGCTGTTCTTTTCTGTGCTCCAGCAGTTTTTTATCCGGTTCGTCCATATACCTGATCTGAATGCCGAAGCTGCCGAACACCAGCCTGTAATCCAGTTCGTCTTTCTCAGAAAAGCGAATCCCTTCTCCCATATTATTCATTGTCTGGAAAATCGCGGTTACCAGATAAGATCGTTTCGTATCTCCATATTTAATCTGAACCGTATCTCCAATCTGCGCCCCCAGCCGGTCTGCAATCAGATGTGAAATCCCTATTTCCTCCGCGTCCTGCGGCGCGCTGCCTTCCAGATACATATATCTGTCTGCCGTAATATCGCCAATCCCCTGGAAGGCAAGCGACGATTCCTGCTTTTCGCCAAAAGAAATGCTCATGCGGAACAATACTTCTTCATATACCTTTGCCTTGATTCCATGATCAGACAACGTGCCTCGTATCTTATCCAGCTGTTCCTGTATCTGCAGACGGTTGTCTAAATCCGAATGGAACAGCTGTTCCTTACTAATCACATGCTCACACGGAGCCATGCTGAACCAGCCAAGCAGGTGATCGGACTGCAGTGTATTGATTGCATTGATCGGAATAATAACTAACAGTATGCCGATCGTAAATATCAAAACCAATACGACGCAGCGCCTGATTTCGCTCAAAATATCGTTCAGCGACAGAAATACGACCGCTGACAGCCGCGACCGGTGCAGTGACAGAACGCTTTTTTTGCCGTAACGTTCTCCGTTTTCCCCGCCGCGGATCGCATCCATCGGAGAAAATCCTTTTATTTTCCGCGTGCAGGAATAGCCGGACAGTACGACGACAACTGCCACCGCAGCAGCACATAACACGTTCCATATCAGATTGCCGTCCGTTTCCATCATAAGATTCTGCGACAGATTTCCCAGCATCATCCTGCCAAACGGAATACTTAAAAGCAGTCCCACAAGACCTCCTGCCAGAGAAATCGTAAAATATTTTACAACATAAAGTCCGCGTATTTTATGGTTGGCAATACCGATCGCTTTCATCACGCCGATTTCACGAAATTCCTCGCTCATCGTAAATAAAATGGTAAATCGTAAAATCACAAGCGAGATCAAAATCAGACAGATACTGACGACAATCATCACCGCCGCTATGACCATATCTATCATATACAACAGCCGCATTTCATCCCGTCCGACATCCATCACCAGGTTCAGTCCGAGTTTGTTAAGTTTTTCAGAAAAATCTTTATCCTTCGTATAAATGCATGTCAGATATAAATGCTCCGCGTCGTCCGTATCAAAATACGAGTAATCATGGTCACTGACAAATATTCTCGTCATTCCTGCCATCTCTGACGCAAACAAGGCATCCCGAACGCCTCCTGCAATCGTATAACTGCCATGTCTTCCATTCGCGGTAATCTGAATCTGATCATCGATTTGCAGCTGCTCCGATTCCAATACTTTTAACGCAAAGTAAATCTCACCGTCTTTGACATGCGTCACTTCCTGATCCTGACTGTCAAAAATCCGGATCGTATCGCCAAGTCTTGCAATTACCATGGTATTGTTATAAGTTACTTCACCGTTTTCTTTTTCCACCTTCTGGGGATCGATTTGCAGCACTTCCTGCAGTCTGATCGTATACCCTTCCTGCTTTGCAAACGTTTCAAGTTTCTCCGCCTCCTGCGCATCTACAAAGCTGACCATATGGTCCGGCACCTGCGCCTTTTCAAAAAACACGTCCAGCGCATTTATCACTGTAACCATATTGTTTGCGCTGCCCGCTATAAACGTAGCTGCCAGTACAATAAAAATGAACAGGATCAGATTCATTGTCTTTTTCCTTTTTAAGTCTTTTTTTAATATCTGCAGATACATTTGCCGCTCCTTTCCTTGATAAAAAATACTGTCATGTTTGTGATGGCATAAGTATAAAGGAGAAAATGTGAAATAATCCTTAAGTTTCTAAAAAAAGACCATCGCCATGCTCTGTATGCAGAACATGGCGATGGTCTTTTTATGCTGTCGTTTGCAGCGCATTCTTTATCAGTTAAAATCGATCTGTGCGGTTCCGTTCGTCAGATACAGCATCACATCTTTCCAGATACCCGCCGGATAGGTCGCTCCATACAGATTATCCAGCGTTTTGGGCGTATCATACCCGACCCAGACCGCTACGGTATAATAGGGTGTCACTCCGCAAAACCATCCGTCTTTACTCCCGTTTGTCGTTCCTGTCTTGCCTGCCGCTGCAAGCTCTGAAGATTCACTCCATTTCATGCTCTTTGCCGTTCCGTTCGTCAGTACGCCTTTTAGAATATCGATCATGACGGAAGACGCCCCGGCATCGTATACGCGTACCGGTTTTTCTTCTTTGTAGAGTTCTTTGCCATTGTTGTCCTTTAACGACACCAGACAGGTCGTATCCCGATATTCGCCCTGATTGACCAGCGCACAGTATCCGCCTGCCATCTGCACCGTCGTCACACCGTAAGTCAGACCGCCCAGCGCTGCGGACAGCGTATTATCCTGCGGCACAATTTTATCAAATTTCATCCTGGTAATAAAATCCAGTCCATAGGATGGTTTGATATCATAAAATACCGAATATGCCACGCCATTTTTACTCTGCTCCACTGCACTGCGCAAAGTCATTGCCGTCCCCCGCAGAGCCGATATATCCACGCCTTTTTGCTGCGCCGTTTTGACGTCGATATCGTAGACCGTCGTCTCCGGCGTATATCCATACATCAGTGCCGGCGTATAGACGGCCAGCGGCTTAAACGTACTGCCCGGCTGACGGTAACTCTGCCAGGCGCGGTTCAGACTGTATACATTGTTTAAATTTTCCTGTGAACGGCCTCCTGATAATGCGATGACTTTCCCTGTCCTGTTATCGATTGCCGTTACCGCGCCCTGCAGCTCATAAACGTTCGTCTGCGGATTCGTCTGCGTTGCAAATGCCAGATTATTGTCCAGCGCCTGCTGCAGCGCCTGCTGCGCGTCCGGACGCAGACTTGTCTCCACCGTATACCCTTTGGCATACAGATTGGATTTTTCAAGATTGTATGCGGATTCATAAGATTCCTGATAGCTCTGATAGTCTGCTTCGTCTTTGAACTGGTAGCGAAAATCAAATCCATGCAGCTTCATCAGATATTCGGTCGCACAGTATACCGCATACGTGGTTTCGTAATTATTAAACTCTGACACCTGCTTCCGGACTTTGATCTTCTCCTTACGCGCCTTTTCATACGCGCTTTTCGATATATATCCTTCGGTATACATATCTTTTAAAATCTTATCTCTGCGCTCCAGCGCACGCTTTGGATGTTTATATGGATTAAAATATTCCGGCCGGTTTGGAATCGCACACAAATAGGCGATCTGCGACAGTGACAGCTGCGACGCACTGTTTCCAAAAAATGCTTTTGCCGCTGCTTCCAGTCCATAGATACCGTTGCTAAAGCAGGCCGTATTCACATAAAACTCCATGATATCTTCTTTGCTGTACTTTCGTGTCAGACGGATGGATACCATCATTTCTTTAATTTTACGTGTGATCGAACGATCTCTGGTCAGATATATGGTACGGGCCAGCTGCTGTGTGATCGTGCTGGCTCCGGCCATATTATCTCCTCTGGAAGTTACAAAATCAAAGGCAACACGTATAATGCCTTTCATATCGATTCCGATATTTCTCCAGTAGCTGCGGTCTTCGATCGCTACAAACGCATCCACTGCATATTTGGGGATTTGCCGATAGTTTAAATAACTGGATTTGCCATTCCCCGAAGACAGCTCCGCGATCTGTCCGCCATCTGCCCCGTAAATATACGTAACCTCATCCATGCGGAAATCTTCCGCTTTGCTGTTTTCCACAATCTGATCCGCTTCTTTCTCAAACGAGCGGTAATCATCCCCAAAGCGTACAAATAAAACAATCGATACTGCCGCTGTCAGAATCAGTCCTGTCAGTACAAACCATTTTAAAATATGCCCTGTATAGTAGAAAAAATCACAGAAAAAAGCTCCGATCAGCTGAAATGCGTATCCTCTTTTCGGCTCTCCCGTCTTTTGATGTATTTTTTTCACCTGCCCCAGCACGGACTGGCGCTTTTGTCTTTCCTTTTTCTTTTTTCCCATCGTCTGACTCCCTGTATCCCAGAGCGTATCTTAAAACTATTCCTGTGTGAAACACCGCTCACAGAAGGCATATTTCAGACACGCTCTGGCGTATATTTTACAACGCCGTTTCCTGCCTCAGTCTGGAAATCTCTTCTTTGTAAGGCGGATACTTCTTTTTCACGTCCTGCGGGTCTGTAAGATACGGCGTTTCGAGTATTTTTGGTACCTGTGTAAAATCCGGATGATGTACAATCCGGTAAATTGCTTCAAAACCGATCTCTCCATCTCCCAGATTGGCATGGCGGTCTTTGGATGCGCCGCGGACATTTTTACTGTCGTTGATATGAAAAACTGCGATCTGATCTTTTCCAATCACCTGATCAAAATGATCGATCACTCCGTCAAAGTCATTTACAATATCATACCCGCTGTCATGCGTATGACACGTATCAAAGCAGACTCTCAGCTTATCGCTGTGTACCACGCCATCATAAATAGCCGCCAGTTCTTCAAATGTCCGGCCAATCTCAGTGCCTTTGCCAGCCATCGTTTCCAATGCAATCAGACAGTCGGTGTCCGCTGTCAGCACTTCGTTCAGACCTTTGATAATCTGCGCCGTTCCCGCTTCTACTCCCGCGCCTACATGAGCGCCCGGATGCAGAATCAGAATGTGGCTGCCCATCGCAATCGTACGTTCCATTTCCGTTGCGAGAAAGTCTGTCGCCAGCTCATATGTCTCCGGTTTCACCGTATTTCCAAGATTAATAATATACGGCGCATGAACGACAAAGCTGTCAATGCCATGCGTTTTCATATATTCATGCGCAGCCGCAATATTTAAATCTTTGATCTCTTTACGCCGGGTATTCTGCGGCGCACCCGTATAAACCATAAACGTATTCGCGCCATACTCTGCCGCTTCTTTTACTGAGTTTAAAAACATATCTTTACCGCTCATACCGACATGAGAACCAATCTTTAGCATATATCTACCTCTCTTCTTTTTCTGTTTGCGCCTGTCAGACCAGCTGACTGCTCTTATTTTATTACGAAAGTACATCCTTTAGGCATACATTTCCAAACAATTTCTCCTCTAAAAACGCATGTTCCTGCGTCTCTTCATCCAAAACAGCGCCGTTAAACATCCGCACCGGAAACAAAATCAGCTGTCTGACCCCATGATTCACATTGACGCATGTCAGCAGATCGTCTTCGTCGTCATGAACGCGTGCCAGCACATAATAATGCATATCTTCTCCTTTTACATAATAATGCGCCAGTACGGGAATATTTGCCACTTCATCTGCTTCCCAGTCGATCTCATAATCAGACATATTTCGCTCAAAAATACTGTCTACGGCATCGGTATCCGCCTGACTGAAACGGGCAAGTTCTTTTTCTGTAATTAATTCTTCCATCTTTTTTCTCCTGTATGTTCTATTGTATGTTGTACCTGATTCTGTTTGTTCTTTCTAACATAGTATACCGAAACCGGACTTTTTTTACAACAAAAAAAGTCCCTGTCCTGCGAATATTTAAAATCGCTCAGAAACGGACGCCAGTTTGCCAAACTTTCATTCCCGATCGTGAACCGCCGGATATATCTTCAAAGCAGCCGGAATCTAATATAAAATAACGGATGATTACGGACAAGCGCAATTATAAAATAGCAAATGAATACAGACAGCTACAAGTATGGTATAACAAATGATTACAGACAGACATAATTGTAAAACAACAGATGATAACAACCAGGCGCAATTATAACACAATAAATGATTGCAGACAGACATAATTATATTTTAACAGATAGAACCTGCCAGAAACAAAAAAACGACACCGTAAACGAAACAACATTAAAAATTTCCGCGATATCATAGGAAATTTCATACAATTTCCTATGATATAAACAGCATGGTCAGACGACTATACCAGATCCACGCTTCCCTCTGTCTCTCCATTCGCGACATAGTAAGCCTTATTATCTTCCGGCTTTACATAAATCTTAATCTCTTTGAGCTTTTCCCCGTTACCGCTTTCTTTATAGTTTTCCTTCACTTTATCAGAAATGGCAGACACGGACACCTCGTTTTCACCAAACTGCAAAAACATATGCTCCGCCGTCTCTTCCTTTACTTCCGGAATCGGTATCACATTCTGAACCGCTGCCGTATTATTTTTACCTGACGATCTTTTGGATTTTCCTTTCATTGCATTATCCTCCTTTTATTTCTTTCAATTACTATACCCTTTTTCCCTAAAATAGTCAAACTGAAATAATTTCTATGGCTGCGCGGACGTGTACGTGACCGCCGGAAGGAGCCCCGGAGCGGGCGGGATGGGACTGAGCGGACTGGGGCAACGCTGCGGTGAACTAATCGCTAACTCCGACTAAGACATTCGGCGTGTGGGCCTCATGTCCAAGTCTGCGTAAGCGCTGGATTTCACCTCCGCTAATAGCACCCCTCAGACGTCCTTTCAGTCCCATCCCGCAGAACTTAGTGCTTATCTGTATTTTCAATCTCCATATGAACCTTTTTTCTTTGTATCGGAATTGGATAAAAACGCAGTTCAAAACAAAAGTAACTATGATTATTTATATTGGCAAAAAACGATTCAAAATAAAGTCTATGAAATATTTGATATTGACAACAAATTTTTCATAGATGGTTTTTCTCCAATGTGCCGATTGAACTATTATTACAATCAATCTTTTCATTTTAATGAAGTTGCAATTATTCATCCAACTGACTATGAAAAGTACACTGATGAAAGTCATTTTTTTAATCCACCTTTTGCCCTCGACAATGACCCGTCCATAAATGACAGTTACATTGAAAAAGAACCTCAAAGACAAGAGTTTATCCAAAAACATCTATATGTAATCAATGGATATAAATTTAATTCTTTTGAAGACGCTTTTAATTGCGAAATTTTTAAAATGGCTCAAATTGGAATTTGTCTTAAACGCTGTGAAAACTGTGGCAAATACTTTATATTCAATCCAAATAAACCTGCAAGATATTGTAGTAATAAACTCCTAAATATAAACATGACTTGTCAACAGGTTGCAGCACAAAAAAAATATAAAGATAATCAATCTCCAATCCAAAAAGCATATATAAATGCGTTAAAAAACAGAAATAAATGGTATCCGTCAAAGAAAAGCGGATTGAGAACACCAGAACAAACAAGACAATATGAAGACTGGAAAAGCAAAACGTCCGTAATTCGTGATGATTTTCAACAAAAATATGATAACGCTCAAACAGATAACCAAAGGAAAATAATATTAGAAAAGTTTAAACAAAATTTGAACAAATAATTATCCTGAATATTCCATCCAAAAAGACTACCGGCAAACTGCTGATCGTCTTTTTGGCTGACATACAATCTGATAGATTTATATTCAAACAAGACGAACAAAGACACTAAATCAACTACCAGACAAAACAAAAAAATCTCTAAAATCCCTTGATTTTAAACCACTTTTACATAAGGCCGAAACCATACAGATTTCACTATGTAATTATCAGATATTACAGATCACAGACCGGCGCTATGCCTCGCAAATACCAACTTTCAACTCTGCAAAAAGCATCCCTCTCCCGTCCTTTCAGGCTGTTTCTCCTTGCAGAATTCTCCTCTGCAGACAACAATTTCCATATATGTCATGCCATAAAAACTAACATCAACTGAAAGATATTCATCTAAAGCCGCCCGTAAACAGTGTCCGTGAGCGCTGGCAGGAGCCCGGAACCGGCGGCAGGGGACTGAAAGGACATCCAAAGGGCGCTTTTAGCGAAGGTGAAATCCAGCGCTTACGCAGACTTAGGCATGAGGCCCACACGCCGAATGTCTTAGTCGGAGTTAGCGATTAGTTCACCGCAGCGTTGCCCTTGTCCGCTCAGTCCCCTGCCGCCGGTTCCGGGCTCCTGCCAGCGCTCACGGACACGTCCGCGCAGCCACGCAACGCATCACACACAAATTCAGAGGAGTTCTGCGCAGAAAATATTTTCCACGCAGCGATCCATTCTCTCCCACCAGATATGAGCAGTCCCGTCAAAGAATTCAGGTCCGCAGTCATACAGACAATACACAAGAAACGTACCATGTTATCAGATATGCGATTAGATAAAATTACATTTTAAGATTGGTTATCTTTCAAAAGAAACAAAAAACTTTTTCATCTCAAAGCTGGAATTGCTGCCGACTACAATCCCAAGCAAATAAGATAATTTTTCCAGCTCCGTACTGCTGCCGCTGAGCTGATATGTCTGATCTGTGATCTTGCATTCTCCTTCGTCATCGACCTCCTGCATAATCTGCGCGAGTATATTCTTTTTCCTTTCTGTCAAAATTTCTTTCGTTGTTATTTGAATCGTGTACATAAACTGATCCTCCCTGTTATTCTTTTGTTTTTCTACTATTTTTGCTTTGGATTCTAAAATCGTCCACTCTTTTGGTCGTAAAAGAGTAAAAAATACAATTTTAGAAAAGGTAAAATTTTATACCTGTTTATATAATACATGATTTATAACGGATGTCAACCAGTATGATATAACCCAAATGACTACCTATGCCTCATTTCCGTATGTCGCATATGTAATAATATTATAATATATTACATATGCGACATGTTTTAGATCAGTTTATAGTAATTTTAAATAAAAATTTAACTTTTAATTTTTTTGAAATTTTATTTCATTTAAGCAATATTTTATAATTTTTTCTGCCACATTTACGCCTGTACACTCCTGGAGATTCACAAAATGCGCGTTTGAATTGACTTCGCATAAGATCGGCTCCCGATCTTTGCCGAATAGAAGATCCACTCCCGCAAAATCCAGCTTCAGTTTTTCCATTACCTGTCGCGCCATCGCAAGCTGTTCTGTATCCGGCTCAAAGGCTTCCATACGGCCGCCATTTGTAATATTGGCCCGGAAATCATGATCGTTATATCGATGCATTGCCGCTGCTGCCTGCTGTCCAACCATCTGAATACGGATATCGTGTCCACTGTATGCATCCACATATTCCTGAAACAGAAACGGACGATTTTTGATACGTCCCAGACAGTCCAGCAATTCCAGATGATTGGATACCAGCCATACCTGTTGTCCAAAGGAACCAAAACATTCCTTGACAACCATCGGATATCCAAGGCGGTCTTCCGCCTGCTGCAGAAAATCCAGCTGCGGAAATCCTTCCATACGAAATGTCTTTGGAGCAATGATCGTCTTTGGCATTCGAATGTTCTGGTCCAAAAGCTCCAGACAGGTACGCGCCTTATCGTCGCACATTTCTATACTATCCGCACAATTAAATAATCTCAGTCCCAGTTTTTCCAGCAGTCTTGCCAGATGGATATCTTTATCCCAGAACAGGACAAATCCCGGACGATCCTTTTGGTTAAAAATATCAGGCGCTCCTATTACAAGCTCTGTCAGGAGCTGTTTGTTTGTCTGAATTTCCAGTGTACATCCCTGTCTTTTGGCAGATTCCTCCAGACAGGCAAACAGTTGTCTGAATTTAGGCGAATCGATAAACCCGTTTACAACCAGCCAGGCATCGCTTGTTTTTTTCATATTCGTTTCCTCCAAAAAAACTGCCACAGTAGGCTGCGGCAGTTTTTATTTATTCATAATCTCTCACCGGACTGTTTCCATTTCCTCCGGCGCTGTCTTTTTATCATTGTTCACACATCAGGGTTTTGTTTTATTGAATATTGTTCAGAAGTGCTTTGTAATTTTTAAATCTGTTTTGTATTTATATAGTTCTTTTATTTTCTGCTGCGTTTCTTCACTCATTTCTTAATTCATTTATTATCTGGCTGCCGGCTGCCACAATCCGTCTTCCTGAAGCTGTGTCCAGTCTACTTCCAAAAGCTGTTGTGTATACTCGTGATTTCTTCCGGTTTTCTTTGTAATCACTTCGATATATTTTTGACTGATCATACCGTCTAATGCCGTCTTAACACGCGACTTTGACACACGGTTATACGACGCCACACTCTCAATAGTCTTCCAATAGGAAGGCTTTCTTGACGCATTTTTGTGCCGCAGCCGGTCAAGACTGATCAATATTAAATCGTTATAATGATTCCGTTCCTGCTCCTGTCTTGGCATTTCGACGTAACTGGTTGCGGCGGATTTTAATGCGTTACTGAATGCAAATTTCACACCATAAATAATCACTTTCTTGTCTTTTTCTTTCAGATATTCCACAACCTTTGTAAAATGTGCATCGCCTGTGAACAGAATGTACACTTCATCATCATTTTTTTCTGCCATACTGCGATATATCGTATCCAGCATGATAATATCTGTAAAATCCTTGTCCACGCCTTCTTTTGTACTGGCTGTATGAACGACCTGTTCGGTAAGTTCTTTCAGCTTTTCCAGTTCCGTACCGATCTTCGGTTCGGAAAAATCGCCGAAGATATACAGTTTATGTATCTCATATTCCTGTTTTAATTCGTCAATCCATTCTTCCACATTCGGCTTCATCTGTACTTTATTATGATAACCATAATACCAGTGTTCATAGTCTACAAACACTGCCGCTTTTGGCTTGCCAAAAGTCTTTTTTCGAAAAAACTCAAACATCTCCCCCCTCCTTTCTCATTTCCTGTCGCCTGTTTGCAACAGACCTGCTTGTCCGATCTGTTGTCTTTCTCAATTACCGCAGCCTTATTTTAGAAACCCTTATTTATTATAAATCATTCCCAGTATTTACTGAAGCCTTTTCTTTCTATATAAATAGCAAAAGAAAAACGCCAAAACAGTATTTTTTTAGGCGTTTTTCCTATAAAATTTTTCTTACTGCCTGCTGAACGTTTTCCACTCCAATCAAATGAATCCCATCCGCCTGCATTTGTGCGTCTAACGATACCTTCGGCAAAATACATGTTGTGAATCCCAGCTTACGCGCTTCCAGAATACGCTGTTTTGCCATGTTAACGGCACGTACTTCTCCGCTCAGACCTACCTCGCCAAAACAAATGGTTTTTTCATCGACACAGCATTCTTTATAGCTGGATAATATTGCCAGCACAATTCCCAAATCAAGCGCCGGCTCGTTCATTTTGATACCGCCGGCTATGTTTACATACGCGTCGCACTCACTCAGCCGCAGATTCAGCCGCTTTTCCAATACTGCCATCAAAAGATTGACCCGATTGGTATCCGTTCCATCTGCCGTTCGTCTTGGAAATCCAAAGTTACTGCGGCACACCAGAGCCTGAACTTCCAGCAGAATCGGACGCGTTCCTTCCATCGCACAGGCAACGACAGACCCTGAGGCATCCTTTGGCTTTCCGCTCAGCATATATTCAGACGGATTCGTAACTTCGGCCAGTCCGCGTTCCCGCATTTCAAATACGCCGATTTCATTGGTAGAACCAAACCGGTTTTTCACACCGCGCAAAATACGATACGCCGCGTGGCGATCGCCTTCAAAATACAAAACCGTATCGACCATATGCTCTAATACACGGGGGCCCGCCACAACGCCTTCCTTCGTCACATGACCTACAATGAAAATCGTGATTCCCAACACTTTGGCAAGCTGCATAAAAGCTCCTGTCGCCTCTCTTACCTGAGACACGCTGCCAGGAGAAGATGAAATATTTTCACTATACATCGTCTGAATCGAATCTATAATAACCGCCTGCGGCTTCTCACGACGTATCACGCCGTCGATCGTTTCCAGATTGGTTTCACACAATAATGTGAGACTGTCCGTAAATTCGCCAATCCGCTGTGCCCGTAATTTAATCTGTGTCAGCGATTCCTCGCCTGATATATATAAAACTGAAATCCGCTGTCCGCTCAGCTTCTGACATACCTGCAGCAGCAGCGTCGATTTTCCGATACCAGGATCTCCGCCGACAAGTACCAGCGAAGCCGGAACGATTCCGCCGCCCAGTACCCGATCGAGTTCCGGGAAGCCGCTGGTAAAGCGTTCTTCCCGTTTCATTTCAATGTCTGCAAGCGCAACCGGCCGCACTGCACGAATCTGCTTATCGGCCGATGCGCCTGCCTTTCGTTCGACTGTCTCTTCTACAAACGTGTTCCATTGTCTGCATCCCGGGCACTGCCCCATCCACTTGGATGATTCGTACCCGCATTCCTGACAAAAATATATGGTTTTCGCTCTGGCCATATTTATTTCTTCACAATTCTGACAGCTGTCTGCTCCGTAGTTCCGAGTTCCACGCTTACGGTCAGCTTGCCGCCCAGATTGGTCTTCATTGTACCTGCATTTTCGTCGTTAATAAACACTTCATATTCTGTAGAATCACAAAGTCCCAGTGTAATCTCCGCATCTTCCGGACCCTCTACCAGAAAAGACACTTCATTTTCCGTAATATCCAGACCGCTGACCGCTGTTCCCGGTACAGATTCGTAAACAAAGCTGCCGTTGCATTCCAGCTTCGTAATTTCCCGAAAGGTTTTTACCTTATACTTATCCGCACCATGCTCAAAGTTGTCTTTTTTTGTCTTGGAAACCAGCGTATAGTCCCCAAAACTTATTTTGCCATCTGCTTCTGTACGAATCAGTTCGCTAATTACACTCATTTTTTTATCCTCCAGTTGCTTATAAAGATAGTAATAATTTTATTATACAATATTTTCCGATAAAATGTCACCCATTTTTTCACATTTGACAGTCATTTTTTACGCCTGCGTCGAAATGTGAATCCGTTTATTCTTTGTGCCGATCGCTACCGTATCGCCTTTTTTTATCGCGCCAGAAAGAATCTCTTCCGCCAGCTGATCCTCAATCTCTGTCTGGATCATCCGACGCAGCGGTCTCGCCCCAAATTTTGGATCGTACGCTTTTTCTACGACATAGCTCTTTGCCGTATCCCGTATCACGAGCTGAATATCCATCTGCGCCTTGCAGCGTTCGACCAGATTTTTCGTCATCAGCACGACGATCTTTTTCATATCTTCTTTGTTCAGCATGCGGAATACGAGCATCTCGTCGATACGATTAATAAATTCTGGTTTAAATATACGCTTAACCTCTTCCATTACGCCGTTTTTCATACGCTCATAATCCTGTTTCTCATTTTCCAGCGAAGCGAATCCGAGCTTCTTTGGTTCCACAATCGCCTGTGCGCCTGCGTTGGACGTCATAATAATAATCGTATTTTTAAAGTCCACCCTGCGTCCCTGGGCATCGGTAATTCGTCCGTCGTCCAGCACCTGCAGCAAAATATTAAATACATCCGGATGCGCCTTTTCAATCTCGTCAAATAAAATGACCGAGTAAGGACGGCGGCGCACCTTCTCGCTCAGCTGGCCTCCTTCATCGTATCCGACGTACCCTGGAGGCGAACCGATCAGCTTGGACACACTGTGTTTTTCCATATATTCAGACATATCCACACGAATCATTGCCTGTTCATTCCCAAACATCGCTTCTGCCAGCGCTTTTGAGATTTCCGTCTTTCCTACGCCGGTCGGTCCCAGAAACAGAAACGAACCGATCGGACGATTCGGATCTTTTAACCCTACGCGGCCTCTTCGGACAGCCCTTGCAACCGCACTGACTGCCTCTTCCTGCCCGATTACCCGCTTATGCAGTATTTTTTCCAGCTTCTGCAGACGTTCTGCCTCTCCCTCCGTCAGCTTTTTGACCGGTATTTTCGTCCAGCCGGAAACTACGTCTGCAATTTCATTTTCTCCGACGGTCAGCCTGCGCTTTTCGTTATTTTTCTGGCAGCGCTTCAGCAGTTTGTCATATTCTTTTTTGCACTGATCGCGATCCGCTTTAATTTCACTGGCACGTTCAAACTGCTGATCGATCAAAGCCTGCTCCAGCTGTTCTTCCAGTTCGTGCATCTGCTGTTCCAGCACTACCAGCTTTTCTGGTACCGGATAACCGGCCAGCCGTACTTTTGACGACGCCTCATCGATCAGATCGATCGCCTTGTCCGGTAAAAACCGATCGTTAATATATCTTGCAGACAACTTCGCTGCAGCTTCCAGCCCGCTGTCTGTAATTTCCACCTGATGATGCGCTTCATAACATCCGCGCAGTCCTTTTAAAATCTCAACGGTCTGCTCTACCGTCGGTTCTTCTACCGTTACCGGCTGAAACCGTCGTTCCAGAGCGGTATCCTTCTCTACATATTTACGGTATTCCTCTATCGTAGTCGCGCCGATCAGCTGAATCTCTCCGCGCGCCATCGCCGGTTTTAAAATATTGGACGCGTCGATGGCGCCTTCAGCGCTGCCTGCGCCGATAATCGTATGAATCTCATCGATAAACAGAATAATATTTCCGGAAGACGTCACTTCATGGATCACACGTTTGATCCGTTCCTCAAACTCTCCGCGATATTTGGACCCGGCGACCATTCCCGACAAATCCAGCGTTACGACACGCCGGTTTGCCACACTGTCCGGCACCACACCGGATACGATTCTCTGGGCCAGTCCTTCTACAATCGCTGTCTTACCGACTCCCGGCTCTCCGATCAGACACGGATTGTTTTTGCCGCGTCTGCTCAGTATCTGAATCACCCGTTCGATCTCCTGCTCCCGGCCGATCACCGGATCCAGATCGTCTTCGACCGCCATACGTGTCAGATCTCTGGAGTACTGATCCAGCATGGATGTCATACCGTCTTTCCTGCGGATTGGCTTTCCGTTTTGAAAGTCTTCCTTATAGGCATTGGTATCTTCTCCCATGGCCACAAGAATATCGATATACATCTTCTGCATATTGACATTCATCGTATTCATCAGGCGTGATGCCGCGCAGTCGACGGATTTAATGATTGCCAAAAGCAGATGCTCGGTACCGATAGTATCGCTTCGAAACCGTTCTGCTTCTGCGGCCGCCATATCAAGAATCATCCTTGTCTTCGGCGTATAACCGTCCCTTTCCTCCACTGCAACGGCGCCGGACGGCGCGATCAGATCTTCAATCAGCTGCAGCAGCTGCTCTTCTTCTACCCCGTTATCCATTAAGATCTGTGCTGCCACGCCGGAACCTTCTTTCATCAGGCCAAGCAGAATATGTTCAGTCCCGATATAATTATGCTGCAGACTCTTTGATGTCTTACCTGCAAGATCTAACGCTTTTTGCGCTTTTGCAGTATATGGTTTGCGCATCTGTTTTTTCCTCCAAAATTCGTTTTACCTGTTTTCTATTTATAAATCATTCAAGTCCATAATTTCCATATCGTCGTCGATGTGACTGTGTTTTTTTCTGGACGTCCGGACTGTCCTCTGCGGTCTGCGGCCTGCGGATTCTTCCATATCCCAGTCGTCCATTGGATCGTGTTCCGCCTGTGCCGGTTCCTCTTTCGGAATCCTTTTGGAATATCTGACAGACTGACGCATCCGTTCGGCAGCCATTTGCACCGTCTCCGGCGAGCTTGCCGCCGTATTCGTCTGTCCCCGGCTTAACTGCGCCCGTATTTCCTCCGGTGTGCTGATATTGTCCCGACCGGCCGCCGTACGTTTTGGTACCTGATCTTCGGATTCCTGTGTAAACGTTTTCGTCACCCTTTTCGATCTTTTTCCCGCGTTGCCTTCAAAATTTCTGCCGGCTGCAAGCGAACTTTTGGAGATGGTTTCCGTCTGTTTAGACGCTTTTGCCGGTTTCCGCTTTCTGCTGCCGGATACCCTGACATCTGTTTCGTCCTCCTCGTCCTCGTCACGGCTGCGCAGTAAAATCGCGGTAAAGATAATAATCAGTACTACAATCGCGACAATCAGAATGCTGACGATTTTCACTCGATTGTCTTTTAATTCCGTATATTTTTCATTGAGCGTATTGTATTTTGTCAGTGAAACCGTCCGCTCCACTTCCTCCTCTCCGCTTTCCTCCTCCGGCTGCAGAGCCGCTGTAAAAGCGCTGGAATATCGCATACATGTTCCCTGCTTCTTATCATACAGATACCATCCGCTCGTACCGTCTGAATAAATGCCGTACACAAGATAATAATCCTTCAGATCGTCTGAAAACGAGTTCTGATATGCGGCAGCCTTTTTTTCGGAAGGAAATTTTAACGCTTTTTCCTCATAGCCGGCCGGAATTTCTTCCCTGGCATTATTAATAAAAATTACAAACTGATCCCCGATCGAAGAATATTTAAAACGCTCCACCACCTGTTTCATCTCATCATAAAAATAAAAGCCGGTAGAACCTTTTCCATCCGTATTTTCCATATATACAAGATGCACGCCGCTGGTCTGACAATAAAGCGTCGAATAATTCGTCGCTCCAATCTGTACAGAACCCTGACCGAATGCAGACGGTATATCCTGTGTAATGGAACCATAGTTAAAATTATTTGACAGCTGATACATCGCGCCGCTTAACTTTACCGTGCCATCCGCTTTTACTGCGCCCGAGAGTCTTTCGGACAAGCTCCGTTTTTTGCTCTGACCTGAGGAACCGGCGTTTCCTGTACTGCCGGTTTCCGGCTGCGACGGATCCTGCCCGTCCTGCTCCTTTTGTATACTTCCTTCCAGACCTTCGGCATCCGGATCTCCTGCCGGCGTGTCTTCGGAGCCGGACGGCTGCGTATCTGAACCGGAGGCGCCCTGCGTATCTGAGCCTGACACGCCCTGCGTATCTGAGCCTGACGCATCGCCCTGCGTATCTGCCGTATCGTCCGGCTGCTGTAAGCCCGCATCTGCGCTGCCTACCGTCAGCGTAATCGTATAGACCGTATACGTATTGTCCGCCGCCGAACAGGTTACTTTAATCGTGTTTACCCCCGGATGCAGTCCGTCTCTGCCTTCTACGGCGGCAATTACCGCGCCGGAGGCTGCCGCGCGCGGCACTGCCTGGACGCTGACGCTCGTTACGTCAGCTTCTACTGTCGACGTATATTCGGTAATATCTGGTGAAAACGCGGGACTTAATACGCCCGGCGCGATGTCAAAGGCGGAAAGTCTGCTGTCATGAGCAGCGGATACCTGCGCAGCCAAAACGGTCTGAGGAATATATGCATGCCGTACCGGCATCAGCAGCATCATACCGGTCAATGCCGTAAGCAGTAATTGTTTGCTTTTGTTTTTTTTCATACTTTTTCATTCCCTTCTTTTCCTGTATGCGTATATATGGGAATATTTTACCATCTTTCCTGCATTTTGGCAATGAAGGGCGCCGTAATTATAGCACAGATTTTAGCAGCTGCGGCAGCTCGCGAAAAGCCTGCAGTTTTGGCACATCTGCCTCTACTTTGCCAAATCCATACGCCGCATGTATAAAATCTGCTCCCGCGGCAACGGCCGCTTCATAATCCGCCTGGATATCTCCGACATAAATCCCCCGCTCCAGATGGTTACGTTCTATGATCAGCGCAATATTCTCTCCCTTTGGCCGGTTATTTTCCCCAAAGCATATAAAATCTTTAAAATACGGCTCCAGCTTATAATAGGTCAGAAACGCCTCTATATATCCCTGCTGGCAATTGCTGACAATATATAACGGATACGTCTTCGACAACAGCTGAATCGTGTCGATCAGATCCGGATATAATACGGCGCCGTGTCTGATCAGATAATCATTTTCTTCCTGATAACCTTCTTCCAGTATCGGAAGCAGCTCCGATAATTCATGATCAGGAAAAATCGCTTTCGCCAGCTGATCCATAGGCATTCCCATTGTCCGGTACATATCTTCCTCCGTCACCCGTTTTCCGAGCTTTGGAACCGTTACTGCGCTCCACGCGGCAGCTACCTGGCTGGCGCTGTCCCAAAGTGTGCCGTCCATATCGAAAATGATTCCTGTTTTCATACTTTTTTCCTTTCTTCCCACCATTCACAAAAACGAATGTGTTATACGTTACTGTCTTACTATAAATGATAAGAACGGTATCATGCAATATTTTCACAATAATTTCATAAAAAAATTATAATTTATACTCCACAAACAGATGAAAATCGTGTATAATCAGATGCGGCAGTGAAAAAAGCGAACCGCGTCCTTTTCCTGCAGACATGTTCTATTGTACCACAGGAAGATTCATTTTAGAATAGGAGATTATTAGAATAGGAGATTATCAGAATGAGCCAGCAAAAAGTAGATCAGTATAAAAAAGAAAAATACGGCAGAAAGCAGCAGCTGAAAAAAGAAAAAAGACAGCGTGTTATCTACAGCATCGCAGGCGGAGCCGCAGCCGTCGCTGTAGTTGCCTGGATTGGTTTTTCTGTATATTCACGCGTGGAGGCAAATCGTCCGGTATCTTATACAGAAGTAAGTCTCGATGCAATCAACGACTATCTGAGCACCCAGACCCAGAACTAATACAGCCTTATCGTCCAAAAATGCCCTGGCACATCTCATGTACCAGAGCATTTTTTTATAGTTCCAGTCGTCGCTTTTTATAATCAGAATGGCCTGTCCGTTTTAAATCGCGCTCACTATCGCAGAAATCAGCTGTTTAAACTGTACAGCCACACGATCAGCCGTCTCCTGCACTTCCTTATGGTCAAGCTGCTGGGAAGACAATCCTGCCGCCATATTTGTAATGCAGGAAATACCGCATACCCGGATTCCCATATGGTGTGCCGCCATCGCTTCACATGCCGTACTCATACCGACAGCGTCCGCGCCCCAGGTTCTGCACATCCTGATCTCTGCCGGCGTCTCATAAGCCGGACCTGTCAGCTGCGCGTAAACGCCCTCCTGCAGTCCGATGCCGAGTTTTTCAGCCTCTTTTTTTATAATACTGCAGCATTCCCGGTTATATACCTCGCTCATATCCGGAAATCTGACGCCCAGCTCCTCCAGATTCGGGCCAATCAGCGGACTTGGAATACCAGTTGTAATATGATCTGTAATCATCATAAAATCTCCCGGTTTAAAATCCGGATTCACACCGCCCGCGGCATTGGTAAGTATCAGCTTCTTCGCGCCCAAAAGTCCCATCAGCCTTGCAGGCAGAACAACATCCGTCATCGGATAGCCTTCATAATAATGCACTCTGCCCTGCATAATAACGACTGGTACGTCATTCACATAACCGAATACAAATCTTCCCTTGTGACCTGCTACCGTAGAAGTCGGAAATCCTTCGATCTGCGTATATTCCACCGTCTGTTCGATCTGAATCTCATCTGCATAGTCCCCCAGTCCCGAACCAAGAATCAGCGCTATTTCCGGCTGAAAATCCGTAACTTCTCTTACACTTTTTAAACATCCCTGTAATTTTTCATAAACACTGCTCATTTCCATTCCCACCTTTCATTTTTTGGTACCGTCAAATCCACTTTTTCATTCTTACCGCAAACTGATCCGCAAACAGCTGAATCATCGGTCCGGCAGATACGGCTGTCAGTATCGTAATGACTCCCAGTTTTCCGCCCAGTGCAAACCCCAATACAATGCAACACGCATCAAAACATACTTTTACAACTCTGTAATTTTTTCCGACCCGGTCACGAATGACCATAACCAGTCCTGTAAACGGATCCAGTCCGATATCTGCCGTAATAAACATGGCAACTCCCGTGTACAGCAGCAGACAGCCGCTGGCCGCTCCCAATATCTGCATGGGAAGCGTCTGCGTCCGAAACAGGCAGCTGTGAATCCTTGTGCCAAGGCTTACGATAGCGCCATACGGAAGTATATAGATAAATGTTCCTATATTAATATACCGCCTTCCCATCAGAAACACTACGGCAGCCAATACGAAATTTACAAAATTAGACGCCATTCCAAGCTGCTGCGGGGAAAATCCGGCCGTATTGCGGATCCCGTCATAAACGATACCAATCGGATCATTTCCCAGCGCGGCCCCGGCATTAAATGCAATTCCTGTTCCAACTAATAAAATCCCTGCTGCCGCCAGAACAAGCCTGTTTGTTTTTATTGTCTTCAATTGCGTTTTACCTTCTCTATCGATTATAACAACTGTTCCAGTATCGAAGTCCCAATCGTTCCCTCCGGCATATCCACGCCGAAATTATGAGCGACAGACGCTCCGATCACTGCAAATGTATCTTTGTTTTCCAATGCGCCGCCTTGCTGCATCCTTTTTGCATATGCCAGAAACGGCACATATTCTCTTGTATGATCCGTTCCTGTGTACGTTGGATCGTTCCCATGATCCGCTGTCAGAATCAGTAAATCGTCCTCTCTTAATTCTTCCAGCAGCACGCCCAGATTTTTGTCAAATTTTTCAATTTCCTTCGCATATCCTTCCACGTCTCTGCGGTGTCCCCACAATGCGTCAAAATCGACCAGATTAACAAAACATAACCCGTGAAAATCATTTTTACACAATTCGATCGTCTGTTCCATACCATGTACGGAGCTGTCAGAATGATGCGCCTGCGTAATACCTTCTCCGCAAAAAATGTCCTGAATCTTACCGACGCTGATTACATCCAGTCCCGCGTCCTTTAATGCGTTCAGTACCGTGCGTCCTGAAGGTTTGAGCGCATAATCGTGCCGGTTGCTCGTCCGCCGAAACTCTCCCTTCTTTTTTCCGACATACGGCCTTGCAATGACACGTCCGACTCTCCACTCGTCTTTCATCGTAATCTCTCTGGCGATCTCGCAGCAGCGATACAGGTTCGCAAGATCAAATGTTTCCTCATTCCCGCAGATCTGAAGCACAGAATCTGCAGAGGTGTATACGATCATTGCTCCGGTATTTATCTCTTCTTCGCCAAGCTCTTCAATAATTTCCGTGCCGCTGGCGCTTTTATTTCCGATTACTTTTTTTCCGCACTGTTTTTCCAGCTCTGCGATCAGCTCCGGAGGAAATCCGGTATCAGTAAACGTCTGAAATGGCTTTTCGGTCTCAAGTCCCATCATTTCCCAATGTCCGGTCATCGTATCCTTGCCGTTGCTTGTTTCCGTCAGACGCATATACCGCCCGATCGGATGGCTGACGCCTTCCATCGTGCCTGCCGGATGAAGATTTAACATCCCAAGGTTTCTAAGATTCGGTATATCAAGCGTTCCCATTTTCTCCAAAATATGACCAAACGTATCCACATCATGATCTCCAAACGCAGGAGAATCCGGCATGGCTCCGATTCCAAGCGAATCCAGTACGATTACAAAAATTCTCTTATATGCATTCATCTCTAATCACCCCATTCTTATGCTGTGCGGTCATCCACACGGTATGACCGCACGTTTCCTGTTTCTGTTTTCTTCCCGACCAGAGCGTGTCTGAAAAAACATTTTTAAGCCGCGCTCTAAGCCAGATTATTCGGCCCGAAGCCTTCCGGCAGGAGCTGTCTGAGCGTAAACACGTCATAGTTCTCTTCACTGACTGCCAGAATAATCTGAAACGTATCCGGATTGCAAAATTCCATCATCACCTGACGGCAGACGCCGCATGGGGCCGCATATTCTGTCAGCACACCATCCTTGCCGCCTACGATACAGATTGCGTCAAATTGTCTGACTCCTTCGCTGACTGCTTTGAAAAAAGCCGTTCGTTCCGCACAGTTTGTCGGTGTATACGCTGCGTTTTCGATATTGCATCCTGTATACATCGTTCCGTTTTTCGCGAGCAGCGCCGCGCCGACCCGAAATCCGGAATACGGCACATAAGCATTTGCAAGCTGTTCGATCGCAACATGTATCATTTCTTTGATCAAAGATTCGCTCAATTGTACAGTCGTCGTCTGTTCCATATCTGCCTCCATCTGTTTGTCACCTGCTGCCTTCCATGATCCTGCTATTAGTAGCCAGTCGCCTGTTCCTGATTCACCAGTTTAATCATCCGGCTGGTCCCCAACCGGTCCGCGCCGAGCGAAAGAAATTTTTCTGCGTCGTCCATCGTGGAAATACCGCCTGCAGCTTTGATCTTCACCTGCGGGCCGACATGTTTTGCAAACAATTCAACGTCTGCAAACACTGCGCCTGCGGTAGAAAATCCGGTAGACGTTTTAATATAATCTGCTCCCGCATTCGTTACAATTTCGCACATTTTAATCTTTTCTTCCTCTGTCAGCAGACAGGTTTCAATGATCACTTTCAGTATTTTGTCCCCGCATGCCGCTTTCAAAATACGTATTTCTTCTTCGATCTGGTCATATTTTTTATCTTTCAGCCATCCGATATTAATTACCATATCGATCTCTGCGGCGCCATCCGCAATCGCGTCTTTTGTCTCGAACTCTTTCGTCTTTGTCGTCATATATCCGTTTGGGAAACCAATCACAGTACAAACCGGAATTTTACCCTCCATATATGTGGCTGCCTGCTTCACATAAGATGGCGGAATACATACGGACGCCGTCTCGTATCTGACCGCATCGTCGCAAATCTGTCTGATCTCCTCCCACGTTGCTGTCTGCTGCAATAACGTATGATCTACATGTTTTAAAATTTCACTTGTTTCCATCCTTTTGTTCTCCTTATTATTAAGATGATATCTGTTCCAATTGCGGTTTTTATTTTTCCTGATCCTTTTGTATCAGACTGCGTATCGCTTCTACCGCTACACGAATCGCCATATCCGTATCATGTACCACCGGATTTTCCAGGCCCAGCTTCTCTCTTTCCTGATTTGCTACAACCAGGAAACAGGAGCCCGCTCTGACCCCAAGGCTGCTTGCCGCGACAAATAACGCTGCCGATTCCATCTCTGACGCGAGACAGCCAAGCCTTTTCCATGCTTCCCATTTATTGATTAATTCATAACTTACCGGTTTTAGTTCCGGTTCATGCTGCCCGTAAAAAGCGTCCTTGCACTGTACGACCCCTGTATGAAACGTACACTGCATTTTCTTTGCAGCGTCTGCAATCGCATTTGTCACACACAGATCAGCGACTGCCGGAAATTCAATCGGCGCATATTCCTTGCTTGTTCCTTCCATACGGATGGCGCCGGTAGCAACTACGACATCCCCGCTTTTTACTTCTGTCTGCATCCCGCCGCAGGTCCCAATACGTACAAACGTATCTGCACCGCACCGATACAGCTCTTCCAATGCAATCGATGCAGACGGTCCGCCGATTCCGGTAGAAGTTACGCTTACCTTTACTCCATCCAGCGTACCCGTATAAGTAATATACTCTCTGTTATCGGCAATCAGCGCCGGATTGTCAAAATACTGCGCAATTTTTTCACACCGTTTCGGATCTCCCGGCAAAATTACATAGCGTCCGACCTCGCCTTTTGCAACCTGAATATGATATTGTCTGCTTGCATCTTCCGAATAATTTTTCATAGAATCCTCCGCTCCTTCTCATTCCAAAATAAATATAATACTTTTATCTTCATCCTGTAGCTAACGCTGTCCTTTATCATATGGTATTCCTTCGGCTTTCGGTGCTCTTGATTTTTTAGAAACAAACACAAGCACTACCAGAGAAATCAGATAGGGAAGCATATTGTAAATCGTACTCGGCAGTTTCAGCGCCACAAGTACGTCAAACCCGGTATATACATTGGAAAGCGCGCGGAACAGTCCAAACAGTACGGCTGCCAGTCCTATATTTACCGGTTTCCACTGTCCAAAAATCATAACTGCCAGAGCCAGAAATCCAAATCCCGCCACACCGTTTTCAAATTTCCACTCGCTGACGCCTGCGGTAATATATACAAGTCCGCCAAGTCCGCCGAGCGCTCCGGAAATCAGTACGCCTGCGTAACGCATTTTATAGACGTTTATCCCGACCGAATCTGCTGCCTGCGGATGTTCGCCGCATGCGCAAAGCCGCAGACCAAATCTTGTCTTATACAGTACGATGTAAGCCGCTATAAGTACAAGCAGTGAAATCAGCATAAACCAGTTAAACTCAAAGCTGCCTATATAAATAAGGAAAGCCTTTTTCGCCTGTCCATAAGCAACCGTCGATGACACATTATCAACGCTTTCCGCCATATTAATGGCTCTTACGATGACAACTGCCGCTGCAGGCCCGAGCAGATTAATCGCCGTTCCGACCAGCGTCTGGTCTGCGTTAAACTTAATCGCCGCTACGCCAAGCAGCAGTGAAAAGATCATCCCGACAAGTACGCTGACCGCAACGACTGCCAGTATTACAAGCAGTGCAGGTGTGCCGGCCGGCAGATACTTCATCGTCAGCGCTCCGCCAAGCGCGCCGATTACCATAATACCTTCCAGTCCGATATTGATCACGCCTCCGTGTTCTGAAAAACATCCGCCAAGCGCCACCAGCACCAAAACCGAGGCAAATATCAATGTATACTGAATTAATAACAACATTATGCTCCGCCTCCTTTCTGATTATTCCCGGCAGCCTTTTCTTCTTTTTTATCCAGGTACCGGTTCAGCCAGTTTTTGAAAAACAGTACAAAACCACACAGATAAATAATAAATGCGGAAATCAGATCCGAGATCTGTGAGCAATACATCGTTTTGTCTACGTATGCGCCGCCGCTCGTAATGTGCTGAATAAAATAGGAAGAAAAAATAACTCCGATCGGATTGGAACCGCCCAGAAACGCCGCCGCAATTCCGTTAAATCCCATCGCCGGCACACTGGTCTGCTGCACCATCCACTGCTCGATACCGGTCAGATAAAAAATACCTGCGCCCAGTCCGGCCAGCCCTCCGGCAATCACCATTGTCAGAATAATATTTCTCTTTTCACGCATCCCGCAATATTTTGCGGCGTTTTTATTCATACCAGTCGCTTTTAACTCAAAACCGAGCTTTGTCTTTTCCAGCACGATCCACACAAGAATCGCCATAAGAACCGCAATCGGAAGTCCCATCGTCACAAACTCGTTATTTGCAAATATCTGATCCAGTCCCGCATTTGGAAGCAAAGCGCTTTTATTGGTAGTTCCCAGAGGTTTTGTATAAGGCGTGGACTGTTCCTTAACCGTCGATAACAGCATATTGACGCCATACAGTCCCATCCAGTTTAACATAATACAGGAAATAACCTCATTTACGTTGAAATATGCTTTTAAGGCTCCTGAAATGCCTCCTGCCAGAGCCGCTGTCACAATCGCTGCCACAAGACATACATACCATGGCATGCCCAGCTTTAATCCGCAGTAAAGGCAGGCGCCCACACCAACGACATACTGCCCCGCGGCGCCGATATTAAACAACCCGACTTTCCATGCAAACAATACTGACAGCGAACACATCAGCAGCGCCGACGCCTTGACAAGCGTTGTGCCAAGATACTTTTTCACCGCGATCGCACTTGGAAAATAAAAATAATTTTTCAAAATAGCCGTAATCGCTTTTCCGGCTCCACCCGGATTGATCACGAGCAGTACGACGTAACCGACCAAAAGACCGATCACAATACAGAGCAAAGAGCCTATGATCGTCTGAAATCCGCTGTTTCTTAACAGTTTCTCTTTCTGTTCCGATTCTTTGTTCATTCTCTCACGCCTCCCTTCTCTTCGAGCCTGCCATATACAATCCAAGCTCTTCTACCGTAACTTTTTTCGGATCGAACTCCCCTACAATCTCGCCTTCATACATAACGAGTATCCGGTCGGAGACGTTCATCACCTCATCCAGTTCCAGACTGACAAGCAGCACTCCTTTTCCGGCGTCTCTTTGCGCCACCAGCTGCTTATGAATATACTCGATCGCTCCTACGTCCAGTCCGCGTGTCGGCTGGACTGCAATTAAAAGTTCCGGATTTTTATCAATCTCCCGCGCAATAATCGCCTTTTGCTGATTTCCTCCGGACATCGATCGCGCCTTTGTTACCGCCCCCTGTCCGGATCGTACGTCGTACTGTTCGATCAGGCGGTTTGCATACTCTCTGATTTCTCTTCGTTTTAAGAACCCGAACGAATTGGTAAACTGCGGTTCAAAATATCTTTGCAGCACAATATTGTCTTCCAGCGAATAGTCCAGCACAAGACCGTGTTTGTGCCGGTCTTCCGGTATATGGCTCATTCCGCTGGTCAGGCGCTGCCGGATTGGCATGTTTGTAATATCCGTGCCGTTCATCCGGATCGTACCGCTCTTTAACGGCTCCAGACCTGACAGACCGTATACAAACTCCGTCTGTCCATTCCCATCGATTCCTGCGATACAAACGATCTCCCCTCTGTGCACCTGCATGGACACGTTGTTTACCGCATTGTTCTTATGACGTTTGGAAGCAACCGTCATCCCCTGAATATCCAGCACGACTTCTTTTGGTTTCGACGGCTTTTTCTCTACTACAAAGTTCACGTCGCGGCCTACCATCATGGCCGAAAGTTTTTCCGGCGTCGTATCTTTCACTGCCACGGTTCCGATATATTTTCCTTTGCGGATAACGCTGCAGCTGTCTGCCGCCTGCATAATCTCCGCCAGCTTATGCGTAATAAACAGGATGCTCTTACCCTCTGCCGCCAGATTTTTCATAATGATTAACAGCTCCTGAATCTCCTGTGGTGTCAGTACGGCAGTCGGTTCGTCAAAAATCAGAATCTCGTTATCACGATACAGCATTTTTAATATTTCCGTCCTTTGCTGCATCCCCACCGTAATGTCCTCTATCAGGGCGTCCGGATCTACAGAAAGTCCATATTTTTCGGATAATGCAAGTACTTTTTTTCTTGCTTCCTCCTTCTGCAAAAAACCGCCCTTCGTTGTCTCTACGCCCAGAATGATATTATCCAGCACACTAAAACATTCCACCAGTTTAAAATGCTGATGCACCATCCCGATTCCAAGATCATTCGCGTCATTTGGATTATTGATCGTCACTTTCTGCCCGTTCTTACGTATCTCCCCTTCCTCCGGCTGATACAGCCCGAATAATACGCTCATCAGCGTGGATTTGCCTGCCCCGTTTTCGCCAAGCAGCGCGTGAATCTCGCCTTTTTTCAATTGTAAAGTAATATTATCGTTTGCAATAATGCCTGGAAATCGTTTGGTAATATTCAGCATCTCTATTGCATATTCTGCCATACTTTACCTTCCTCCCTCCTGCAGATCACCTGCTGGTAAAAAACTTTTATTCATCTGCGATCATCTGATTTCGCTTATGCTTTTCTTTCATAAGCCCTGATCTTTATCAATAGTTACTGACAACGCCGTCATATCTAACGTAATAATGACATATGTCCCACCTTTTAGATAGGACACTTGTCCTGTTTTCTTAAAAATAGCCAAAAATTGTTGCTTATGTACATATTATTTGTAAATAATTGTGCAATATACACAGTCTGATTTTAGGTATGCACGATCCCCCAAAAAAATTCACGTGAGAAATATTATGCAAACCTTTTTACAAAATTTTTCTCTGGTATCAGATCTCTGACAGGATATTTCTGTCTTTCGATAAGTTTTAATGCCTGGATGGATTTTGTATCCTTCAGAATGATTCAGGATAATTCAGATAAAATGGATATGATTTCTAATTTGCATATAACAAAACAAGCCGCCGCCTTTTTAACGCGGCGTGCCAGATTCTTATCCGGCACGCCGTGAATGTTTAATTTACTTTTACTTTTTTCACGCTGCTGTTCCTGCCAAATACCTTCTTTGCATTTGTATCAGTCGTATATGCCCTTACACGCACATAATAGGTCTTCCCACTGTTCAGTTTTTTTACTGTTGCAGACGTCTGATCCGAATATACTTTTTTGGAGTTTTGGAAACTCTTGTTCAAAGCATACTCGATTCTGTAACCTTTCGCGCCCTTTACTTTACCGTACGTTACCTTAAAGCTCTTCGTACCCGCTTTGAGTTTCTTTATGGACACCTTATCAGGAGCGCTCGTTTTAGCGGTCCACTGTGCATAAAGTGTGCCTGCTTTCGCTTTTGTACTTTCTGTTACTTTTGTACCGCCGCTCTTTTTTGTATACCATCCGGTAAACTGATATCCATCTCTGACAGGCGTCGGCAGACTGCCATAAGCCTGTCCTTCCTCTGCGTAATACGCAGTATCTGACGTGCCTCCATTCGCATCCAGTTCTGTTTTTATGATCGATACGTGATCTTTCAGATCATCCACTGTTACCGATTTTACATTGTCCGTTCTTCCGTCTGACGAAGTCGGAATGCTAATCTTTTCCTCTTTGACAAGCTGCGCAGCCTTTTCATGCAGCGCCGGGTTCCAGTTATTTCCGATAATTTCCCAATTGCCGCTTAATTCCGGCTGAATCACGCCGTTATTTTTTTCTATAATCCATTTTCCAATCATACCGCGGACTGCTTCGCCAGCCATCACGTCTTTTTCCAGTAATTTTGGAAGCGTGTCTCCTTTTTCCTCTGAAAATACGCTGCCATAAGTCAGCAGCTGAGAATTTGCACGATAATTGTTTACAGCAAGTACGAGTGTGTCTGTATCTGCAATCGGCGTGCCATCCATTCTGGTAAGGTTCTGAATCCGGCTGCCCGGTTCTTTCGATATATCGATCTGATATTTGACGCCTCCAAACATATCATACAGATAGCTTCTCATATTCTCATTAAAGGAAATCGTCAGATCGCCGTCTTTATAAGTATTGTAATATGCCGCAGACCATTCCATATACTGCTTTAACTGTTTTCCGGTTACTTCCAGCCGATACAGCGTGTTGTCAAATTTATAAATCAAAGACATATCGCATTTTTTAATTTTTCCCTCTTTCATATTTGCGGAAGAGCTGAATACCGCTGCCGCAGACACGTCCGCTTCTCCATAATACAGCTGCGCCTGATTGATCAGATTGATCATTGCGGTTTCCTGAATCTGCGACTGGGTAATACCAGGTATCTCTGTCTCCGGCACCAGATCGCCGCCTTTTAATTCGCCGACAACTGTCTGCGCATCTTCTTTTGCACGCGCGTCATATTTTGCCAGCGCTTCTGTAATCTCAGCATCCGGTTCTGCATCTTTTGCAGCCACGATTTCCGCTTTTTTCTCCGTAACCTCATATCCGCCGTTTCCGTCTGGTTTTACAGAGATATCCACGTCTGCCAGCGTCTGTCCCTGACTTTTATTTTCCACGATCAGAACGCCGTTCTTTGTCTCGTTGACTTCTTCATGACCATGAGACGCCAAAATTACGTCGATATCCGGAAATGCCTCTGCATAATCCTGCGCGCCCGAACCTTTCAGATCAAATTCGCCTTCCACGCCCATGTGCAGTGCAGCTACGATAATATCTGCTTCGCTTTTGGCCTTTTCTACCATTTGTTTCATTTCGCCGCTTTCTAACGGATTGGTCACTTTATATTCTTTCAGATTTTCCGCGTCCCAATGTGTAATATTCGGCGTTACATATCCAATAACGGCAATTTTAACGCCGTCCTTTTCGATCAGCTTATAGGCGTCGCCAATCGCCTGGTTCTCTTTGTTATAGACATTTCCGCACAAAAACGCGCCGGTAAACTGCGCCGCCGTTTTTAACAGCGTGTCGATGCCATAGTTAAATTCATGATTGCCTGCTACCCATACGTCATATTTAAGCAGATTAAATCCTGCCATCATCGGATGGACTTCTTCATCAAAAAACAGGCTGGCTGAGTTGCTCTCGATCGTATCCCCCACATCGATCAGCACGGTCTGATCGTTCCTTCTTTGCTTAATCAGCGTTCCCACCTGTGCCACACTGCCGCTTTTGCTCTCTTCATTCACTGCGTAATCATAAGCTACAAACTTGCCATGCAGATCGCTTGTCGCAAGAATCTGAATCTGCTTTTGATCTTCTGCCGCCTGCACCCTGTCTGCTGCCGGTACAGATGCCGGTATTGCCAGCGCTGCAGACAGCAGAACTGCCAATAATTTCGTTCTGCTTTTCCTCATGTTGCTCCTCCTTCGTTTCTCGTAAAAATGATAATAAAATCATGTCATATTTTCCCAAAATAGAACAGGACCAGTGTCCCTTTTTTAGCATTTCCCAAAAATTTGTTGTATTTTTACAGTTTTTTATCTGATTTTTTATGAAATATGCTCATTTTCTGTCCCTGCAACGTTCTATTCATTGCGAAGACTGTTGCCGCATTCTTTTAGACTGGTCTGACAATTATAAACCTGTACAGATACCGTCCGCTCAGATACGTAAAAAGAACGGGAAGATATCCGTGCCGATATCCCTTATGTTTTAACCATACAGGATCATAAACTGCAAAACATCCGCAAACATTATGTACCATAACCATATCCGAATCTGTTTGTAATGATTCGCACGCAAAAAGCGGGTCTGAAAAATAATCGCTGTTTTCAGCCCGCCTTTCTGCCGCTTTCTCTCATTCGTTCAGGGATCGCTCTCTTCGGCTTTTGCCCTTGAAAGAGCATCTTCGATCGCGTTCAGTAATACGACAGACGTATACTGATTTGCTTCTTCATAGGTAATTCCTTCCGTAGACTGTTTTTCATAGATCTGCTGACTGATATTGTCCAGTGCCGGCTGCATCAGCGGATACATAGCGGCTGTCGTTTCATCCAGATTATCCAGAGAAATCGCGTTAATCCGGTTATCGTCCACGACAACTTTCAGATCCATCGTCTGGTTGTTGAGCACAATGGACGACGTATAGACGCCTGACGCATATTTCATCGTTTCCTGCAGTCCGTCGCCTTTTTTACCGGAACGAAACATGAAGACCAGCAGCAGAATGAGTAAAATCGCAAGTAATGCGAATATTACGGTATAGATTACCTCTCTCATATGTAACACAACGATTCTTGTCTTTGCACTCATGGGATGTCTCTCCGTTCTCTGCTTATTTTATTTTATGCCGAAATCGGAAAAATATGCATGACCCGAAGCGCGTCTTTTACGCATTTCGAAGACACGCTCTAACCCACATTCGCATTTTCAATCGAAATCACTACATATTCGCTATGTTTTCCCGTTCGTAACGGATATCCCCACCCGGCAATTCCGGACGAAACAATCAGCTGCAGATCCCCAAATGATTTTTGCCCATAGTTTACCGTACTTTTATCAAATAATTCCGTAACCAGACCAACCGGCCACATCTGCCCTGCATGCGTATGTCCGGACAGCATCAGGTCATATCCCGCCGACGCGTTCTCCTCCATATCGCGCGGCTGATGATCTGCCAGCATATGAAAAGCCGTCGGCGGCAGTTCTTTTATCAGATCCGCTGATGCGTTCCGAAACCCTCCTGTACGCGAACCATCCGACCGGTCCCGTCGTCCGGTTATAGATAATTCCTCATTTAATAAAACCGCATCATCTTCCAAAATCACAATACCGGAATCTTCAATCGTTTGTGCCAGCTGAGATTCCGTAAAATCACACGTATTCGAATACCGTCCTTTGTCATGATTTCCGTAGACATAAAATGTCCCAAATGTACTCGAAATCTTTGCCAGTGCTCCAAACGCTTCTTTGACTTCCTGCAGCGACGTCTTTTCATCTACAATGTCTCCGCCAAGCACGACAAGATCCGGCTGTTTTTGTTCCATTTGTTCGCAGTAATCCTGCAGTTTTTCCAAATCCATCGTCGTTCCAAAATGCAGATCCGATAAAAATACAACCCGATACCCCTGTTCACGAATCGGCTTTTTTGTCTGTATGGTATAATCCGCAACCGTCACCCGATGCATATTAACATAAGCATAACCCGTAATGACAGCAGTAACTGCAAACGCAAATATCCCGCTGCGCCAGATCAGATCAAAAGTCCGGTTCCACGGGCGTCCCGCCTTCCTGAAACCATACCGTATAATATCAGTCGCTATGCCGGCTGCTGCAGTATAAAACACAAGCAGTGCCCAAAGTCCAAACAGGTTGACGGCCCCTGCCGCCGCTGCGGCTGCAGCGACAGCCGATATGATTTTTCTCAAACGCAGCCTCTGGCTGTCCCAAAAAATCCCTAAAAATCTTTGAATAAAAAAATACAGATAAATACCAAGCGGTATTATCAGCATTCCCGCAAAGCCTAAAAATAAAATCATCTTTTCCCCCGCATTTCAACATATGTCCCGATCGTTTCGCCTTATTTTACCATCCGGCGCTCTCTGCTTCTTTCTCAGCAACATGATCCAAAAAAGTTTTCAGTCTTTCTTTTGGAATCCTCACATCCTCATGTGATTTTAAAAAATAACTGCCGCTCTGATAACACGGTACTGCTTCAAGCGTTAACGTTTCCCACACGAGACGATTATGATCCTCCACTCTTTGTTCATATCTGGCATTTTCCCAGTCCAAAGTCAGTTTCTTCCCGTCAGCGCCGCATTTTTGTGCAATATCCAACAGCAGATCTTTGTCATCTATCCGCAGATGTTTGACAAAACAGGCTTCCAATACTTCCTGATGAAACCGGATCAGATCCGCGCCGTTTTCTGCGGCTGCAAGCATCATCTGACTGGCCAGTCTGCTGTGTACCCATGCAGATTCCGGAAACGGATGCGCTTCACACGGGATCCATTCTACTGTCAGCTCCGGATATTGAGGAAGCAGCGACAACAGATCTGTCATACCGTGATAACAATAGGGACATGTATAATCAAAATAAACGCACAGCTTCTTTTTCATAGTTTCCTCCGTCTTTCGTTTTTAATTTTGCCGCTTTCGGTTCCGGTTTATACTTTTTCATTTTGCCGCTTTCGGCTCCGGCTTTTGCTTTCTCATTCTGCTGCTTTCGGCCGCAGCTTTCGCTTTTTTATTTTACTGCATTTTCACGGTTCCCACAAGATATATCTCATAATTGGCGCCGGGCAAACGATATCTGTGTTGCTGTTCACGCCTTCGATGCTCACAGCAACTGAATGCAGCCCATGGAAAGTTCACCTGCGGCGAAGGTCTGCATTTACTCCTGGCTGAATTTACGCATTCTTACGGGTTATGCAGTAAATGCACCCCCTGGTGTGAACCGTAACGCGTGTCTGGAACTGTTATATAAATTTAACCGATTCCATAGACATTCCAAACGATTTATCTTAAAATAAATTTAAAATATACGATTCTTATATTTTCATACAAAAGTAACAGGTGTTCGTTTTATCAGATAACGATCAGAAAGGAAATCCACATGAACTACAAACCATTAGGAAACACTGGCCTGCTGGTCAGTGAAATCGGCATGGGCTGCGAAGGATTTAGTAAAAATGAATATCAGATGACAAAAGAACTGTTGGATAAAGCCGAATCTTATGGCATCAACTATTTCGACCTCTACGCTTCCGATCCTCGTGTCCGGGAAGCTGTCGGACATGCAATGGCCGGACGCAGGGAAAAATTTATCGTGCAGTCGCACCTTTGCTCCATCTGGAAGGATGCGCAATATAAGAGAAGCCGCGATCTGCGCGAAGTCCGGGAAGGATTTGAAGAAATGATGCGTCTGCTGCAGACCGATGATATCGATGTTGGCATGATTCACTACTGTGATTCCCTGTCGGACTGGGACGCAATTATAAAAAACGGCATTTTGTCATATGCCATAGAGCTGAAAAACCAGGGCCGCATCCGTCATATCGGACTCAGCAGTCATAATCCGCAGGTCGCGCTTGCCGCTGTACATACCGGCCATATCGAAGTGCTGATGTTCAGCGTAAATCCATGTTATGACCTGCAGCCCGCCAGCGAAGACGTAAACGAGCTCTGGAACGAGGAAAAATACAAAAATCCGCTCATCAATATGGATCCGCAGCGTCAGGAGCTCTATGAAACATGCCAGACACTTGGCGTTGGCATCACTGTAATGAAAGCGTTTGGCGGCGGCGACCTGTTAGACGCCGCGCTTTCCCCTGCCGGAAAAGCGCTAAGCGCCCATCAGTGCCTGCATTATGCCCTCACCCGTCCGGCTGTGGCAACCGTACTGGCAGGCGTCCATTCCGCAGAACAGCTGGAACAATGCGTTTCCTATGAAACTGCCTCTGCCGAAGAAAAAGATTATGCGCCCGCGCTCGCTGCGTTCCCAAATATCAGCTGGGAAGGCCACTGTATGTACTGCAGTCACTGCGCGCCATGTCCGCAGAACATAGACATCGCCTCTGTGACAAAGTTTTTAAACCTCACAATTGCGCAAAAGATGGTACCAGAAACGGTGAGAGAACATTACGCGGCACTGGAACATCATGCTGACGCGTGCACCGCATGCGGCGCATGTGAAACCCGCTGTCCGTTCCGGGTTCCGATTCGTGAAAATATGAAAAAAGCGCAGCAAGTCTTTCATTCCTCCAGATAAACGCGCGATTGCAGAACTGCGCGGCTGACCACCGGCTCTGCCGGTGGTCCGGACCGCCCACTGGAAAATCTTCTTAGTCTTTTTTACGTATTAATAAAATTCCAATCATCGCACCCACAAGGATCATCGGTGCAGCTCTGACAAACAGCCATTCAAACAGGTGAAATGCGGCTCCGAAAACGGCGGTTTCAGGATCGCTGTAATCCCACCCGGTATAAGGACTTTCTAATGCCAGTAAAATTGAAAAAATTACCGCTATGACTGCGCATAATGCGATAAGAAACCCGTGCAGTATTCTTTTCCCTGTAGTTTTTCTCTGCGCAAGCTGCAGGTTTATCACCTCCAGCTTTGCGGAAATCGCCTTTAAACCGTCAGCGTCCGACTCAATAACGTTTTCGCCAAGCAGCGTACTTACAGGTGTTTCAAGCGTTTCCGATATAGAGATCAACATATCGGAATCGGGAACGGACAGTCCCTGTTCCCATTTGGAAACGGTTTGCCGCACCACATTCAGCCTGACAGCAAGCTCCTGTTGTGAAAGTCCTTTTGATTTTCTGATTGCTTTGATATTTTCATTAAGCATTCGGGACAGTCTCCTTTCTTTCTGTTGTTGCTATTATTATAGGCAAAATCGCCCGTTGCCACAAGCAACGCAAATTAACATGCTCCCTTTTTCCATCAAATCCCGCCTCCAGGTATCGCCTTTGAGCAGTTTTCCAAAAATTAAATATTTTTATTTTCAGGGAACCAAACGTATCCTTCTGCTGTCTAATAAACAGATGCTGTCAGATGAAAATGAAAAATATCAGTACTGGCAATATTCTCATTTTTTAATTCGAAAATATATAAAGAAAAGAAGTGGATTTGAGTTTTTAATTCCAAAATTTATAAAGAAAAGAGGTGGATTTAATTTCTTAATTCCAAAATTAACAAAGAAAAGAGGTGGCTCTGAATGAAGATTTTTGGATAAAATACTGCAGTCATTGACCAGAACATCTGAAAAAAGGATTCGATATGTGTATGAAAATGCAAATAAGAAAGGAATATTTTCTATTAGTCGTAAAAGAAAACGCTGAAATATTTTACAGATATGCTTACTCTGTCCTGCTCAACCGACAAGATGCCGAAGACGCAGTCAGTGAAACCATTCTCAAAGCATTTGAACATTTAAATGATTTGAAGCACCTTCACAAAATGAAGAGCTGGATGTTTCAGATTTTAGCGAACAATTGCAAAACAATGCTTTCAAAAAAACTTCCTGTATCCGACGCGATCGATGCACATACAGAACTATCGCAAAATCAGGAAGCATACATGGATTTACACGACTGTATTTATCATATGGAACCGAAGTTCCGCGAAGTAATTATTTTATTTTACTTTGGAGATTTTAAGATCAGGGAAATTGCAAAAATTTTAAATATTTCAGAAGGAACCGTAAAATCCAGACTCTCACGCGCAAAAGATAAGCTGAAAAAACTTTTCGTGTAACCATTTTTATGAATGCATCAGAAAGGAGATTCTTACCTATGAATAATATCGACAAAAAAATCAGAAAAAGATTAAAAAGCGAACCGTTTGATGGGAATCCTGCCTATACAAAAAAACTGATTCACATGACAAAAGATCTGGTGAAACCGCCTCAAAAACCAGTCAGACAGCGGTCATTTTGGATGAAACGCATTCCTGTCGTAATATTTGCGATACTAATTGCCGCTTATCCGGTAAAAGCGGCTTCCAATTATGTAGCCAGCCGTCTGGCCAGGTTATCTGAAAAAGAAAAGAATGAACTCCGTACCATGATCTATGAAAATAATACGCAGGATCCGTCGTTAGATTTAGATGTTTTAGATGATTTAGATGTTTTAGATGATTTAGATATTTTAGATAAAGAAGCCATTCGTTACTCCAGAGATTTGTCCGAATCTGAACAGGAATTATATGATTCCCTGCTGGCTCAATATGATCAGGGCATTTTTCCAGATGGCACACTGGCCGTCTCGGACGACAGCCATACAGCTGATCAGGAGACCTTATGCTACAATGCAAAAGATAACTGTATCTACCTGCCAAACCGCGAACTTACAAGAGAAGAATTTCTGCAAATCATTGACTTTTACAAAAAAACAGACTATAGTTTGCGCACAAGCGATACCACAGCCAGATACAGGATGGAGATGGAAAAGAAACGATCTCAAATATCTCCGAATGCATTGTCCGAAGAGGAAGTTGTGGCATCCGCTGCCTCTTATCTGAAAATAATGTATGGTATTACGGCAGAAAATATGGAAACAGGACTAAGCGGCAGCTATGGAGACTACCAGATTACATTTGTGGCTGACCATACGACTTATTCTGTCTGCGTACAGGCCAAGGACGCTTCTTTCCAAAATATTACTATGGAAAAAGACGGATTTGCCTATTATCATGAGAATCTGAAAATAAATAAAAAACAGATCCAAAAGAAAGGAAAAGAAGCCAAAGCAATCGCTTTCGAATTATTAGGTGAAACATCAACGATAACGAATGCCTGTGCACAGTACAAATTAAACGAAAACGGACAGATACCGCATGGATCTATCGTATATTTATTCGACCTTGCGAACGGAAACCGGTTAAGAATGTCCTACAGCATCGCAGAAGACATGCTCTGGGGTGCAACGATAGAGGAAGGCGGCGCAGGACACAAAGATCTGCATGTAAAAAATAATGAAACGAGAGTCTTTCTGGATATTGACTGACACTCTGCCAGGATACTCCAAATGGATTTTGAATATCAGGTACAATGCCGTAACCAGCACCTTTCGGCACATCAATGACGTTGAAAACCATTTGGAGTCAGTATCTATTGTTTCTAACAAACCCAATCCCGGCAACCGCTCTGCCCCTTATGAATCGCATGATTCTGTCAAACTCAGTCTTCACACCATTCTGTGAAACTCTCCGTCTCCGCGTTCTGCATCTTAATTTCAAAAATTGCCTCTTCAATAACTTTCAGGCATTCCTCCGGATGTTTCTTAATGTCTTTGCCCCAAAATCGAATCACTGTCCAGCCCAAAAAAGAAAGCTGTTTATTCACTTCCTCATCCCGCGCTCTGTTTCCCGCGATCTTTTTTAGCCAAAACTCTCCATTGTTGCTGCTTTTTAACTTTATCCGCAGCTTCTCCCAGTCTTTCCCATGAAAAAACTCGCCGTCGCAAAATATTGCAATTTTATATTTTGTCAGTATCACATCCGGTTTTCCCGGCAGACCGGAAACATTTTTCCGATACCGATATCCGTTTTCCCATAACATTTTTCTTAACAAGACTTCTATTTTCGTATCTTTAGCCTTGATACTTTTCATATTTTTGCGCCGTTGTTCAGGCGTCAGCACATCAGCCATATGAATACACTCCCGAATCCCTTTCCAGCGAACCCCTTTTATAAAACTTTAAAGTTTTGCATAAAGTCCTTCTTTTCCAGTCCAGGCGCCATCAGCAGTCCCCTGACCTCATCGATCGAACAACCAATATGATTTGTATACACCATATCCTGTTTATAACCAGCATAATCATTTGTCTTGTGAATCCCATCCATTTGTACAAATATACGATTCGCGGTCAATCTTACGGCAAAATCTGATGTACGCATCCGTACCAAAAGTATTCGGATCATCCACCCTCCAGCGAAGAACCGGCACTTTTATTTTTCGCTTCCCATCCATTTCATCTGTCCGAAAACTATCCACATCTGAAAAAGGTGATCCTGGCATGTGTCAATTCGCAGCCTTTCGTTTCATCAAGTATCCCGCAAGATCTGACAGCATTTCAGAACGGTCCTGCCATAGGAATCAGCGCCGTTTTCTTTTATCTTAACATGCGGTGGCATATATTGGAAGAATTATTTTCCTAAATATAATATGCGCAGGGGCAATAAAGAAGCAACAAGCGCCGTGTGCTAAACTGATTATATTTAGCGTAATTTCCTGTCTATTTTCCCGATTGCCCACATCAATAATCCTTAACGCAGGATCCACTACGTTGCGGATTTTTGATATGCCTCCCAGAAAAATACCCTTCCTCGTAATTATTGTATATTTGCATTTCTGCTTTTATTTCTCAAATTCTCTCACAAATCCATCTTTCTGAATAAAATCAAGATTTCATATATAGGCTGCAAATGTCTCTTGCAACAGTTAAAAACATTCCAATGGAACGGCTTTCATCCTGTCTTTTTCCATCTGCATTTGATACGCTTTCATTTCCTGTGACGAGTGCCCCTGTCTTGTAGATGTCCAGGAAAAAAGCAGGCAGTCTGCCCCATTCTGCACTGTCATCAAATAAATATCCACTGTATTGCCTGCAGCACCTGCCAGGGCTGCAACCTGATTCATTTTGGCAGAATCGCAAACCTGACAGCAATCTGTATTGCAGACTTTATATCCTTGTCCACGATGATTTGAGTATACACTATCGCAATATTCATAATATGTATTTGCAACAATAGCCTGTGTCTTATACAGCCTTGACACCTGTGCACTACTCAATCCTTTCTGCCTATAATACTCAGGAGAATATAGTTCTGAAGATACAACTGTATAAATATATCTTTCCCTAAGGGAAGCGCACAAGGACGATACGGACAGTGCGCCGGACGGCTCCAATACCATGAAACTAATCAAAGACGCAAAGAAGGCATTGGCTGTGCCGGGTTCCTATCTGGATGTGTTCACTGCCCTCATGTGTACACAGCTTCAAATCCGATATGAAAAGCTGACAGAGCAGGAGCGCACGGTTTTAAAGAATGTTATGAAGAAAACTCCGGCATATAAGGATTCCCCGTTGAGCAGGATGAAGCGGAGATAAGGAAATGCCGTTGCACTGGTTTTATCCATGCAACGGCATTTGGGGCAATTCTTATTCAATTTTTAATTCATAAACCAGAATGCCCGGAATAGTATATCCCCGCTTCATAGCAGAACTTTATGCGTTCTTCTTTTTCCTATTGCGCTGTGTCACAGTGCACCTGAACGCTTTGTACATTGCGGGTGACAGCTCCGGAGAATCTTCATCAAACTGAATTTCCCGCTTTGCCGCCGCCCTGACTTCCTCTAACTGTTCCTGTGTAGGAACCTGGCCATCCTTAATTGTAAAAGTTTTGGTCATAATAAAGCCTCCTTTCACTTTCTGTTGCCAATCTTGCGGAGATCAGCCGGATATTCTCCCCACGCTCGGTAAATACAACAAACAATAAATCGCCAACCATACCGATTGCGATATAACGGTCTTCTTCCATACTATGCTCGAAATCATACATCTCTATGTAATATTCATCACGGAAAACGTATGAAGCCGTTTCAAAAGAAATGCCGTGTTTTTGGCGGTTGATATGGTCTTTTTCCTCGTCCCATTCAAAATTTAGTTCCATGTGATTTTCCTCTTTCAAATAAGTAAGACACGATTTACACAAGTATGCCTTTGCTTTGCGTAGATGTTGCAAACTCCCAATCGATTGGGAGTTATCGTATAAAGGGATATTCGATTTTTTCACTCAACAGTAAATCATATGCTTTTACTTTTCGGAAAGTATTTCCCATCATTTCATTTTCCCGATAACTGCGGATTACATCCATATCAAACTCTGCGTAGAACAATCCCTCGGTTACGGCATCTGCCATCAGGAGAACATTATCCACACAATTACCGTTTTTATCCCAGCAAATCGGGCTGAATGCACAAGAATTACCAGCGTTTTCGCCATTTGGATTTCGCGGCTTTTTCTGTCCCTTTGTGAGAGCTGTTACAACCACCCCTACACGCAGTTTTGAAGCTGCGACACAGATTTGTTCGAGATAAGAGTTCTGCTCCGAGAGCGCCTCTTCGTTGTCTATCGGCATCGCATATCCTGTTAGAAACGCTTCCGGCAACAGAAGAATATCAGCACGGTTTTCTGCAGCTTTCTTCATCATGCCGATGACAATTTCTATATTTTCTTTATACTGTCGGTTCAATGATTTCATCTGCAAAACCGCGACTTTGAATTTCATGATACTCGCCTCCCTAAACAAATTATGATTTATCATCTGAAATAATTCTACCATATATCTACAAAATAAATCAACTCACTGTTTATGATTTCCTCCGCCCGATTGCGGATATTGTTCATTCGCCCCACCCATTCAAGCTGGTTCCGGGCTTTCAGTTCCTCGGTCACTCCTTCGGCGGCTTTCATCTGCTCAATGATTAAGGTCAGTTTTTCCATTATCGTTCCCTCCTGTGGTGGAAGGCTCGTCACTGGCCAGCTCAATCACGTCCATAATGCCACAATCCAGCGTTTCGCAGATTCGTGCCAGCGTGTCCATGCTGATGTGCTTTCCCTCTTTTCCCATATTGGCAATCATATTTGTAGTCAGGCCGGCGGCAAGCCTTAAATCCTCTTTCCTCATGTTCCGCTCTATTAGCGTGTGCCAGAGCGGTTTGTAGCTGATGTGCATGTTTCTCCCTGCCTTTCTGCCCCGGATGGGCGTTTAAACCCATTATATCAGGATTCTTGCTAACTCACAAATATTTCCTGACGGTATCGCCGGTTCCGTCTGGATTGTGCTTTTCCTTTCCTCATTTTAATTACCTCTAATTAGCCATGACCTGGAAGCCAGTGATTTGTACAATCTTGTGCTGAAGGACATTCAGGAACTTGCGGCAATGGCGCTTAAAGACGTGGAATCGTTCTACCAGCGGATTAGCAGCCGCATGGAACGGCGGTATCTGGCGGACGCTTCGGAGATGGAGAAGGAGCGGGAACGTCTGGAAGCAAGGAACCGGGAAATTGACGATATGTTCCTGAACCTGTATACTGACAAGGCAAAGGGAATCCTGTCAGAGCAGCGGTTTGTGAAGCTGACGGCGACAATGGAGCAGGGGCGAGTAAGAGGACCGGGACAGGAAAAGGCAGACGCTTTGACGGGGCGGCTGCCTTTTGAGTTGTTAGCTTGGTACGTTTTATTGAATCTGTATCCAATCTAATGTTGTAAGAGCGATTTCGTAGCTTTGAATGCTGGCATTGTATTCTTCTTCCGTTATTTCATTTCCATTTTGAGAATAGGTAAATACAGGTTCATCTCCTTCTAAATGACCGACTGCAATAAAAGAATCTATTAGTTCGGGAGTGAATCCGTCTGTGCCTATTCTGTAAAAATCAACTCCAGACTCCGCAGCACTGCCGCTGTAAAATACTTCTATCACTCCATTTTCATAAAGCGAAAAATTTGTTCTATAACCAAACGACATTTCCGGGAAAATATGAACTACATTCGTTCCGTCATAACCATATAAATCATAATTCCAAGGGGAAAAAGTGGGATTTGATACGCTATGTTCTCCACCTGCAATAATAAGTTCCATTATCCCATTTCCGTCTATATCATAAAATGTGTAATAAATATCCTGCTTGTGGGTGCGAATTTCAAGTCCAATATCCTCTCCAAAACTGCTGTCATAGTTATCTGAATCCCGAAGATTAATGTAAAAATCATTTTGAACCATGTCGCTATATTGCGTTAAAATATAATCATATATATTAGTATTTTCAGTGGGTGCTTTTTGATTGTCTGTTTCATCGTTTCGCAATGTTATGTCTTTATCTTGGTTTTCCTCTTTTACATCATTCTCTATCACCAAATCTTTATTACTTGAGGTTTCTTCCTCAATCACGTCAAGTTCTGCTTCTTTTGTTGTATTAGTTCCGCAGCCTGCAAATAAAAGTGTCGTTAATAAAACTATAGCAGTTGCCATATATGCCTTTGCGGTTTTTCTGATTTTCATATGTTTCACTCCTTGATTAAAGTTCGATTTGTTAATTTGACAATTTCCTATTTATCTGTATTTGCCTGAAACACATAGTTTCCACCATGTTCCAGCACTTTTTTGTCATTCTGCAAGAT